>NZ_BGJX01000015.1 GCF_009811655.1 Methylosinus sp. Ce-a6 | reverse complement strand
AAACCTTCGTCGTTCTGGCGTCGATCCAGATCGCAATCAGGCGGCTCGCGCGATAGTTGTCTTTTGAGTCAGGTTCTCAGACCAAAGTCGACATCGTTTATCGTGACTTTCAGTCCATTCAAGAAGCCCTTTAGGCCGCGTAGGCCGCGGCGCGCCAAGTCTTGCGCGCTGTCGACCTTGCTCAATGAATAGAGGAGGGATCGTAATTTTGGCGCAAGTAATTCTGGGAGATTCTTGCCCTCGTGAGCTTCGACAAATGCTGATTTACAGCCAATATCAGAGGAAATTTCTTCGATCCGGTTTAATAGAACTGTCTTTCCGACGCCCCGTAACCCGACCATTATTAGGCTTTGCGCAGGGCGTCCGGCCGCAACGCGCTTGATCGCATTGGTGGCGTCGTCGATGAGGGATGACCGCCCGGCCAATTCCGGAGGCGGAGTCCCCGCGCCGGGCGCGTATGGGTTGCGGACGATGTCCAATTCGAGCGACCTTAGCTAATTATAGCGAAAAAATCATATACTCAGATAACTTCGCTATCAAGCCGCCTTGGAGGCATGCCGTGGCGTTCCTTATTCGCCATCATCGGCGAAGGTCGAGGAATGACCCAAAGCGAGCGCGCCCCCCCCCTCACGCCCGCACCCGCACATATTCCCCCGGCGCGTCGCAAATCGCCTTCAGCCGGCCGTCGCCGGGGATGCGCGCCGGCACGCGCTGCGGGGCCTGGGCGGTGAGCCAGGCGAGCCAGTCGCCCCACCAGGAGCCCTTGTTCTCACGGGCGGCCTTGGCCCAATCCTCATAGGCGCCGACAGGCGGGCCGCCGGTCCAATATTGATATTTGTTCTTGTCCGGCGGATTGACGACGCCGGCGATATGGCCCGCTCCGGCGAGCACATAGCGCACCTCGCCGCCGAAATATTTCGCTCCCGTGAAGACGGATCGCGCCGGCGCTATATGGTCCTCCTTGGCGGCGAGCTCATAGATCGGGATCTTCACCTTGCGCAGATTGAGCGTGACCCCGTCGATCACCATGCGGCCCTGCGACAGCGCATTCTCTATGTAGCAGTGGCGCAGATAGAAGAGATGGTTGGCGCGCGGGATGCGCGTGCAGTCGGAGTTCCAGGTCAAGAGATCGAAGGCCGCCGGCTCGACGCCCTTCATGTAATTGTTGACGAAATAGGTCCAGAACAATTCGTTCGGCCGCAGCAGATTGAAGGTCGTCGCCATTTTGACGCCTTCGAGATAGCCGGTGCGGGCCATGGCCTCGTCGAGCGCGGCGAGGCGCGCCTCGTCGATGAACACTTGCATGTCGCCGGCGTCGGTGAAATCCACCTGCGTCGCCAGAAAAGTGACGCTGTCGATGCGGTCGTCGCCCTTCTCGGCGAGATAGGCGAGCGTCGCGGCGAGCATGGTGCCGCCGACGCAATAGCCGGCCGCCGCCACATGTTCCGCGCCTGTCGCCTGCTGCACCGCGTCGAGCGCGGCGAGCACGCCCTCCTTCATATAGGCGTCGAAGCCCTTCTCGGCCTGGCTCTCGTCCGGATTGACCCAGGAGATGACGAAGACGGTGAGGCCCTGCGCCACCGCCCAGCGCACGAAGCTCTTCTCGCGATTGAGGTCGAGCACGTAGAATTTGTTGATCCAGGGCGGCACGATCAGCAGCGGGCGCTCATAGACCGTCTGCGTCGACGGCGCATATTGGATGAGCTCCATCACCTGCGTGCGACAGACCACCTTGCCGGGCGTGTTGGCCATGTCGACGCCGAGCTCGAACTCGCTCTCGTCGCTCTGGCGCAGCTTCAGCATTCCGTGTCCGGCGGAGAGGTCCTCGGTCAGCATCTTCATGCCGCGCACGAGATTTTCGCCGCGCGCGTCGAGCGTGGCGCGCAACAGCTCGGGATTGGTGGCGACGAAATTGGAGGGCGAGAGAGCGCTGGCGATGAGCCGCGTGTAGAAGGCCGCCTTGGCTTTCATCTGCGGGTCGAGGCCCTCCGTGCGCTCCACTGTCTCGCCGGCCCAGCGCGAGGTCAGCGCATAGGATTGGCGCAGCCAGTCGAAGAAGGGATTGTCGCGCCATTCCGGCGCGGAAAAACGCTTGTCATTGGGATCGGACGGAACGATGGGCGGCGCATCCTCGCCGGAGAAGCGCCGCAGCGTCTGGCTCCAAATGTCGGTGAGGCCGGAAAAGAGCGTCGCCTGAGCGGCGTAAGCCTGCTCGGGCTTGGCCATCCAACGCTCGGCCACCACGCCGAGCGTCTTCGCCGCATCGGCGACATTGCTGGCGAGCTCGCTGCGTGTGTCGCCGGGCTCCATGCCGCCGATCGCGGCGGCCAGCGCCTTGCGTCCCTGATCCACGAGCCGCGCGAGATTCTCCGCGAAAATCTCGATGTCATGGCCGCTCTGCGCGGCCGGCGCTCGGACGACCGGCTTCGGCCGCGCCGCTGTCCTCTCCTTGGGCGAGGGGGCGGGCGCCGGCGCGGCGGGCGTCAGCCTCTCGACCAGCAGGCGCCGCTGCTCCTCGCTCAATTCTCCAGCGGCGCTCGCCAGAAGCCGGGCCGCGGCGTCGAGCGCGTCGCGGCGGTGCGTCTCGTCCGCCGTTTTCGCGGTCTTCTTCGCCGGCGCGGCTTTCGCCGGGGCGCCCTTGCCCGGCTTTTTTTCCGGCGCGCGCTTTGCGGCGGGGCGGGGCGGTTCGGCCTCGGCGCGCTGCATCTTCTGTATCTTTTTCGCCGCGCGCTTGCGGGGGCCGTCGTTATCGGCCGCGAGCGTCAGCACTCGCTCGCCGGCGGCGGCCCCTCCTTTCGGCGCCTCTGGCGGCTCGGCCGATGCGCGAAGCGGCGACCGCCGTTTGGCTCCGGCGTGCGAACGGCGTTGTGCGGTCATGGGCTGTCCTGTCCTCGGCGGCTTTCGGCCCTCGGCTGTGTCTCTTCCTTAGAGCATATCCCGCGGAGGTTCGGAAACCGTCTCCGGCGCAGAAATGCTCTTCCTCCAATACTTAAGCGCGGCGATGCGTCGCGGAAGGGCTGGCGCTTCCTTATTCGGGCGCCCCCTTACCAAAGCCGCAATGTCGCTCTATGACGGGAGCAACCATCCGGAGAAACCGATGATCTCGCGCCTCGCGCTCTGCCTGATCCTGTTCGCTGTCGCCGCCGGCGGCGCGCGCGCGCAGGAAGGCGGGTCGGAGACGGTCGGCGAGTCGATCGGCAATTTCTTCGAGGGGCTGGACATGCGCAGGACGCCGCCGCCGCCGGCCGATTTCGTCGTTCGCTCGCGGACGGGGGCGACCGGCTACACGCCCTTCGTCGCGCCGGCGCCCGACGCCGCGAAGGACGCCAAGAAGAGCGCCGCCCGCGCCGCCACGCTCGAGAAGGAGCTCGCCGCCGCGGCCGCCGCCAATCGCGCTCGCGCCGCCCGCGTCAAAATTCCCGACGCGCCGAAAGAGCGGCGCGCCGAGACGAAACAGCCCTAGCTCTTTCGAAAGGGTTTCGCGTCACAATCCTCCGCCGCGCTCAAAAAGGGCGCGGACGGAATTTTCAACGGATATCGGCGATGTCGGACTTCTATCGCATCAAGCGCCTTCCCCCTTATGTGTTCGAGCAGGTCAATCGGCTCAAGGCCAAGGCGCGCGCCGGCGGCGCCGACATCATCGACCTCGGCATGGGCAATCCGGACCTGCCGGCGCCGCGCCATGTGATCGAGAAGCTCGTCGAGACCGCCGGCCGTCCGCGCACCGACCGCTATTCGGCCTCCAAGGGCATCGCTGGCCTCCGCCGCGCCCAGGCCGGCTATTACGAGCGCCGCTTCGGCGTGAAGCTCGATCCCGAGACGCAGGTGGTGGCGACGCTCGGCTCGAAGGAAGGCTTCGCCAATATGGCGCAGGCGATCACCGCGCCGGGCGATGTGATTCTCGCGCCCAATCCCTCCTATCCGATCCACGCCTTCGGCTTTCTGATGGCGGGCGGCGTCATCCGCTCCGTGCCGGCCGATCCGACGCCGCAGCTCTTTCATGCGCTGGAGAAGGCCGTCGCCCATTCGATACCGAAGCCCATCGCCATCGTCGTCTGCTACCCCGCCAATCCGACGGCGACGGTCGCCTCGCTCGATTTCTACAAGGATCTCGTCGCCTTCGCGAAGCGGCACGATATTTTCGTGCTCTCCGACATCGCTTATGCCGAGGTCTATTTCGACGACAATCCGCCGCCCTCCATCCTGCAGGTCAATGGCGCGATCGACATTGCGGTGGAGTTCTCCTCGCTGTCGAAGACCTTCTCCATGGCCGGCTGGCGCATCGGCTTCGCCGTCGGCAATGAGCGGCTCTGCGCCGCGCTCGCGCGGGTGAAGAGCTATCTCGATTATGGCGCCTTCACGCCGATCCAGGTGGCGGCGACGGCGGCGCTGAACGGCCCGGACGATTGCATCAAGGAGATGCGCGCCATCTATAAGAAGCGCCGCGACGTGATGGTGGAGAGCTTCGCGCAGGCGGGCTGGACGATTCCCGCGCCCTCGGCCTCCATGTTCGTCTGGGCGCCGATCCCGGAGCGTTTTTCCGGCATGACCAGCCTCGAATTTTCCAAGCTCCTCATCGAGAGGGCGGATGTGGCGGTCGCGCCGGGCGTCGGCTTCGGCGAGCATGGCGAGGGCTATCTGCGCCTCGCCCTCGTCGAGAACGAGCAGCGCATCCGCCAGGCGGCGCGCAATCTGCGCCGTTTCTTCGAGAGCGCGGAGACGACGCTGCACAATGTCGTGCCGCTGCAGGCGCGCGGGTGAGGGCGCGCGCCGCTTTCGGCCGAACGAGGAGAGGAGCCGCGACCATGCGCTTCATTCTGATCGTGTGCGCGCTCGTCGTCTTCGTTCCGCGCGAGCCATTCGCCGCCGAGCAGATCGAGCGCGGCCGCGCCATCGCCAAGGCCAATTGCAGCCGCTGCCACGCCATCGGCGCGCGGGGGAAGAGCCCCAATCCGGCCTCGCCGCCCTTTCGCTCGCTCACGAAGAAATATCCGCTCGACAATCTCGAGGAGGCGCTGGCGGAGGGAATCGTCGTCGGCCATGGCGGGCTCGACATGCCGCGCTTCGAATTCTCGCCCGCGCAGATCGAGGCGCTGCTCGCTTATACGGCGTCGATCCAGCGCAAATGACGCCAGGCGGCCTCCTGCACAATTTCTTAAGACGACCTACGTAATTTTGTCACATGGAGGATCGGGCGCATGTGGCGGGCGCTCGAAGGCATGACGCCGCTCCTCCATTCCGGTGTCGATCCGGCCTGTTCCCGGTCGCGGAGCGTTCCGCGCCGACAGCTTCGCTCTCCCTCGCAACATATCCGCCGCCAGGACAATTATCGTCTCCGAGCGGCTCGCTCCATCCGGAGGCAGTGTAATGCGCCTTTCCATCGCACGCGCCGCGAGCCTGCTCGCCGCGATCGCGCTTTTCGCCTTTGCGGCGACCGCCGGCGCGAGCCGCTATATTCTCGGCGAGCTGCAGATCGGCGGCCCGGCCTATCAGAAGCTCGCCGCCGGCAAGGACTTCGTCGCCGATCTTCTGCCGCCGCCGCTCTTCTTGGTGGAGGCCTATCTCGACGCGGAGCGCGCCGCTTCCTCCAAGCTGGACGCGAGCGAGGCGAAATCGCGTCTCCAGGCGTCGCGCGAACGGTTCGAGCAACGACGCGCCCTCTGGTCGAAATCGACGCTTCTGCCCGCCGATCTCGTCGCCCTCGCCAATGGGCCGGCCGCGAAGGAGGCCGAGGCCTTCTGGCGCGAGATCGACGTCTTTTTCTCCGCGCTCGAGCGCGGCGACGGCGCCGGCGTCGAAGCGTCGCTGGCGCGCCTCGACAAGAGCTTCTCCGCCCATCGCGCCTTCGTCGAGCGTCAAATCGACAAGGCGAACGGCTTTGCGAGGACGACGGAACAGAGCGCGGTCGCGCTCGGCGAGCGTTACGATTGGGCGAGCCTCGCGGCGGCGCTCGCCATTCTCGGCCTTCTCGCCGGCGCGGCGCTCGTCGCGCATCGCCGCGTGGTGAAGCCGATCGTCGCGCTCTCGGACTATGCGGCGAAGCTCGCGCGCGGCGACACGCTCGGCCAGCCGCCCTTCGCGGGGCGCGACGACGAGATCGGCCGGCTGCGCGACGCCATCGGCGTGGTGCGCGACAGGCTCGAGGAGGTCCGCCTCGCCGAGACGCGCGCCGCCGAGCAGAACGCCGCCGCCGCCGCCAAGCTCGAAGAAAAGGCGGCCGGCGCCAAATGGTATATCGAGAATCGCGATTTCTTCTTCGCCGAATATACGGCCGCCATGGAGCGGCTGGCCGAGGGCGACCTCGAGGTCCGTCTCGAGAAGGAGTTCATCAAGGATTACGAGAAGCTCAGGGCTCGGTTCAACGCCGCCGCCGAGCGCATGCAGCATACTTTGCGCGGCATCGTCGCGACCAGCGGCGCGATCGGCGCCAGCACGCGCGACATCGCCCATGCGGCCGAGGATCTCTCGCAGCGCAACGAGCAGCAGGCGGCGACGCTGGCGGAGACGGCCGCGGCCGTCGACCAGATCACCGGCACGGTGCGCAAGGCGGCCGAGAGCGCCGTCGAGGCGCGCGAGATCGTCGGCGACGCCAAGACCGATGCGGTCAAAGGCGAGAAGATCGTCGGCGACGCCATAGAAGCGATGAGCGGCATCGAAAAATCCTCCGAGCAGATCGGCCAGATCATCGGCGTCATCGACGAGATCGCCTTCCAGACCAATCTTCTCGCGCTCAACGCCGGCGTCGAGGCGGCGCGCGCGGGCGAGGCCGGACGCGGCTTCGCCGTGGTGGCGACGGAGGTGCGCTCGCTCGCCCAGCGCTCGGCGGAAGCCGCCAAGGAGATCAAGGACCTCATCGTCGCCTCCAACGCCCGCGTGCAGGACGGCGTCGCGCTCGTCGCCGAGACGGGCGCCTCGCTCCACCGCATCGTCGAGCAGGTCAATCGCATCGATGTCGTCGTCACCGGCATCGCCTCGAGCGCCGAGGCGCAATCGACGAGCCTGCGCGAGGTGAACACGGCGGTGCAGGAGATCGATCAGGTCACGCAGAAGAATGCGGCCATGTCCGAGGAGACCAATGCGGCGAGCCGCTCGCTCGCCGAGGACAGCGCCGAGCTGGTTCAGCTCGTCTCGCGTTTCAAGATCGGCGAGATCGAGAGCCGCGCGCCTTCTGCGGCTCGCCCCATGCTGAAACGGACCGCGACCTCGCGCTCCGGCGCGGCCGTGCGAAAGGCGGAGGTCGCGCAGGAGGGGGATTGGACCGAGTTCTGAGTTTCGGGGGCGGAGGCTAGAGCTTTTCTAGCCTCCGCCGAAACCGCCGCCGGCCGGACCGCCGCCGAACCTCTCATAGCGTGACCTTTCGTGCATCCGCCGGCCGTTTCGCCCGGGGGCGATGGCGGACGGCTCGGCGACAGCATGAAATCGCCTCGCCCCTGCCGGTCGGATTTCCGCGGCAGACGAAAGCCGCGCGCCGCGCTATAGACGCCTTCCTCGCCGGGACGGAGCCGCCGCGCCATGACGACACTCTTTTCGCGCTTTCCGCTTTTCCTTCTCGCGGTTCTCATCGGCGCCCTGCCGGCGCGCGCGCAGGAGCGCTCCGTCGTTCCGCTCGATGTGATCCATGGCGCGGATGGCGGCGGCCGCGTCTATGTCACCATGCGTTTCGGCAATGTGATGGGGCCGATGCGGCTCGACACCGCCGCCTCGACGAGCCGCATCGAGCTCGCGCCATGGAACGAGGGATTTCCGGCGCTGGGCGCGAGCGTCTCGACGGGGGCCTCGGGGGCGGCGACGAGCTGCGAGGACGTCGAGGCGACGAATGTCGAGCTGAAAGCCGCGCAAGGAACCAACATCGGCCGGGCGACATATCGCGTCACCCGCTGCACGACCTCCGACGGGGACGATCTTCTGGGGCTCGATTTCTTCAAAGGCGCGCGCTTCTCGCTCGATCTCGAGGGCAAAGAGATGGTCTTCTTCCCCGAGGGCGAGGAGAGCGGCTTTCGGCCCTTCCGCCGTCTCTGGCCGGATCACAGGCTCCTCGGCCTCGACGTGCGCCTGGGCAAGACGGAAGCGGTCGGCCTCTTCGACACGGGCGCCGAAATCTCCGCCGTCGACCGCCGCTTCCTGGAGCGGCGCAAGGCGCTTTTCGTCCCGGTGAAGAAAAAAGCCGAGGTGAGCGATGCGTCGGGCAGGAAATTCGGCGCGAAAGTCTATAAGGCGAAAGAAATCGACCTCGGCGACGGCCATGTTCTGAAGGATGTCGTGGTCGTCTCCTATGACTTCGGCCCGCTGCGGGAGGCGTTGGGCGGCGAGGCGCCTCTCATTCTCGGCTTCGACATTTTGAGCCGTTTCCGTTGGGAGCTGGATTTGCGTGTCGCGGACGCCCCGCGCTGGAAGGCCGAAGCGCGCTAGAGCGCATTCGGACAAATCAGGTCCGAATGCGCTCTAGAGCTACTTGAATTCGCATGTTCTTTCCCGAAAACCGCTTCGCACTTTTCGGGAACATGCTCTAGAGCGCTTTCCGCTCGAACGGAATCGTTCGAGCGATCAGAATTCGCTCCAAGCAAGAAAAGCTGGACCGGAATCCGATCCGGTCGGATCGGATTCCGGTCCAGCCCCGGCCCTTTGCGCCTCCCGCCGCTTTTCGCTAATAGTCTGATGGAGCCGTCAGAGGAAAGAAATGTCCCAAATTCCCGACTTCACAAAAATCGCCTTCGCTCCTGTCGACGCGACCCCGGCGCAAGCCGCGGAGCCGCGCCGCTGGCTGACGCCCGAGGGCATAGAAGTCAAGAATTCCTACGGACCCGAGGATGTAGAAGGCCTCTCTTTCATCGACGGATTCCCGGGCGTCGCGCCTTATGTGCGCGGGCCCTATCCGACCATGTATGTCGCCCAGCCCTGGACGATCCGCCAATATGCGGGCTTCTCCACGGCCGAGGACAGCAACGCCTTCTACCGCCGCAATCTCGCCGCCGGGCAGAAGGGCCTCTCCATCGCCTTCGATCTCGCCACCCATCGCGGCTATGACAGCGATCATCCGCGCGTTTCCGGCGACGTCGGCATGGCGGGCGTCGCCATCGACTCCATCTACGACATGCGCACTCTGTTCGACGGCATTCCGCTCGATCAGATGAGCGTCTCCATGACGATGAACGGCGCGGTTCTGCCGGTGCTCGCGCTGTTCATCGTGGCGGGCGAGGAGCAGGGCGTTCCGCCGGCGCGGCTCACCGGCACGATCCAGAACGACATCTTAAAAGAATTCATGGTGCGCAACACCTATATTTATCCGCCTTTCCCGTCGATGCGCATCGTCTCGGACATATTCGCCTACACCAGCGAGAATATGCCGAAGTTCAACTCCATCTCGATCTCCGGCTATCACATGCAGGAGGCGGGCGCCTCCGCGGATCTCGAGCTCGGCTATACGCTGGCTGATGGCGTCGAATATGTGCGCGCCGGCGTCGCCGCGGGCCTCGATATCGACGCTTTCGCGCCGCGGCTCTCCTTCTTCTTCGCCATCGGCATGAATTTCTTCATGGAAGTGGCCAAGCTGCGCGCCGCGCGCCTGCTCTGGGCGCGGCTGATGAAAGACCTCGGCGCCAAATCCGAGAAGAGCATGACTCTGCGCACCCATTGCCAGACCTCCGGCTGGTCGCTCACCGCGCAGGACGTCTATGTCAACGCCATCCGCACCAGCGTCGAGGCGATGGCGGCGACGCAGGGTCATACGCAATCGCTGCACACCAATGCGCTGGACGAGGCGCTGGCGCTGCCGACCGACTTTTCCGCCCGCATCGCCCGCAATACTCAAATTGTCTTGCAGGAGGAGAGCGGCACGACGCGCATCATCGATCCTTGGGGCGGCTCCTTCTATGTGGAGAAGCTCACCGCCGAGCTGGCCGAGGCGGCCTGGGCGCATATTCAGGAGATCGAGAGCCTCGGCGGCATGGCCAAGGCGATCGCCGCGGGCGTCCCCAAGCAGCGCATCGAGGAAGTCGCCGCCAAGACGCAGGCGCGCATCGACACGGGACAGCAGGTCGTCGTGGGCGTGAACAAGTTCCGCCCGGACAGCGACGTCGCGCCGGATGTGCTGAAGGTCGACAATTCCGCCGTGCGCGCCGCGCAGATCGCCAAGCTCGAGCGCCTGCGCGGCGAGCGCGACGAGGCGAGGACGCAAGCCGCGCTCGACGCGCTGACGGAAGGCGCGAAGGGCGACGGCAATCTTCTGGCGCTCGCCATCGAGGCCGCGCGCGCCAAGGCCAGCGTCGGCGAAATCTCCTTCGCGCTGGAGAAAGTGTTCGGCCGTCACAAGCCCAAGGCCAATGTCATTTCCGGCGTCTATGCGCGCGAGGCGGGCGCAGATTGCGACAAGGTCGCGCGCGTACGCGGCATGACCGAGGCCTTCGCCGAGAACGACAAGCGCAAGCCGAAGATTCTGGTCGCCAAGCTCGGCCAGGACGGCCATGACCGCGGGCAGAAAGTCATCGCCTCCGCCTTTACGGATTTGGGCTTCGACGTCGTCATCGGCGATCTCTTCGCGACGCCGGAGGAGGTCGCCAAGCGCGCGGCGGAGGAGAATGTGCATATCGTCGGCGTGAACACGATGACCGCCGGCCATCTCGCTCTGACGCCGGAATTGCGCGACGCGCTGAAGGCCGCGGGGCGCGAGGAAGTGATGATGGTCGTCGGCGGCGTCATTCCCGAGCAGGATTTCCAGGCGCTCTATGACGCCGGCGCGGCGGCGATCTTCCCGCCCGGCACCAATATTCCGGAAGCCGCCGAGAAAGTGCTCGAAGAGCTGAACGTCCGGCTCGGCTATGCGCAGCGGGAGACGGTTCGGCGGTAGGCCGCGTTTCGTCATGAAGCGAGCCTTCAGGCTCGCATCGTTCGATCTCTGTAAGCGCGTCAGACCGAGCTCGCCTCGGGCGTCGTCGCGCCTGCGGCGGCGGGGTCGCCCGGCCCGGTCTCCCAGGCGACGCCGGGAATGGCGACGATGCGCCAGCCGCGCGCGTCCAGACGGCAGACGATCGCCTGCCGCTCCTCCATATAGGCGAGCAGCCGCCGCGCCCGGCCGGGCGAGCTTGTGCCATAGGCGTTGGCGACATCGGCGTCGGAGGGGCAGGGGCGGCGGTCGAAGGCGGCGCGCGCCAGCGACAGAAAGACGCCCTGCATATCCTCCGGCAGCGCGCCGGCCATGGCGAGCACCTCGGCCCAGGGCGAATTCTCGGCCTCCGCCTCGGCGAGCTCTATGCCGGCGTGCGCCACGGCCAGACGGCGGCGGAAGGCGGGCAGGCTCAAGGGCTCGCCGCCGATGCGGCGGATGCGGCAGCGCACGAGAAAATCCTGATAGAGCACCGTAATGGTGCGAAAATTGGCGTCGCTGTCGGCCAAAATCTCGCGCAGCGCCGCGTCTATGGCGGTCTGACGCTGCTCGGGCGAAAGGCTCGGCGTCGGCTCGACGGAAGGCGGCGCCGGCGGCGCGCTGCGGGCGAGGCGCGCCAGCACATCGGCGGTCGGCGGCGCCGGCGGCGGCCGGCGCGGGGCCTCGTAGCGCGCCTCATCGACGCCGGGCGTGAAGATCAGATCATGGGCGTCCTCGCCCGCGGCGGGCTCCGGCAGCGGCAGCAGCTTGGGGCTGACCGAGCGCGCCGCCGTCTCCACCGGGCCGATGCGCACGGACAGCGGGCGGCGCGCGAGGGCGGGGCCGAGAGCCACGAAATTGCCGCTCGGAAGATCGCGGAACATTTCGGCCTGACGCCGCTCCATGCCGATGAGATCGGCGGCGCGGGCCATGTCTATGTCGAGGAAAGTGCGGCCCATGAGGAAATTGGACGCCTCCGCCGCGACATTCTTGGCGAGCTTGGCGAGCCGCTGCGTGGCGATGACCCCGGCGAGGCCGCGCTTGCGGCCGCGGCACATCAGATTGGTCATCGCGCCGAGCGAGGCCTTGCGCGCCTCGTCCGACACTTCTCCGGCGGCGGCGGGCGCGAAGAGTTGCGCCTCGTCCACCACCACCAGCAGCGGATACCATTGATCGCGCTCGGCGTCGAAGAGCCCGCCGAGAAAGGCGGCGGCCGCGTGCATCTGCTGCTCGGCGTCGAGCCCTTCGAGGTCGAGCACGACGGAGACTCTGTGCTGGCGCGTTCGCGCCGCGATGCGCGTGAGATCGGCCACGCCGCGCCGCGCATCCACGACGACATGGCCATAGCGCTCCGCGAGCGTGACGAAATCGCCCTCCGGATCGATGACCGCCTGTTGCACCCAGGGCGCGCTCTGCTCCAGCAGGCGGCGCAGGAGATGCGATTTGCCGGAGCCGGAATTGCCCTGCACGAGAAGGCGAGTCGCCAGCAGCTCCTCGAGATCGAGAGCGGCGACGCCGCCGTCCGCGCGGGCGCCGAGGTCGATGGAAACCTTGGCGGTCGATGTCATCGCGACGCAAGTCCGGCGGAGAAGGGGCTGAAGATCATGGCGCGGACTCAAATCGATTCGCGCCGCGCGTTCAACTGCGCCGCATCTCCTGTGGACAAGGGCGCGGAGCCGGGCGCTTCCCGCCGTCGCCGCTCCTCCCCATCGCGCGAAAGCGTTCGATCCCGCTTCGCTCGGTCAGCGCAGCGCCAGCAGATGGCCTCGCGTCAAACGTTCGACCAGGAGGCTCATGAAAATCGCCCCGACCGCGAATTCGAGCACATAGGCGCGGTCCAGAAATCCGGCCCCCACGCCGTCGTAATAGGCGGCCCGCATCCATTCGATCGATTGCGCGATCGGATTATAGCTCTGCATGGTGCGATAGGGCTCCGGCAGATTGTCGGGCAGGAAAATCGTTCCGGACGCCATCCACAGCAAAATTCGTATCAGCGCGAAAATCATGGCCCATATCGGAATGGCGAGAGCCAGCGTTCCGTTGAAGAAGCCGACGCCGACGCCGAGCAGGATCGCGGCGCCGTAGGCGCTCGCCGCCTGTTCTATGTCTCGTGGCATCAGATTCTCGCCGAAAGCGGTTCCGATGCCGATGAGGATCAGAACGACGGCGCAGGAGGAGAGAATCTCCTGCACGATGCTCGCGAGCAGCACATCCATCACCTTGACTTCCGGAAAGGCGAGGAGAGGCCGGGTCGTGAGGATGGACATCATCATGAAGGTGGAGAGATAGGCCTGCACTTGAAACGGCACCGCGCCGGTCGCGATGAAAAGCATCGTGCTTTCGCCGACCGGGGCCATGCGGCCGTTGAGGCTGAACAGGACGATGACGATCAGCGTATGCGCCAGCGGCCAGGCGATCGCGATCAGATAGCCGAGGCCGTGACCGAAAAATCGCGTTCGGATGTTTCGCAGCATCAAAGCGAGAATCACCTGCCGCTGTCGCGCAAAGGCTTCCCTGAATTCCGATCGCGCATTCAGTTCGGCGTACATGGCTCGGCTCCACTCGGTTTCGGCGATCTCCGAACCGATGATCGGGTCGCTTTCGCTCGCAAGAGGCGAAGGGATTTCGCCTCGCATAGGTCTCGAATATGGCGCTCCTGCGGCGCGGACGCCGCGGAAGCCGAGATGGTGGGCGCGATGCGGGTTCGGCTGGCGTCGCGCAAAAGTCGTTTCTTGATCCGGTCGCAGCTTTCTCTTAATAGAATCGCCTCACGCCAGCGAGCGTTCTTCCCGGCGAATTGTCTTCGAAGCAGGCTGTTTCCATGCGTAGAACGGCCAGTGTGATCTCGATCTGCGCGATGTTTGCCGGAGCTCCCGGCCTCGCCGCTCCGTCGGGGCCGAGCGTCGAGCCGGAGGCGCTCGAGCATTATTCCTATTGCGTCGCCGAGGCGAAGGACCGACTCTCCGTCTTCGTCCTCTCGCGGCAGATTCTCTATCGCTGCCATGGAGATGTCGCCATCTCCTATTTCAACTATCTCGGCCATGCGCATGTCTTGGATCGGCGCGTCGAGGACGAGACTGGCGTCTATCTCTTTCGGACGATCAACGGCGTCGGACGATGCTGGAACAAAATTTTCGACGAAGCGCGTTTTCCGGTCTCGGCCTTCGGCTGCGAGATCTTCGTCGATATCTGAGCGTGTCGGCGCGCCGCCGCGCCCTGCTCCGCGAAACCGCCGTCGCCATATTGACGGCGCGCGGGGAGGGGCGCGCGCTCGCCCATGTCGCCTGGATCGCTCTCGCGGCGCTCGCTTACGCCTTTCTCGAGCCGGCGCCGCTCGGATGGTGGGCGGCGCCGACGTCGATCCTCTTCGGCGCGTTGGCGCTCGCGGCTCTGTTCGACGCGCGCTTTCTCGTTATTCCCGACGGTCCGCTGATCCTTCTTCTGCTGCTCGGCCTCGCCATGCTGCCGCCGGATGGCCATGAGGCGGCGCTGCGCCTCGCGGCGGCGGCCGGCGGCTATGGAGCCCTGCGCGCGATCGACGCCGCCTATCGCCTATTGCGGGGGCGCGACGGGCTCGGCCTCGCCGACGCCCATTTGCTGGGGATCGCCGGCCTGTGGCTGGGGCCGGCCGCCCTGCCCGGATGCCTGCTCGTCGCGACCCTTTCCGCCTTCGTCTCCGCGCTCATCGCGGCGCGCGACGGGGCTCTCGGCGATATGACTCGCCCCATCCCCTTCGGGCCGCATCTCGCGCTCGGCTTCTGGCTCTGCTGGAGCCTCGGGCCGCTCGAGGCGGGATGATCGCGTCACAGCGGATTTTGCCGAATGCCGACGACGAAAGAGGCGTCGATGAGCTTGCCGTTGCGCTTCGCCGTGAGCCGCACCGAGACGAGCCGCGGCGCGACGATGCGCTCCGACCAGATGTTCGTCCAGCTCGGGGCGGCGTTCGGCTCGGCCGCGCCGAAATAGGCGAGCTCGAAAGTCGCGAGTCCGCGTAGCGCCGTCGTCGCGCGCGTCGGCGCGCCCGCGCCGCCGAACCAGGCTTCCTGCCGCAGCACGCCGGAGCGGACGGCGAGCTCGTCGCCGGATAGCGATATCTCCGTCAGCGCGAGGCCGCCCCAATCCGCGCCGCCGTCGCTCGTCGTCACCAGCCTTATGCGATCCGGGCGGCCCTCGAAGGCGACCGTCGGCGCGCCGTCCCGCCTGGTCAAAGGAATGGGAAAGGCGCGCGACAATAGGGCTTCGAGCGCGCCGGCGGCCTCCTCCACCTCCTGCACGCCCTCATAGTCGCGGCCCGTCTCCCAGACGCGCTTGCCGAGACGAAAGCCGCCCGCGATCGCGCCGACGATCAGCGACATCAGAGCGATCGAGAGCAGCACCTCGATCAGGGTGAAGCCGCGGGAGCGAATGGGAGCCTTCATCGCTGCGTCCCGCTCGCGTCGATCTTGACCGTTTGCAGCGTCAGCCTGTCGCCCGGCGCGGCGTCGCCCGGCCGGCGTATGGTGAGCGCCACGGCGCAGGCGACGGTCTCGCCGAGGCCAGCGCGGTCGGACGCCGTCCGGCACGCGCCGATCGTCAGCGACCAGAGCAACCCGTCCGAATAGCGTCCCGAGGTCTCGCCGGCGACGAGCGGCGTCTCGACGCCGAGCGCCTCGATCTGCGAGCGCCCTTGCCGCGCGGCGCGCAGCAGGAAGTCGCCGCGACTCTCGTTGCGCGCGCCGAGGCCGACGCCTTGCAGCAGCCCGCCCAGAACCAGCGCGAGAATCAGAAAGGCCGCGAGCGCCTCGATCAGCGCGAAGCCGCGCCGCGCCGTGATAGGCGCCGGACGCGTTCGCGATCTGACCGGACGGAAAACGCGTCTCGCTTCTCGCAAAAACGATCGCTCTAATGGAGAACGCATCGCGTCGCTCCGGTGAGCCAATTCACGGCGATTTCGGCGCGCGCGCCCGAAAGGCCGATCGAAACCACGCCTCCCGAGGAGCCGCCGTCGGGAAAGAAGGAGATGGCTCCGCGCGAGGGCCCCGATCGCTCGCGCTCGGACACGGAGAATTCGATTCTGGCGTCCCCCGGCAGCGCCGTCGTGGCGATGGCGGGAGAAAAGAAGGCTTTTCGATGCAGATCGATCGTCAGCGCCTGCTCGCTCGCCATGGAGATCGCCCGCATGCGCGTCGTGCGCAGCGCGACGCACAGCGAGCGCATCGCGCTCTCGACGCGCAGACGCGGCGAGGGCCGGCGCGTGAACTGCCCGGCCATTCCCGCGAGAAGCGCCACGATCGCCATGACGGCGAGCATTTCAAGCAGCGAGAATCCGCGCCTGCGCCGCGCGCCGCGGGCGAAAGGAGGTCTCATCGCATCGCGAGATCATTGATGCCGAGAACGGCGTCCATCACCGTCATCACCAGTCCGCCGACGACGGCGGCGATGAGGATGGTCAGGGTCGGCGTGACGAGGCCGACCGCCTGTTCGAGGCTTCGCTGCGTCTGCCGCTCCAGCATGGATGCGTGACGCAGCAGCATGTCGTCGAGCCGGCCGGCCTCCTCGCCGATGCGGGTCATCGTCGGCGTCGTCGCGGGGAGCCGCTCGAAACGCTCCAGCGCCGAGCTCAGCGCGCCGCCGCCGCGCACGCTCTCGATGACTTTCGCGAGCTCCGCTGAAAAATAACGGTCGGAGAGCGCCGCCCGCGCGCTCTCGAGGCCTTGCAGCAGCGGCACGCCGGCTTTGAGCGACGAGCCGAGCGTATAGGCGAAGCGCGCGGTTTGCAGCTTGGCGGCGAGCGGGCCGGCGTAGGGCAGAGCGAGCAGCGCGCGATCGAAGCGCACGCCGAATTCGGGACTGGCGGCGGCGTATCGCCTCAGCGCGAAGACGAGAGCCGCGACGAGCGCGAGGCCGGCGACGCCCCATCGCCAATTGGCCGAGACGTCGATGACGAATTGCAGGCCGGCGGGCATGGGCTGGCCGCTGTCGGCGAAGATCGGCGCGATATTGGGAACGAGCGCGCCGAGCACCACCGCCGTCGAGACGATCGCCAGCACGATCAGCAGCGCCGGATAGACGAGGCCGCTCTGAATGCGCCCGCGCATCTCGAGGCGCCGCTCCAATATATCGGCCATGTCGGCGAGCGCCTGCGCCGCATTGCCCATGGTTTCGCCGGCGCGCACGATATTGATGTAATCGGCGCCGAAGAGATCCGCGCGCGTCGCCAGAGCGTCGGACAGCGACGCGCCGTCGACGACGCGCCGCAAGATCTCGTCCGCCAGAGCGCGCAGCGCCGGCGTCGCGCTCTGCGTCGACAGCAGCCGCAGGCTGTGGTCGAGCGGCACGTCGGCCTGTTCCAGCGTGGCGAATTCGCGCGTGAAGGAGGCGATGTCGGCGGCGGAGGGCTTGCGGACGCCGAATTGCAGCGTCAGCAGCGAGCCCTTCGCCCCGGCGCGAGTCTCGCGCAAGGAGAGCGGCGTGAGGCCGCGCCGCCACAGAGCGTCCTCGGCGTCCGCGGTCGAGCGCGCCTCTATGTCGCCTTCGACGAGATCGCCGATCGACGAATAGGCGCGGTAGCGAAAATTGGACATGTCAATCGACCTGCGTCACGCGCAGCACTTCGTCGATGCTGGTCTCGCCGCGCCAGGCCTTGCCCATGCCGCATTGATACATCGTCGTCATGCCGGCGTCGCGCGCCGCCGCCGCCATCGTCGCCTCGGGCGCCGACTCGCAGACGAGCCGCCGCATCGGCTCGTTCAGGACCAGCATTTCCGCGATCGTCGAACGTCCGGCGTAGCCAGTCTGGCGGCAGGAGGGGCAGCCCCCCGGCGCGCCGAGCCTCTCGGGCTCTCGGATGAAAGCTTCGGCCGCGAGACGGCCGCGCCATTGCGCGCGCTCGGGCAGCGGCCGGGCGCAGGAGCGGCACAGGCGCCGCACCAGACGCTGCGCCATGATCGCCTTGACCGTCGAGGCGATGAGATAGGGCTCGACGCCCATGTCGATGAGGCGCGTGATCGAGCCCACCGCGCTGTTGGTGTGCAGCGTCGAGAAGACGAGATGTCCAGTCAATGACGCCTGTATGGCGATCCTCGCCGTCTCGGCGTCGCGAATCTCGCCGATCATGATGATGTCCGGGTCCTGGCGCAGCATGGCGCGCAGGCTCGTCGGAAAATCGAGGCCGATCGCCGGCTGCACCTGCACCTGATTGACGCCGGCGAGCTGATATTCGATCGGATCCTCGACAGTGAACACTTTCACTTCCGGACGGGCGAGCTCCTTCAGCGCCGTGTAGAGAGTCGTGGTCTTGCCGCTGCCGGTCGGGCCGGTGACGAGCACGATGCCGTTCGGGCTGCGCATCACCTTGCGCAGCGAGGCGATCACGCCCGGCTCGAAGCCGAGCGCGTCGAAGTCGAGCGCGACCTGGCTGCGGTCGAGAATGCGCAGCACGATGCTCTCGCCATGCGCCGTCGGAATGGTGGAGACGCGAAAATCGATATCGACGCCGCGCACGGCGAGCTTGATGCGGCCGTCCTGCGGCAGCCGCCGCTCGGCGATGTCGAGCCGCGCCATGATTTTTATGCGCGAGGTGATGGCGGCTTTGAGGCCCGGCGGCAGCGTGTCCACCGTGCGCAAGGCGCCGTCGATGCGATAGCGCAGCTGCACGGCGTCGAGCCCGGGCTCGATATGAATGTCGGAGGCGCGCGCCTCGATCGCCCCGCCGACGATCTGATTGACGCGCCGAATGACCGGCGCCTCATTGGCGATGTCGCGCAGGCGCTGCAGATCGAAGTCGCTGGCGTCTTCGGCCCTCGCATCGGCTTCGACCAGCGTCGAGCCGTCGGAGCGATCGCCGTAGAGGCTGGCCCAGGCCTTTTCGAACAGAGCCGGCGTCGCGATGCGCAGATCGTGCGCGAGGCCCGTGGAATAGGCCAGCGCCTCCATAGGGCCGTTGTCGAGCGGATCGAGAACGGCGAGCGTGAGACGTTCGCTGGTCGCGGCGAGCGGGAGGATGCCGTTGGCGCGGATGAATCGTTTCGGAATCCGCGCTTCGAGCACCGGCTCGGCCGGCGTCTCCTCCGCCGACATCACGGGAATTTGCAGGAATTTGCCGAGATGGAGACAAAGATCGTTTTCGGAGACGAGCCCGAGCTTCGTCAACACGTGATCGAAGCGCTCGCCGCTCTGGCGCGCCGCCCGCTGCGAGCGTTGCAGGGCGAGCTCGTCGATGACCTTCTCACGAAGCAGATAGGCGCCGAACGCTTCCAGCAGCGCGCCGTTCTGGGCATCGGGCCGGGGCGACGTCGCCCGCGAAATCACGCCGTCGGTCATCGAAAGAGCTCGCTCGAAATGTTCGGACCTCTCCGCCGATTCG
The DNA here is from genome assembly GCF_009811655.1 of Methylosinus sp. Ce-a6. Taxonomy (GTDB): domain Bacteria; phylum Pseudomonadota; class Alphaproteobacteria; order Rhizobiales; family Beijerinckiaceae; genus Methylosinus. Next base: position 75,861 of record NZ_BGJX01000015.1, on the reverse strand, counting down.
CCTCTGAGATTGGCGACGGAGCGCTGGCGCCGCGCGGGATCGAATGGTAGCCTCGCGGCGTTCCCGGCGCAATCGCGCCGAGCAGCGAACGAGCGATCGCATATGTCGTCGGCGTCGATCGCGCGGGGGCGCCTTGCTGCGAGGGCCCGGCGCGCGTCCCATATTTTATGGCTTTGCGCGGCGGTTTGGCCGTCGCTTCTCCTCGCGCCTCGCGCCGCCGCGATATCGTCATATCTTTTCGCTACTCCCGAGGCCTGCGCAGCGTCCAGACGATTCTCACGGCAAAATTGCGCGGATGCTTTCGCCAATGCGCTCGTCGAATTGCGCGAGCGCATCGCGAATTTTTCTACGCGATGGAAATGTCAGTTCAAATACCGCCTCTGCGAGAAGGACGGCGGCGCCGAGGAAGCCTGGCGCCCGACATTGCTCGGCGTCGAGATCGTGGTCGGCGCCGGCGAGCCGTCGGCGACGCCCATTCTCGCCGTCGAGACGCCGCGCGGCGCCTTCGCGGCGCTGCCGATCTCGCGATCGATCGAGCCCGTGCGTCGCATTTCCGCGGGTTTCGCGCCGATCCTGCCCGTCGGACGTTTCCACGCCAAATCGCATAGCGTGGCGTCGAAGAGTGTGGAGGAGGGCGCGGAAACCTCTTTCGGCACGATGATCGACGTAGAAGAGCCGCCGCCCCGCGACGACGCCGCGCCTTCGACGCATGAGTCATCGGCCGCGCGGCGTCGGCGCCTGCGCGCGGCGCCGTTTGTCGAATGACTTTGTCGTCACGCGAGTGGAACGTCGCGCGGGATTGGCGGCTAGACCTCGTCTGTGCTAAAGACCGCGCCGCATATCGATCGTCACTTGGAAATGAGCGCGTCCTCGATGCCGTCTTCGTCCATCTGGCGCAAGGAATTGTTCGAGGGTTCGCTCGCCGGCGCTGCGAGTCGCGCTCTGCATTGGTATCGCGCTGAATTTTTCGCGCTCTTCTCTCCCTCCACGCTCGCTTGGCTGCTCGATCGCGGCGAGCGCCGGCTGCTCTTGCGCGCCGGGCGACGGCGTGAGCCGCTGCGATTGCTCTCCGCGGACGGGCAGGAGCTCGCCGAGCCGGTTTCGGCGGAGGAGCTTTCGGCTGCTTCGATCGATGAAGCATTGGAGCGTCGGGGCGCGACGCGCGCCGCGACGAAAATCGTCGTGGAAGTTCCGCGCGAGGCGTTCCTCGTGCGGCGTTTCGATGCGCCTCTCGTCGCGCAGCCCGATCTGCCGCGCCTGCTCGCGGCGGAGGTCGAACGCAAGACGCCCTTCGCGCTCGCCGACATTCTGCACGGCCATATCGCCACGCCGCATCCGCGATCGCCGGGCAAGATCGTCGTGGAGCAATGGATCTTGCGGCGCGATCTGCTGCCCGGTTTGCTCGACGGCTCCGGCCTTTCCGTCGAGGATCTCGACCTGGCGCAGCCCGCGCCTTCGGGCGACGGCTCCGCGCCGGTTCCGACTCTCGCCGTCGGCCGCGCCTTCGAGGCGCCGCATTGGGAGCGCAAGGCGGCGCTGATCCTCGCTCTGCTCGCTGCGGCGTTTTTCGTCATCGGCGCGACGATCACGATTTGGCGACAGGAACATGACGCCGCGGCGCTCGACGTCGAAATCGCCGAAATCTCGCGCCGCGCGGGCGAAGCGCGAAAGATCGCCGACCAGGCCGCTTCCGAGAGCCGGCTGCTCGCCACGCTGCGCGAGGAGCGCGCGAAATATCCGGCGTTCGCCGATCTGTGGGAGGACGTTTCTCGGCTCCTGCCCGACGGCGCCTTCGTATCCGATCTGCGTCTCGTCGAAGCGCGCGAGGGCGAACGCTCCATCGAGATCGCCGGCCTCGCCGATTCCGCCGCGAGCCTTCCCGCGTTGTTCGATCGCTCCTCGCTCTTCGCCGACGCCAAGCTGACCGCGCCGATCACGCCCGATCCGATCGAGAAGCGCGAGAGCTTCTCGCTGCAGGCGAAGGTGAGACGAAATCCATGAGGGGGACGGAACGATGCCGCTGAGCTCGACGGCGCTCTCGCATCCGAAATCGCGGCGCGCCTTGTTTTTCGGCGTCAACGCGCTACTGGCGCTGCTCTTCTTCTTCGCCTTCGTCGAGCCTTTGCGTGGGCTCCTCGCAGAGCGCGCGGAGGGCGTCGCCGACCGCCGCGCGACGCTCGCGCGCTATGAGGCCGTCGCCGCGCAGGAGAAGGCCGTGCGGCTCTATGCGCGGCAGGTGGCGGAGAGCAATGCGCAGGGCGAATTGCTCTCCGGCGCGACGGAGGGCGTCGTCAACGCCAATCTCCAGGCGCTGCTGAAGGCCGCCGCCGACCGATCCGGCGCGACGGTGAATTCGATTCGCATGCTGCCGCCCAAAACGCTGAATGGCGCGTCTCTCGTCGGCGCGCGGCTCGATGTGAGCGGGTCGATCGAATCGCTTCACGCGCTCGTGCGCTCGCTCGAGAACGAGACGCCGCTGCTTCTCGTGCTCACGGCGTCATTGCGTCGTCAAATGCCCGTCTGGGGGGCGCAGACTGCGACCGACGCAATGCTGGCCGGGCAATTCGACGTCTTCGGCGGCGCGTCGCCGAAAGAGCGCTCGTGACGGCGGCGCCGATCGAAGGTTTTCGGTCGCTGGCGCGCGCGCTGCGTTTGTCGCCGCTCGCCGCCATGCTCCTCTTCGTGCTGGCGACGCTGGACGTCGCCGCTTTCGCCTTTGCGATTGTTTCACTGATCGGCCCCGACGAGGCGGCGCCGACGCAGAAGACGGATTGGCGCCCGCCGAGCTTCGTGTCGCCGTCGTCGGGCCGCGCCCCGGCGGCGAGCGACGACGCGCAGACATTGTCTCGGCCCATCTTCTGGAAATCGCGGCGTCCGCGCCCGCAGGTCGCGAAGGTCGGCGACAATGCGGCCGCAGGCTCCGCGGCGCTCGCCGGCCTCTCGCTCGCCGCGATCGTCAAGACCGGCGGATCGACGCGCGCTTTCGTCGTCTCCGCCGAATCCCCCGAAGGCCGCTGGCTCGCGCAGGGCGAGACAGTGCAGGGCTGGACCATCGCGGATGTCGGCGAATTCGAATTGAAGCTCGTCAATGGCGCGCGATCGGCCCGCCTGCAACTCTATCCGGAGCATTAGTTTTTCAGCCCGTGAATTGCGTCGGCGCGAGTGGCGCGTGACCGACAATCATGTTAGGTGACGAGCGTGAGCCTGGGTATTCTTCGGCGTTGAGGCGAATGTGCGGTCGCGCTTTTTACATTCGAGTCTTTTCGCCATCGTGGCAGCCGCGGCCTCTGGTTGTCAGAGCACGAGCGATCCTCCCGTCGCGGAATGGAGTCGAGAGGCGCTCGACGACGCGTCGCGATATTCCGCTGGAGAAACGAAGAGCCGCGCATCCGCCGTTCGCGGAGGGCGCCTCTCCGCCGAATCGATCGTGGGCAGCGGGCGTTTCGTCGGCGACGCGGCGCCGCGGCAAAAAGACGACATGCGGGACGAGAAAGACGGCGTCACGCTCAATCTCGCCAATCTGCCGATCGCTCAGGCGGCGAAAGTGGTGCTGGGCGACATCGCCGGCGTCGACTATGTCGTCGATCCGCGCATCGACGGCAAGGTGACGGCGCATACCGCGCGGCCGGTCAGGCGAAAGGCCGCGATCGAATTGTTCCAATCCGCTCTGCGCGTCTCCGGCGCGGCGATCGTCGAAAGCGATGGGGTCTACAAGATCGTGCCGCTCGATCAGGCGGCCGCCAGCGGCTCGATCTCCGTCTCGCCGCAACCTCTCGACCAGGACCGCCTCGCCGGCGGCGCGCGCATCGTGCGTCTGCGTTATGTCTCGGCCTCGGAGATGAAGCGCGTGCTCGAGCCGATCACGCGGCAGGGCGCCGTCGTGCGCGCCGACGATCAGCGCCGCACGCTGACATTGAGCGGCGGCCCGCAGGAGATCGCCGCGCTCGAAGACGCGATCGCTCTCTTCGACGTCGACACGATGCGCGGGATGTCCTTCGCCGTCGTGCCGGTCACGAGCGCCGATCCGGACGCGCTCGTCGAGGATTTGCGCAAGGTCTTCGGCTCCGAGCGGGAGGGGCCGATGAACGGCATGATCCAGTTCATCGGCAATAAGCATTTGTCGGCGATTTTGGCGATCACTCCGCAGCCGGCCTATCTCTCGCGGGCGCGCGCCTGGATCGAGCGTCTCGACGCGCGGGCGCAGGGCGTTCAGAAGCAGTTCTTCAGCTATCGCGTGCAGAACCGGCCAGCGAAGGAGCTCATGCAGGTCGTCGCGTCCATGTTCGGGCGCGACGCCGGCGTCTCCAAGAGCAATGACGTCTCGCCGCGTTTCGGATCGTCGGTCCTCTCCTCCTCCGGCGGGCTCTCGACGAGCTCCGGCGGCTCTTCGGCCCTCGGCTCTTCCGGTTTCGGCTCATCCTCGGGACAGCTCGGGGCGATCTCGCCGACGAGCTCGACGAGCGGCGGCCTCGGCTCTTTCGGCGGATCGTCGAGCGGCGGCGCGGCGGGCTTCGGCGCGACGAGCGGCTCATCGAGCTCGAGCAACGGACAGGATCAGACGCAGACGGCGTCGGCGCTCGGCGAGGACAGCCGCTTCAAGCTCGCCGTCGACGAGGCGAAGAACGCAATCGTGGTGATGGCGACGCCGGAAGACTACAAGCGCCTCCTGCACGTCATCGAGAAGCTCGACGTGCTGCCCAATCAGGTGTTCATCGAAGCCACGATCGCCGAGGTGTCGCTCAACGACGATCTGCATTTCGGCGTGCGCTGGTTCCTGCAGAAGCGATCGTCGATGGCCGGTTTCTCGACCGGGGACGCCGGCGCGCCCGCGGCGATCGACACGCTCGGCAATAATCTGCTCGGCGCGGCGGTCGGCGGGGTGTTTCCGGGCTTCGCCTACGCTTTTCGCGGCGCCAACGCGCAAGTCACGCTCAACGCGCTCAACCAGATCACCAATGTCAACATCATCTCGACGCCCTCGCTCACCGTGCTCGACAATCGCCAGGCGGTTCTGCAGGTCGGCGATCAGGTTCCGGTGACGACGCTCTCCGGCGCGACGGCGCAGGGCGGCATCACGACATTCAACTCGGTCAATTATCGCGACACCGGCGTCATTCTCGCCATCACGCCGCATATCAACGAGAGCGGCCGCGTGATGCTGGAGCTCGAGCAGGAGGTCTCCAATGTGGCGCCGGGAACCAACACGACCACGACGACGCCGACGATCCAGCAGCGGCGCGTCAAGACGCAGGTCGTCGTGAACGACGCCGAATCGCTGATGCTCGGCGGCCTCATTCAGGATTCGCGCACGCGCGGCTCCGCCCAAGTGCCGGTGCTCGGCGACGTGCCGATTTTCGGAAACGCCTTCAAGGACAAGATCGACACCGCCGGCAAGACCGAGCTGCTCATCATGATCACGCCGCATGTGGTGCGCACGCTCGGCGAAGCGCGCGACATCACCGACGAATATAAGCGCAAGCTGCTGAACATCGCCACCAAGTCGAAGGTTCGCCCCCATTCTCTCGAGGGCGTGACGCGGCGCGTGCTGCTCGACGAATAGAGCATATTCCCGAAAAGCGCGAAGCGCTCGGCGACGACTTTCGTCAGCAGGGCGGCGCGGAGGCGCCCGCGCCGATCAGCTCGCGGCTGCGGGCGGGCGCGCGTTTCGATTCGACGATGGTGAAGGGGAGGCGCTCGTTCGGCCGCAGAGCGACGATCGTCTCTTCGACGCCGATCGCTCCATTCGAGAGGGCGGCCTCCGCATGGATCGAGTAGGTTCCGGCGGCGACGACGCTCTGGCGAAATTCCGGCGGAAAGCGCGGATCGCGGCGATCGAGGCCATTGGGGAAGGGCCTCGCGGCGAGCGCCAGCGCCTCGGCTGCGGGATAGCGCGCGAGCGCGGCGAAGAGGGCGGGCGGCGCCGCGCGCGGATCGACGCCGACGCCATGCGCATGGACGGTGGCGATCGGCAGCAGCGCGCGCATGAGCCGCGGCTCCATTCCGTCCACTTGGTCGAGCTCCGAGGCGGTCTGGAACGGCGCATGTTTCGGCGCGAAAGGCCGCTCCGACGACGGCGGCGGCGCGGTGAGACGCGCGAGCTCCGAGGTCTGCGTCTCGCGAAAGGAGACGATCGCGCGCGCGAGGCGGCCGGCGTCGCCGACGCCGAAGCCGCGCAGCGTCGCTTCGATCAGAGCGGACGAAGCCGCGTTGAGATCGAGCTTGCCGCTCTCGTCCTCGATCGAGATCGCGACGAGCGCGCCGGCGAGCGTGCAGATGCGCGGCGCGCCGTCGTGAGCGGTGGTTTCCGCCTTCAGAGGATCGGCTGCGTTCTGCTCCGCGAGCAGTCCGAGGATCGCGAGATTGACGGCCCCTTGCGCGACGAGCCGCGCCCTTATCGCCGAGGAATTGTCGACGGCGCCGCGCAGGCGCAGCCGCGCCGTCGCCATGAAGGAGGTCATCAGCAGAATGACGACGCCGAGGCCCCAGATCACGATGAGCAGCGCGAAGCCTCTGCGCTTCTTCGACCGCCGTCTCTCGAGCGCGTCGCGACGGGCCGCCGGCATGGGAGAGCGAATGATCAGCGCGACGCCGTGTCGCGACTGCGCGTGAGCGATCCCGCGCCGCCTTCGCGGCCCTCGGGGCCGAGCGAGCCTATGTCGAAGGGCCCGTGCTGGCCCGGAGCGCGATAGAGATAGTCATGTCCCCAAGGGTCTTTCGGGACATTGGCGGATTTCAGATAAGGGCCGTTCCATACGCTCGCGGCGGCGGGCCTGCGGGCGAGCGCGGAGAGTCCTTCCTCCGTCGACGGGTAGCGACCGACGTCGAGATAGTACAGCTCGAGCGCGCTCGAAATATTCTCCATCTGGATCTGCGCGGTCTTGACCTTCGACTCGGAGAGATAATTCAAAACGCGCGGGCCCACGAGGCCGACGATCGATCCGATGATCGCCAGCACGACCAGCATTTCGACCAGCGTGTAGCCGGCGCGCGCGGATTTTCCGACCGCGCGGCGAAGAGTTCGATAGGGACGGATCGAGGCTTTGAGCGAAGGAGAGGATCGCATCGGACTCTCGGGCTGTGCGTTCACACGCGGAAAAGCGGCGCCAGACTAGGCAGAGCGAGCCGACGAGTCCAGCCGCGCGCCATGCGCCTCAGCAAAGGATTTCTCGCGTTCCGTCATTGGATCGACACGAAAACATGTCTCGCCTGCGAGGGGCGGCGGAGGGGCGCGGTTTGCCCTCGAGGGAGGGGGAGCTGGCCTTCGCATCGTTCATCCAGATCCCCATGCCCTCGCGCTTGACACATCTTCGTCCAGGGCGGTGAACTCCGCCTCATGCGCAGACGAATCGTTCGACGTCACTCGGCCGAGAGGCCATGCTCCTTCGGCCTGTCATGAAAGTCGTCGGACTATTCGCCGGCATCGGCGGCCTCGAGCTCGGGCTCGCCCGCGCCGGGCACGAATGCCTCATGTTTTCCGAAAATTGGCCGCTCGCCGCGCATGTGCTCGCCGCGCGTTTCCCGCAGACGCCCAACGCCGGCGACGTCGCTTTGCTGCGCGCGCCGCCGGGCGAGACGGAGCTCGTCGCCGCCGGCTTCCCCTGCCAGGATTTGAGCCAGGCGGGCCGCACGCAGGGCATAGGGGGGCGCAAATCCTCGCTCGTCGAGCATGTGTTCCGCCTGCTCGACGAGAGGCCCGCGCCTTACGCTCTGCTCGAGAATGTCTCCTTCATGCTGAGCCTCGATCGCGGGCGGGCCATGGCGCGGCTCGTCTCGGCTTTCGAGGCGCGCGGCTATCGCTGGGCCTATCGGGTGGTCAACACTCTGGCCTTTCTGCCGCAGCGGCGCGAGCGCGTGCTCTTTCTCGCCTCCCGCGCCGCCGACCCGGCGGATGTCCTGCTCGTCGACGAGGCGGCGCCGCGGCCGCGCGTCACGGCGCTGCGGACGCACGCCCATGGTTTCTATTGGACGGAAGGCGTGCGCGGCCTCGGCTGGGCGCCTGATTGCGTGCCGACGCTGAAAAACGGCTCGACGCTCGGCATCGCCTCGCCGCCGGCGATCCTGCTGCCGGGCGGCGAGGTGGTGACGCCGGACATTCGCGACGCCGAGCGGCTGCAGGGATTTCCGCAGGATTGGACCGCCCCGGCCGAGGCGCTGGGGCGTCCCGCCTGGCGCTGGTCGCTCGTCGGCAACGCCGTGAGCGCGCCGGTCGCCGAATGGGTCGGCCGCCGCCTCGCCGCGCCCGGGCGCTATGATCGCGTCCGCGACGGCGGGAGGCTGGAAGAGGGCGCCCGCTGGCCCCGCGCCGCGCGCTATGACGGCGAGCGGCGCGTCGGCGTCGAAATCTCCGCTTTTCCCTGCTGGCGGGAGCGCGAGCCGCTGCATCTTTTCCTGAACCATCCGGGCAAGCCGCTCTCGGAGCGCGCCGCCGCGGGCTTCCTCGCCCGCACCGAGCGCGCCAAGCTGCGATTCGAGCCGGGTTTTCGCGAGGCGGTCGCCGCCCATCTCGAGCAGATGCGCGCGCCCCTCGTCGCAGCCCAATGAAGACGCCCCCGGCCAGCGATCCCGCGCGCTCGGCGCTGATGAAGCGCGTGCGGCAGGCCCGCACCGGGGCGGAGGAGGAAGTCGCTGCGGCGCTGCGGCGGGCCGGCCTCCATTATCGGCGCAACGCCAAGGGTCTGCCGGGCGCGCCGGATTTCGCCAATCGCCGCCGCGGCTGGGCGCTCTTCGTCAACGGCTGCTTCTGGCACCACCACAAGAATTGCGCGCGCGGCACGATCCCGAAGCAGAACCGCGCCTTCTGGCTGGAGAAATTCGCCGCCAACCGCGCCCGCGACGCCCGCAAAGCCAAGGCCTTGAGGGCCTTGGGGTTTCACGTCGCGATAGTGTGGGAGTGCGAGGCGCTGGACGCTCGCCGCCTCGCCGAGCGCGTCTCGAGGCTCGCGCGGCGCCGCGGCGCTCGGGGACCGCGAGAAGAGGATCCGCGAGAATTGGAATAGGCGCGGCGAAGGGCGGTTCACGCCGATCGCCCAGGCTTCTGGCCATGCGGCCGCCGAATTGCTACAAGCCGCAGCGAGCGATCTATATTCCGCTTCATCCCTCGAGCGAGCCCGTCAGCCCATGCGCAGCGCCAGATACGAGCGCGACACGAAAGAGACCAGGATCGCCGTCGCCGTCGACCTCGACGGCGAGGGCAAATCCGATATTTCGACCGGGATCGGCTTCTTCGACCATATGCTCGACCAGATCGCCCGCCACGCCCCGCTCGACCTCACGGTCGCGGCCAAGGGCGATCTGCACATCGACGGCCACCATACGGTGGAGGACGTCGGCATTGCGCTCGGCAAGGCCGTGGACGAGGCGCTCGGCGACCGCAAGGGCATCGCCCGCTATGGCGACGCCCATGTGCCGCTGGACGAGGCGCTCGCCCGCGTCGTCGTCGACGTCTCCGGCCGGCCCTTCCTCGTCTTCGACGTCGCCTTTCCGGCGGCAAGGATCGGCGAGTTCGACACCGAGCTCGTGCGCGAGTTCTTCCAGGCTTTCGCCACCAATGCGCGCATCGGCCTGCATGTCGAGGCGTTGCGCGGCGTCAATTCGCATCACATTGCGGAAAGCTGCTTCAAGGGATTCGCCCGCGCCTTCGGCAAGGCGGTCGCGCCCGATCCGCGCCGCGGCGGCGTCGTGCCGTCCACCAAGGGCACGCTCACCGGCTGAAAGGGAGGCGGGCCCATGGCCGTCTACACGGTCCACATTCCCCCGGCGGCGCCGGGCGAGGCTCCGTCGCCGGAGCGCGTCGTCTTTCTGCGCGACGGCTTCTCGGCGCCGGCCTTTCTGTTCGGGCCGCTGTGGCTCGCCTGGCGGCGGGCCTTTGCGCCGGCCGTCCTATGGTCGGCGCTGCTGGCGCTGGTCCTCGGGGGCGGGGCGGCCTTCGGATCGAACGCCGAGGCGGCTTCGGTCTTGCAGCTGGCGCTCGGCCTGCTGCTGGGCTTCGAGGGGCCGCGGCTCGTCGCCTGGTCGCTCGAGCGCAAGGGTTATACGGAGAGCGCCGTCATGGTGGCGGATAGGATGGACGAGGCCGAGGACGTGTTTTTCGCCAATTGGCGCCCATCCGGCGCCGTCGTGACGACGGCTCCGACGACGGCCGCCGGCGCGACGGCGATGCGTCCGATCGTCGGCGGCCTGTTCGAGGAGCCGCGCGCGTGACGACGGCGATCATCGACTATGGCTCCGGCAATCTGCACTCGGCCGCCAAGGCCTTCGAGCGCGCCGCTCGGGAGGGCGACGGCGCCGAGATCATCGTCACCAATGATCCGGAAGTGGTGCGGCGGGCCGAGCGAATCTGCCTGCCGGGCGTCGGCGCTTTCCGCGATTGCCGCCGCGGCCTCTCCGCCCTCGCCGGGCTGGACGAGGCGCTGCGCGAGGCGGTGATCGCGCGCGGCCGGCCGTTTCTCGGCATATGCGTCGGCATGCAGCTGATGGCGACGCGCGGCCTCGAACATGGCGAGGCGGCCGGCCTCGGCTGGATCGAAGGCGACGTCGCCGTCATCGAGCCGAAGGACAAGAGCCTCAAAATCCCCCATATGGGCTGGAACACGCTGGAGCTCTCGCGCCCGCATGCGCTCTTTTCCGGCATTCCGACCGGGGAGAGGGGGCTGCACGCCTATTTCGTGCATTCCTACCAATTCCTGCCGACCTCGCCGGAGCATGTCGTCGCGACGGCCGATTATGGCGCCCCGCTGACGGCGGCGGTGGCGCGCGACAATCTCGTCGGCACGCAATTCCATCCCGAGAAGAGCCAGAAGCTCGGGCTCGCTCTCATCGCGAATTTTCTGAGGTGGCGTCCGTGATCCTGTTCCCCGCGATCGATCTCAAAGAGGGCCAATGCGTTCGCCTCGTCGAGGGCGAGATGTCCTCGGCGACGGTGTTCAACGACGATCCGACCGCGCAGGCGCAGGCCTTCGAGCGCCAGGGCTTCGAATATCTGCATGTCGTCGATCTCGACGGCGCCTTCGCCGGCGCGCCGATGAATGCGCTGGCGGTCGAGGGCATTCTCGCCAATATCCAAATCCCCGTGCAGCTCGGCGGCGGCATTCGCGAGATGCGCACCATCTCGCGTTGGCTCGACAAGGGGATCTCGCGCGTCATCATCGGCACGGCCGCGGTGCGCGATCCGGCGCTGGTGCGCGAGGCGGCGCGGCTCTATCCGGGCCGCATCGCCGTCGGCGTCGACGCCAAGGACGGCTTCGTCGCCGTCGAGGGCTGGGCGCGCCGCACTCATGTCTCGGCGCAGGATTTGGGCCGCAGCTTCGAGGACGCCGGCGTCGCCGCCATCGTCTACACCGACATCTCCCGCGACGGCGTGCTGAAGGGCCTCAACATAGAGGCGACGCTGGCGCTCGCCGAGGCGCTGAGCATTCCGGTCATCGCCTCGGGCGGCCTCGCCTCGCTCGCCGACATAGAGCGGCTGCTGCAGCGCGACTGCAAGAAGCTCGCGGGCGCGATCACCGGCCGCGCGCTCTATGACGGGCGGCTCGATCCGGCCGAGGCGCTGGCGCTGATCCGCGCGGCGAAGACGGCGGCATGAGACCGCAGGACTTCATCGCCAGCTTGACGTCTCGCGCCGGCGTCGTGCGCGTGAGAAACGTCATGAACCATGTCTTGTGGTTCATGACGGTCGGAACACTGGCTTTCCTGACGGCGGCGCATCAATTCGAAGCCGACGCGATCTTGAAGTATGTTTTCGCTTTCTTCGCGCTGGTTCCGTCCGTCGTGTTTGTCGTCACGCATTTCTTCTTTATGCTGAGGAGCCCGGACCGCCTTCAGTCCGAGGAGTTCGTCGTGCGGCAACACGAGCTTTGGATAGAGTCTCGGAGCAAGAGCGGCTTGCCGCAAAAGATCGAAGGAGAAGGATTGGAGCTTCCGAACGTGATCGAGGTCGATCCGAGCGAGGGAGAGCAACGATGAACGCTTTTCTCTTGGTTTACGACAGTTCGAAAATTTCGCGCGACCTCGTGTCCAGGAGGTTGGACAAGATTGCGGAAATCACGAACTGGTACGCCGTCTTCGACAATACTTTCTGCATCTCGTCCGAGCGCGACGCGCGGTGGCTCGCAGCACAGCTCAGGGAGCAGGTGATCCCCGAAATTCGATTCATCGTCACGGAAATCGAGACGAGGAAGAAAGGTGGTTGGCTGCCGAAGATCATTTGGGATTTCATCAATCGCCCGCAGTCGGTGGAATCGTCGGCCGCCTGATGCTCAAATCCCGCCTCATCCCCTGCCTCGACGTGAAAGAGGGCCGCGTCGTCAAAGGCGTCAATTTCGTCGATCTGCGCGACGCCGGCGATCCGGTCGAATGCGCCATCGCCTATGACGCCGCCGGCGCCGACGAGCTCTGCTTCCTCGACATCACCGCGAGCCACGAGAATCGCGGCATCATGCTCGATGTCGTGCGGCGCACGGCGGAGGCCTGCTTCATGCCGCTCACCGTCGGCGGCGGCGTGCGCAACGAGGACGATATTCGCAATCTCCTGCTCGCCGGCGCCGACAAGGCCTCGATCAATTCCGCCGCCGTCGCCGATCGCCAATTCGTGCGCGAGGCGGCGGAGAAATTCGGCGCGCAATGCATCGTCGTGGCGATCGACGCCAAGCGCGTCGGCGACCATTGGGAGATCTTCACCCATGGCGGCCGCCGCCCGACGGGCATAGACGCGGTCGCTTACGCCAGAGAGGTCACGAGCCTCGGCGCCGGCGAAATATTGCTCACCTCCATGGATCGCGACGGCGCGAAAATCGGATTCGACATAGAGCTGACCCGCGCCGTGGCCGACGCCGTCGACGTGCCGGTCATCGCCTCGGGCGGCGTCGGGACGCTGGATCATCTTGTCGAGGGCGTGCGCGAGGGCCATGCTTCCGCCGTTCTCGCGGCGTCTATTTTCCATTTCGGCGAGTTCACCATCCCGCAAGCGAAACGATATATGGCGAATGCGGGCATACCGATGCGTCTCGACGGCCTGGAGCCTTCATGAGCGATTTTTCTCTCGCCGATCTTTCGCGCATCATCGCATCGAAGCGGGGCGCCGACGCCGCGCAATCCTACACCAAGAGCCTGTTCGAGGCCGGAACGCCCCGCATCGCCAAGAAATTCGGCGAGGAGGCGGTGGAGACCGTCATCGCCGCCATGGAGGGCGACCGCGAGAGTCTGACGAGCGAGGCCGCCGACGCGCTCTACCATCTGCTCGTGCTGCTGGAGGCCAGCGGCGTCACGCTCGAGGATGTGCTCGCCGAGCTCGAGACGCGAACGGCGCAGTCGGGCCATGCGGAAAAAGCGTCGCGCGGAGAGAAAAAATGAACGCCGAGGCCATTCCGCCGGGCGGCGCGGCGTTGTCGCCCTATCGGCGCTTCACCCGCGCCGAATGGGCGAGCCTGCGCGCGGATACGCCGCTGACGCTGACGCTCGACGATCTCACGCGGCTCAAATCGCTCGACGATCCGATCTCTCTGGAAGAGGTGATCGAGATCTATCTGCCGCTCTCGCGCCTGCTCGCGCTCTATGTCGCCGCGACTCAAGGGCTGTTCAAGGCGACGCAGAGGTTTTTGGGCGCCGAGGACGGCAAGATGCCTTACATCATCGGCGTCGCCGGCTCCGTCGCCGTGGGCAAATCGACGACGGCGCGCATCCTCAAGGCGCTGCTGTCGCGCTGGCCCAACACGCCCAAGGTGGAGCTCGTCACCACGGACGGCTTTCTCTATCCCAACGCCGTGCTCGAGCGCGACGACCTCATGGACAAGAAGGGCTTTCCCGAGAGCTACGACAATCGCGCGCTGCTGCGCTTTCTCTCCGATGTGAAGGCTGGCCAGCGCAATGTCGCCGCGCCGGTCTATTCGCATCTGACCTATGACGTCGTGCCGAACGAGTTCTTCTATGTCGATCGCCCGGACATTCTCATCGTCGAGGGCGTGAACGTCCTGCTCGCGAGCCGTCCCCGCGGCGACGGGCGCGAAATTCCTTTCGTCTCGGATTTCTTCGACTTCTCGGTCTATCTGCACGCCGAGGAGAGCGTGCTCGAGCAATGGTATGTGGACCGTTTCCGCCGCCTGCGCGAGACGGCCTTCCGCGATCCGCGCTCCTACTTCAAGAAATACGCCGACCTCGACGATGAAGAGACGGTGCGCGTCGCCAAGGATATCTGGACGCGCATAAATCTCGAAAATCTGCGCCGCAACATCTCGCCGACGCGCCCGCGCGCGAGCCTGGTGCTGACCAAGGGCGCGGACCATCGCATAGAGGAAGTCGCGCTGCGGAAGTTGTGAGAGCGGTCTGTGTAACGTTTCCTTCTCCCGCTCGTGGGAGAAGGAAACGCCACGCCCGACGATCGCCATCAGTTCGTATTGATTTCGAAAACAGCCTTTCCGATCTTCCCGACCTTCATCCCGGAGAACGATCATGACCACGCGCCTCGATTACACCCACGCCGCGCCCGACGGCATGAAGGCGCTCGGCGCCGCCCATTCCTATGTCGGCGCGAGCCTCGGCAGAGCTCTCGTCGAGCTCGTCTATCTGCGCGTCTCGCAGATCAACGGCTGCGCCTATTGCCTCGATCTGCACACGCGCGCGCTCGTCGCCGAGGGCTTCACCGTGGAGAAGCTCGCGCTCGTCTCGGTCTGGCGGGAGGCGGAGGCGCTGTTCAGCGAGCGCGAGCGGGCGGCGCTCGCCTGGGCGGAGACGGTGACGCGCGTCGCCGAGACAGCCGTTCCGGACGCGGAATTCGCGGCGGTCTCGGCGCAGTTCGCGGAGAAGGAGCTCGCCGACCTCACCATCGCGATCGGCCTGATGAACGCCTACAACCGCATCGCCATCGCTTTTCGCGCGACGCCCGGAGCCGTGAAGCGCGCCGCGAGTCACGCGTAGCGAAATTGGCTGGCTCTGCCGTCGCTCTGGCTCGGCATGATGGAAAGCGTCGAGCCGGACGTTTCCGCCGCCTTCTTTCCCTCGATCGCCAGCGTCGTCGGTGCGTGGCGGCTCTGAGAACGCAACTTTTCGCCGCGTGCGGCGTTTTTTAAGCATCGGGGCAGGGTCATCGAGGCAAGGCCATCGAGGGAGGTCGAAATGGCGACCGCAATCCCTGAGCTTCACATGATCTCGAGCGAGCATGTCGTCGGCGCGAAAGTGTTCGATGGCGAAGGCAAGGAGATCGGCGAGATCGATCATCTGATGATCGATCCCATAACCGGGCAGGCGCGCTACGCCGTCGTGAACTTCTGCGGCTTCATGTGCTTGCGCAAGGGCCATCACGCCGTGCCGTGGAACGCGCTCTGCTACGACCGCGATCGGCGCCGCTATACGACGACGGTGACGGAGCGGCTGCTCGAGGAGGCGCCGGAATATGACGACGCCAGCTGGGCCGATCGCGATTGGGAGACGCGTATCCACAAACACTACGGCGCGACGCCCTATTGGCGGGAGGGCGCGGCGCGGTAGCGGAGCGCAGGCCGGGCAAACTGTCTTGACATTGTCTGGCGGCGCTCCTAGCTTATTCACATGGCTACACGCGTCACCCGGAGCGAGAAGCTCGACCTTCGCCTGAGCAAGGACGCCAAGCGGACCTTGCAGGCCGCGGCCGCGGCCGCACGCAAGACGGTCAGCGATTTCGTGCTCGAAAGCGCGCTGAGCGAGGCGGAGGCGCGTCTGGCCGATCGTCGCATTTTCGTGCTCGACCCCCGAGACTGGGACGCTTTCATCGCTGCGCTCGACGCGCCGCCCCGACGTCACGCGCGGCTCGAGCGCTTGTTCCGCGAGTTCTCGGTCTTCGATCGCGATCCGTGACGCTCCGTTGCGGATCGAAAAGCTCCATCGAACGCATGCCGTCGAGGATTTTACCTGTGGTCGGCCGGAGTTGGATCGATTCTTGATCCGTCATGCGCTTCCGGCGCAGCAAGCCGGATCGTCGCTCACCTATGTCGGCATGAGCGACCGTGCGATCATCGGCTTTTATTCGCTCGTCGTCGGCGAGGTGAGGCATGCCGATGCGCCGGAGCGCGTCGTCAAAGGCATGCCCCGACATCCAATTCCGCTCATGGTTCTCGCGCGTCTCGCCACGCACAGCGACTGGCGAGGCCGCGGCGTCGGCGCCGGGCTATTGCTGGATGCTCTGACGCGCGCCTCGCAGGCGGCGGATATAGGCGGCATTCGCGCGCTGGCCGTTCATGCGAAGGATGAGCCGGCTGCCTCGTTCTATCGACATTTCGGCTTTACGCCGTCGCCGACGGACGAGCGTCATTTGTTCATGCTGATAAAGGACATTTGGGCGGCGGCCGGCGCGTGATGGGGACGGGGTCGTGCGATTCAAATATGAATCGCCCGCCCATAGGCGTCGAGCGCGCTCTCGTGCATCGTTTCGGAAAGCGTCGGATGCGGAAAGATCGACTCGATCAGCTCCGCCTCGGTCGTCTCCAGATTCATCGCTATGACGAAGCCCTGGATCAGCTCCGTCACTTCCGCGCCGATGAGATGCGCGCCGAGCAGCCGGCCGCTCTTCGCCTCGAAGATCGTCTTCACGAGGCCTTCCGTCTCGCCCATCGCAATGGCCTTGCCATTGCCGATATAGGGAAAGCGCCCGATCTTTACCTCTAGCCCCGCCGCTTTTGCCGCCGCCTCGGTGAGGCCGACGGAAGCGATCTGCGGATGGCAATAGGTGCAGGCGGGAATGCGCGCGCGGTCTATTCCGTGCGGCGAGAGGCCGGCGATCGCCTCCACGCAGACGACGCCCTCATGCTCCGCTTTATGGGCGAGCATGGGCGGCCCGGCGACGTCGCCAATGGCGTAGACCCCCGCGACATTGGCGCGGCCGAACCCGTCGGTAAGAATGACGCCGCGCTCCATTTTCACGCCCAGCGCCTCGAGCCCGAGCCCCTCGCTGTTGGGAACGACGCCGACGGCGGAGATCACGCGCTCGGCTTCGACGATTCGTTCGCCGCCCGCCGCGGCGATCGTCGCGGCGACGCCATTCTCTCGCTTGTCGAGCCGCGCGACCTTGGCGTCGGTGATGATTTTTATGCCCTGCCTCTCGAAGGATTTGCGCGCCAGCGCGGCGATCTCGGCGTCTTCGGCGGGGAGAATTTGCGGCAGCGCCTCGACGAGCGTCACCTCAGATCCGAAGGTCGCATAGAAGGACGCGAATTCGACGCCGATCGCGCCGCCGCCGACGACGAGCAGAGATTTCGGAATGGAAGGCGGCAGCAGCGCCTCGAAATAGGTCCAGACGAGCTCGCCGTCCGGCTCGAGGCCGGGCAGAGCGCGCGGCCGCGCGCCCGTCGCGACAATGATATGCTCGGCCGAATAGGCGCCCTCGCCGAGAATATTCTTCGGCCGTGGGAATTGCGGACGCTCGCCGAACCCCTTCGGCGCGGCGACGCGCACTTCGCCCGGCGCGGCGAGCGAGGCCTCGCCCCAGATCACATCGACCTTGTTTTTCTTGCATAGAAATTCGACGCCGGCGTTGAGCCTTCCGGCGACCGCGCGCGAGCGCTTCACCAGCGCCTGCGGATCGAAGGAGACCTCGCCTTCGATGCGCAGTCCGAAATCCTTCGCATGTCTCGCATAGCGGAAAATATCGGCCGAGCGCAGCAGGGCTTTCGTCGGTATGCAGCCCCAGTTGAGGCATATGCCGCCCAAATGCTCGCGCTCGACGACGGCCGTCCTCAGCCCGAGCTGGGCGGCGCGGATCGCGGCGACATAGCCGCCCGGCCCGCCGCCGATGACGATGAGATCATATGAATTGGCCATGGAAGCCCTCGCGACTCGAACGCCCTCATATGTGGCCGATGCGCGGGCCGGGCGCCATAGCGTTCCAGCCGAAGTGGACGCCGGTTCGGCGCTGGAAACGCGTTAAAACAATAGCGAGAGCATGTTCCCGAAAAGTGCGAAGCGGTTTTCGGGAAAGAACATGCGAATTAAAAGCATTCGGACATGATGTGTCCGAATGCTAGCGGCCGGCGTCAGCCGGACGGCCGCGCGAGCTGCCGGCGCCGCTCGGCGCGGCCGCGCCGCTCGAAATGCGCGCGGGCGCAGGCGTAGCGGCCGCGCGCGATCAGAAAAGCGACGTCCGGATTGCGCGCGACATAGGCGTCCGCGTCGAAAGTCTCCGGCGTGACGAGGAGGTCGCGCGGGATCATCTGGACACGCCCCTCATAACGGCCGTAGCGGAGAAAATGCGTCCGGCCGGAGAGAAGACGCCCGCGCCGAACCGATTCGGCGACATCCGGATTGGCGTAGAGATAGGAGCGCTCGTCGAAATTCTCGAGCGTCGCGACTTCGGCGAAACTCGCTTCCGGCGGCAGGGGGGGAGGGGCGACGGCCTCGCGCGGCCTATGCGGCGCCAGCCCGCGCAGGGCGGAGCAGGCGCGGCGCAGCGCCCGCCCGCCCGCGGTCGCGGCCGCCTCGAGCCGCAGCGGCGCGAGCGCCGTCGGGCGGATGCGCTCGCCGCGCCGGCAGGCCTCGGCGGCGAGATCATGGAAGCGCAGAAAATGCGCATAGCCTTCCGGATCGCGGCGATAGAGCAGGCCCAATAGTTCGCCCGAAAGATCATCGCGAGGCGGCGCGCTCGCGAGCCGGCGCGCGTCCTCGGCCTTGGGGCCGTGGAAATGCACGATCGCTGCGTCCCATTCGACGCCCCAATAGGGCTTCCAGTGCATATGGATCGGCAGATGGTCCCAGCGCCCCTCGAAATGCTCGTTGAGCGCTTCCTGGTCGTAATAATGCGGCCGGCCGAGGGACTCGCGGGCGCGCCGCATCAGCGCGTCATATTCGGCGCGCATGGCCGGGATGTTGAGGAGCAGCACGCCCGAGCACAATTGCGACCATTCGTGCGGCTCGTGCTGCGGCGCGGCGGCGAAATAGCGCGGGCGCAGAGGCTCGAGCTCGACGCGGCGCGAAAACAGCACGTCGCAATCCGTATAGAGGACGAATTGGTCCCGCGTCTCGATGAGCGGAATGTCGAGGCGCAGCAGCGCGCCGGCGGCGACGGCGCGGCTCCAGCCCGGCGTCTCGGGCGTCGCCTCTATGGCCTCGATGAGGCCGGAGCGCCGGCGATGGATATGGATGGCGTCGTCATGGCCGAGGAGGGCGCGGATCTGGTCCGCTTCGCCGTCGAAGACGATATGCGGCTCGAGCCCCGCTATGTCGATCGCCGTGCGGACGGCGACGCGCAGATGCTCGGCGTAGCGGTCGAGAGCCGGCGCGTTCAGACAGGCGTACCATTTCATCCGCGCTCGTCCTCGCGGGCAGTCCCTGCCTGAAAGCGCCGGATTTCAGCCTCAGGCGGTCTGCGGCAGCGCGGCCTTGGCCTTTTCGACAATGGCCTTGAAGGCCTCCGGCTGGGTGATGGCGAGCTCGGAGAGCACCTTGCGGTCCACCGCGACGCCGGCCTTGGCGAGGCCGTCGATGAAGCGGCTGTAGGTCAGGCCGAACTCGCGCACGGCGGCGTTGAGGCGCTGGATCCACAAAGCGCGGAACACGCGCTTCTTGGCCTTGCGGTCGCGCGTCGCATATTGCATCGAGCGGTCGACCGCGGCCTTGGCGGCGCGGATCGTATTCTTGCGGCGGCCGTAGAAGCCCTTGGCGGCATCCAGGGTTTTCTTATGCTTGGCGTGCGAGGTGACGCCGCGTTTGACGCGAGCCATGGCGTGATCCTTTGTTTAAATCCGAAGCGAGGGAGGGGGAGAAGCTCAGCCGTTGGGCAGGAAATACTTCTTGATGTTGTCGCCGTCCGTCTTGAACAGGACGGAGGTCCCGCGCAGATTTCGGATTTGCTTGTTGGTGCGCTTGATCATGCCGTGGCGCTTGCCCTTCTGGGCATAGACCACCTTGCCGGTGCCGGTGAGTTTGAAGCGCTTTTTGGCGCCCGATTTGGTCTTCAACTTGGGCATTTTGCTCTCCTGGGCTCGAGGCCCCGTTTCTGCGCGCCGGGAATCCGGCGCTTATTCGCGCGAGCGAAAAGAACCGCCACGGCAGCCCATCTACTGGCCGGGCGGTTCGGAAGCGCGGCTTATAAGCGGAAAGACAGGAGGTTGGCAAGCCCGCGGGCGGCCGCAAAAGCCTTCACCGCGGCTTCGCCAGTCGCCAGAGCCAAAAGCTCAGCGCCAGCAGCACGACGAGCGCCACTGCGCTCGGCCAGAGCGGCATGGCCGCGCCGCCGACCTGTATGTCCGGCTGCGTCGCGAGGCGCCCCGCCTGACCGAGCGCCATGAGTCCGAAAATGACAGCCGCCACTTTCAGTCCGGTGATCCGAGAGTCCATCTCTTGGTCCTCCGCAATCCCTCGGTTCGCTCATATAAATGCGCTTCTGGAGAGGAAAAGGGCGCGCCGCCGCCTTGCGCATCGGCGCGCTTTTCCTTCGGCTGAGCGTTTACTGTAAAGGAAGCGCGCGTCATTCGCTGCAGGCCGAAGGCCCGACAGGGAATTCAGCGGCCGAGACGAGGAATGTGGTCGTTGCTCCTCGATTCCCGATCGCGCGCTTTGCGCGCGTCGGGAATGTCGCGCGGGGCCGATGGGGCGGCTCAGGCCGCGTCGCGCGCTTCCGAAGGCCCGCCGAAATAATCGAGATAGCGCGCGTCGATCTCGGCGACGCGCATGATCACAAAGACGTCGGTCGTGTTGAATTTGCGGTCGACGACGGCGCCGTCGCCGAATTTCGCGCCGCAGCGCAGATAGCCCTTTATCAGCGGCGGCAGCGCGCTCATCGCCTTGCGCGGATCGACCGCTTCTTTCGCGAGCATCTCCATCGGCACATGCAATTCGCGACGCGCGGCGACGCGCCAATCGTCTTCCGCGCGCGCATGATGGGAGAGAAAGCTCAGCGCCGCCGCATGGGCGAGCGGATTGGCGCCCTCGAGGCTCGCGCAGCCGATCATCGCGTCGATGCGATGATGCCGCACATAGGCGAGTATGCCGCGCCACAAAAGCTCGATCGTGCGCTTGCCGCGATATTGCTCGAGCACGCAGGAGCGGCCGAGCTCGAGAAAACGCAGGCCCGGATGGCGCGCGAGCAATGGCGCGATGTCATATTCGCCAGCCGAATAGAAGCCGCCCTTCTTCGCCGCGACGTCGTCGCGCAGCAGGCGATAGGCGCCGACGACTTTCGGCTTCATCTTGCCGAAGCGTGTGCGCGCCTCATGATCGATGACGATCAGATGATCGCAGAATTTGTCGAAACGGTCGGCGTCGCGGCGCGTCAAGGCGGCCTTGGCGTCGGGAATGGCGCCGCCTTTGCGAAAGAAGACTTTGAAGCGCAGCCGCTGCGCCTTGCGGATTTCCTTCTTGCCGCAAGCGAGCCGCACCTCGAGCGAGCCGATCCGCGCGAGCGGGCCTTCGAGGCCGCCGTGCTTCTTCTTTTTCGGCTTCAGGAAATTCTGCGGCTTCAGCAGAGGAAAGGCGCCGGCGATAATCTTGCGGCCGGCGTCGGCGTCGATCGCCCACATTTCGCGTATCGTCTCCGCTCGTGTCGCGCTCGCGCTTTTCTCGCAGGCGCCTCGGATCGATGCGTTAGATCACGAGCGGGCGAAGCTTTTGTGACGCCGCGCGCGAAACGAATGCGAGCCCGAAGGCTCGCGGTCCGGCGTGCGATATGGACCGCGAGCCTTCGGGCGTATCGCGAACAGGAACAGTGTCGAACGAGCTCGCTCGGACGGCGCGCGAGAGAATGCGCGCCGTCACGAGTCTCTCATCGGCGTCTTTGCGTCTCGGCCTGCGGGCCGTTCAAGAGCGGCGTGATTCGACGCACGGTCACGCGACGATTTTCGCGCGAGGGGCCTTGCGTCTGCACTTTGCGATATTGCTCGCCATAGCCTTGCGTCGTCAGATTTTCCGGCGGCACGCCGAAATCGCGCGACAATATCGTCGCCACCGCCTGCGCGCGGCGATCGGAGAGCGACAGATTGTCGACATCG
Organism: Methylosinus sp. Ce-a6; assembly: GCF_009811655.1. Taxonomy (GTDB): domain Bacteria; phylum Pseudomonadota; class Alphaproteobacteria; order Rhizobiales; family Beijerinckiaceae; genus Methylosinus. The sequence goes on along the minus strand of NZ_BGJX01000015.1, from coordinate 53,920 downwards.
GAGCCGACAGCGTCGGTGTGGCCCTCGACGAGGAACACTTCCGCCGGATTGCGGCGGATCGCTTGGTTGAGCGCCTCTGCGATCAGCGCCAGCCGCTGCGCCTGATCCGGCGCGATGGCCCAGGAGCCGGTGTCGAAATTGATCGTGTCGATATCGACGCTGCGCGTATAGGCGCGCAGCGACGAGCTGTAGCGGATCTCGTCCAGCGTATAGCGGCGCGGCACGGGCGCGAGCGGCGGCGCCGTCAGCGTCTCATAGAGCACGCGCTCGTCGGCCATGCCGTAATCGACGACATAGGCGTCGGGCGCGATCTCGACCAGCGGCGGCGGCAGCACGATGATCTCCTCGGCGAAGCTGCGCGGCGGGCCGCGGAAGCCATTGTCGATGAGGATGATCTCGCGTCCGTCGGGGAAGCGGCGGATGCGGCGCAGCAGCACGCCATTGGCGTCGGTGTAGGTCAGCACCTCGCCGCCGTCTCGGCGGGCGTAGACGCTGATATATTCGTCGCCGCGCCGTTCGCTGCGCAGATTGCCGCCGAGCTCGCGGAAACGCTCGTTCTCGTCATGACGGATGAAGGCGCCGCCGCCGTCGCGCACGATGGTGCGGCCGGGCTCCTGCACGACGAACACGCCGTCGCGCTCGAACTGCTGGCGGCGGGCGTGGATGTCGTCGAGCCGATGCGTTCCCGGCTGGCTCAGCACGAAGCCGCCGACGAGGCCGGCCGCCGCGCCGATCGCCGCCGCGGCGGCCGGCGACACGCGCGGTCCGCCGCCATGCGGCGGCGCCGGGGGCGGCGCGCCATAGGGCGCGCCCGCCTGGGGCGGACCTCCGGCCGGCGGCGGATAGGCTCCGCCGGCCTGCGGCGGGGCGGGGACCTGCGGCGGGGCGGGGACCTGCGGCGGGGCGCCTGCGGCGCCCGGGGTCGGGCCGGGCGAGGTCGCGCCGGCTCCGCCGGGCGGAAGGAAGCGGCCGGAGCCGGCTGAAGGCGGCTGGCCGGCGTGATCGCCGGATCCGCCGGCCGGAGGGGCGTCGGGTCGCGGCGCGCCCGGCGCGGCGGTCGGAGGCAGGAAACTGCCGCCCTGCGCTGGTTGCGCCGGCGGCTGGCTACGCGGCGCGGGGGCCTCGGGCGCGCCTGCGGCTCCCGCCGGATGCGGCCCGCCGAGATGCGCCGGCGCTCCGGTCGGCGCGTTGGCCGGTCCGCCTCGGGCGCCGCTCTGCGCGCCGCGGGCCGGCGGGGCTTCCGAATGCGGCGGCGCTCCGGCGCCGGGCGCCGTCGGCGCAGTGGCCGGTTGCTGTCCTCCGAGCGGCGCGCCGCCGACCGGGCCGCTCTGAACCGGGACAGGAGGACGTCCCGGCGAAAGGGCGTGGCTCTCATGCGGCGTCGACGGCGCCCCGCCGATTGCGGGCGCGGGGTTGGAGGGCGCTGCGGCCGGATGCGGCGTGGGCGCTGGCCGGATCGGGGCGGCCTGCTGCGATGGACGGATGATCGCCGGCCCCGGCGCCGAGGGCGGGCGCGGAGCGGCCTCTAGCGGAGGCGCGGCGCGAAGCTGTGGGCGCGGCATCGGCGGCGCGCCGGCTCCCGGATAGAGAGCGGGCGGATGGGACGGGCGTGGGCCGGGCTGCGGCGCCGAGGGCGCGTGCGTCATGGGCGCGTGCGTCATAGGCGCGGGATGGATGGGCGCGGGATGGATGGGCCGGGGACGGAAGGGCTCGGGATGGATGGACTCGGCGGCCGGCGGGGCCGGCGCTGGACGAGGAGCCGGCATTGGCCCGAGCGCAGGTCGCAGCGGATGTCTCGGATGATCGGCGTTGGGGTCCAAACCTTGCGCGGCTTGCGCGAGCAGGACCCGCTCGCTGGCGGCGGCGAGCGCGGTTCCGCCCTGCGGGCCGAGAGCCAGCGACGGCGTCATCAGGCTCGCGAGCAGCAGATTCTTTCGTCTCGACATTCCACTTCTCCACTCGGCGCCAGCATTCGCGAATCGTCCCCATGTCGCTTGTGACGCGGGCGCGGGGCGAAATTTTTTCTTTTTTGTGGCTTTGGGGAAGCGGAGCCGACGGGGAAATTCAGATCGCCTCGCGCGCGCCCGCCGCGCGGCCCCGGCCGGCGGCGACCGCCTCCTCGATCGCCGTCGCCAATGCGCCGAGCTCGACCGGCTTCGTCAGCACGAAGTCCACCCCGGCGCCGCGGGCGGCGCGTTCGTCCTCCTCGCGCGCGCTCGCCGTGAGCGCGATGATCGGGCGCCGTTTCGCGCCCATGCGCGCCTCCTCCGCCCGGATCGATCGCGTCGCCTCCAGCCCGTCGAGCTCGGGCATGAACAGATCCATCAAAATGACGTCGAAACGTCGCTCCCCGCCGCTCCGCGCCGGGCGCGCGAGCTCGACGGCGCGCGCGCCGTCCTTCGCGCGCGTGACCAGCGCGCCGAGCTTCTCGAGATGGCGGCAGACGATCAGCGCATTGACGTCGTTGTCCTCTGCGACGAGCACGCGCCGTCCCGAGAGCGTCGGCTCCGGCGCGACGAATCCGGTGTCGTTGCGCGTCGGCGGCGGGGCCGCGGACAGGCGCTCGACGAGCGAGGCCGCCCGCACCGGCTTCACCAGCCAGCCGTCGAAATGGCGCAGCGCCGCCTCGCCGAAGGCGCGCCGCTCCATCGGCGAGAACATCAGAAAGATGCGGCCCGCGCCAGCGAGACGCGCCGCGTCGGCGAGACGCTCGGTCGCGGCCTCGCCGAAGGCGCAGTCGACGACCACGGAGTCGAAAACGCCTTCCGGCGCTTCGCCGAGGCGAGCGGCGGCGCGCCTCTCCTCGCTCGAAATCTCGGCCAGCGCGCCGGCGCCGCGCAAAATTTCGGCCATGAAGGGGCCTTCGAAGACCGTCGGCGAGACGATCAGAGCGCGCGAGCCGGCGAGCGGCTTCTTGCGCTCGCGGGGGCGGTCGTCGAAGAGCGCATGCGGCCCGCGCGGTAAAGTGAAGGCGAAGACCGCGCCCGCGCCCGCGCTCTCCTCTATCTCCAGCCGGCCGCCCATCAGCGCGGCGAGATGGCGCGCGATGGCGAGGCCGAGGCCGGTGCCGCCGTGCCTTCGCGTCGATGAGGCGTCGCCCTGCTCGAACTCCTCGAAGATGATCTCGCGCGCCGCCGGGGCGACCCCGGGCCCGGTGTCGGCGACGCGAAAGACGAGCGCGCCCGCGGCGTCGCGCTCGACCCTCAGTCCGACGCCGCCGCTCGTCGTGAAATTCACCGCATTGCCGGCGAGATTGACGAGCACCTGGCGCACGCGGGCGGCGTCGCCGGCGACGGTCTCCGGCGCGTCCGGCGCGATATAGCTCGCGATCTCGAGATGCTTGGCCTGAGCGCGCGGCGCCAACAGCTCGACGACGCTTTCGACGAGCGGCGCCAGAGCGAAAGGCTCGACCTCGAGCTCGATCTTGCCGGCCTCGATCTTGGAAAAGTCGAGAATGTCGTCGATGAGCTGGGCGAGCGAACGGCCCGAAGCGGCGATCGCCTCGACATAGCTCGCCTGCTCGGCGTCGAGGCGCGTCGCCGCGAGCAATTGGGCGAGGCCGAGCACGCCGTTGAGCGGCGTGCGGATCTCATGGCTCACCGTGGCGAGAAAGCGCGATTTGGCCTGGCTCGCCGCCTCGGCGCGGTCGCGCGCGGCGGCGGCGGCGCGCAGCTCCCAGATCTCGTCGCGCAATCCTTCGAGCTCGCTCTCGACGGCCCGGCGCCGCCGCCCCCGGCGCCCGCGCAGAAACCAGAGCCAGCCCGCCGCGGCGCCGGCGGCGAGGAAGACGAGGGCGACGAAGACGCAATCGGGGACAACGGGCATGCGGAGCGTCCGAAACGGGTCGATCAGGACAGTTATTTCACGGCAATCGAGAGAAAAGTATGAATTGACGGAAGGGGCTTCGGCTCAGGCGGCGGCGCGCGCGCCGGCGGAGCCGCCCCGATAGGCGAGAGCTTCGGCGAGATGGCGGCGCGCGATCGCCTCCGCGCCGTCGAGATCGGCGATGGTGCGGGCGAGCTTCAGCGCGCGATGGAAGCCGCGCGCGGAGAGGCTCAGCCGCTCCGCCGCTTCGCGAATGAGCGCCGTTCCGGAGGCGTCGAGCGCCGCGGCCTTTTCGATGACGCCGGCGGGAGCCGAGGCGTTGGTGGTGGAGGGGGAGAGGCCGAGCGTCTCATAGCGCAGGCGCTGGCGCTCGCGCGCCGCGGCGACGCGTGCGGAGACCTCGGCCGAGCCCTCCGCCGGAGGCGGCAGGACGAGATCGGCCGCCGACACCGCAGGAACCTCGATGCGCAGATCGAAGCGGTCGATCAGCGGGCCCGAGAGCCGCGCCTGATATTGCGCGACGCAGCGCTCATTGGGCTGGCGGCGGCAGGCGAAGCCCGGATCGAGCGCATGGCCGCAGCGGCAGGGATTCATCGCCGCCACGAGCTGGAAGCGCGCCGGATAGACGGCGCGGTGATTGGCGCGCGAGACGGCGACCTCGCCCGTCTCCAGCGGCTGGCGCAGGCCGTCGAGCGCCTGCGCCGAAAATTCCGGCAATTCGTCGAGAAACAGCACGCCATTATGGGCGAGCGATATTTCGCCCGGACGCGCATGGGCGCCGCCGCCGGCGAGCGCCGCCATCGAGGCGGAATGATGCGGCGCGCGAAAGGGGCGCCGGTCGGTGAGCTCGCCGCCCTTGAGCTCGCCGGCGACGGAATGGATCATCGACACGTCGAGCAGCTCGCGCGGCGACAGCGGCGGCAGGATGGAGGGAAGACGCGCCGCCAGCATGGATTTGCCGGCGCCGGGCGGCCCGTTCATCAGGAGATTATGGCCGCCGGCGGCGGCGATCTCCAGCGCCCGCTTGGCGTTCTCCTGGCCCTTGATGTCGCGAAGGTCGGGAAGATCCGCCGCGGGCGCCCGCACCGCCGGCTCCGGCCGCGCGAGGACCTGCGTTCCCTTCAGATGATTGACGAGCTGGATGAGCGAGCGCGGCGCGATCACCTCCATCTCCTTCGACGCCCAGGCGGCCTCGGGCCCGCATTGGCGCGGACAGACGAGGCCGTGGCCGCGCATATTGGCGGCGACGGCGGCGGGCAGCACGCCGGCGACCGGCGCGATCGCCCCGTCGAGCCCCAATTCGCCGAGCACGGTGTAGCCGTCGAGCGCGTCGGAGGGAATCGCCCCGATCGCCGCCATCACGCCGAGCGCGATGGGCAGATCGTAATGGCTGCCCTCCTTGGGCATGTCCGCCGGCGCGAGATTGACGGTGATGCGCTTGGCCGGCAGCGCGAGGCCGGAGGCGACGAGCGCGGCGCGCACGCGCTCCCGCGATTCGGCGACGGCCTTGTCGGCGAGGCCGACCAGGGTGAACACGACATTGCCGCTGGCGATCTGGACCTGAACGTCGACCGGCTTGGCTTCGATGCCCTCGAAGGCGACCGTCGCGACCCTGACCACCATGGCGAAAGCTCCGAACAAAACCGCTAAAGAGAATTCCGATCGCTCGAACCATTGCTCCGCAGGAAAGCGCCCCTGACGCGGACGTCGCCATAGTAGACGCGCCGTCCCGCCTCGGCAAGAACAATATGAGAACGAAGTTTCTCCGCGTTTCGGCAACGGCCCGCTAACCGGCGCGGGCTAGCGTCTCCGGCCGAAACGGACGCCCGCTCGGCGTTGGAAGCGCGTCAGGAGCAGACTCTCGTGGCTGCGTCAGCTCAGCGTCGTTCCCGACGCTCGCATAGCGAGCGATCGGGAATCCAGAGCAGCAGGCAAGGTTTTCGCGCCGTCGTTCTGGATTCCCGGTCAGGCCTTCGGCCTGCCGGGAATGACGACGCCCTTTCTGTTCAGGTGACGCGGCCCCTGGTCTGCGCGGCGATTTCATGCCGAATATTTTCGTTTTTGCGAAAGCGGGCGCCATGGTGCGGCCGCGCTCTCATGACAGAGAGCGCCGAACAGGGCTTCGCCTCGAAATATGGAATGCGCGAGATGTCTCAGAAAGTTCGAATGAAGAGGGCGTTCGGCGCGGCGGTTCTGGCGCTCGCCTTGGGGCTCGGCGCGGCGCGCGCGCCGGCGGCCGAATGCGGGCGCAGCGGCGAGGGTTTCGAGAGCTGGCTCGACGGCTTCCGGCGCGAGGCGGCCGCGGCGGGCGTCTCGAAAGCGGCGATCGATACGGCGCTCGGCGACGTGTTCTACGACCGCTCGGTGATCTCGCACGACCGCGGACAGAAAGTGTTCCGCCAGACCTTCGAGCAATTCTCCGCGCGAATGGCCAACTCCTTCCGCGTGAACAAGGGGCGCGCTCTGCTGCGCAAACATGCGTCGCTGTTCGAGCGCATCGAGCAGAAATACGGCGTGCCGGGGCCGGTGCTCGTCGCGATCTGGGGGCTGGAGACGGATTTCGGCGCCTATCTCGGCAATTTTCCGACGATCCGCGCGCTGGCGACGCTCGCCTATGACTGCCGCCGCTCCGACAAGTTCCGCGCCGAGCTGCTCGACGTCCTGCGCATCGTCGAGCGCGGCGATCTCGATCCCGCGCAGATGCGCGGCGCCTGGGCCGGAGAGATCGGCCAGACGCAGTTCATGCCTTCGTCCTATCTCAAATTCGCGGTCGATTTCGACGGCGACGGCAAGCGCGATCTCGTCCACGACACGGCCGACGTGCTCGCCTCCACGGCGAATTTCCTGCACGGTTACGGCTGGAAGCGGGGCGCCGGCTGGGACGAGGGCGAGCCGAATTTCCCGGCGCTGCTCGAGTGGAACAAGGCGAAGGTCTATTCCAAGACGATCGCTTTGCTCGCCGACAAGATCAAAGGCGCGGGCGACTAGAGTCGTTCCATGTTTCATTGAAACATGGAACGACTCTAAGTTTTTGCTTCAACGCGTTTCCGACGCCGAACCGGCGTCCGCTTCGGTTGGAAACGCTCTATTCGGCAGGCTCTGGATCGGTCTTGAGCGGGCGCACGGGCGCGTGCCGCAGATAGATGAAGAAGAGAGCGACCACGGCCATGCCCATCAGCACGTAATAGGGCAGGGTGCGCATGAAGCTCATGCCCACGGAGAAGGGGAAGCGCGACACCCAGCGCTCGCCATGCTCCCCGGTCACCGTCACTATGCCGACGAAATAGCCCGCGTCCGCGAAGACATGCTCGAAATTGATGGTGCCGGTCGGATAGGTGCGCGGGCCGCGATAGGCGACCGTCACCGAGTCGATATCGGCGTTCTCCTTCTCCTCGCCGCCGACGTCTTTGACGATTCGGATTTCCACCGCCATGTCGCGCAGCTCGTCCTGCTCGGCGTCGAGCGCGATGATTGTGTGGCCGGTCGCCGGAATATCCTCGCAGAATTCGTTTTTCGAGGCGTCCGGAAGATAGCCGGTGAAATTCATGATGTCGGGGCCGATGTAGAGCCGACACCGTCCTTCCGCCGAGCCGAGACGGCCATGGGCCGAGGCGGGCGCGCTCGCGGCGAAAAGCGTCAGCAACAGAATGAGAAGAGCGGGCGCGGCGGAGCGGATCGCGGAACGCAGAAACCCATCGATCGACCGCCAGAACGGGGCAAGGCCGCTGTCGGACATGATGATTCCCCCATGGAGCATTGTTGCGGGCCTCGTTTCGCGGGCGCCTTCGCTCCGACGACGAAGCGAGACCCGGATCGGACGACCCGGTCGCTCGCCGCCCGCGACAATGCGGCATGTTAGCGCATTCTCCCCGGCCGGCAAGAGCGTGACCGGGTTGGCGTTTTTCAGCCCCTCGGGCTAGACTTCGAAGCGGCTGTCGCGACGCGATACTGGAACTTTTGCTTGCGCGTCCTCCGAATTGGCGCAGGCTTTGCGGCGCTTATTCTCGGACTCTTGTTTTTTCGCGGGGCGCACGCCATATTCGGCGGCGAGGACCGCGCCGATTGGCCGGATTCACCGGGCCGCGCGGCCTTTTTCGAGAGGATGCTATGTCCAATTTCGACCGCAACACGAGCTTCGGCTATCGGGGCGGCGTCTCCAGAGCCGGCACGGCCGAGATCGACGAGGGCCTGCGCGCCTATATGCTCGGCGTTTATAATTACATGGTCCTGGGGCTCGGCGTCACCGGCCTCGTGGCGCTCGGCACACATATGCTCGCCGTGGCCAAGGAAGGCGGCCGGCAGATCGCGCTCACGCCCTTCGGCCAGATGCTCTATACGAGCCCGCTGAAATGGGCGGTGATTCTCGCGCCGCTGGCCTTCGTGTTCTTCCTCGGCTATCGCGCCGACCGCATCTCCGCGGCGACGGCCCGCAACCTGTTCCTCGCCTTCTCGGCGGTGATGGGCCTGTCGATGTCGTCGATCATGATCGTCTTCACCGGCGCCTCTATCGCCAAGGTGTTCTTCATCACCGCGGCGGCCTTCGGCGGCCTGAGCCTCTACGGCTACACGACGAAGCGCGATCTTTCGGCCTTCGGCTCCTTCCTGGTGATGGGCCTTTGGGGCCTCGTGCTCGCGAGCCTCGTCAATCTGTTCTTCCAGAGCAGCGCGATGCAGTTCGCCTTGTCGATCCTGTCGGTGTTCATCTTCGCGGGGCTCACCGCCTGGGACACGCAGTCGATCAAGGACGGCTACTATCAGAGCGCCGGCTATGGTCATGAGGTCGCGCAGAAGCAGAGCGTGTTCGGCGCGCTCGCGCTCTATCTCGACTTCATCAACATGTTCCAGTCGCTGCTCTATCTGTTCGGCGACCGCAACGACTGATCTTGCCGGCATCCGATCGGATGCCGGTCTCGCTTTCTTCGCTCAGAGCGAATTCTGATCGCTCGAACGATTCCGTTCGAGCGGAAAGCGCTCCAGGGTCCGCGTGCGATGAGATGAAGGCCCTGCTTTCGGCAGGGCCTTTTCTTTAGTTACGCGCGGTTCGTCTTTATTACGCGCGGTCGCGCAGTTTTCCTTTCAGTCGCGCACCAATTCGAGCTTGTTCCGCAGCACGGCGAGCACGCGCGAGAGATCATGGCCGCGGCGCATCACCAGGCCGCTGGCGGCGACCACGCTGAACGCGCCCTGACGGCGGCCGAGCTCGGGATTTTTCTCGATGCGGTAGAGCGGCGCTTCGCTAGCGCGGCGATAGACGGAGAACATCGCCTTGGCGGGAGAGAAATCGATCGCATAATCGCGCCATTCGCCGGCCGCGACCTTGGCGCCATAGAGATCGAAGAGCAGCCGCAATTCGCGCTGGTCGAAGGAAACGAGCGGAGCGGTTCTGCGCTCGGGCGCGCCTCTCGGCGGATCGGCTTCGAGCGTCGCGCGGCCTGTCACGACGGACAACAGGCCGCGCCGCCGGCTGGGTTCGGTCGTCTCCGTCTCGCTCATGCCGCTTTCCCTGCTATTGCGCGCATGATCGCCCGGTAATGGCGCGAGGGCAAGATAAAGATGACAATAAGACGACGAGCGCCCGACGGTAACGGCCAGATTTCACATTTTCGCCAATATCGAGCCCCTTGCCCGCCAAAGGAGACGACCAATATCTAGCCTATTGCCTCGACAGGCTCGGGAAGCGGTTTTTCCGGATTTCGTCAGCCCCCCAGCCCCCCGGAAGGGCGCTTTTCGAGCAGCGTTACGTTCGTGGCGATGGACGGGCCGGCCGGGCGACGCTCGGTCGGCCCGTCTTGTTTTCGGGGCGGCCTTTTCCCCATCCCGCGTCGCTGCGGCGGCTGCAGCGATCTTGCAACTTTCGGAGCGATCTCCGATATCACCTCTCGCGCTCCGCTCGAGGCGGCTCGAGCGAGCGCCCCATTGCCGATCGACGAAGACCTTTGTCCGGGCCCGAGCCTGCGCGCCGACGGCCATGCTTCCATTTGCGGGAAGCGGCGCGCGGCGGGGACGACGACAACAAGCGGAGACGACGCCCGTGAACGATCACGCCGAGACCACGACGACCGATGCGGCCGAGCGCAAGGATTACGGCTTTCAGGCCGATGTCGCGCGGCTCCTGGAGCTGATGACGCATTCGGTCTATTCTGAGCGCGACATATTTCTGCGCGAGCTCGTGTCCAACGCCGCCGACGCGATCGAGAAGCTGCGTTTCGAGGCGGTGGCGAACGAGGCGCTGGCGGCGCAGGCCGGCGCGCCGCTCGTCGCCATCGCGATCGACAAGGACGCCCGCACGCTGAGCGTCACGGATAATGGCGTCGGCATGTCGCGCGAGGAGCTCGTCGGCGCGCTCGGCACGATCGCCAGCTCCGGCACGCGCGCCTTTCTCGACGATCTCGCGACGAAAAACGGCGCCGATAAGGGCGGCTCGCTCATCGGACGTTTCGGCGTCGGCTTCTATTCCGCTTTCATGGTCGCCGACCGCATAGAGGCGGCGACGCGCCGCGCGGGTTCGTCCGAGGCGTTCTTATGGACATCCGAAGGCAAGGGCTCGTTCCAGATCGAGCCGCTTCCACTGGACGCCGCGCCCGCCGTCGGCACGCGCGTGACGCTGCATCTCAATTCCGAGTCGGACGAGTTCCTCGAGCCCTATCGCATCGAGCAGATCCTGCGCGAGCATTCGGGCGCGATCGCCATACCGATCGATCTCGTCGAGGAGAAGGGCAAGGAGCCGCGTCGCTTGACCGACGGTCAGGCGTTGTGGACGCGGCCCAAATCCGAGGTGAGCGAAGAGGACTATAAGGATTTCTATCAGCAGATCTCCGGCCAGTTCGACGAGCCGGCGCTCACCATTCATTGGCGTGCGGAAGGACGCACGGAATATACGGTGCTCGCCTTCGTTCCCGGCTCGCGGCCCTATGATCTCTTCGATCCCGAGCGCAAGAGCCGCTCCAAGCTCTATGTGCGCCGCGTGCTGATCTCGCGCGACGCCGACCTGCTGCCGGCTTGGCTGCGTTTCGTGCGCATCGTCGTCGACAGCGCCGATCTGCCGCTCAATGTCTCGCGCGAGATGGTGCAGAACAATCCGATCATCGGCGCCATTCGCAAGGCGGTCGGAGCGCGCGTCCTCAAGGAGCTCGCCGATCTTTCCGCCAATGACAAAGAGAAATTCGCCTCCGTGTGGAAGAATTTCGGCGCGGTGATCAAGGAGGGCCTGCACGAGGACCCGACGCGCCGCGACGAGATTTTCGCCATTGCGCGTTTCGCGACGGCGCAGCATTCGGACGGCGGCCGCAGCTTGAAGGATTATGTCGAAAATCTGCGGCCCAATCAGACGGCGATCTATTACATCGCCGGCGACGACAAGAAGCGGCTCGCCGCGAGCCCGCAGCTCGAAGGCTATCGCGCCAAAGGGATCGACGTGCTGCTGCTCGACGATCCGGTCGACTCCTTCTGGGTGACGAGCGCGGTGGGTTTCGACGGCAAGCCGTTCAAATCGGTGACGCAGGGCGCGGCCGACATTGACGCCGTGCCGACGCCGGAAGGCTCCGCCGACACGCCGCCGGCCGAGGCGAGCGCGGAGGTCGCGCTGCTCACGGCGATGCTGAAGGAGACGCTCGCCGACAATATCGAGGATGTGCGCGTCTCGACGCGCCTGCGTGAGAGCCCCGCCTGTCTCGTCGCCGCCGATCACGGCTTCGACCTGCAGCTCGCGCGAATGCTCGCGGAGAGCGGCAACAGGGGCGTGTTCGGCAAGCCCGTGCTCGAGATCAATCCGCGTCACGAGGCGGTGCTGGCGCTGGCGCGGAAGGCCAAGGCCGATAGAACGAGCGCGGAGGACGGCTTCTGGCTGCTATTCGACACGGCGCGCATCGCCGATGGCGAAGCGCCGCTCGACGCGGCCGCTTTCGCGCGGCGCGTTACCGCGCTGCTCGCCAAAGACTGACGCGCGCCCATGTCCTCTCTCGCGCCCATGTCCTCTCTCGCGCCCATGTCCGCTCTCGCGCTCGAGGCCGGAACGCGCGCCACGGCGCTCGACGAGGTCGCGGCCTTTCTCGATCGCTGCGGCGTCGAGGATGCGCGCCGCGACGCGCGGGCGCTGCTGCTCGCCGCGGGCGAATTCTCGGCGGCGGAGCTCTTGCTCGAGCCGAATGCGGCGCTCGCCGGCGCCGCGCGCGAGAAGCTGCGCGACTATGCGGAGCGGCGCGCGGCGCGCGAGCCGGTGTCGCGGATTTTGGGCGCGCGCGGCTTCTGGACGCATGATCTCGTCGTCGCGCCGCGCGTGCTCGATCCGCGGCCGGACACGGAGACGCTGATCGAGCTTGCGCTGGAGCTCCTGCGCGAACGTCGGCGCGAGGCGCTCTTCATTCTCGATCTCGGCGTCGGCTCGGGCGCGATCCTCTGCGCGCTGCTCGCCGAATTTCCCAATGCGCGCGCCATCGGCGTCGATCTTTCCGCGGAGGCCTGCGCCGCCGCGGCGCTCAATCTGTCGCGCTGCGGCTTTGCTGAGCGCTCCTTCATTCTGCGCGGCCGCTGGGCGGAGGCGCTCGACGCGCGCTTTGATCTCGTCGTCTCCAATCCGCCCTATATCGCGAGCGGGGAGCTGGAAACGCTCGAGCCGGAGGTGCGGCTTCATGATCCGCGTCTCGCGCTCGACGGCGGCGCCGATGGACTGCGCTGCTATCGCGACATCGCCCGCGAGCTGCCGCGCCTGCTCGCGCCGACGGGCGTGGCGGCGCTCGAGGCGGGCTGCGGACAGGCGCAGAGCGTTATCGCGCTGATGGCGGAGAATGGCCTCGAGCCTGCCGGAATTCGCAAGGACGCTGGCGGACGCGAGCGCGCTGTCGCCGCGCGGCGCGAGCGCTCCCTCGCCGCGCGGCGAGGCGGCTGACGTGTCGAAGCGGCCGCGTTGGTCGTGACATATTGGCTACACCGCCTATTTATATACGGGACGGAACATTCACGCCCTTGGCGGGCCTGTCCGGGTAGACTATAGTCGCCCGCGAAAAGACGGTGATCGTCGCGAGCGAGGCTGAGCGCAGACGAGGGGGAGTTCGGCCGGACCCCGATATTTGCCGATGGCGCGCATCCCGCGCCGCGCGTGTGTCCGGCGCCGCCGTTCGAGAGCCCGAAAAGACGATTCACGATCGGGGTATTCGGCGCGCGACACGCTGTTATTCGGGCAATCGAGCGTGAGCGGCGGTTTCGCGAATTGACCGCCACAGCGCGGAAGTCGTGGTTCTCGACGCGTGTCACGACAGGCGCCGATGAAGGGCGTCCTCGGCGGGCGCTCTCGGCGGGCGCTCTTGGGAACCGAACGGCTTCGACGCGTCTCGACGTTCCTCGGAAAGCGCGTTCGAATGTGTCGGAGGCGCTCGCATGGGAGATGTGAATTCGGCGCTGGCCGTCCTGTGAGGGCGGCGCGCCGGCCGCGCGATCCGCGCCGGGATCGCGCAAGCGACAGAACGGACCGAATCGCCGCTCGAATCGGAGCGGAGAGTTCCGTTGGATCGGGCATTTGCGGTGATGGCCGCGCCCGGCTTCCGCCTCTGACGCAGTTTCGAGCGTCCCTCTCGGCGCGTTCCGCCGAAGAGGACGACGCGGAGCCAGACAAAGCCTAAGGACCTTCTCGGGGATATTCGATGAGACCAGGACAGAATAAACGCATCCGCGGCCGCAATGGCCGCAAAGGGCCCAACCCCCTCACGCGTTCCTACGAGTCGAACGGCCCCGATGTGAAGATCCGCGGCACCGCTCAGCATGTCGCCGAGAAATATCTTCAGCTCGCCCGAGACGCGCAGTCCTCCGGCGACACCATCATGGCCGAAAGCCTGCTTCAGCACGCCGAGCATTATTTTCGCCTGATCGCCGCCGCTCAGGCCGCGCAGCAGCAGGCGCAGGGCGGCTATGGCGGCCGCTCTTTCGAGGCCGAAGCCGATCTGGACGACGACGACGATCTCGGCGGCATCCCGGACCGCTTCGCGCCGCTCTCCGAGCGCCTGCCGCAGCCCGCCTATCAGCAGCCGCAGCCGCAACCCTATTCGTCCGCGCCCTATCCGCAGCCGGCGCCGCAGCCGCAATTCGCGCCGCAGCCGCAGCCCTATGAGGAACGGCCGATCGGCGATCGTCCGGTCAATGAGCAGCGCTATGAGCGCCAGCCGCGCCAGGATCGCGGCGGGTTCCGCGACCGCAGGGACCGCGACCGCGGCGGCGAGCAGAACGCCGAGAACGGCGGCGAGCGGCCGCACCGCCAGAATTTCGATCGCAATCGCGAGCGTCGCTTTCCGCCGCGCGTTCAGCCCGCCGCGCAGGACGAGGCGCCGGCCGCGCTGCCCTCCTTCATCACCGCCGCGCCGATTCGCGCCGCCGGGCCGGATGAAACGGAGGCTTTCGCGCGCTCCGAGCGCGCCGTGGCGCGGGAGCATGAAGAGGCGGCCGCGGGCTTTCATCTGAACCAGCGCCGCCGCCGCCGCACGCGTTCGCAGAACGACGAGGCGAATGGCAATGTCGCTTCCGGCGACGAGCCGCCGCGTTCCGACGAGCTGCCGCTCGCCGATTGAGCGTAACGCCGCGGCGCGCAGTCAAAGCGCCGCGCGTCTTTGCCCGCGCGGCGCCCGCTGGGCGAGTATCTTGTCGATCCGGCGGCCGTCCTTGTCGAGAACTTCGAAGCGCCAGCCATGCGCGTCGAAGCTCTCGCCGATCTCCGGCAGATGGCCGGCGTGAGCCAGAACGAAGCCGGCGGCCGTCTGATAGCTCCTGTCCTCGGATGCGGGCATCGAGAGAAGATCCAGCATTTCGTCGGCGGGCATGCTGCCGGAGACGAGCCATGAGCCGTCGTCGCGCTGCACGGCATGAGGCTCGGGTGGGCCGTCCGCGTTTCCGAATCCGCCGGCGATGGCCTCGAGAATGTCAGCGTCGGTCACGATCCCCTGGAAGTGGCCGTGTTCGTCGAAGACCAGCGCGACATGGACCGAGGCCTTCTTGATCGATTCGACCACATCGAGAGCGTCGGCGGCGGCCGGGACGATCGGAGCCTGGCGCACGAATTCGCTCGGCTGCGGGTTCTCGCCGCGCAGATAGGCGTCGAGCAGGTCCTTCGCCTGCAGGACGCCGAGCATGTTCTCGGTCTTTCCTCGATAGGCGGGCAGCCGTGAATGGACGCTGGCGATGATCGCCTCGCGAATCGACTCTCGCGAATCGTCGAGATCGATCATGTCGACCTCTCCGCGCGGCGTCATCACGCCGCGCACCGGGCGATCGCCGAGACGCATGACGCCGGCGATCATCGCGCGTTCGCCCGGCTCCAGAACGCCGGCCGTCTCGGCCTCGGCGACCAGCGCCCGGATCTCCTCGTCGGAAACGAGAGGCTCGCCCGCCGCGCCATAGCCGAGAGCGCGCAAAAGCGCGCGTCCGGAGAGATCGAGAACGAAGACGAGCGGCGCGGCGAGCCGCGCCAGCACGCTGAGGACCGGAGCGACGGCGGCGGCGATCCTTTCGGGATTGCGCAGGGCGATCTGCTTGGGGACGAGCTCCCCGACGATCAGCGACACATAGGTGATCGCCGCGACGACGAGACCGACGCCGAGCGTCTCCGACATCGCCGGGGACAGGCCGTGCGACGCGATCCATTCGGAGAGCCGCGCGCCGATGGTCGCGCCGGAGAAGGCGCCGGACAGAACGCCGATCAGCGTGATGCCGATTTGAACGGCGGACAGAAATTTTCCGGGATCGGAAGCGAGGGCGAGGGCGGCGCGCGCGCCGGGAGCCCCGCGCTCCGCCGCAGCTCTGAGGCGCGCCGGGCGTGACGACACGATCGCGAGCTCCGACATGGCGAGCGCGCCATTGGCCAGGGTCAAGGCGATGACGACGGCGATTTCCAAGTAAGGCATGAGGGGAGCATAACGGCGCCGTCCCTGTCCCGCGAGTCCTCTCGCGGCCGGAGCGATCGGGCGACCGCCGAGAAGGCTTTATCCGCAATCCCTCGCGCTCGCGTTTCGTCGCACCCTCTTTTCGAGCGCGAGGGCCTTTCCCATATCGGCCTGGAAGGTCGCCGCAAGGGGCCGATTTCACGCCATATAGGGACGAGGCGCGCCGCTCGACGTGGCGCCTCGAGGCCGGAGGGGTTCCATGAATTTCGACAAATACACGACGCGCGCGCAGGGCTTCGTGCAGGCGGCGTTGTCGCTGGCGACGCGTGAGGGCAATCCGCAGCTCACGCCCGAGCATGTCTTGAAAGTGCTGCTCGACGACGAGCAGGGCCTTTCCGCCGGCCTCATCGACCGCGCCGGCGGCCGCTCGCGCGAGGCGCTCGCCAAGACCGAGGCCGCGCTCTCCAAGCTTCCGAAAGTCTCCGGCGGCGGCGCCGGACAGCCGCAGCTCAATCAGGCGACGGCGCGGCTCTTCGACAATGCCGAGACGATCGCGCAGAAGGCCGGCGATTCCTATGTCAGCGTCGAGCGACTGCTGCTCGCCATCGCCCTCGAGAAGGGGACGGAGGCCGCGCGCATTCTGAGCGAAGCGGGCGTGACGCCGCAGACGCTGAGCGCCGCCATCGAGGATCTGCGCAAGGGCCGCACCGCCGATTCCTCCTCCGCCGAGAGCGCCTATGACGCGCTGAAGAAATATGCGCGCGATCTCACCGAGGCCGCGCGCGAGGGCAAGCTCGATCCCGTCATCGGCCGCGACGAGGAAATTCGCCGCACGATCCAGGTGCTGTCGCGCCGCACCAAGAACAATCCCGTGCTCATCGGCGAGCCCGGCGTCGGCAAGACGGCGATCGTCGAAGGGCTGGCGCTGCGCATCGTCAATGGCGATGTGCCGGAATCGCTCGAGGACAAGAAGCTGCTCGCGCTCGACATGGGCGCGCTCATCGCCGGCGCGAAATATCGTGGCGAGTTCGAGGAGCGTCTCAAAGCCGTGCTGAGCGAGATCACCGCGGCGCAGGGCGGGATCATCCTCTTCATCGACGAGATGCACACGCTCGTCGGCGCCGGCAAGGCGGATGGCGCGATGGACGCCTCGAATCTGTTGAAGCCGGCCTTGGCGCGCGGCGAATTGCATTGCGTCGGCGCGACGACGCTCGACGAATATCGCAAGCATGTGGAGAAGGACGCGGCGCTGGCGCGGCGTTTCCAGCCGGTGTTCGTCGACGAGCCGAGCGTCGAGGACACGATTTCCATTCTGCGCGGGCTGAAGGAGAAATATGAGCTGCATCACGGTGTGCGCGTCACCGACGGCGCCATTGTCGCGGCGGCGACTCTCTCCAACCGCTATATCTCGGATCGCTTCCTGCCGGATAAGGCGATCGACCTCGTCGACGAGGCGGCCTCGCGCCTGCGCATGCAGATCGATTCGAAGCCCGAGGAATTGGACGAGCTCGATCGCCGCATCATTCAGCTGCGCATCGAGCAGGAAGCGCTGCGCAAGGAGACCGATCCGGCCTCCAAGGACCGGCTCGCCAAATTGGAGACGGAACTCGGCGAGCTCACCGAGAAATCGGCGGCGCTGACGCAGCGTTGGAAATCCGAGAAGGACAAGCTCGGCCAGGCGCAGAAATACAAGGAGCAGCTGGAGACCGCCCGCAACGAGCTCGCTCAGACGCAGCGGCGCGGCGAGTTCCAGCGCGCCGGCGAGCTCGCCTATGGCGTGATCCCCGATCTCGAGCGCAAGCTCGCCGCGAGCGAGCAGGAGGGCGCGCAGAAAATGCTCGAGGAGGAAGTCAGCCCTGAGCATGTCGCGCAGGTCGTCTCGCGCTGGACCGGCATTCCGGTCGACAAAATGCTCGAGGGCGAGCGCGAGAAGCTCCTCCATATGGAAGACGAGCTGTCGCGCCGCGTCGTCGGGCAAAGGGAAGCGGTCGCCGCCGTCTCGACGGCGGTGCGCCGCGCGCGCGCCGGCTTGCAGGACCCCAACCGTCCGATCGGCTCTTTCATCTTCCTGGGGCCGACCGGCGTCGGCAAGACCGAGCTCACCAAGGCGCTCGCGAGCTTCCTCTTCGACGACGAGACGGCGATGGCGCGTCTCGACATGTCGGAATATATGGAGAAGCATTCGGTCGCGCGTCTCATCGGCGCGCCTCCCGGCTATGTCGGCTATGAGGAGGGCGGCGCGCTGACCGAGGCGGTGCGGCGCCGACCCTATCAGGTCGTGCTGTTCGACGAGATCGAGAAGGCGCATCCGGACGTGTTCAACGTGCTTCTGCAGGTGCTGGACGACGGGCGCTTGACCGACGGCCAGGGCCGCACGGTCGATTTCAAGAACACGCTCATCATCATGACGTCGAACCTCGGCGCCGAATTCCTGGTGATGCAGCAGGAGGGCGAGGATTCGACCGCCGTGCATGACGAGGTGATGCAGGTGGTGCGCGCGCATTTCCGGCCGGAGTTTTTGAACCGCGTCGACGAGATCATCCTGTTCCATCGCCTGCGGCGCGAGGACATGGGCGCGATCGTCGATATTCAGATGAAGCGGCTCTCGAGGCTGCTCGACGATCGTAAGATCGCCCTGGAGCTCGACGAGAAGGCGCGGGCGTTCCTCGCCGCCAAGGGCTATGATCCGGGCTATGGCGCGCGGCCTCTGAAGCGCGTGATCCAGAAGGAGCTGCAGGACCCGCTCGCCGAGGCGCTGCTCGGCGGAAAGATCGCCGACGGCTCCACCGTGCGCGTCTCCGCCGACAGCCAAGGGCTGACGCTGGACGGCCGCCCGATCGGACGTCGCGGTTTCGGGGCCGATAAGGCGGCGTGAGGCGTGGGCGGCGGCCCGCGCCCTCATCCGACCCTCGCTGACGCGAGGGCCGCCTTCTCCCGCAAGCGGGAGAAGGGCCGCGGCGTCGAGATTTCTGTTGTCTTGCAGAATGGGCGGCTTCCTTCTCCCACTCGTGGGAGAAGGTGTCGCGCGTATGCGCGACGGATGAGGGCGCCCGGCGCACAACTTGCTTCTCCGAAAGCGGAGGCGCGAATGAAATTCTATATGACGCCGGGGTCCTGCTCGACCGGCATCCATATTCTGCTCGAGGAGGTCGGCCTCGTCTTCGAAGCCTATATCCTCAATCTGCCGCGAGGCGATCATCTGAAGCCGGAATATCTCGCCATCAATCCGCATGGCACGATTCCGACTCTGGTGCGCGACGACGGGACCGCGCTCTGCGATTTTGTCTCGATTGCGACATGGCTCGCCGAGACCTATCCGCGCCGCAAGCTGCTGCCGGAGGACCCCGCCGGCAAGAACCAAGCGATGGAGGTGCTCAATTTCGCCACGCGCTACATCCATGGCGAGGGCTTCCGCCGCGTCTTCACGCCGGAGCGCTACGCCGTCGCGGGCGACATAGAGGCCACGAAGGCGCAGGGGCGCGAGATCGTCGCCGAGGCTCTGGAGAAAGTGAGTCGCGATCTCGACGGCAAGAGCTATGCGGCGGGCGCCTTCTCCATCGCCGACGCCGGCCTCTTCTATGTGGAGTTCTGGGCCGACAAGATCGGCATGGAGCTGCCGGTCAATTGCCGCGCCCATTACGAGCTCATGAAGAGCCGGCCCACCGTGCGGCAGGTGCTGGCGGAGGAAGGCTATCGCTGACGCTCACGCGGCAACTTGCCGCATGGCGGCGTCGGCGGGCGGCTTGACCCTCCGCCGCCGCTCGCCTAGCGTGCTGGCTCGCAGCTCGGAATAGGCGGCCCGTGCAAGCAGAACCCCGTTCGATCTTCAGGATGGATAGAGCCGTCGGCCTTCTGGCGGCTGCGATCCTCCTGTTGCAGATCGTGGCGATCGGCTTCGCCACCGGCGCCATGGCCGGGGAGGGCGCTTTCGGCGTCGTCTGCGTCACGGCTGCGGCGAGTTCCGCATCCTCCGATTCCGCGCCTCTCGACAAGCATGTCGGCCCCTGCTGCATGCTTCATTGCAGCTCGGCGGCTGAGGTCGAGGGCGCCGATGCGGTCGTCATCGTTCTGAGCTTCGACTTTCCCTCGGCGGCTCCGCCTCGTTGCGACGAGCGAACGGCCGTCGCCGCCACCGACCCGCCGGAGCTGCGGCCACTCTCCCCACGCGCGCCGCCTGCGCGCTTCGCCTGATCCCGCTCTCGCGACTTTGAAAGTCGTGACAGGGGCGATTTCGAGCGCCACCAGCCGGGACTCCGTCGCAAGATCGAAACGTGATCGCGACGCCGCGAAGACGAATTGGGAGCGATAGGCTCTCATCCGCCCCCAAACGACAGACTATTTCCGTCAGTGTCTCGCCGAGCGTCTCGCGCGTCAGGGCTGCGCCGCTCGGAACTCTGTCGGGCGCCCCATAGGCGAAGCGGCCTTTTGAAGCGGCCGCGCGCTCCTCCTCTTCACTCGGAAAGCTCTCCTCCGAGTGGGGCTCCCAACTTTCCCCCCGCTCGACATGTCTCGAGCGGGGCTTTTTTTTATGGGTCAGGCGGCGGCGGCGGTGACGCGATTGCGGCCGCCGCTCTTCGATTCGTAGAGCGCCTTGTCGGCGCGGCGTAGCAGCGCCTCGGCGTTGGCGTCGCGTCCCCGCTCCGCTATGCCGATCGAGGCCGTGACCGGTATGACGCGGCCATTGCGGTCGATGCGGAAAGGCTCCGATTGTATGGCGGCGCGCACGCGCTCGGCGACCTTGGCGGCGATGACGAGCGGCGTGTCCGGCATGACGATGACGAATTCCTCGCCGCCGAGACGGCAGATGAGATCGGCGCTGCGCACCGCGCGCTTCACTCGCTGAGCGAAATGTTTCAGCACCTCGTCGCCGGCGTCATGGCCATGCGTGTCGTTGACGGATTTGAAGTGGTCGATGTCGAGCATCATCAGCGTCAGCGCGCGGCCCTTATGGGCGGCCTGGTCGAGCAAAGCGGCGAGATGAGTCTCGAGATAGCGTCTGTTGTTGAGGCCGGTGAGCGAATCGACGGCGGCGAGCTCGATGGCCGCCTGCAGATCGGAGCGCAGGCTGTCGGCGTAGCGCTTGCGGCGCAGCTGGCTGCGCACGCGAGCGACGAGCTCATTGCCGTCGATCGGCCGCACGATATAGTCGTTCACGCCGAGATCGAGGCCCCGCAATATGCGGCCGCGGTCGTCCATATCCGCGATGACGAGAATGGGCAGCGCCCGCGTGCGCTCCAGCGAGCGGATCTGGCTGCAAAAGCGCAGCGCGTCGAATCCATCGAGGTCGAGGCTCACCGCGATGAGATCGAAATCGCCCTCCGCGGCGCGAAACAGCGCGTCCTGCGGATCGGATAGGATCGTCACCTCGTGCCGATCGCGCAAGGCCATGGCGATTCGCTCGGCCGAGCCGCCGCGATTCTCGAGCACGAGGATGCGGCCGTTCTCGCCGCCGTCGAACATTGCGCGCGCGCCCTTGTCGCCGAGGCCGAGGCTGACGGATGTGTCGGCGCGCGCCCGCAACTCGTCGAGCATCACCTTGAGGCGGGCGAGCGAGCGGACGCGCGCGATGAGCGCGATCTCGTCCACCGGCTTGGTGAGAAAATCATCCGCGCCGGCTTCGAGGCCGCGCAGCCGATCGGCCGGCTGGTCGAGCGCGGTGACCATCACGACCGGAATATGCGCGGTGAGGGGATCGGACTTCAGACGCCGGCACACCTCGAACCCGTCCATGCCGGGCATCATCGCGTCGAGCAGCACGATGTCGCAGCGATCCTCGCGGCAGAGCGCCAGAGCCTCGGGACCGCTGGTCGCCGAAAGAACGTCGAAATATTCGGCGGTGAGACGCGCCTCCAGCAATTTGATATTGGGCAAAAGGTCGTCGACGATCAGAATGCGTGCGGTCATAACGCTCGGCCTCTCATCTGTCCGCTAAAAACGCGTTCACGGTTTCCAGAAAGCGAGCCACGGAGATCGGCTTGGAGAGATAGGCCTCGCAGCCGCCTTGGCGAATCTTCTCCTCGTCGCCCTTCATCGCGAAGGCGGTGATCGCGATGATCGGGATGGAGCGCAGCTGCTCGTCGTCCTTGAGCCAGCGCGTGACTTCGAGGCCGGAGATCTCGGGGAGCTGAATGTCCATCAAAATGAGGTCCGGCGAGTGGATGCGCGCCAGAGCGACGGCCTCGACGCCGCTCTTCGTCTGCAGCGTCGAATGCCCATTGGCCTCGAGGAGATCGTTGAAGAGCTTCATGTTGAGCTCGTTATCCTCTACGATGAGGACGGTTTTCGGCATCGGTTGCGACTCTCGTGATTCTGCACTCGTTTCGGCGCGGCTCGCGCCCTTTGGCGTCTCGTTCCCGGCGGCGACCGGCGTCTCGCCCTCCCCGAAAATCGAAAGCCGGTCCATTCGAAGACGATCTCGCCTCCGGGTTAGCAGATGAAGATTGATGAAATGAAAATCGAAAAGACTAGACACCGTCTCGGTGGCGAAAAGCGGGCAGAGCGGCCATCGAAATCGCAGGCTCGTTCTATTGCCTTGCGATCATTGGTGTTTCTCGCCGAGGACGATGAGCGGATGGGCCGCTTTCTGGCGCTCACCGGCGCAGATCCCGGCGACATTCGCGCGCTTTCGAAAGACGAAGGATTTCAGCTCGCGCTGCTCGAGCATATTTGCGCCGACGAGCCCTTGCTGATCGCATTCGCCGCCGCGGAAGAGCTCGCGCCGGAGAGCGTCGTCGCGGCGCGGACGGCGCTCGGCGGCGGGACAATGGATTGATTGATGGATTGAGGCGCGGATGCGGCGCAGGCGCGTCGCATAGGCGCCGGCGCCCGATCATCGCCGTTTTTCGTCACGATTGCGGATCGTCGAGGCGTTCCGCCCCGGCCTTGGCCACGATGCCGTCCTGAAAGGACTGCACGCCGGAAACGCCGATCGCCCCGACGATATCGCCGCGATAGACGAGCGGCAGCCCGCCCTCCACCGCGGTGACGCCGGGCAGGCTCAGCATGGCGACGCGGCCGCCGGCGACGATGTCCTCCAAGGCCTTGCTCGGCCGTTTGAACAAGGCGGCGGTGCGGGCCTTCTCGGTCGCGATCTCGGCGGAGGCGGCCTGCGTCCCGTCGAGGCGCTGCAAAAGGACGAGATGGCCGCCTTCGTCCACGATGGCGATGACGACGCTCCAGCCGTTCTTCATCGCTTCGGCCTCGGCCGCGGCGGCGACGCGCCTGGCGTCGGCGAGAGTGAGCGCGAATCTGGTGTTCATCGGTAAACCTGTCCTTCGCAACCGCAGCGAGCGACGGGCTTGCGCGCCGGCGCCTGCTCGAATAGGGAGGTTACGAGCACGAAACGGCCGGGGCGCGCAAGCCGGCCGCAGCGGCCTGGCCGCAGCTTCGACCGAACTTTTCAGCGAGTCCGCATGTCTCTCCTCATGCCGCTTCCCGAGCAGGCGATCTTGGCGCGCCGCGAGGAGCTCGTCGCGCGGCTTCGCGCGATACTGCCGGCCGCCAATGTCATAGCCGACGAGACCGCGCGCCGGGCCTATGAATGCGATGCGCTGGTCATGTATCGCGCGCTGCCGCTCGTCGTCGCGCTGCCGGAGACGGTGGCGCAGGTGAGCGCGGTCATGGCGCTGGCGCAGGAGATGAATGTGAAAGTGGTGCCGCGCGGCGCCGGCACCTCGCTCTCGGGCGGCGCGCTGCCGCTCGAGGATGGCATTCTGCTCGGAATGTCCAAATTCAACCGTATATTGGAGGTCGATTTCGAGAATCGCTGCGCGCGCGTGCAGCCCGGCGTGCAGAATCTCGCCATTTCGAAAGCCGTGGAATATGCGGGTTTCTATTACGCGCCGGACCCTTCCTCGCAGATCGCCTGCACCATCGGCGGCAATGTCGGCGAGAACGCCGGCGGCGTGCATTGCCTGAAATATGGTCTGACCACCAACAACATCCTCGGCCTCGAGATCGTGCTGATGGGCGGCGACGTGCTGCGCCTCGGCGGCAAGCATCTCGACAGCGAGCTCTATGATCTCATCGGCCTGATGACCGGCTCGGAAGGGCTGCTCGGCGTGGTGACGGAAGTCACCGTGCGGCTGTTGCGAAAGCCCATGTCGGCGAGAGGCCTGCTGCTCGCCTTCCCGAGCGTCGAGGCCGGCGCGCGCTGCGTCGGCGCGATCATCGCGCGCGGCGTCATTCCCGGCGGCCTCGAGATGATGGACGCCGCCACCATTCGCGCCGTCGAGAATTTCCAGCCCTGCGGCTATCCGCTGGACGCCGGCGCCATCGTCATCGTCGAATTGGACGGAACGCCGGCCGAGGTCGATCATCTCGTCGCAGTGGCAGAGCAAATCGCCCGCGCCGAGGGCGCGACCGAGACGCGCGTCTCGCAGAGCGAGGCCGAGCGGCTGCGCTTCTGGGCGGGGCGCAAGAACGCCTTTCCCGCGGTGAGCTGCATCGGTCCCGATTATCTCTGCATGGACGGCACGATTCCGCGCGGCCGCCTGCCGGAGGTGCTCACGCGCATGGACGGACTGGCGAAATTGCACGGGCTTCGCGTCGCCAATGTGTTCCATGCCGGCGACGGCAATCTGCATCCGCTCATCCTCTATGACGCGTCGAAAGAGGGCGACATCGAACGGGCCGAGAAGCTCGGGGCCGATATTCTGCGCCTTTGCGTCGAGGTCGGCGGCGTGCTGACCGGCGAGCATGGCGTCGGCGTCGAAAAGCGCGATCTGATGCACGCAATGTTCGACGAGACCGATCTCGCGCAGCAGCAGCGCGTCAAATGCGCCTTCGATCCGCAGCATCGGCTCAATCCGGGCAAGGTGTTTCCGACGCTGCATCGCTGCGCCGAGCTCGGCATGATGCATGTGCAGGGCGGCAAGCTGCCGTTTCCTGATTTGCCGAGGTTTTGAGCGAATGATCGCCGTCCTCCCACAATCTTCGTGCGCGCTCCTTCTCCCGCTCGCGGGAGAAGGTGGCCCGGCGCAGCCGGGTCGGATGAGGGTTCGAGCAATCGGCGGGGACATTCACGGTCGAGCGAGATTCATTCATGATCGGCGACAAGCCCTCATCCGACCCCGCTTCGCGGGGCCACCTTCTCCCGCAGGCGGGAGAAGGAAACGCGCGTCTCGATGCGGGAAGCGCGTCATATGCTGCTGACCCCGAGAGATGAGAAAGACGTCGCCGACGCGATCCGCGCCGCGCTCGCGCAAGACGCGCCATTGTCTGTCGAAGGCCATGGCTCCAAATCCGCGCTCGGCCGCGCGACGCAGCGCGAGCGCATTCTCTCGCTCGCCGCGCTTTCGGGCGTCACGCTCTATGAGCCGCAGGAGCTGGTGCTGACGGCCCGCGCCGGCACGCCCTTGCGCGATATCGTCGCGCTGCTCGACGGAGAGGGCCAGCAATTGGCCTTCGAGCCGCTCGACCATGCGCCGCTGCTCGGCGGCGCGCGCGATAATGCGACGATCGGCGGCGTCATCGCCGTCAACGCCTCCGGTCCGCGCCGCATCAGAGCGGGCGCGGCGCGCGATCATCTGCTCGGCTTTCGCTGCGTCACCGGCCGCGGCGAGATCGTCAAATCCGGCGGCCGCGTGATGAAGAATGTCACCGGCTATGATCTCTCCAAGCTCGTGACCGGCTCCTATGGCACGCTCGCGGCCCTGACCGAAGTGACGTTGAAAGCGCTGCCCAAGGCGGAGACGGAAGAGACTTTGCTGCTCTCCGGCCTCGGCGAGGAAAAGGGCCTCGCCGCCCTGCGCAAGGCTTCCGGCTCGCCTTACGAGGTCTCGAGCTTCGCCTATGATCCGCGCAATGACGCGGCGGCGCTGCGGCTCGATGGGCCGGAGATTTCTGTTCTGACGCGCCGCGACGATCTCGCCGCTTTTCTCGCTTCCTTCTGCGCCGCGATCGACGTTCTACGCGATGCGGAGAGCCGCGCGTTCTGGTCGCGTCTGCGCGACGCCGAGCCGATCGCGGGCGAGGGCGTCATATGGCGCGTGTCGCTCGCGCCGACCGACGGTTTTGCTTTCGTCGAGCGCCTGCGCCGCGCCGGCGCGCCGCTCATCGCCCATGTCTATGATTGGGCCGGCGGCCTCGTCTGGCTGCGGCTGGAGACGGCGGCGGACGCCCATGCGCAGGCGATCCGCGCGATCGTCGATTCGCTCGGCGGCCATGCGACGCTCATTCGCGCCGACGCCGAGATTCGCGCGCGCGTCGATGTGTTTCATCCGCAGCCTTCCGCGCTCGCCGCGCTCACGCGGCGTGTGAAGGAGGCTTTCGATCCGCGCTTCATTCTGGAGCGCGGGCGCTTGCGCGCGGAGTTCTGAGACAAAAGCGATGCTGACGCATTTCTCTCCCGAGCTTCTCGCCGATTCCGACATGGCGCAGTCGGAGAAAATCCTGCGCGCCTGCGTGCATTGCGGCTTCTGCACGGCGACCTGCCCGACCTATCTCTTGACCGGCGACGAGCTCGATTCGCCGCGCGGGCGCATCTATCTGATGAAGGAGATGCTGGAGAATGGCCGCGCCGCCGACGAGCGCACCATGCGCCATGTCGACCGCTGCCTCTCCTGCCTCTCCTGCATGACGACCTGTCCGTCGAGCGTGCATTACATGCATCTCGTCGATCACGCACGCGCGCATATCGAGAAAACTTACCGGCGGCCCTTCCTCGATCGCTGGCTTCGCGCCGCGCTGGCCTTCGTGCTGACGCGGCCGGCGCTGTTCCGCCAGTCCTTGCGCGCCGCCTCGCTCGCGCGGCCCCTTGCGAGCCTGCTGCCGCGCCGCATGAAAGACATGATCGCAATGGCGCCGGCGCGGCTGCCGTCGCCTTCGCCGATCGATCGCCCGCAAACTCTCGCGGCGAAGGGGGCGCGGCGAATGCGCGTCGCGCTGCTGAACGGCTGCGCGCAGACCGTGCTCGATCCGAAAATCCATGAGGCGACCGTGCGTCTGCTGACGCGTCTCGGCGTCGAGGTCGTGGTGGCTGAGGGCGCCGGCTGTTGTGGCGCGCTGCCGCATCATCTGGGCAAGGCCGCGCAATCGCACGAGCTGGCGCGCCGCAACATAGAGGCCTGGACGCGCGAGATCGAGCGCGGCGGGCTCGATCACATCGTCATCGACACATCCGGCTGCGGAACGACGGTCAAGGACTACGGCCATATGTTCCGAGACGATCCCGCGCTCGCGGAAAAATCCGCGCGCATCGCCGCCATGGCGCGCGACGTGACGGAGATTGTCGCCGCGCTCGACTTCGCCGCGTCGGTCGATGTCGGCGGGCTCCGCATCGCCTATCATTCCGCGTGCTCTTTGCAGCATGGGCAGAAGATCGCCGATCTGCCGATGGAGCTGTTGCGACGCGCCGGCTTCGACGTCGTCCCCGTTCCGGAGAGCCATATCTGCTGCGGCTCGGCGGGAACCTATAATCTCCTGCAGGGCGAGCTCGCGAGCGCATTGCGCGAGCGCAAGGTGGCCAATATCGAATTGGTCGCGCCGCAGGCGATCGCGGCGGGCAATCTCGGCTGCATGATCCAGATCGGGCAGGGGACGACGATCCCCATTCTTCACACCGTGCAATTGCTCGATTGGGCGAGCGGCGGCGACAATCCCCTTCAATGAACCGACCCGTCATCGCGAGCGCAGCGAAGCGATCCAGAGCCATGGGGCGGCCCCCTGGATCGCTTCGTCGCTGCGCTCCTCGCGATGATGGCGGGTTTTGCGTCAGCGCAAAAAGCCGACGATGTCCTTCACCGCATCCATATTGGCGCGGGCCAACTCGCGCGCGCGGGCGGAGCCGTCGCGCAGCACATTGTCGATATAGGCTTCGTCCGCGGTCAGCTTGCGCATTTCGGCGGTGATCGGCGACAGCTTGGCGACGGCGAGATCGACCAGCGCATTCTTGAAGGTCGAGAAATTGGCGCCGCCGAATTCGCTCAGCACATCGGCCTTGCCGCGCTCGGCGAGCGCAGCGAAAATGCCGACGAGATTATCCGCCTCCGGCCGGCCCTCGAGGCCCTTCTCTTCCGAGGGCAGGGCGTCCGGATCGGTCTTGGCCTTCCTCACCTTCTGCGCGATCTGATCCGCGTCGTCGGAGAGATTTATGCGCGAATAATCCGAAGGGTCGGATTTCGACATTTTCTTCGTGCCGTCGCGCAGGCTCATCACCCGCGTCGCCGGGCCGGAGATCAGCGGCTCTGGCAGCGGGAAGAAGGCCTCGCCGAAGTTGTTGCGCGCGATCGATTCGGCGAAATCATTGTTGAACTTCTGCGCAATGTCGCGGGAGAGCTCCAAATGCTGCTTCTGATCCTCGCCGACCGGCACATGGGTGGCGCGATAGAGCAGAATATCGGCGGCCATCAGCACCGGATAGTCGAGCAGGCCCATGGAGGCGTTCTCGCGATCCTTGCCGGCCTTGTCCTTGAACTGCGTCATGCGATTGAGCCAGCCGATGCGGGCGACGCAATTCAAGATCCAGGCGAGCTCGGCGTGCTCGGCCACCTGGCTCTGATTGAAGACGATGTTCTTCTTCGGGTCGATTCCGCAGGCGATGAAGGCCGCGGCGATCTCGCGCGTGTTGGCTTTGAGCGCGATCGGGTCCTGCGGCACGGTGATGGCGTGCAGGTCGACGACGCAATAGAGGCAGTCGAAGCTCTTCTGCAGCTCGACGAATTTGACGATCGCGCCGAGATAATTGCCGAGGTGCAGATTGCCGGTGGACTGCACGCCGGAGAAGACGCGCTGCGGGAAGCTGGTCATGGAAGCGCCGACTGGTTCGAGATCGGCGGCTCTTATGACAATGCGGGACCCCGAGCGCAAGTAGCGGCCTCAGCCGCCGGACGCCGCCCTCTCCGCCGCCGCCCAGGCCTCATAGCCGCCGTCGAGGCTGTAGACCTCGGCAAAGCCCATATCGGCGAAGATGCGCGCATAGGACTGGCTCGAATTGCCGTGATAGCAGCAGACGATGACGGGCTTCTCCTTCGGCGTCTCGAAGAGATAATAGGTGAGGTCGTCCTGCGAGGCGTTCTCCGCGCCCTCTATGTGCCCGCGCCCGAAGGATTCGGGATCGCGCACATCGAGGACGAGCGTCTCGCCGCGGCTCATCACCTCGCGCGCGGCGGCGACGTCGATCCTGCGAAAATCTTGCGCCATTGTAAGGTCTCGCGCTTCGATCGGGCGCCCTTTGCGCCATTCCGCCTGCGCTCATGCGAAGAAGGGGCCAACTCGAGCGGCCGTCGGGCGGACGTCCGGTCGCGCCCGCTCTCGACATTGGGCGCGGTCTCGTGTATGGCGGCGCGTCCAAATCAAAACAGCGTCCCGAAACGCTCGCCAGAGCGCCGCCAAGGCGAAAAGGCGAAACGGCAGGAGTTTTCTTTCATGTCCTCTATCATCGAGCAGCTCGACGCCGAGCAATCCGCCCGCCTTCTCGCCGGCAAGTCGATCCCGGAGTTCCGCCCCGGCGACACCGTCATCGTCAATGTGAAGGTCAAGGAAGGCGACCGTTCCCGCATCCAGGCCTATGAGGGCGTGGTGATCTCCCGTCAGGGCGGCGGCCTCAACGAGAGCTTCACAGTTCGAAAGATTTCCTATGGCGAAGGCGTGGAGCGCGTGTTCCCCATCCATTCGCCGCTCGTCGATTCGATCAAGCTCGTCCGCCGCGGCAAAGTGCGCCGCGCCAAGCTCTATTATCTGCGCGATCGTCGCGGCAAATCCGCCCGCATCGCCGAGCGCATCGACAATAAGGCGAAGGCCAAGGACAAGCCCGCGGCCGAGTAAGGCCGAGGCAACCCTCTCTTCCGTCATCGCGAGCGAAGCGCAGCGATCCAGGGACCGCCCGTGGCTCTGGATCGCTGCGCTCGCGATGACGCTGTCTCGCGCGACGAGGACCAATGACCAAAATCCTGTTCTGGGATTTCGAGGGCGCGCTCGCGCGCCGCGAGCCCGATTGGCGGCTTGCAGAGGGCGCGGCGGAAGCGCTCGAGGCGCTCGCCGCCAAGGGCTGGAGCCATGTCGCCGTCGCCGCGGGGACAAAAGAGCTCGCGGCGGTCGCCGAGCGCCTCGGCCTCGCCGGCCGCTTCGCGAAACTCTATGACGCCGCGACGCCGGGCCTCGGCGAGGGCGCGTCGCTGCTCGTTTGGGCGATAGAGGCGTCGCGGCCCTTCGACGAGGCTTTCGTCATCGGCGACAGCGTGCAAAGGGCAGTGCTGCCGGCGCGAGAGGCGGTGCTGCCGTCCATTCTGGTTCGCGATGCGTCGCCGCTCGCGCAATTCTGCGTCGAGGAACTCTCGGAGATCGCGCTCGCGCTCGAGACATGGACCTCGATGCGCCGGTCCTTCTTCGTCTCGCCCTGAAGCGTTTCCAGCCGAAGTGGACGCCGGTTCGGCGTTGGAAACGCGTTAAAAAACAAAAAGCGTTTCCAGCCGAAGTGGACGCCGGTTCGGCGTCGGAACACGTTAAAAACAAAAGTCTCTCGCGCGAGAGATCAAGTCCCGCCGACGGACGAATCGAGCGGCGCGTTCAATATCCATCTGTGGCCGAAGGGATCGCGCAGCGCGGCGTAGCGCGTGCCCCAGAAGGAATTGGTCGGCTGCGTCTCGATCTTGGCGCCGAGCTGGCCGGCGCGCGCGACGATCTCGTCCACTTCCTGCGGCTTGTCGTATTCGAGGCTCACGGAGGCTGTGACCAGCTCGCCGGGCAATGGCGTGCGGGCGTGGCCGAACTCCGGAAAAGCGTCGGCGAGCATCACCGAGCCGCCATTGATGCAGAGTTCGCAATGGGCGATGCGCATCCCGTCGACGGAGGGCATCAGAGCCCGCTGATGCGCGCCGAAGGCGGCGGTGTAGAAGGCGATCGCGCCGGCGGCCGGCGAGACCGTGAGATAGGGCGAGACCCTCGGGCGCTGCATGTCACTCCCCCGCCGATATTTCCTCCGCGGCGACCTCGTCGCCCCAGTCTTTCTTTTTTATAGGCGCGAATTTCCGCTTATCGCGCTTCGCCACCATAACTTCTGCGATTCCCGCCTCAGTGCAAAGCTTTATCCTTAACCCATGCTTGAGAACTTCCGGCCGAGCCGACATACGGGCCGGCGCAGGCGCGATCTCGGCCTCCGCGCGGGTCGCGACCAGATAGGCGAATTTCTCGTCCTCGAATGGCGCGTCGGCGCCTTTGAGCAGCTTATGGTCGCGCGAGCGCGCGAGCCGCACCGAGAAATGGCACCAGTCGGGCGGAGCCAGCGGGCAGGGCGCCGAATGCGGGCAGGGCAAAGAGACGCGCGCTCCGGCCGCGACGAGCCGCGCCCGCATCCGCATCAGCCGCGCATGATCGCGCGGCGTGCCGGGCTCGACGAGGGCGAGCGCCCCGCCACAGTTCGCCCAAGCGGCGTCCACGGCGGTGGCGAGGCTGTCCTCCGCGATCTCCGTAAAGGCGTAGCTCGCGACGACGAGATCGAATGGGCCGCCGAGATCGGGGGGAGCGGAGAGGTCTCCAACGACGATCTCGGCCGCGGACAGCGCCTCGCCGGCGAGCCGCCGGGCGAGCGCCAGAAAGGGCGCGCTGCGGTCGAGCAGCGAAAGTTTCTCGATTCGAGGCCAAATCTCGCGCGCGGCCCGGCTCGCGGTCCCCAGTCCCGCGCCGAGGTCCAGCACCCGCCGCGGAGCGAAGTGAGGGGCGCGCTCGCGGAGCCGGCCGAGCGCATGGATCGTCGCCGCATAGGTCGCCGGAAGGCGATAGAGGGCGTAGGCGAGGGCGTCGTCTTCGTCGAGAATGGCCTGCGCCGTCGCGCCGCCGCCGCGATAGACGGCGGAAATGCGCGCCGCCCGCTCGGCCAGGCTTTTCCGCGAGCGTTCGTCCAATAGGAGCTCCAGCGCCGCCGTCAGCTCCTGCGGCGGCGCCGTCGAAATTCGCGTCACGTCGAAGAGACCTCCCGCTCGGACGCGGCCGAGATTACATGCTTCCAAGCCGCCCGGGTTGCGAGTAGAACATCCTGCCGGGTTCGGTCGAGGCCGAATTTGCGGCTCTTTTTACGGCGGTTCGAAGCAGGAACGAGACAAATGTCAGCACGCCCGCGCACGCTCTACGACAAGATCTGGGATGATCATGTGGTTCATGAGCAGGAGGACGGGGCGTGCCTCATCTATATCGATCGCCATTTGATCCATGAGGTGACGAGCCCACAGGCCTTCGAGGGGCTGCGCGTCGCCGGCCGCAAGCTGCGCGCGCCGGGCAAGACTCTCGCCGTCGTCGATCACAATGTGCCGACCACCGACCGCTCCAAGCCGATCGAGGATCCGGAGAGCAAGGCGCAGGTCGAGCAGCTCGCCATCAACGCCGCCGAGTTCGGCGTCGAATATTTCAATGAGCATGATTCGCGCCAGGGCGTCGTGCATATCGTCGGCCCCGAGCAGGGCTTCACCCTGCCCGGCACGACCATCGTCTGCGGCGACAGCCACACCTCCACCCATGGCGCCTTCGGCGCGCTCGCCCATGGCATCGGCACGTCGGAGGTCGAGCATGTTCTGGCGACGCAGACGCTGATCCAGAAGAAGGCCGCCAATATGCTGGTGCGCGTCGACGGCAAGCTCGCCGAGGGCGCGACCGCCAAGGATATTATTCTGGCCATCATCGGCGAGATCGGCACGGCCGGCGGCACCGGCCATGTGATCGAATATGCCGGCGAGGCGATCCGCGACCTTACGATCGAGGGCCGCATGACGGTCTGCAACATGTCGATCGAAGGCGGCGCGCGCGCCGGCCTCGTCGCGCCGGACGAGAAGACTTACGAATATTTGCGCGGCCGGCCCAAGGCCCCGCAGGGCGAGACCTTCGAGGCGGCGCGCCGCTATTGGGACACGCTGCGCACCGACGAGGGCGCGCATTACGACCGCGAGATCGTCATAGACGCGGCCAATCTGCCGCCGATCCTCACCTGGGGCACCTCGCCCGAGGATGTGATGCCGATCACCGGCAATGTGCCGACGCCGGACAGCGTCGCCAATCCGGCCAAGCGTCAGGCGATCGCCAGAGCGCTGGACTATATGGGCCTCGCGGGCGGCGAGAAGGCGAGCGACATTGCGATCGACCGCGTCTTCATCGGCTCTTGCACCAATGGCCGCATCGAGGATCTGCGCGCCGCCGCCGCTCTTGTCGCCGGCAAGACGGTCAACGCCCGCGTCAACGCCATTGTCGTGCCGGGCTCGGGCCTCGTGAAGGCGCAGGCCGAGGCCGAGGGTCTCGACAAGATCTTCCTCGCCGCCGGCTTCGAATGGCGCGAGCCCGGCTGCTCCATGTGCCTCGCGATGAATCCGGACCGCCTCGCGCCCGGCGAGCGCTGCGCCTCGACCTCCAACCGCAATTTCGAGGGGCGGCAGGGCTTCAAGGGCCGCACCCATCTCGTTTCGCCCGCCATGGCCGCGGCGGCGGCGATCGCCGGCCGTTTCGTGGATGTGCGCAGCTGGAGGTAAGTCCCCATGGCCTCGCCTCTCGACGATAGCGTTCTGGCCGGGCTTCGGGCCCCTTCGCTCGAGGATCTGGAGGTGCTGGCCGATGCGGCTTTCGCGTCCTTGCCGTCACGCTTCACGCGGCTCTGCGAAGGTCTCGTGATCCATGTCGAGGATTTCCCGGACGAGGAAATCCTCGAGGAAATGGAATGCGAGACGGAGTTCGATCTCCTGGGGCTGTTTCGCGGCCAGGGCCTCGCCCAGCGCGAGGCGACGGGGCGCACGGGCGAGCCGCCGAACATGATCTGGCTCTATCGCCGTCCGATCCTCGACTATTGGGCGGATGGCGAGGACACGCTGCAAGAGGTCATCACCCATGTCCTCGTGCATGAGATCGGCCATCACTTCGGCCTCTCGGACGAGGATATCGAGGAGATCGAGCTGCGGGCGGGGTGAGCGCGGCGTCGCCGAGCTTGCGCCAACGCCGCTTTCTTCGAGCGCGGCCGTCAGTCGGGCAGCCGCATCGTCACCTCGAATGTCGCGCCCTGCAGCGGCTGCGACCGCGCGGTCAGCGTCCAGCCGTGGCGGTCGGCGATCGTCTTGCAGATGGCGAGGCCGATCCCCGTGCCCGGATATTCCGCCTTGCTGTGCAGGCGCTTGAATGGCTCGAAGATCGCCTTGGCGTATTTCGCCTCGAAGCCGACGCCGTCGTCCGACACGGAGAGGCGCAGCATTCCATCCTCGACATGGCCGGCGATGGCGATGCGCGGCGCCTCTCCCCGGCGGCGAAACTTGATGGCGTTGCTGACGAGATTATGCATGAGCCGCGCGAATTGCGGCGGGTCGGCCTCGAACTCGACGCGCGGCGCGTCCAGGCTGACATCGGCGTTCGATTCCTCGATCAGCTCGGAGAGATCGGTCAGCGCCGATTGAATCTCGACGCGCAGCTCGCGCCGCTGCACTTTGAGCGGAGCCTCGACGATCCGCGAATAGACGAGCAGATCCTCGACCAATTCGCGCGCGCGCAGCGCCGAGCCGCGCATCACCTCGCTCGCATAGGAAATGTCCTTGTGGTCCGAGGCGGCGACGGCGGCGTCGAGCATTTGCGAGAAGGCCACGATCTTGCGCAAGGGCTCCTGCAGATCATGCGAGGCGACATAGGCGAAGCGGGCCAGCCGCTCATTGGCGCGCTCGAGCTCGACGATGCGCTGCTCCAGCGCGCGCTCCGCCTCGAGCCGCGCCGCCTCCTCGCGCTTGCCCTCGGTCACATCCTGCGCATAGCCGTGCCAGACGGTGGAGCCGTCCGCCTGACGCACCGGCTGCGCCTGCGTCTCCAGCCAGATTTGGCCCTTGGAGGGATGGTCGTAGCGAAACTCCTCGCGCAGAAGCGTCATCTGCGCCGCCGAGCGGGCGAAGCTCGCGCGCATGCGCTCTGCGTCGGCGGCGTCGATGCGGCGCAGCATGGGCGCGGCGTCGGCGGCGATCTCCTCGGGCGCGAGGCCGAACACGGCGCGCACATTCTCCGCGAGATAGGGGCAGGAGCCGAAGCCTTTCGTATCGAGCCGGAAGGAGAAGACGACGCCCGGCGCGGCGAGGGCGACGCTGCCGAATTGCTCGACGAGCCGCGCATTCTGCGCCGCGAGCCGCTCCATCGCATGGCGCGTCTCGAGATTGTCGACATGGGTCAGCGTGCGCTGGAACGCTTCGCCGACGACGATGATGACGCTGTTGGTGGTCAGGAAGGTGGCGAAGGCGAGCGCATCTTCGAGGCCCTCGATCGGCGCGAGCCAGAGGTGGGCGACCGCAGTGCTGATGAGCAGCGTCAGCGCTCCAGATACTGCGCCGCCGGTGAAGGAGGCGACGAGGACCGGGAAATAGAAGGTCACATAGGCATGGGCGCCGCTGTCGCCCGCGATGAGCTGGCGCCAGACGACGCCTGCGGCGGCGGCGAGAAGGCCGATGGCGAGGCGCCAGGAGAGCGAGGAGCGATACCAGCGCGCGAGCTGCGGGGCGAGCACGGCGACGAGCGCGCGGATGCGGCCATGGTCGGCTCGCGTAAGATCGGAGCTCGCGGCGGGCGGAGGTGGCGCTTTGACGCTCGGCATGTTCAATTCGCCCATATCCGCCGTCGTCGAACGAAGCTGCGCGCCTCATGAGGAGACGAGCGGATAAGCCAAGGGGGGTCGCCCCGGGAATTCGGCGATTCCGGTGGCGGGGCGCCGCCTCCCGAGCCCAATGCGCGCGCTTCCCGGCTCATTTATGGCCGAAAGTGGCGCAGCGCAGGGACCCTGCGACGATAAGCCCTTCACACGGCCCGGCTTCCCGGCGTCTGACCCTTCTCGTAATTGGTGCCGAACACATAATCCCACCAGATCGCATGAACGCCGAAGCCTCGCTCCGCGTCACGAAAATGGTGCAGCATATGGAGCCTGCGGACCAGATGGCCGAGCTGCGACTTCGGCTGGCCGTGATGCGTCCAATAATGCACGCAGTCGTAGAGCACGTAGCCGGCGATGAAGCCCGCGAGCATCGGCCAGGCGAAAGCTCCGCCGAAGAGAAGGCGGATCAGCGTCAGCGCGATCAGCATGATCGGGGCCGATAGCAGCGGCGGCATGACGAGCCGCAGCGGATCGTTCGGATAGATGTGATGCACGCCATGGATGAGGAATTGGAAGCGCGGGCCGAGCCCGAAGGGCAGCGCAAACACCGTGTGGAACAGGAAGCGATGGCCGAAATATTCGGTGAGCGTCCAGGCCGCATAGCCCGCGATGAAGGCGAAGAGAATATAGGCGGCGCTCGCATAGCCGCTCGCATAGGCGACGAGCCAGAGAATGACCGGCCCATAGACGAGCGGCGGCGTCAGATGATGGACGCGCGAATATTTGTCGAGAATGTCGCTCTCGAAGAGCCGCGGCGAGGCGGCGAGCGCGTCGTTTTCGGTCGCAGTCATGAGGAACTCTACTCCGCCGGGACGGGAACGAGCGGCGCGGCGGCGCTGGCGAGCTCCACATTGGCGGAGCGCGTCTTCAGCGAATAGCGCCGATCGAAGACGAAGGTGACGAGCAGGGCGAACCAGGAATAATGGGCGCCGAGCGGCTTGTAGAACTCCGGCGCCATTTCGGTGAGCTCTGGCAGGCGCCGCCAGGGAATCTCGTGAAAGTCGTGATGCTCGTTATGATAGCCGATGTTGAGCGCGACTTTGTTGAGCGGGCCGTAATAGTCGAAAGTGCCTTGATTGGGGCCGAAGGCGAAATGCTCCTGCACCCAGCGCGCGCTCAAGGGATGCAGCCCGCCGACCGAGAACCAGAAGGACAGAAAGAGATAGAGCAGCGCATTGGGGCCGAAGGCGAAGAGCACGAAAGCATCGAAGAGGAGGATGACGGCGGTGTTGACATAGGTCCACAGCCCCATGATCGGCACCGTGCCTTTCAGCCGCGAGAGGCGGGCGAGCTGGATCGCCGGGAAGAAGAACAGCCAGACGGCCTTGCGCCATGTGCTGTCGCCGACCCATTCCACTTCCCAGCGGCTCGGAATATCGGCGTCATAGTCATAGGCCGAGAGGTGGGAGTGATGCTTGATGTGATAGCAGCGAAAGCCCATGGCGGTCGGAAAGGCGTTGGGGAGATCCGCGAGCAGGGCGGTCAGCTTGTTGTAGAAGTGGTTCTCGAACACGCAATTGTGGATCGCGTCATGGATGACGACGAAATTGGCGTGATTGGCGAAAGCGCCGACGCAAATGGCGAGCAGCAGGGCGAGCGGCCAGTAGGAGAGGCCGAGCCAGCCGAGAATGGCGGCGATCAGCAATTGGCCGGCGAAAATTCCCGCGGTGATCTTGAAGGTGACGTCGTCCCTGCCGAACAGCATCTTCACTTCCGGATGCGCCTCGAGAATGAGGCGACGGCGCTCGACATGCGAGCGGTCGGCGGAGGATGTCGAGGAAATAGAGATGACATTCATGGCCTCGCCTCTTCTCT
Source organism: Methylosinus sp. Ce-a6 (assembly GCF_009811655.1). Taxonomy (GTDB): domain Bacteria; phylum Pseudomonadota; class Alphaproteobacteria; order Rhizobiales; family Beijerinckiaceae; genus Methylosinus. The sequence continues at coordinate 16,837 of NZ_BGJX01000015.1, read as the reverse complement.
CTGAGCCTCGAATGAAACGAGCGGCGCGCCGGTGACGCGCTTCTCATAGATGCGGTGAATCTTGTCGATCTTGCCGCCGAACATTTCGATCGGCCTGCGCATGCCGATATTGTCCTCGAGCACCCAGCCGGCCTCGAGCGCGAAGACGTCGGCGTTGCAGCTGCGCCGGCGCATGTCCTCGATCAGCGACAAGAGGATCGCGCCGCCCGTCGCGCTGTTCTGCAGCGATTTGCGCGTGCCGAGCAGCAGAAGCCGGCCAGTGGAGAATTTGTGCTTGCGGATGCGCGAGATCAGCTTGAACAGGTTGAAGGGCAGGAGCTTGCCGTCGAAATCGGCGGTGACCTCGTGCAGATTGGGCAGCGCGACCGCGAAGGAAACGGGCGCGCCATCGAGCTCGAGCACGATGCCGAATTCCGGCGGCATCACATATTTCATGAGGTCCGCAAAACCGTCGAGCTCGTCCTTGCCGAGCGGCACGAAGCCCCAATTGTCGCGCCAAGCGTCGTTGAACAGCTCGGACATCAGCGCGGTCTCGCCTTGCTTCAGGTGATCGCGGTCGAGCTGGCGGATCTTCAACCGATCGCGCCATTCGGGGCGGTCCGCGATGCGGCGTTCCTTGCTGAGGTCCTGCTCCGAGGAGAGGTGCCGGTAGGAGATCAGATCCTTCGCCTTCTCATAGCCCAGCGCCTCGATGAGCCGCGACAGATAGGGAGGATGCCAGGGCATCAGAAACATGGGCGTCGCTTCGAAGCCCTCGATCAGCACGCCGCTTTCGCCGTTGATGTCCGGCGAGAATGGGCCGGTGATGCGCTCGGCGCCGCGCGCGCGCAGCCATTCTTCGGCGGCCCGCGTCAGCGCGCGCACGACCTCTATGTCGTCGATCGCGTCGAGTGAGCCGAATTGCCAGCGCGAGGCGGAGACGGGTTCGATCTCGGGCTTGTAGACCTGCGCGCTTATGCGGCCGACCCATTTGCCGTCCTTGCGCGCCAGAAACTCCTGCGCCTCGACATGCTTGAAGTGCGGATTGAGCTTGTGGCTATAGAGGTTCCAGCGCTCGGCGTCCAACGAGGGGGCGAAGCCCGCGGCGCCTTTGTAAATGAGACGCGGCAGCTTGCAGAAGGTCAAAAACCTCGAAAGACTATCAACGGGAACAATCTCGATGCCGGCCATTGCGCACACCTATCGTTGTTATGCTCGGACCGAAAGCGGTCATATCGACGCGGACGAGACGGGCAGTGGGCAGTCGGGTCGCTACTTGCCGACTGCCCACTGCCGCTCCTCACAAACTCGCGCCCGCCATCGCCTTGCGCACCAATTCATGCGCCTCGGCGGCCACGGGCGGCAGATCGCGCAGCGTGTCGATGACGCCTTTGATTTCCGCTTCCGAATGATTGGCCGAGAGGAAGAAGCGCAGCCGCGGCTGGTCCTTGGGCACGCCGATCTGCACGATCGGCGGCACGTAATAGCCGGCGCCGAGCAGATGCTGCGAGGCCCACATGGTCTCGACGCTGTCCTGGAACAGGATCGGCACCACGCCGCGGCCGATCGCCGGGCCAGTGCTCAGCCCATTGGCGTGGGCGTAGTCGCGGAACAGCTCGGCGTTGCGCGCGAGCTTGCCGACGCGCCAATTCTCCTCCTGCATCAGCCGCAGCGCCGTGCGCGCGGCGGCGAGGATCACCGGCGAGAGGCCGACGCTGTAGACGAAACCCGGCAGCGTGTAGCGGAACCAGTCGATGACCGGCTTTTTCGCGCAGACGAAGCCGCCGCAGGAGGCGAGCGTCTTCGACATGGTGCCGACGACGAGATCGATGCGGCCGGGATCGACGCCCTGCAGCTCGGCGAGGCCGCGGCCGGTCTCGCCCAGCACGCCGAGCGAATGGGCCTCGTCCACCATCAGCCAGGCGTCGTGGCGCTCTTTCAGCTCCAAGAGGCGCGGCAGATCGGCGGTGTCGCCGTCCATGCTGTAGATGCCCTCGACGACGATGAGCGCATGGCGGAACTCCTCGCGCTTCTTGGCGAGGAGATGGTCCAGATGCTCGAAGTCGTTGTGGCGGAATTTGATCACCTCGGCCGGCGAGCCTTCGCAGCCGGCGACGATGCTGTTATGGGCGAGCTCGTCGATGAACAGAGCGTCGCGCTTGCCGAGCAGCCAGGAGATGGTCGTCACATTGGCGAGATAGCCGGAGACGAGCGTCAGCGCCGCGTCCATGCCGAGAAATTCGGCGATCTCCGCCTCGAAGGGCTTGTGGGTCGAGCGCTCGCCCCCGACCAGCCGCGAGGCCAGCGCGCCGACGCCGAGCCGATGCAGCTCGCGCTCGGCCTCCTCGACGATTCTGGGATGATTGGCGAGGCCGAGATAGTCGTAATTGGCGAAACTGACGAAATGCGTTCCCTTCGCCTCGAAATCGGCGCGGAGCCGGTCGATCTGCGCGAAGAAGGGGTCGTGATATTGGAGGAGCGCATTGCCGGCGAAACGAAATCGTCTCGATGCGTAATCCGAAAGGCTGTTATGCTTCGCCACTTAATGCGTCATCCCGAGTCTCGAGGCCGCGCGCGGTTCTCGCGGCGCGGCGCCCCATTGGAAGCCGGCGCCCGATTGCTCGCGACGCCCGCGGTCGGCCCGCAGGCTTAGCATCCTTCGGCGCCAGAGCGCCAGCGAAAGCATCGTGCGCCGCGGCGGGGTTTCCCCTGCGGCGAAACTTGCTCTATTGGCTCTCGAGATGACAGACGATCCGCATCATCGCTCCCGGCCCCATGCCGCGCGCGCCTTTGCCCTGCGCCTGCGGGTGGAGGAGCTCGCCGTCGCCCGCGGCGGCCGGCGCGTCATAGCCGGCCTCGGCTTCTCGCTCGAGAGCGGCGAGGCGCTGATCGTCACCGGCCGCAACGGGGCGGGCAAATCGACGCTGCTGCGCGCTCTCGCCGGCCTTTTGCCGCGCCTTGCCGGCCGCATCGCGATCGAGGGCGCGCAGGAGGGCGAGGAAACCTTGGCGCTCCTGCATTATCTCGCCCATGCGGACGGTCTGAAGGCGCCGCTCACCGCGCGCGAAAATCTGGAGTTCTGGGCGCAGTTTCTGGGCGGCGAGCCGGATCGGCGCAGCCTCGAGCCGAAAGAGGCGCTGGAGCGCGTCGGCCTCGCGCATCTTTCCGAGACGCAAGTCGCCATGCTCTCCGCCGGGCAGAAGCGCCGCATCGCGCTGGCGCGCCTGCTGGTCGTGTTCCGGCCGCTCTGGCTGCTCGACGAGCCGACGAGCGCCCTCGACGCCGCCTCGCGCGCGCGGCTCGCGCGGCTGATGACGGAGCATCGGGCGCTCGGCGGAATGATCGTCGCCGCCACCCACGAGCCGCTCGGCCTCGAGGACGCGCGCGAGCTGGCGCTGGGGAAAAATTCGTGACGTCTCCGCTTCTCGCCCTGTTTTTGCGCGATCTGCGCGTCGCCCGCCGCATCGGCGGCTCGGCGACGATGGGCGTCGTCTTCTTCCTGGTGATGGTGTCGATCGCCCCCTTCGCCATCGGACCGGACCCCAACCTCCTCGCCCGCATCGGGCCGGCGATATTGTGGATCGCGGCGCTGCTCGCGAGCCTCCTCTGCCTCGATCGGCTGTTCCAGGCCGATCTCGAGGACGGCTCGCTCGATCTGTTTCATCTCGGCCGCGCCCCGCTCGAGCTCGCCGTGCTGGTGAAATGCGCCGCCCATTGGGTGACGACCGGGCTGCCGCTGACCTTGGCGGCGCCCTTCCTGGGCCTGATGCTGCAGCAGGAGGAGATGGCGCTCGCCGCCGTCACAGCGACGCTGCTCGCCGGCACGCCGGCGCTGACGCTGATCGGCGCGATCGGCGCGGCGACGACGGTCACGCTACGCCGCGGCGGACTGCTGATGGCGCTGTTGGTGCTGCCTTTGACGATTCCGGTGCTGATTTTCGGCGTCTCGGCGGCGGAGGCGGCGAGCGGCGGGACGGTCTCGTTTTTCGCGCCTTTCGCCATACTCTGCGCGATCAGCCTCGCCTCGCTGGCGCTCTGCCCCTTCGCCGCGGCGGCGGCGCTGCGGCATTCGGGGGAATGAAGAGACGTCGTTCTGGGTCGCCCGGCGTCACCGCTCGGTCAGCAAAGCTGTTATGCGATCGATGAATCGCGCCGGTCGATTCGACGATGAAGGCTTCGGCCGCGTGGAACGCGGCGTAATAGGCGCAGCGAGCGGCGACTTTGGCGAGCCCTATCGAGGCGATCTTTCTGGCGTCGCTCAAATCTTCGCGAGCCTTGTCGAGAAAGTCGGCAGCCTCCGCCTTCACAGCTCCACGCCTTCGCGGCGCAAGGCTCCCATCAGCGCCGTCGGCTCGCGATAGGCCTCGGCCACGAAGGGCAGAGCGTTGATGACGACGCCCGTGTCATAGAGAATGTCGGTCTCGATCTCGGCGATCTTTTCCGCTTCGCGCCCGACGCTCTCCATGTCTTCGAGGAACACCGCCACGTCATAGTCGGAATCGGGCCGCGCATCGCCGCGGGCCCGCGACCCGAACAGCACCACGCGTCGAAGCCGCTGGCCATAGGCGTCATCGAGCGCGGCGCGAAACCGGCTCATGATCGGATCGATCGCTGTCGTCATGGGCGCAACATCGCTTTTCCGCCCCGCTCAATACAGCCCGCCGGTCCCGCTGCCCACCTGCTTGTCCACATCCTGGGCGGCGCCGGATTGCAGTCCGCCGTCGCTGCCCGCCGCCGAATAAGAGTCGGGCGGCGCGGTGCCGGGCTTGAAGGCCTCGAGGATCGAGCCCGCGCCCTTGGAGCGCAGTCCCGAATGCGGATCGACCGTGATCAGCTTGATTCCCGGCGGCACGCGGAAGGGCGCGTCCGGCTTGTCCTTCAGCGCCACCGTCATGAAGTCGCGAAAGATCGGCGCGGCGTAGGTCGCCGCCTGCGCGCTCTTGCCCTCGCCCACGGGACGGGGGCGGTCATAGCCGATATAGACGCCGACGGCGAGGTCCGGCGAGAAGCCGACGAACCAGAGGTCCTTGGCCTCGTTGGTCGTGCCCGTCTTGCCGGCGAGATGCTTGCCCACGGCCTTGATCGACTGGCCGGTGCCGCGCTCGATGACGCCCTCCATGATCGAGGTGATCTGATAGGCGGTCAGCGGGTCGAGCACCTGCTCGCGCTTGTCGATGAGCCTGGGCTCGTTCTGGCCCTCCCATCGGGGCGCGTCGCAGCCGAGGCATTGGCGCTCATCGTGGCGGTAGATCGTATGGCCCCAGCGGTCCTGAATGCGGTCGATCAGCGTCGCCTTCACGCGCTTGCCGCCATTGCAGAGCATGGAATAGGCGGTCACCATGCGCAGCACGGTGGTTTCGCCCGCGCCGAGCGCCATCGGCAGATAGAGCGGCATTTCATCATAGATGCCGAAGCGCTTGGCGTATTCGGCGATGAGCGGCATGCCGACGTCCTTGGCGAGGCGCACCGTCATCATATTCTTGGAGTGCTCGACGCCATAGCGCAGCGGATGCGCGCCGGTGCCATGGGCGCCCTCGAAATTCTCCGGCGTCCAGCTCTCGCCATTGGCCTGCACGATGGTGATCGGCTCGTCGAGGATCGAGGAGGAGGGCGTGTAGCCATTGTCGAGCGCGGTCGCGTAGACGAAGGGCTTGAAGGAGGAGCCCGGCTGGCGCAGCGCCTGAGTCGCGCGGTTGAATTCCGACTGGTCGTAGGAGAAGCCGCCGACCATGGAGAAGACGCGGCCCGTATAGGGATCCATCGCCACCATGGCGCCGGAGATTTCCGGAATCTGCCGCAGCCGGAACTGACCCGGCCGTCCGGCGAGCGGCTCGACATAGATGACGTCGCCCGGCGTCAGCGCGGCGCGCACGCTGCGGCCGGCCCAGCGCATCCCCTCCTGAGCGAGCTGGCCGGTCTCGCGCTCGCGCGCCACTTCGCCGGATTTCTCGCGCGGCGGCTGCAAGCCGATGCGCGCGAAACTGTCGTTCGTCTCCAGCACGACGGCGAGGCGCCAGGGCCTCACATCGCCGAGCGCCGGAATATCGGCGAGCGGCAGGCCCCAGTCATAAGAGATGTCGATATGGCGCATCGGCCCGCGGAAGCCATGCGCCTCGTCGAAGCGCACGAGGCCGTCGGCCAGCGCCTTGCGCGTGACGGCCTGCATCTTCGGGTCGAGCGTCGAGCGCACCGAGAGGCCGCCCTCATAGAGCTTCTTGTCCCCATATTTGTCGAGCAGCTCGCGGCGCACCTCCTCGGCGAAATAGCCGGCGACATAGGTGTTGGGGGAGGTCACGCGCGGATTGACGCCGAGCGGCTCGGTCTTGGCCTTGTCGCCGTCCTTCTGCGAGACGACGCCGTCGGCGACCATGCGGTCGATGACATAGTTGCGGCGCTCGACCGCGCGCTCGCGATGCTGGAAAGGGTGGTAGTTGTTGGGCGCCTTGGGCAGAGCGGCGAGATAGGCGGCCTCCGCGATCGTCAGCTCATAGACGGATTTGTTGAAATAATTCAGCGCCGCGGCGGCGACGCCATAATTGCCGAGGCCGAGATAGATCTCGTTGAGATAGAGCTCGAGGATGCGGTCCTTGGGATAGGCCGCTTCTATGCGGAAGGAGATCAGCGCCTCGCGGATCTTGCGCTCGAAGGAGCGCTCATTGCCGACGAGGAAGTTCTTGGCCACCTGCTGGGTGATCGTCGAAGCGCCCTGCATATGCCGCCCGCCCTGGGCGAGGATCGACACGGCGCGGGCGATGCCCTCGAAGTCGACGCCATTATGCGTGTAGAAATTCTTGTCCTCGGCCGAGATGAAGGCCTGCTTGACGAGCGGCGGAATGGCCGAGCTCGGCAGGAACAGCCGGCGTTCGCGCGAATATTCGGCGAGGATGGAGCCGTCATTGGCGTGGATGCGCGTCGTGACCGGCGGCTCGTAATTGCGCAGCTGCGCCGTGTCCGGAAGATCCTTCGAGAACACATAGACGATTCCCGCCGCCGCCGTCACGCCGATCAGGAAGACGATGGCGCCGGTCGCGAAGAGAAAGCCGAAGAATCGGACGAGCAGCCGCATGAAGGACGATCCTCGAAGAGACGCGTTGCTTTGAAATCTGGCGCGCGCTGCGCCCTTGGCGTCCCGCTTAGAGCATATTTTCCACAGGCGGAACCGAATCGGCCCGCCGCCGCCCATCCTTATCGCCGATTTTATGTTTTATTGTGGGCGAGCGGCCATCGCCTGGGGAGTTGCGCCGGCCTGCGCTTGCTGCTCTCGCGCCTGCTCCTGGCGTTCGTCGAAATAGCGCTCGATCGCCTGCGCCGTGGCCTCGGCGGCGCGCTCGCGCCATTCCGGCGAGACGAGCCGCGAGAGATCGCGCGCGCTCGAGAGATAGCCGAGCTCGAGCAGGACGGACGGAATGTCGAAGGCTTTCAGCACCACGAAGCCGGCCGATCGGCTCGGATTCTTGTTGAGATGGCCGACGGTCCGCCAATAGGCGATCAGCGTGCGGGCGAAGACGCGGCTATAGGCGCGCGTCTCGCGCCGCGTCAGATCGTAGAGAATGTCGCCGACTTCGCCGGCGTCCTCGGATTTCGGCTCGAGCCCGGCGGCGCGGTCGGCGAAATTCTCCTTCTCGGCGATCTTGGCCGCCTCGGCGTCCGAGGCGCGGGCGGAGACGGTGTAGACCGTCGCGCCCTCGACGCTCGCCTCGCCGAGCGTGTCGGCGTGAATCGAGAGAAAAAGCTCGGCGCCCGCCTGGCGCGCGACGCGCACGCGCTCGTCGAGCGCCATGAAGGCGTCCTCATTGCGGGTGAGCGCGACCCGCAGCCTGCCCTGCGTCTCGATCTTCGCCTGGAGCGCGCGGGCGAATTCGAGAACGATCGTCTTCTCCTGCTCGCCATGGGGTCCGGCGGCGCCGACGTCGACGCCGCCATGGCCGGGGTCGATGACGAGCATCGGCTTGCCGCCCTGCGCAGGCGCGGGCGCGGGCGCAGGCTCGGCCGCGGCGGCGCGGGGAGCTGCGGGCGCGAGCCGGGCGGCTTCGGCCGCGAAGCTCGTCGCGTCCGAGGCCGCGAGCTCGACGACGAGACGCGGTTTGTCGAGAGTCGTTTCGCTCTCCGCGCGCATGATCTTGGCGGGCCGGGCGAGATCGATGACGATTCGCGACCGCCCGGGCGCGAGCTGGCCGAAGCGGAAGGACGTCACGAGATCGTCGGCGCCGCGCTTCTCCTTGGGCGGGCGTCCGATCTCCGGGTCGAGGCGGAAGGCCGTCTCCGGCAGATCGACGACGATCCGATAGGGGTCGGCGACAGGAAAGGCGGCCGGTCTGACCTCGGCCGTCGTCTCGAAAACGAGGCGGGCCCTGTCCTTCTGCTGCTCGATTCGCGCGGCGACCGCAGCGACCGGCTCGGCCGGCGGCGCCGGCTCCGTCGCGGCTTGGGCCACGGCTTGGGCCACGGGCTGGGCCACGGCGAGAACGAGGCCGAAAGCGAGCGCCGCCCGCGCAAATCGACCATGAGCCCGCGAGGGCCCGGCCCCCGTCGGTCGCCTGTCGTCCATGTCGAAAATCGCTCCGCTCACGCACTCGCCCGCAATAATATGGCGCGGCTCACGCGTGCGCGCGAGCCGGAAATCTTTCTGGGGATTTCTGGTTAACGCAGCGTTAGGAGCGGCCGCGCCGGCGCCGCGCTGTGGGCGGCGGCGTGTCGAAGCGGCGTTCAACTTGCGGTGTCGCCTTCGAGACATTATGTATGGAAACGTTCCGTGGAAGGGTTCGAAACGCGCCTCGCGCATTTTCGGCGTTCTACGGCGCCGGGAACCGTCTTCAAGACGGGCGGCGCGTTTTTCCGCGGGACGAATTACGTTCGAACGCATGCTTCGCGCGCGGGTTCAGGACGGGCGGGCGCCGCCGTAAGGCGCTGTGACATAAGGTTTTTGTGACGAGCTCATGGCGAAGTCCATGACATGCCGCCGATTCTGGCGCCGCTCCGCTCGAGAGTATCGAGCGCCGGCGGCGTCGATGATTCGGGATGTCCGCCCGAGCCGTCGCCGCTTCGGCTCCCGGCCGGTCTCGCTTCGGCGGCCGTTCGGGTTCCTCGCCCAGTTCCCCGGCGGTCGCGCCGGCTCGCGTATCCGATGTGTCGCAATCGACACCAACTCCCAGAAAACATGCGTCGACGCTTCGACGCTTCGCCGGATCAGGGTCGCAACGTCCCTTCGGGGCCGTTCGCTCGAGACCGCCGGCGTCGCCTCGCGTCACGCCGCAAAGAGTTTCTCATGGCCAACAAAATGCTCATCGACGCCTCCCACCCGGAGGAAACCCGCGTAGTCGTGCTGCGCGGCAATCGCGTTCAGGAATTCGACTTCGAGGCCGCCGACAAGAAGCCGCTGCGCGGCAACATCTATCTCGCCAAGGTCACGCGCGTGGAGCCCTCGCTCCAGGCGGCCTTCGTCGATTACGGCGGCAATCGCCACGGCTTTCTCGCCTTCGCCGAAATTCACCCGGACTATTATCAGATTCCGGTCGCCGACCGGCTCGCTCTGCTCGAGGAGGAGAGCCGCGTCCATCAGCAGGAGGAGGAGGAGCCGCGTCCGCATGGCCGCCGCCGCTCCCGCCGCCGCCATTCGGACGGGGCCGAGAAGCGCGCCCATGCCGATGAGGTGATCTCCGAAAGCGCCGGCGAGGGCGAGGAGCTCTCCGAGGGCGAAGCCGTCTCGGCGGCGCCGGCGGAAGAAAACGCGGTCGTCGAACGCGAGACGTCCGCGCAGGAGGCCCCGGCCGAGGCTGCGCCGGTCGCGGAAGCGGCGTCCGACGCCGAGGCCCCGCCTGCCGCCGAAGTCGAGTCCGCCGCGGTCGAGGCCGTCGCCGAGCCGATCACGGTCGATCCGCAGGGCTACGGCGTCGTCGAGGCCGGGCATCCCGAGGAAGCTCCGGCCGAGCCCGTCGAGCCCGACCACGAGGTCAAGGCGCGTCGTCAGGACGAGCGCGACGAAGAGCACGAGGCCGAGCGCGAGGAGGCCCGTCGCGGCGGCGACGACGAGGATCACGACGAGGAAGAAGAGCACGAGGAAGAGGAAGAGCACGTCGAGCATATCGGCGGCGACGCGATGGAGGAGGTGCCTCACCGCCCGTCGCGTTCGCGGCGTCAATACAAGATCCAGGAGGTGATCAAGCGCCGCCAGGTTCTGCTCGTCCAGGTCGTGAAGGAGGAGCGCGGCAACAAGGGCGCGGCGCTCACCACTTATCTCTCGCTCGCCGGCCGCTATTCCGTGCTGATGCCCAACACCGCGCGCGGCGGCGGCATCTCCCGCAAGATCACCGACGGCGCCGACCGCAAGCGCCTGAAGGAGATCGTGCAGGAGCTCGAGGTGCCGGAGGGCATGGGCGTCATCCTGCGCACGGCCGGCGCGACGCGCACCAAGGCCGAGGTCAAGCGCGACTTCGAATATCTCCTGCGCATGTGGGAGAGCGTGCGCGAGCTCACCCTTCGCTCGAGCGCGCCGACGCTCGTCTATGAGGAAGGCTCGCTCATCAAGCGCGCGATCCGCGATCTCTATGGCCGCGACGTGGACGAGGTCGTCGTCTCCGGCGACGACGCCTATCGCGAGGCCAAGGATTTCATGCGCATGCTCATTCCGAGCCATGCGAAGAACGTCCGTCTCTTTCGCGACCCCAATCCGATCTTCGCCTCCGCCGGAGCGGAGGCGCAGCTCGACGCGCTGTTCTCCAATCAGGTGACGCTGAAGTCCGGCGGCTATCTGGTCATCAATCAGACCGAGGCGCTGGTCGCCATAGACGTGAACTCGGGCCGCTCCACCCGCGAGCACAACATCGAGGACACGGCGCTGCGCACCAATCTCGAGGCGGCCGACGAGGTCGCCCGTCAGCTGCGCCTGCGCGATCTCGCCGGCCTCATCGTCGTCGATTTCATCGACATGGAGGAGGGCCGCAACAATCGCGCCGTCGAGCGCCGCCTGAAGGACGCGCTGAAGAACGACCGCGCCCGCATCCAGGTCGGCCGCATCTCGCATTTCGGCCTGCTCGAAATGTCGCGTCAGCGCATTCGCGCCGGCGTGCTCGAGGGTTCGACCGTTCCCTGCCCGCATTGCGCCGGGGCCGGAACGGTGCGCTCCACCGCTTCCATCGCGCTGCATGTGCTGCGCGTGCTCGAGGACGCGCTCATCAAGAGCGCGGCGCATGACATCATCCTGCGCACCCGCACCGTCGTCGCGCTCTATATTCTCAATCAGAAGCGCGGCCATCTGCAGGCGCTGGAGCGCCGCTTCGGCGTCGCCATAACCGTCTCGGCCGACGACACTCTGACGGGCGCCAATTATCACGCGCTGGAGCGGGGCGAGCCGGCGACGGGCGTCCGCGAGATTCCCGTGCAGCAGCCGCTGCGCGTCGATTCTCTCGCCGCCGATCTCGAGGAAGAGGAGCCGGAGGAGGCCGAGGCCGCAGGGGACGAGGGCGAGATCATCGAGCGTCGCGGCGAAGCGCGGCGCGAGGATCGCGGCGCCCGCGCGCCCGTGTCCGAGGAAGAGGGGGACGGCCAGCCGCGCTCGCGTCGTCGCCGGCGTCGTCGCGGACGCGGCGGCGGACTCGCCGGCGGCGAAGCGCCTGCGCCGGGCGCCGAGCAGCCTTCCGACGAAGGCCTCGCCATGATGGCGGAGATCGACGGCGTGCCCACGGCGCCCGCCAATGAAATTCCGCGGCCGGCGGAACGCGGCAGCCGCGGCGGACGCGGCCGCCGGGCCGGCCGTTGGACGCGCTCCTCGCCGCTGCCGCCCGAGTTTCGCGAGCAGGGCTCCTTCCCGCTCGACGAAGGCGTCGAGGAGACGGCCGTCTCCGCGGCCGAGGCGCATGTCCCGCCTTTCGAGCCGGGCGAGGCTCTCCTCCCTGTCGTCGGCGAGCAGGCCGCGCCCGCTGCTCCGCCGCCGGTGGAGGCGGCCGCGCCGAGCGTCTCCGAGCCGGAGCCGCAGGCTCCGCAGCCCGAGGCCTTTGCGCCCGCGGCGGCGGCTCGCGCGCCGGAGCCTACTCCCGCGCCGATCGCGCATGAGGCCGCCGCGCCGCCGCCGCCGCGCGAGCCGACCGAGACGATCATCACCGAGGCCGATCCGAATCGCCCCAAGAAGGGCGGCTGGTGGCAGCGCGCCAAAGCCTCGATCGGCACCCAGCAGTAACGAAAGAGCGGCAATGACGAAAAAAGGCGGGACGACTTCGAGGTCGTCCCGCCTTTTTCATTCCGTATCGGTCGAGCGCCTGCGCGCGGCATGAGGTGAGCTTGCCGCGACGCAAGGCGATTTCACATCGGAAAATCCGGCGACACTCACGCCTCCGGCGCGCCGAGCCAGGCCGCGAGTCGGTCGAGGCCGAGCATGACGTCGCTCTCTTGCCCGGCGTAGGAGAAGCGCAGCATGCGCGCGCCGCGCGTGCGGTCGAAATCGACGCCGGGCGTCGCGGCGACGCCGGCCTCTTCCAACATGCGCTTGGCCAATGCGGCCGAATCCGCGGCGAAACGGGAGATGTCGGCATAGATGTAGAAGGCGCCGTCCGGCGGCGCGAAATCGGCGAGCCCCAAGCGCGGCAGGCGCTCCAGCAGCAGCGCGCGGCTGCGGGCGTAGCCGGCCTTCACGGCCTCGAGCTCCGCTTTCGCCTCGAAGGCGAAGGGCGCGGCGATCTGCGCCAGCGTCGGCGCGGAAATGGCGAGCGATTGTTGCAGCCGCTCCATCGGCCGCACCAAGGGCTCGGGCGCGACGAGCCAGCCGAGCCGCCAGCCGGTCATGGCGTAATATTTGGAGAAGCTGTTCACGACGACGGCGTTGCGCGAATGGGCGAGCGCCGTCTCGCAGGGCCGCTCATAGGAGAGGCCGTGATAGATTTCGTCGGAGACGAAAAGAATCCCGGCCTCCTCGCAAAAGGCGCAGATATTTTTGAATTCGTCGGAGGGGATCATCGCGCCGGTCGGATTGGCCGGGCTCGCCAGCAGCGCGCCGTCGAGGCGCTTTGCGCGATGCGCCGCCTCGAGCAGCGCCGCCGTCGGCGAATAGCCGGTCTCCGGTCCGACCTCGATCAGCGCGGGCTCGAGACCGAGCGAAGCGAGGATATTGGCGTAGGCCGGATAGCCCGGCGCCGTCATGGCGATGCGCGCGCCCGGATCGAATCCGGCGAGAAAGGCGAGCAGAAAGGCCCCGGAAGAGCCGGTGGTGACGATGACGCGCTCGGCTGAGACGTCGACGCCATAGGCCTCGCCGTAATGGCGCGCGATGCGCTGGCGCAGGGCTGGCCGCCCGAGCGCTTCCGCATAGCCGATGACGCCCTGCGAAAGCGCGCGCGCCGCCGCCTCGCGCACGGCGAGCGGGGCGGGCGCGCCGGGCTCGCCGAGCTCCATATGGACGATATGTCGGCCCTGACGCTCGAGCGCGCGCGTCTCGCTCAGAACGTCCATGGCGAGGAAAGGCGCGATGGCGCTGCGCTTCGAAGGAAGGGGCGGGATCATCGCGGGATTATAGCAAGCCTACCCGGCGGGAGCGAAATCGGGATCGTCGCCCCGGAGCGGACGGTCCCGCCGCCGCCATGGACGCTCGCTTCCCGGCCTGTGCGCAGAGGCGCACGAACGCGCGTCGCTCGACGCGATAGGAAAGCATCGTTCGCAGACGCCGCTCAAACTCTCGCATCTCGTTCTCTCGCACCTCGCTCAAAACGTCCATGACGAGGGAGGGGGCGACGGCGCAGCAGCGCGAGAGGCAAGGCGGAGTCGTCGCAACATGTATAGAAGGGAGGCTGGCGAGAAACGAAATCAATGCTCTGGCATTTTGTCAACAATTCGCGACAATTGCGCAAGCAGTTGACACAATGCGCAAAAATTTTTTCGTTGATTTTGAAGTTGCAAAAGAGATAAGATGATCGGTATATTCGTTTAAGATGAAGTTTGGATTTGGTTCAATGGCGGACGAAACGACCTTTTCCGATAACGTATGTTTGGCTGCTACGACGCTCGTCGGCGCGTTCGTCGGAGCCTACTCTCGTTCAGTATTGGGTATTATACTTGTCGCCGGGGCAGGGTTTTATCTTGGGGAAGGCGGTCATTTGCAAGAATGAAGGCGTAAGGCAGTTTTTTCGAGACCATACGGATTTCGAAATGAAGATGTCCACCGCATTGGCCGACAAAAGTCTCATATCAAAGCTGGCGGAGATGCTGGTCGAGCAAAAATACGCCAAGGATAAAGAAACGGCCATTGTGATGATCGGCCATGTTGTACAAGAGCTACATAAAGATCCTAAGAAGTATTTCAATTCCTATAAGCAGTCTCAAAAACTGGACACAAAAGCGGTTCATGGCGTCAGCATCATGAACAATATTTCGTCTTCATCAGTCCATACGGCGAAGGCCACTAGCGCCTAGCCTGCCTCTGCCGGATCCCGCGCCGTTATTCGCTATTCCCGCGCCGTCGCGCCCGCGCCGAGCTCCCTCTCGTCCAGCGCCACCGATTTCACCAGCGTGAAAATCGCGGAGCCGACGGTCAGATTCATCGCGTCGACCGAGAGCCGCGTCGCCGCGGAGACGAGCCGCTCGCCGCCGATCAGCTCGATATGCACGAAAGCGAGCGGTCCGTCGTCCTCGTCGATCGCGACGATCTTTCCCTCGAGCGCGGTGCGGATGCTGATGTCGGCCGGCTTGCGGTGGGACAGAGCCACATCGGTCGCATTGATGAGCGCCCGCACCTTGCGCTCGCCGTTCGTGACATGGGCGGCGACCACGATCTCGCCGGCCGGATGGTCGAGCCGCGTCACGCCATAGCGCGCGTCGAAGGCCCCGACCTGCGCCTCCAGCGCGCTCACCACCGAGAAACGGCCCCCTTCGGTGATCCGGCTCGCGGCGGCGAGAGTCTCGGAGGGCAGGCCCTGCGCGACGATACGGCCGCGATCGAGCGAGACGACTTCATCGGCGAGGCGCAATATCTCATCCGCCGCGTGAGACACGAGCAGGATGGGGATGGAGAATTCGTCGCGCAGCCGCTCGATCAGCGTCATGATCTCCTGGCGCCGGTCATAGTCCAGCGAGGCCATGGGCTCGTCCATGACGAGGAGGCGCGGCGAGCAGAGCAGGGCGCGGGCGAGGCCGACGCGCTGGCGCTCGCCGCCCGAGAGCGCCCCGGCGCGGCGGCGCAGCAGATGGCCGACGCCGAGCGTCTCCACCACCGCGTCGAAGGGCACGCGGCGCTCCGCCTTCGGCGTGAAGAAGCGGCCGAACAGAATATTCGTCCTCACGTCGAGATGCGGAAACAGCAGCGCGTCCTGGAAGACGAGGCCGATTCGCCGCTTCTCCGGCGGAACATTGAGGCGCTGCGCCGTATCGACGAGCCGCGCGCCATTGATCGCTATGCGGCCCGCGTCCGGCGCGACGAGGCCGGCGACGAGATGGGCGAGAGTCGTCTTGCCGGAGCCCGACGGCCCGTGCAGCGCCAGGATGCGGGCCTTCGATTCGAAAGCGGCCTCGAGCGAGAACTCGCCGCGCTTCAGCGTCACATCGACGGCGATCATCTGCCGGCCCTCGTGGCGTCGGCGCGCTTCTGGAGGATTTCCGAGACGACGAGCGCGGTGATGGCGATCGCCGCCGACACGGCCGCGAGCCGCAGCGCGTCGGCGTCGCCCTCCGGCGTCTGGGTGAGGCTGTAGATGGCGGAGGGAATCGTCCGCGTCTCGCCGGGAATGTTGGAGACGAAGGTGATCGTCGCGCCGAATTCGCCGAGCGCCTTGGCGAATCCGAGTATCGTGCCGACGATGACGCCGGGCGCGGCGAGCGGCAGAGTGACGAGGAAAAAGGTCCACAGCCGGTTCGCGCCGAGCGAGCGCGCGGCAAGTCCTAAGCGCTCGTCAATGCTCTCGAAGGAGAGGCGGATCGGGCGGATCATCAGCGGAAAGCTCATCACCGCGGCGGCGAGCGCGGCGCCGGTCCAGCGGAACGCGAAGACGATGCCGAAATGATCCGCGAGAAAGGCCCCGAGCGGCGCCTTGCGGCCGAGCAGCAGCAGCAGGGCGAAGCCGGTGACGACCGGCGGCATGACGAGCGGCAGATGGATAATCGCGTTCAGCGCCGCATGGCCGGGAAAGCGCCAGCGCGCCAGCGCATAGGCGATGAAGACCGCGACCGGCAGGGAGGCGACGGTCGCGACCCCCGCCACCTTCAGGCTGAGGATGATCGCGGTCAGCTCCGGCGGGGAGAATTCGAGAAAAGGCGCAAGATCGGAGAGCGTCATCTCCGATGCATTACGCCTTCGCTCCCGTTGCGTCGAGCGCTTATATAGCGCCGTTGATCCAGCGCAGCAGCTCGCCCTTGGGCGCGGCGCCCACCTTCTGCGAGGCGGCCTTGCCGTCCTTGAAGATGATCAGCGTCGGAATGGAGCGAATGCCGAGCTGGCCGGCGACATTGGGATTCTCGTCAACGTTGAGCTTGACGATCTTGAGCTTGCCCTCGAGCTCTGTGGCGATCTCCTCGAGCGCCGGGGCGATGGTGCGGCAGGGGCCGCACCATTCGGCCCAGAAATCCACGACGACCGGCCGGTCGGATTTCAGCACCTCGGCTTCGAAGCTCGCATCGGAGACTTTGACGGTCGCGGCAGACATGGCTTTCCTTTCGAATTGAAACTTTGTCGAAAGAGTAGGAACGGCGCGGCGGCGCGTCAAGCCGAGGGCGCCCCTCGTGCGCCCATCGCCGTCTCTCGCGCCGGCGCAGGGCTCCGAATTCAGGTTAACGAGCAGACATGTTTCCAGCGTCATGGCCGCGCTTGTCGCACGGCTGTCCGGCACAAAAATTGGTTGTACAAGCGCATGACATTGATTCTAATCCAGTCCTGAGTTTGGCGACT
>NZ_BGJX01000014.1 GCF_009811655.1 Methylosinus sp. Ce-a6 | reverse complement strand
CGCCGCCTCCAGCGCGTCGCCCTCGCGAAGCCCCCCTCCCCGACCAAGATAGTCCAAAAACGCCTCGCCGGACATCGATCGCCTATCATGGGATATTTTTGGACCGTTGCTTCTAAATACACTTCCACATATATGAACAAAAAAAATACGCAAGTGTTATTATCGGCAGAAACCTTGCTACGCGTTCGGTGGCGTCGAATATGACTGTGTATAAGCATAAACATGTAACGTGTATATATAATGTACGGGGGTCGTCGCGTGAGTGGGCATTCATGGGGTCGAACGGGGGCACGGGACATGCTCGTGCTCATGAAGCTGGCGTTCCTCGCCATCGCGCTCACAAATTTTCTGCAGGGATGCTCGTCATCTGAGCAATTGATGGGGATCGGTCCGGGAGACAGCGTCGACGTCGCCCGCAACAAGGATTTCTCCGCCTATTTCCCGACGGCCAATTCTGGCGGCTCGATCCTAGAGAGGAAAGCGGCGCGACCGATGCTTTTTCCTGGCGCCCAGGGCGCTTCGCCGCGCCGAGAGGAAGGCGACGCGCTGCGCGCAGCGCCGACCGAGCCCGGCGTGATCGCGCGCGGCGACGACATAGAGATCAATTTCGATCAGGCCGACATTCAAACCGTCGCGAAAGCTCTGCTCGTCGATGCGCTCGGTCTCGATTTTAGCATCGATTCGCGCGTCCATGGCGCGATCACCATCGTCTCGGCCGGCCCGATTTCGCGCAAGGACGTGCTGCCCACATTCGAAAATGTGATCAGAATGTCCAACGCGGCGCTCCTGCGCGACGGCCGTTTCGTCCGCATTGTCCCGATGCCGGACGCGAATGGCGTAGGTTCGGTGACGCTCGGCGCCGGAGGGCCTGGCTTCGGCGTCACCATCATTCCGCTGCGCTACATCTCCGCGGCGACTCTCGTCAAGACGGCGGAAAATTTTCTGGCGCGCGCTGGCGCGATCCGGGCCGATGCGGCGCGCAATCTACTTCTGGTGCAGGGGACGTCGAGCGAGCGCCGCGGCGTCGTCGAGATGATCGCGAGCTTCGACGTCGAATGGCTGCGCAATCGCTCGGTTGGCCTCTATCCGCTGAAATCCGCCTCGCCCGACAACATCATTCGCGAGCTCGAACGCATTTTCGACGCGGGCGAGAGCGGACAAGGCGGCGGAACAATCTCGTTTCAGCCCATGGCGCGAATAAACGGCGTGCTGATCGTGACGCGCGACTCCAAGCTGCTCGAACGCGCGACGCTCTGGCTGCGCCGGCTGGATCGCTCCGATCCCAGCGGCTCGACGGTGCGTATCTATCAGCTCGCCAATGGCAATGCGACGCGTGTCGCGAAAATTCTCAACGAGATTTTCGTCGGCAAAGGGGCAGGCGTCGCGACGGATTCCGCGGCGGGCCAGCTCGCGCCCGGAACCGGCGCCGCACAATCCAAGCTCGATCAGCTGTCGACCGGCAGCAGCTTCGCCGGAAGCAACGGGATATCGGCGAGCGGAGCGCAGAACGGGGCGAATGGTCAGCAGAGCGGCGCCGCCTCCGGCTCCGGAGGCGGGCAGATCGCGGCGGCTTTCGGTAATTTCGCCGAACAGAAAAACGCCGAAAATGAAGCGAAGGGCGATGGCGTCGGCCCTTCCGGCTCCCTGCCCAAAGGCGTGTTCCAGAACGTGCGCATCACCGCCGACAGCGCCAATAATTCGATCGTCGTTTTCTCGAGCCAGGAGGATTATCTCGTCATCGAGCGGTCGCTGCGCGTGCTCGACAAGCCACAGATGCAGGTATCGATCGAAGCGACTGTCGCGGAAGTGTCGCTGACCGACGACCTGCAATATGGCGTGCAGTATTATCTCGGCTCCAGCGCCGTCGGCGCCGGCGTCGACAAGGGCTCTGCGGCTCTCACCGCGACGGCGAGCAGCGCGATATTGCAACGCGTGCTGCCGGGCTTCAATCTCTTGCTCGGGCCGGAGGCGCAGCCTCATGTGGTGCTCAATGCGCTGGCGACGCTGACCAGCGTCAAGGTGCTATCGTCTCCCTCGCTCGTGGTTTCGGACAATCAGCCGGCATTGCTGCAAGTGGGCCAGGAGGTGCCGATCTCGACCGGATCGGCGACGGTGCTGTCGACTTCCAACACCATAGTCAACACGATTCAAATGCGCGACACCGGCGTAATTCTAAAAGTCTGGCCACATGTGCACGCCAATGGCGTCGTGCAGCTCGAGGTCGAGCAGGAGATTTCCAATCCGGTGAATTCGAGCCTCACGCCGACGATCTCGCAGCGGCGCGTGCATTCCACAGTCTCGGTGGCGAGCGGCCAGACTGTGCTGCTCGGCGGACTCATCAGTGAGCAGGAGAACGCCTCGAAGGATGGTATTCCGGGCCTCCGGCAGATCGCCTATCTCGGCGATCTGTTCGGCCGCACGACGCGCAACAAGGATCGTTCGGAGATTATCATCTTCATCAAGCCGCGCATCATTCGCGACTCGTTCGACGCTCGAGGCGTCGCCGAGGAGTTCCGTTCGCGCCTCGATATGATGCGCAGCGCGCCAATTGTGGTGACGGGCGCCGATACGGCCCGGATCCGCAGATGAGGACGCGCCAGCCGATGGCGGATGATCGCCGCTGCGCCTGCGCCCCGGTTTGCCGCCGATCTCGGCCGGCGGAACACTCGTCCTCCCCCTGTTCTGGACTGGAGTGAGATCGCCCGGCGAGGAATGCGGGCGCTGGTGGCTGTAGCCGTTCGCCCGAGCGCCGATTGTCGTTCGCGCGTGATCGAGCCCGAAGCACAGCGTCTCGTTCAGCAGTTCATCGCGCGTGGCATGGGCTTGCCCGGCGCGATGTCATGTCGCTCGATCCTGTTCTCGTTCGCCCAGGACAGGATGGCGTTCGAGGTGAACTCGACCCCATCGCCGGACAGGATGATGCCCGGGCTGCCACGTCTCGCCTTCGAACGCGGGCTGCTGCCGAGGCCGAAGCTCGACATCACCGCGGCGAATCCCTTACGAGTCCGGCACAGATACTCGGCGCCATGGAAAGTGCGAACATCCCGAGTCGGGCTGCGCTCTCGCCAAGTCGCGCTCGCTCGAAGCGAGCCGAAGATTTGCGCTGTCTGGGCGAGGGATGCAGTCGAACCATCCTCCGTGCGACGTTCGCCGCTTTGACCTCGTCGCAGGCCATTCTATTTGTGTCGGGACGACCAGCGGCAACAAGCGAGGAACGCCCATGTTGACGGAATTGAAGCGGGAGCAGGCCCAATTCATCGCGCTTCTGGCGAGGGTCGCGCGAATTCAACGCGACAAATTCCTAGGCAATGTTGCGGAAAGCGATTTGAACGACGTCGAGCCCGGCCGTGGCGAACACAATCCGACCGCAGACATCGCCTTCGCCCCGCTGGAGCCTGGCTCGGAACAGATGAAGTCCCTGAGCTCCGCCATCGACGAGCTGACGCCGACTGCACGCGCCGAACTCTATGCGCTGATGCGGATCGGCAAGGGACATATGGGAGCCGGAGATTGGGCCGAGGGCTTCTCCGACGCTGCGCGGCTCGGCGAATCGACGATCGCGGCGACGCTTTTGGAAGACCCGGACCTGCACGATCATTTGATGAAGGGTCTCTACGAGACCGGAACGGATCAGTGAGCCCTTCCGGCTCTGCTGTCGTCACTTCGGGCAAAGCGACCCGGGAGAGGCGACCCGGGAGAGGCGATCAGGGAGAGGCGATCAGGGAGAGGCGACATGGAAAGCGCAACATTTCGTCGATCGCTGTCTGAACGCGGCCGCGCCTTCGAGGCCGGCAGCCACGCGGTCCATGCCCATGGTCACGCCTATGTGACCGCGCGTCGCGGCGCGCGCCGAGCGAGGCTGCCCGACGTCGGCGCTCATAGGACGCTGGATCCGAGGGTCGTCCGCCGGTTTGTCGACGAGTTGGGCTCGAGCTGAAACGAATTGCCCGGTCCCGCGTCGCGCGCCTGACAAAGGGAGGTCGACGATGCAGACTTTCATCATGTTGACGCGCCTCGCTCCCGAGGCCGCGAGATCACCGCAGGCGCTCGAGCAGCTCGAACGCAAGGCGATGGAGCGAGTGCGCAAGGACTGCCCCGACGTCCAATGGCTCGAGAGCTACGCCATTCTCGGCCCGTGCGATTATCTGGATATTTTTCAGGCGAAGGACGTGGAGACGGCGAGCAGAGTGTCGACCTTGATCCGCACTTTCGGTCATGCTCGGACCGAAATATGGGCGGCGACCGATTGGAAGAGATTCAAAGAAATCATCCGCGGCCTTTGACGGAAGAAACGGTTTTGGGTTCGGCAATCCGAGAAACGTCGATCGCCCGATGATCAAACGCAGCGCGGGAGTTCTGTTGTTTCGGCGATGCTCGCGAGGCGTCGAGGTTCTTTTGGTGCATCCGGGCGGCCCTTTTTGGCAAAGAAGGAACCTCGGCTCGTGGTCCATTCCGAAGGGCGAATATGATTTCGAAAAGGAAAGCGCCCTCGAAGCGGCGAAGCGTGAGCTTCAGGAAGAAACGGGAATCGTCGTTTCGGGAGAGTTTTTCGAATTGGGAGCTTTCGTGCAGCCGAGCGGCAAGCTCGTATCGGCTTGGGCGACGGAGAGTGACTTCGATCCGAGCCATTTGCGGAGCAATGCGTGTCGAATCGAATGGCCGCCGCATTCGGGACATTTTTCGGACGTTCCGGAAATCGACCGCGTGCAATGGTTCTCGGTCGACGAGGCGCTGACGAAAATAGTGAAAGGCCAAGTCGGGATCGTGCAGGCTCTCGTCCAGAAGGTCGGCGAGCCGAAGCGAGAGCAGTCGGCCGATTGAGCCGGAAAGGGAACGGCGCGCGCGACGAGCGCGGCGAAAACCGCCGCTGACGAGCGGGCCATCTTCGCGTGAGCTATGGCTCCGTGGGAGATCGTCAACTCCCCCGAGCCCACGTCTTCTCGATGACAGCGCTGACCCGAGGTGTCGTCTCGACCTCTCGCGCCGACACGCCAGCAACGCGGCTTTCGTCGCCCGCCTCAGCGTCTCGTTCCATGGCCGGCCGAGGCTGCCGGAACGGCTTTTGTTGCCCGAAGCGTATTTTTTGCTGCGCGCCGCAATCAGAGGCCGCTTGTCGCCCGCCGCCGAAGTAGAGCTTCGCCGCTGTGAGCCGACACCGACTTGCCCATCGGCTCGTTTGCACTTTCACAATTTTTCTTTTTTCAATGATGCTCATGATGGTCGTGGCCGGAAGGCCTCGCGGTCGGGATCTTCGTTCCCTCCACTCCATTATGCCGCAGCGTCTCTGGGGATCGGCCTTGGACCTCGTGAGCCACAGTTCCTGCCGGGAACTCGTATGGACCAGGGTCCTTATAGTCGTTGCGCGCCAGTCCGCTTCGGATCTTCATGAGCGTGAACATGCCGCCCATTTCGATAGGCCCGAATTGGCCTGTTCCCGTCATCATGGGAAGCGCGTTGTCTGGTCCCGGCATGTGCATCGACGCCATTTCGCCCATCCCGGACGAACCCATGGGCATGTAATCCGGAACCAATTTGGTGATGGCTCGGACAATACGGCGGCTTTGTTTTGCTCCGATGAAAGTTCTCAAATCATGGCCCATCGCATTCATCGTGTGATGCGATTTATGGCAATGCAGAGCCCAGTCGCCGGGATTGTCCGCCACGAGCTCGAAGGCGCGAATCGTTCCGACAGGGACGTCGACGGTCGCCTCGGGCATTTGAGCAGATCGAGGAATCCAGCCCCCGTCGGTGCCCGTTACCGAAAAATAGTGGCCATGCAAATGAATCGGATGATTTGTCATGCTGAGATTGGCTATCCGCACGCGCACCCGATCGTTCAAGCGCGCGACGAGCGGATCGATGCCGGGAAACACTCGATTATTGAATGTCCACATGTTGAAGTTCGTCATCTCCACGACCTTTGGCGCATAGGTCCCGGGATCGACGTCATAGGCGCTCAGCATGAACACGAAATCGCGATCGACTCTGTGCTGATCGGGATCGCGCGGATGCACCACGATCATCCCCATCAAGCCCATCGCCATCTGCACCATTTCGTCGGAATGTGTGTGATACATGAAGGTCCCGCTCGTCTTCATCTCGAATTCGTAGACGAAGGTCTTGCCTGGCGGAATATGTGGCTGCGTGACGCCGGCCACACCGTCCATGCCGTTCGGCAACAAGATTCCATGCCAATGGATCGAGGTCGGCTCCGGCAGCTTGTTTGTCACAAAAATACGGACCTTATCGCCTTCGACGGCCTCTATGGTCGGACCCGGCGATTGGCCGTTATAGCCCCAAAGATGCACTTTCATCCCCGGCGCGAATTCACGCACGACTGCTTCCGCCACCAGATGGAACTCTTTGACGCCCTCGTTCATGCGCCAGGGCAAGCTCCACCCGTTCAATGTCACGACGGGTTGGTATTCGGGAGCATTCGAGGGGGACAGTGGAGGCTGCGTCTGCGCGCTCGTCGCATAATGCGCTTCCGGTATGCTCGCCGCTTGCGCGCGGCCGCTGAGAGCTGCGACGCTTACAAGTCCAGCTGCGGCGCCGATAAAGCTCCTTCGAGACATCATTGTTCGCCTCCGCTCATGCGTCACTGGCCTATCGCATCCGTCCGCGATCCGGACGTCTCCTCGACTCGCGCTTCGGCCCCGCCAATGACCGCGGCTCGAAGATCGGTGCTGGCGAGCCAGAAGTCGCGTTTGGCTTCGATCGCCGCGATGGTCGCCCATATCCTCTGGCGCACCTCGGCGAGCAGTGGGAAGACGTCGATCAGCATCGCATTGTAGCGCCGAAGGCTTTCATCTGTGATGATTTTGCGCAGCGGCAAGATCTCGCGCTGGTAATGATTCGCTATGTCCCATGCCGAGCGATAGGCGCGATACGCCAATCGCGCTTCCGAGCGAATGTCGACCGCTTTTGCCGCGAGACGGTTGAACGCCTGCATGTAGTTCTGCTCAGCTTCGCGCATGCGCGCCTCGCCGAAATCGAAAATCGGAATTTCAATTGTCGCGCCCGGGCCAAAATCCCTGAATCGAACATTTTCTGTGTCGATTGTCCCGTCGCTCGAAACTCTGGTGATGGTTTCCCGCGTGTCCTTGTAGATGCCGGACAACTGGAAGACATTGACGAAGCGTGTCGCTTCGACGAGCCCGTACGATTTTGCGAGCGCGTCCAGTTCTATGCCTGCGATGAAGAGATCGGGGCGGCGCGCCACGGCTTCCTGCTCGATCATGGGCATGCTTTTTGGACGAGAGGGCGGCGCCCGCAAGGCGGCGGGAAGTTTGAAATCGAGATCATCGCCCCACAAGCCCAACGAGCGGATCAGCCGTTCGCGCTCGGCGATCGCTCGCTGACGAGCCTTGGCGAGCTGAGCGGTGAGATCGGCGTAGAACACTTGCTCGCGCGCCTGATCGAGCTTGTTCATCGCGCCGGTTTCGCCCAATGCTCTGGCGATCTGCGCCGCCGCTTCGGCCGTCGAATTCGCTTTGGTGAGAAAATCGACGAGCTCCTGCGCCCCGACGGCGCGATAATAGTCCTTACGCGCTCGGGCGGCGAGCCGGAGCGTTTCTTCGGCGGCGCGCAACTGCGCCTGACGGAATCGGTCCAAAGCGATCTCCGCTCGAGCGGGCAGAGTCGCCAATGCGAGAATATCGGCGGCGATGATCGCCTCGAGCTCCAATTCCAGAGGCCCGGAAATCCGCGAAAAGGAAAAGCTCGGGTTTGGCGGAAGGCTCGCTTTCACCATCGCCGCTTCCGCCGAGCCCAATGCGTTATACGCCGCTTGAAGGCCGCGATTGCCGAGAAGGGCGATTTGCACCGCCGAGTCGGCCGTCAGCGTTCGCGAGAGGAGGCGTTCGACACGAGCTCGAGACGATGCGGCATCCTCCGGCGTGCGGATCGCCAGCACGTCCTTCTCGAGCTGGCTACCGGCGACACCCGCGACAATGCTCATGCCGCTGTCGTCCGAAAAGCCGACGCAAGCGGAAAGCGTCATGGCGGAGAGCAGCGCTGCGCCGGCTCGAAGTCTCTGGCCGATCCGCCGCTGTCGCAGCGTCGATGGAAAGCAAGGGAGCCGACTCAATGCTCATGCTCCGAACCGCCGTGACGCGCTTGCTCCGATGATCGAGTCAGTTGCGCATTTTGCTCTTTCCAGGAACCTGGTCGGATCGGCCGTCGGCTGACGTAAGAGCCGATCGTAGAACGATAATGTGTGGCGGGCGCAGGCGCCCCGGCGTCGAAGGGTTCAGGGGCGACAAACGGCGGCGGAGTTGACGCGCAGCCGTGAACTGTTCCGACGATCAATGAAACGGCGCCGAGCTTCTCGAGGATATAGAGGAAGAATGAAATTCGCGGCCGCGGCTCATTGGCGGACGTCAGTGGTTGCCACGACATAGAGAAGCCTCGGTCGCAGGGAATTCGTACGCCAGCCACCGAATCATTGCGAGTAACGTTAACTCGCTCATGCGGGGAAAGCTATTGGCTGCTTCACCAACCCGATTTACTCAGGCGCTGGCGAGATCTGTGCCGATTTTAGGTCGCGCCGCGCCCTATTTGAGCGAGGTGACGACGACGACGACATGCAAAGGCAAGGGCATGTTGTCGGGCGCGTCTCGGCTGATGACCAATCCCTGTAGGGTCGCCGTGACGGCCGCGTCGCGTTCGACGTCTCCTGTCGATCGAAACAATCGCGTGTGTCGGATCTTGCGCGCCTCGTCGACCCAGAGGTCCACGCCGACCCGATAATTGCCGGAGCGCGTCCTCGCGTTCCGGCGAAGGGCGCCTGCCACATCGCTCCGCACGATCTCGCTATAAGCCTGAATCCGTTCTTGTTCCTCTTCCTCCGGAGTCGGCTGCACGCGAAGTGGATCCAGCGACAAATCCGCCGGAGCAAAAAAATGGGGAGGCGGCAGGTCGCCGCTGTCGGAGGCAAGCACGAGCGTGATCGCATCGGACCCGATACGCCGAACCTTGATCTCGGTTCCGGCCAACAGCGCGGTCAGGGCCTCCTCGGGCGTGAAATCGCCACGCAATGGAGCCGATCGCCGTCCAGCGGCCAAATGGCTCTCGTAGAGCACCTGCGCTTTCGTCGCCTGGCCATAGGCTTGAAGCGCGCTCGCCAGCGACTGGGCCGGGATGTCGAAGAAGCGGATATCTGTATTCTGCGGCGTGTTCTCTCGAGCCGACGCGGCGTAGACCAATCCAGCGACGATCAGGCACGCGATCGCTCTCGCGCACGCCGAAGCGCATGACGCCCCACGCAGGCTGCGCGCCGCTCTGCCGGGCGCGCGGCGGGACGTCGCGAAATCGCGCGGCGTAGATTGCGCCTCGAACGGATTCATACTCATGAACCCTACACCGACACCCTGCGACGACGTCAATCCTCGCCGCTCCGTTTACGACTCGACCCATGTCGCTCCGGACCGAAATATTCCGCCGGCGCGGAGCCAAACTCGACCGGAGCGAGTATCGTCAATCTATCCGGCAATTCCGGAGGAATTCGCGGAAGCGGCTGCGCCAGCCGGATCGTGTCGACCGCGGCGGCGTCGAGCGCGCGCTGTCCCGAGCTGGCGCGGACCCAGACGTCGAGCACGGAACCGTCACGCCGCATCGAAAAGAGTATTTGAACCGTCCCCTGCATCCTCGCTCGCCGAGCTTCCTCTGGATAACGTCGATAGAGAGCGATATGCGATTGAAGCGCCCTTTGGAACGCCGACGCCTTTTGTCGCTCCGAAGGGCGAAGCGGTTCGGCGGCCGACCGCAGACGGGGCGACGCGACCGTCGTGTCGATCGCCGCATTTTTCGCAACGGGATCGGACGTCGGCCGTTCCGAGGCGACGGAGACCGTTTCCGATACGCTCGGCGTCCTGGCCGGGCTTATCTGTGGAAGCGCCTCTCTCGGCGGTTCGAGCGCTTTCGGCGCGGCGAGAATGCGAACCTCCACCGTCGCGTCGGTCGCATTCCGAGTCGGTCCCGGCGAGGGCGATCGATGAAGCCAGTAGACGCTCGCGGCGAGAAGCGCCGGCACCAATACCAGAGTCAAACTCACGAGCAATCTGGTATCGAAGGAAGGCGCGGACTGTAGCCAGTCGGGCCCCTTGTTCGAGGCTCGGGGCGGTCCGGGCGAATCCGACATGCGAGCTACCCCGGCTTCGGCGCGTCGAACCCATCGAGCGACCTCGTCCCAAGATTGTATCATTCCTTCCGCGACCTTCACCGGCGGCGGCGCCGAATCCCGATCGTTTCGAGCGTCCGCAGCGATATCCGTTCAGCTGGGCGGCCGACAATGTCGATTGCCGTTTTATTGTCTAACCCTACCCTCACGTCAAGGCCTCACGCCTTTACGAAGAAAACGTGTCGATCTATTTGTCACTATACTGTCATATCAGCTATATATGCGTGTCGCCAACATAGCGCAATTCCAGGAAGCATTCGTGTCTTCGCGCCGCGTCGAGGTCCAATCCTCTCATCCCGATTTCTGTCTTACCGAATCTCCTTCGCGCCCGTCGACGAGAGGGGTTCGGCGATGACGCTGCTCGGGAGGAACGGCGCGGAGCTCCGCGCTCCATTCATGTCGCGAGAGATGTGGCTCGCGTGGCTGATGCGTGCAGATGTGCGCGGCGACGCCAGCGTCGCGAACGTCGAAGCTCAGCGCGAATTCGCCGCATGGTGGGTCGTCAGAGCGCGAGAGGAGTTTCCCGACATTTGGAGCGTCGACGACGAATTGTCGCAGATCGCCTGCGAGCCCAGATTGCTCCTGCACGATTTGCCGTTGCCGAGACTTCTCGCGCTGATCTATGAGAGCCGAGCAGACCTTCGGGCGGCGTTTCCGCTTCCTCCCCGGCGAAACGTCGCGAGCCTCGCGCGCTGGTATCAGAAATTTGCGCATCGAGAATATTCCTACGCGCCTCCCCTTCCAGACTGGTTCCTCGCCGAACATCTGCCATCGGGCGCCGGCTCGAAGCCCCGAGGCCCAATGCCCGAGCAGAGAGTCATTCGTCGGCCTCCAGGCCGTTTCGAACCGCGCGGAGTCAATCTGATCGGCTATCCACGCGCCGAGTTCGGCATTGGAGAAGACGTGCGCATGGTGTCATCGGCGCTCGAAGAGGTCGGCGTCCCTCATATTATCTTCGACGTGCGCGACGGCTGTAGCGCACGACAGAAGGATGTGTCTCGCGAGGGAAAAATCTCGGAAGTCCTGCCTTACGAAATCAACATCGTCTGCGTCAGCGCCTTCGACGCGGCGCGCCTCTGGCTTCGACAGGAAAGACGCCTTTTCGCCGGCCACTACAATATCGGCTATTGGCCCTGGGAGCTGGAGCGATTCCCGATAGAATGGGCCGACGCGCTCGACCTGGTGGACGAGATTTGGGGCGCGAGCTCGTTCACGACCGCGACATACGCTTCGCTCGCTGGCGACCGCGTGAAGCTGATGCCGCCATCCGTAGCGGTGACGGCTGTCGCGGAAACCGGGACGAGGGACGACGAAATCTATCGCTTTCTGTGCCCCTTCGATCCGAACTCGGCTATGGAGAGGAAGAATCCGGCCGCCGCAGCGCGAGCCTTCGTAGAAGCCTTTCCTGCGGAAATCAGCGACGTCCGCCTCGTCTTCGCGGTGAACGGCGCGCTTCCCGAGCACAGGCAGACGCAAGTGCTGAGGGACGCTTCACGAGCGGATGCGCGCATCGAGATTCGCGAGGGAACGCTGGAAAGATCGGACTATCACCGCCTGATCGCGCAATCGAATTGTCTCGTTTCGCCGCATCGTGCGGAAGGCTTCGGCCGAAATATCGCAGAAGCGAAGGCGCTCGGCGTCGCCGTCATAGCGACCGGCTATTCGGGCAGCAACGATTTTCTCGACGCGCGCGAGCGCGTCTCCTGGTCTCCTATATCCGTCGGAGCCGCAGACTATCCGTATAGCGTCGGCGCGCCCTGGGCGGATGTTCAGATCGACGATCTGGCTGAAAAAATGCGCGCCTTTTACGACGCGCGGATATCGACGCCGATCGCTCCCTTGTCAGACGACTATTCGGTCGCCGCGGCGGGGCGTCGGTACAAGGCTCGGCTCGACGACATCGCGGCGGGAAGAGCCGACGTCTCGTCGAATGTCGTTTCGCTCGGATGAGGATAAATCGAACCGCCGCAATCGTCCGAGCTGCGGTTGTCGAAAGTGGCGCCGGCGCTTTCGCGTCGCGCATCCGATAGGCCATGAGGCCGCAGGAATTCGCCCAGCCGGCCTCGCGCTCCCGCTCGGCGTACGAACGTCAGAGACCCGACCCAAATGGATATCTATTCGACCGCTTTTCATACATCCTACCAGTATTCGCTGGCCTATTGTTTCCCCGACATCACTTGGACCTTCGAAGGAGAATGGGGAAAAAACCGGCCGACGTTGCCGAATGTGAAATCGAAAAAAGAACGCGAACTCAGTGAATATGATTTTTTCCTGGTTCACAGCCCGATGCAATTCGCGGAACTCGCATGCATCTTAGAGGAGAAGGGCGTTCCGCGAGAGCGCATTATCTATATATGCCATTGG
Organism: Methylosinus sp. Ce-a6; assembly: GCF_009811655.1. Classification (GTDB taxonomy): domain Bacteria; phylum Pseudomonadota; class Alphaproteobacteria; order Rhizobiales; family Beijerinckiaceae; genus Methylosinus. The sequence continues at coordinate 82,704 of NZ_BGJX01000014.1, read as the reverse complement.
GCGTTGCAGCCTGATATCTGGCGCCATCTCTATGACGGGGTCGATTACGACCAATTTCGGAAAGATCTGTCGAACAGCGCAATCGTCTGCGTTTCCCACTTCATGCCCTATCAGTTTCGTTTTTTTTCGAATGTCTGCGTGCAGGCGATTCCTCACTACGTGCCAGAACATTTGTTCGACGCCGCGGTGTGGAGACCAGATGAAAGATTCTATATCAATATCGTGAACAACTTCTATGCGGACAACCGTGGCGTCGGCGCAAAATTCTGGGATAGCATCGATTTCGTCGACAAGAAGCTCTACGGCGCCGGAAACAGGCCGGCGGACGCCGGCGCGCTCGAATCGATCGAGCAATTCCAGGACGCGGTTGCGGAGGCGGCGGCATTCCTTTGGACCGCTGACGCGGTCGCCATTTCCTTTGCGCCTCTCGAAGCGATGCTGCTCGGCTGCCCGGTCATCGCGCCCAAGAATCTCGATTGGCCTTTGTTCTACGAGGATCGAGTGAATATCCTCCTCTATGAAGAGGGAAATTACAATTCTTGCAGGGCGGCGGTCGAATATTTTCAATCGTCACCCGCGATGCGGCGTGAGCTTTCGGCGCGCGGCCGCGCTACAGTGCTGGAGATGAACCGCGCCGAACTCTTCCGAGAGCGCTGGAGCCGTGTGCTCGCAGCAGCGGAGACGGCCGCTCGGCGTGGCCAAAGGCGCTTGAAAATGGAAGCGGCGGCTCCGCCCTCTCCCTTCACCTCGCTGCGCCCGGCGACGACCGAGAACCCGGGCTTCGTTCTCGTGACCAATATGGACATCGGCGGGCAGGACGCGCTCATCGCACATCGCGCGCGGACATGGACGGTCCCGCGGCAGGTTTTTCGCAAATATCGAAATTTGGAGAGCTATTCGCCGATCAAATACGAGCTTGTGCGGTCGGCTAGCGGGATCGGCAAGACTCTGTTCTATATAGGCGCCGACTTCGAACTCTATTCTGTGCTCGCGGCGAGATGCGGCTCTTCGGTTGCTTGCTTCGATTTTCACGAGTTCGCCGGGACTTTGATGGAGCGGACAAAGGCGCTGAACGGTCTCGAAGCCATTAGCTTCGAAAAGATAGCGTTCGACGACGGAGCCCATCGAATGTGGGCGGCCGACCATTCGAAAAGTCGTTCCCGGAGCAAATGGGCGGACCTGCCCGGCTACGAGATCACAACGACGAAATTCGACGATCATGTGGCCGAGAAGGGCGTGACGGACATCGATCTCATCGTTATCGACGACGTCGGCTTCGAGACGCGGATCCTTCGCGGAGCCGAGGGAATTCTCGCGAAACGCAAGCCGGAGCTCGTCGTCAATTGCTTCCGCCATGGAGCTTACGCCATCGGCGCGCCCGTGAACGAGCTCCTGCAAATGCTCGACGGGCTGGGCTATCGGATGCGTTACGCTTCGTCTCTCGAAACGGCGGCCGATCTTCGGGAGATCGAAAGCCTGCAGGTCCCCGAGCTCGATCACTTCATTTTGCACGCCGTCGCCAAGCGCGAGGAGATCGAATCCTCGACGCCGTCGGCCTCGTCCTCTGCCGCGGACGTCTCATGACCGTCTCACGATTAGGGGTCGCACCCTCTGATTGCGCCATGCTAGAACGTGACTGTCACAAATGTGTAGCTCGACGCCTCTATTGAGGCGATGATCCTTGTAAGTTTTGGGAAATAGTGCGTTTCGAGGCGCGACGATCGTGAGCGAAGCCAATGGTGCGCGCCTGCGCAGTGAGCTCGCCGAAAGCTATGACGATCTCGTGAGGCAGCTCTCGAGACGATTGGGGTCGACGGACTTCGCCTATGAGGTTCTCCACGAGACTTTCCTGCGCGTGGAAAGGGTGAGCGAGGCGACGCTCGTGCGCAGCCCGAAAGACTATATTTTTCGCACGGCCGTCAACATCGCCAAGGATCGCAGGAAGGCCCAGCAATATCGTGTGAGCGCGGCGACGATCGACTCGCTTTTCGATGTCTGCGACGAGTCCCCCGATCCCTCGAGGGTCGCCGAAGGGCGCTCCGAGATCGAAGCCTTCAAACGAGCGCTGGCCGAGCTCCCCGCGCGCCGCCGGGAGGTTCTCCAAAAAATCGCGATCGAAGGCAAGACGGCGCGCGAAGTCGCCGATGAGCTGCAGGTCACCGTTCGGACGATCGAGATCGATCTGAAACAGGCCCTGACGCATTGCGCCAACAGTCTGAGCCGCAAGACTGCCGCTCGGCTCGGCGGGCCCCGGCCCAAATCCTGACGGTTTCCCCCGAAATCAATGAGCGACGCCCGTCGGTCGCGCGATCGATTCGATCGCCTCACGGGGGGCTCGCGCCTGTGTGAAGACCGCAACCCGGCGCGTCCCGCATCGTCCCTCCCGCGTCGGGGCGACGCATGATTTCATGAAAATCTCGTTTCGGGATAAGCGGGCGCCAGTCGTCTCCATATTACGAAGTGTGCGCGATGCTCGCCCTTGCAGCGACGCGAGCGGGGGCCGGCGCGGCCTCCCGATCGTCTCGACGGTTCGGGCGTTTTGGAGTTCGCCGTCGCGCTTTTTCGGGTCGGCCGGACTCTGTCCTTTGGCAAAATGGAGAAAACCGGTGTGGGAATATTGCCTGAAAACGGGAGAATCGATAACAGGGTCGAACTGCGCTTCGCGCGGAGAAGGGGCGCGTGGACGGCGCGGTGGACGAGCGATAAGCTGTGAATGAGCCCCTGCACTCCCCGGCGCGCGATCCGCTTCTGGAGGGAGCCCTCGATTGGGTCGTGCGGCTGAAATCCGGCGAAGCGACCGAGGCCGATCTCCTCGCGTTGCAGCGCTGGCGCGAACAGAGCGTCGACCACGAAGAGGCGTTTCGCGAGGCCGTGCGGATGTGGCGCCTTCTCGGCGCGGCGGCGCGGGAGCTCACGACCGAAGCCGCTGCGGCGAATTCCGGCTCACAGCCTCGTGGTTTCGCAATTCCGCGGCGCGGCGCGATATCCCGCCGCGCCATTGTGGGGGGAGCGATCGCGGCTTCCGTCGCCGGCTTCGCGATCATCCGTCCGCCGCTCGGTCTCTGGCCGTCCTTGGGCGAATTGTCGGCGGACTATCGCACCGCCAAAGGTGAGCGGCGCAAGGTCGTCCTGGGGCCGGAGGTCTCCCTCGAATTGAACACGCAGACGAGCGTGGCCGTCCGCTCGATGCAGGACGCCGTGACGCTCGAGCTCGTCTCCGGGGAAGCCTCCGTCGCCGCGAACCTACCGCCGTCTCGACCTCTCCTCATTATCGCCGCGAGCGGCCAGATCACCGCGACGCAGGCGAGTTTCGACGCCCGATGTATCGGCGGCGCGGTCGCCGTGACATGTCTCGAGGGCTCTGTCGAAATTCGGCAGAAAGGCAGCTCGGTGCGAATTCAGCGAGGCGAGCGGATTTCCTATACCGAGACGGGGGTCTCCCGATCGACGGCGGTCGATCCGGCGCAGGCCTCTGCTTGGCGATCGGGACTGCTCATCTTCCACAACGCGCCTCTCGCGGAGGTGATCGAGGAGGTCAACCGCTACAGGCCGGGGAGAATCATCATTGCAAACTCCGATTTGAAGCGGCGCGTTGTCGACGGCATATTCAAGGTCGAGCGGCTCGACATATTGATCTCTCAAATTCAGCATCTGTTCGGGGCGCGCGCCACATCATTGCCGGGCGGCGTGGTCGTCCTCGGCTAGAGCGCGCTCGTCGGGTCCGAAATCGACTCCGGCTCGCTTCCCTCGCGCGTTCGGATCTCGGCCGCGACGCGCGTCCGAGACAGACCTTGCGCTCCCGCTCGGCTCCGACTTTCGCGCCGCGATGCGGCGCCTTTAGATATTTTCGCCTCTTCTTCGAAAATTTTGCTTCGGGTTGGGCCGGCCACAGTCGTCTTCAATAATGAAGATCGCTCGCGCGTCGCTCGATAGCGCGAAAGACCTGCACGCGCGAGAGGGACTGATGAATTGGTCGAGGCGCCAAGCGCACGGCATACTCAAATCTGGCTGTGACGATGAGACTCGTTCCACAGTTGGAACTCTTGCCGTCATCGCCGCTCTCTTCATCTTCCTTCCCGACAGCGCCGCTTTCTCGGCGCCGGGCGGCGACGGCGGCAAGGCCGCCGCGACTTCGGGGATCGAAACAGGGTCTGCGCCTGCGCAAGCCAAGCAAACGCCTCCGACGCGGTTCGACATCGACGATTTCGCGGTCGAAGGCGCCGACAAACTTTCGCAAGTGGAGGTCGAGGAGGCGATCTATCCATTTCTGGGGCCTCGCCGCACCGCCGAGGATGTCGAAAAAGCCCGTGCGGCGTTGGAGAAGGCCTATCACGACAAAGGCTTTCAGACCGTCGCGGTAAGCGTTCCGACACAGAGCGCTCAGTCCGGCGTCGTGGTCCTCAGGGTCGTGGAAATGAAGGTCAGCCGTTTGCGCGTGAAGAACGCGCGCTTCTTCGATATCGACAAGATCAAGGAAAGAGCGCCGTCCCTGAGGGAAGGGACCGTGCCGAATTTGGCGGAGGTGACGAAGGACATCGTCGCGCTCAATCAATGGCCCGACCGACGTGTCACGCCGGCGCTTCGCGCGGGTGTCGCGCCCGGCACGGTGGACGTCGACCTCAACGTCGACGATACGCTTCCGTTTCACGTGAGCGCGGGGCTGGACAATCGCCGTTCGCCCAACACGACGGCTCTGCGCGCAACGGGAACGGTGCGCTACGAAAACCTCTGGCAACTCGGCCATTCGCTGAGCTTCGCCTATCAGGTGGCTCCAGGCCGACGAGCGGATATGGAGGTCTTCTCGGGCTCCTATCTCGCGCGCATTCCCGATGTCGATGGCGTGGCCATTCTCGTCTCGGGCCTGAAATCGACGAGCGACGTCGCGACGGTCGGCGGAGTGAATGTCGTCGGACCGGGCGAGACAGTCGGGGCGCGGGCGGTGATATCGCTCCCCCCGGCCGAAAATTTCTACCACTCCCTGTCGGTCGGGCTCGACTACAAACACTATCGCGAAAGAGTGCTGGCGGACAGTACCCTCTACTCATCGCCGATCCGCTATTTTCCTTTCGTGGCGAACTACGGCGGCGCGTATCAGACGGAAAATTTCACGACGCAGGTCAACGCCTCTCTCACTTTCGACCTTCGCCCGCCGAGCAGCGACGAGACGTCGTTCGACCACAAGCGCAGCTACTCGTCTGGACGGTTCGCGCATTTCAATCTCGACCTGTCGCATCTTCAGGAGCTGCCGCTCGGCTTTCAAGCCTATGGCAGATTCGTGGGACAGATCGCGGATGGACCGTTGGTGTCGAGCGAACAAATCTCCGTCGCGGGCCTGGACAATGTCCGGGGCTATCTCGAATCGGAGGTTCTCGGCGACAACGGGCTCGTCGTGAACGTTGAGCTGCGTAGCCCCGACATGGGCGGAATGCTGCAGGACGCGATCAAGCGCGAGGCGGGCGACGAGACGCCGCCGCTGATTTTCAACGAAGGGCGGCTGTTCGGATTCTTCGACAAGGGCGTCGCGGAGGTTCGTTACCCCGCAGCTGAAGAACAGGCGCATTTCGATCTCTGGAGCTTCGGCTTCGGAGCGCGCCTCAAAATGTTCGACCATGTGAACGGGCTGCTCGTCTATTCGACGCCAATGGTCGATCAAACCTATACGCGAGCCAAAGAGCCGCGCGTGAACTTCCGTGTCTGGGGTGAATTCTGATGACGATGACTGTAACCGACATTTGTCGACGCGGGGCGCGACGTTTCGGCCTCGCGCGTCGATCGGCGCGTCTGCTTTTCGGCGCGTTTGTCGCGCTGACCGCGGCGTCGTCCTCCGCCTCCGCATGGTGGAACGAAGACTGGCAGCTTCGTAAGAAGATCACGATCGACGCGAGCGCGACCGGCGCGAACATCACCGATCCGATCGGCGCGACGTCGGTTCTGGTCCGGCTGCATGTCGGCAATTTCCGCTTTTCCTCGGCGAAGGAGGACGGCGGCGACCTGCGTTTCGTCGCCGGCGACGACAAGACGCCACTCAAGCATCACGTCGAGAAATTCGATTTCGCTCTCGGAGAGGCGTTGATCTGGGTCGCCGTGCCGAATGTTCAGGCCGGCGGGAAGACCGACTTTTGGCTCTATTACGGAGAAAAGAAGTTCGGCTCGGTCGCCGATCCGAAAGGCACATACGACCCGGAGACCCTCCTCGTCTATCACTTCAACGAACGCGGGGCGCCGGCCGTCGATTCGTCGATGTGGGGCAATAATTCGACCAGCGTCGGCCAGGCGGCCGACGGAGCGATCATCGGGACGGGATTGCGCCTCGACGGGCGTGCGCCGCTCGCTCTACCTGCTTCGTCGTCGCTCGCGCTTCCTTCCGCAGGAGCCTTCACCTTTTCCGCCTGGGTCAAGCCGGCCGCGCTCGCGTCCAATGTCGCTTTATACAGCCGCCGCGACAGCGCCGAGGCTCTCGTCATCGGGCTGGACAATGGCGCGCCCTTCGTCGAGGTGACCAATGGAGGCGTCGTCCAGCGCAGCGCCGCCGGCGGTCCCATCGCGCCCAACAGCTGGCGCCATCTCGCCGTCACGGCGGCGGGCGGACGGGTCGTTCTCTATGTGGACGGCGCCCCCTATTCGACGCTCGACGCGGCGCTGCCCGGGTTGAAGTCGGCCGCTACGATCGGCGGAGAGGCGAGCGCGGACGGCGCCGCGCCTGGCGGGTTCGCGGGCTTCGTCGGCGATCTCGACGAATTGCAGATTTCCAATGTCGCGCGTCCGCCGGGATTCATCAAATTCGCCGCCATCGGGCAGGGGCCCGATCATACGAAGCTCGTATCCTTCAGCGTGGACGAGGAGACGGCGAGCTGGCTCTCCGGCTATCTGGCGGTGATCCTCAAATCGGTGACATTCGACGGTTGGGTGGTCATCGGGCTGTTGACGATCATGGCGGTGATCAGTTGGGTCGTGATGATCGATCGCGCTACCTATCTCAACCGACAGGCGCGCGCGAACGAACGCTTCATGGATAGCTTTCGCGACATTGCGACGGATCTCACGGCGCTCGACCACGACGACGACCGCATCTCGACATTCGGCGGCCGTATCAGCGCGGAGCAGGCGGAGGCGATGCGCCCTTCGTCGCTCTACCGGATCTATCACATCGGGGCTTCGGAGATTCGTCACCGCTTCGCCGCCAATGGCGGGCGCCCGACCGCGCTTTCCGGCCCATCCATCGCGGCGATACGGGCGGCGCTCGACAGCGGCGTCGTCAAGGAGACGCAAAAGCTCAATCAGTTGATGGTCGTGTTGACCATCGCCATTTCCGGAGGTCCCTTCCTGGGGCTGCTCGGCACTGTGGTCGGCGTGATGATCACCTTCGCGGCGATCGCCACGAGCGGCGACGTCAATGTCAACGCGATCGCTCCGGGAATCGCCGCCGCTCTGGTCGCGACTGTGGCGGGCCTCGGCGTCGCGATCCCGGCTCTGTTCGGATACAATTATCTCATCTCCCGCATCAAGGATCTTACCAGCGACATCCATGTCTTCGTCGACGAGTTCGTGACGAAGATGGCCGAGTCCTACGCCGAGGTCGGCGAAACGAGCGAGCGCCGTGCGGTCGGGGAGCGTGCGCGATGAAAGTTCAGGACGAAGCAAAGCCCTATGACGATATCAACATCACACCGATGCTCGATCTCGCCTATGTGCTGCTGATCATCTTCATCATCATGACGACGGCGACAGTGCAGGGGCAGAAGGTGAATCTACCGAAGGCGTCTGCGGCGCCGAGCCTCGCCACACAGACGACGAAGGCGATCACCATCGCCAATGACGGGAAGATCGCTCTCGACACGGTCCCGGTGACGCTCGCGGAGCTGGAGCAGAGGCTGCTGCAGCAAAAAGCGCTGACGCCGGAATTTCCAGTCGTCATACGCGGGGATGCGCAGGCGCAATATCAGAGCATTGTCGATGTTCTCGATCTCTTGTCGCGTATCGGCGTCGCCCAAGTCGGCCTCGCCACAAAGCCGCTCGTGAAGTGAGGCGCGCGCCGCATCGGCGCTCGGTCGAAATATTCGGAGGCGCAGATGAGCCGTCGGAATGAGCAACGGATGCTTCGAGAGGGCGACGCAGAACGGAACGACGCCCGTCGCCTCCGCCGAAATGCGCTGGCGATCAGCGGCGGGACGCTGCTCGTCATCGGCGGCTTCGCGTTTTTTTCTGGACATGACGATCGACCTCCGGTGCGACGGGTTCAAGAACTCGCAATCGTTGCGTTGCCCCCGCCGCCTCCGCCCCCGCCGCCTCCGCCCGAGCAGAAAATGATCGAGCAGCAGCGGATGGATCAGCCGGAGTTTCAGGAAGAAAAGCCGCTCGACGATCCGGTGCGAGAGTCGATCAAGGACACCAAGACGGATGAGCCGCCGCCGGGTCCGCTCGCGCTGGACGCGAAAGCGACCGGCCCCGGCGACGGATTCGGACTCGGTAGCAAGCCCGGTGGCTCTCCCTATGGCGGCGGTGGGGGCGGCAGCCGTTTCGGCAGATATACATCGATGGCGCAAACGCAGATCGAGTCGGCGTTGCGCGCAAATCGGCGCACGCGCAAAGCGGCCATGCGGGTCGGAATCAGGCTGTGGATCGACGGCTCCGGCCGCGTGACGCAAGTCGCTCTCGCCTCGTCCACCGGCGACGCCGAGCTCGACGCCGCCATACGAAACGAAGTGCTCGGCGGTCTCGTTCTGAGGGAGCCGCCGCCCAAGGACATGCCGATGCCCATGGTCACGCGCGTCATCGCGCGTCGGCCGGGTTGAGGTCGTACGTGGACGAGTCCCATCGCTCGGGCTCTGGAGAGGACTGAGACATTCGATGTTCGAGAAAATGCCAGTTGCGCGCCGTCGCTCGCTGCCGCTCGCCGCGTCGCTATTCGCCTTCACTTTCGTCGCGCCGGCCTTGGCGCAGGACGCCGACGGCGGCGTGCCGAAGGAAGGGAAAAATCCAGAATCCAAGCGGCCCGCGCTATCGCATGGGCGGCGGACTTCGCCCAATGCGACCGTCAATCTGGTCAATCTTCTCGTCGCACAAGGCGTGTTGACGGAGGAGCAGGCCCATTCGCTGATCAAGCAGGCGGAGGACGAGGCCTATATCCAGCAGCAGGCGACGAAGGACGCGACGGCCAAAGCGGGAGAGGCGGCCAAGGCGGCGATCACGGTCGCCGCGACTGCGACCCCCGCGGGCGCGAAGCATGTGACCTATGTGCCGGAGATCGTGAAGCGCCAATTGCGCGAGGACCTAAAAAGGGAAGTGATGGCGCAGGCGGAAAAGGAGAATTGGGCGTCGCCCGGCAAATTTCCGGAATGGGCGTCGCGCATTCGTTTCTACGGCGACATGCGGCTGCGTTATCGCGGCATCTATTATCCGACCGGAAACGATCAGGGCGGGGCGGTCAATTTCAATGCTATCAACACCGGCTCGCCATATGACGTGAGCGCGGCGAATCCGTACCATCCTCCGACGCTGAACGTGACCGAGGAGCGCAGCCAGTTCCGATTTCGAGGCCGTCTCGGAATGGTCGCCGATCTCTCCGATGGCTTCACGGCGGGTCTACGTATTGCGGGCGGCGAGAACAATTCGCCAGTGTCGCAGAATCAGACATTCGGCCTCAATGGCGGAAATTTCTCGAAATATTCACTGTGGATCGATCGCGCTTACATGAAATATCAACCGCGCGAAGAGGTTTCGATCACCGTCGGGAGAATGGACAATCCTTTCTGGTCTCCTACCGATCTCGTCTGGTACAGGGACATCGGATTCGACGGCTTTGCTGCGCAGGGCCGCTATGAGATCGTCGAGGGAGTGACACCCTTCGTCGCCGGCGGGGCCTTTCCGATCTTCAACACCGATCTGAATGCGGGCATCAATCTTCCCGCCTATGATTACGGCCCTCCGACCAAGCTCCGCAGCTACGACAAATGGCTTTTCGCCGGGCAGGTCGGCCTCGCGGCCAAGATCGACGAGGATTATTCGGCGCGCTTTGCCGTGGCCTATTACGATTTCACCAATGTTAAAGGGCGGCAATCGTCTCCTTGCATCGTCGTCAGCGCTTCGGACGTGTGCGACACCGATCTGACGAGGCCGTCATTTGCGCAGCGAGGAAACACCTATTTCGCTCTGCGCAACATCATCGCGGATACCTACAACAGCTACGGAACGACGAGCCAATATCAGTATCTCGGCTTGGCGGCGCAGTTCCGTCCCGTTGTCGCGAGCGGCGAGATCGACATAGGGAGCTTTCATCCGGCTCACATCGTTTTGAATGGCGAGTATATCGTGAATACGGCGTTCGACCGTGGTTCCATCGCGGCTCTCGCCGTCAACAATCTGAAGGGAACGGTGGACGGCAGCGTCGGACCGTACAATGGCGGCGCCAGAGGCTATCTCGCCCAGGCGACCGTCGGCCATAAGCAAATCCGGCACTTGTGGGATTGGAGCGTGTTCGGCGGCTACAAATATCTGCAATCCGACGCGATGATCGACGCATTCGTCGACTCTGATTTCGGCCTGGGCGGGACGAATCTCAAAGGCTATTTTCTCGGCGGCAATCTCGGCGTCGGCGAAAATGTCTGGCTCGGTATGCGCTGGATGAGCGCCAATAACATCGCCGGCTCGCCTTATGCGGTCGATGTATTGCATGTCGATCTCAACGGAAAGTTCTGATCATGCGTTTCCGTTCACTCGCTGTCCTGCCGTCGATCGCATTGTCGCTGTCGGCGCCCATCGCGCGGGCCGATGCAGAAGCTGATCGGTTGAGAGAAGCATTGCGCGGCGCGATCACGCAGACTCGGGCGCTCGAGGACCAGCGCGCCTCTCTGCAAGCCAAGCTGACCGAGGTCGAAAACGCGCAAAAGGCTCTCAAGGAGAGGCTCGAAGCGACGAAGGCGGATCTGACCAGGGTCACAAAGGATTATCGCGAAGCGATCGAGCAGTATAAGAGGAGCATCGAGGAGCACGATCAGACTCTGGAGAAATGGCGGACCGCCTATGAGGAGGCCGCCGATGTCGCCCGCGGCAAAGAGGCCGAGCGCGCCAAAGTCGAGGGTCTCGCGAACGCCCTCAAGGCGAGCGCCAAGAACTGCGTCATCCGCAACAATGAGCTCGTCAAAGTCGGCCGCGAACTGCTGGCTCGATATGAGGGCGCGAATTTCGTGGATGCGACACTGGCGAGTGAGCCGCTGCTCGGCGCGCGCCGCGTCGAAATTCAAAATCTACTGCAGGATTACAAGGACAAGATTCTCGATCAGAAGGTGACGCCATGAGCATCGACATCGCCCGGACCGCAATTTTCGTCAGTATGGTCGCAGCCGGCGCGCTCGTCGCGACGCCGATGGTCGGCGCGCAGACGCCTTCGCAAACGAGCGCAGCGCCCGCGCAGTTCAAACCCAAGCCGGCGCCCGTCGCGCCGGCTGTACGCGCGCAGAGCGGCGCGAGCGCCAAGCCGGCGGAAGAGGTGGTCGCGCATCTGGGATCGACCGAGATCACGGCGCGCGAGCTGCGCGCCTATATCGACGCTCTGGGACCGCGCGAGCAGGCGGCTTTCGCCAAGGAGCCGGCGCTGTTCGGCCAGCTCGTACGCGCCATTCTCGGTGAGCGTCTCGTTCTGGACGAAGCGCTCGCAAAGAAATGGGATCAGTCGCCGAGCGTCGCGGCTCAGCTTCAGCAGACGCGCGATCGCGCGCTCGTGGAGCTCTATCTGCAGTCTGTGTCGGCGCCGCCGGCGGGCTATCCGAGCGACGAGGAGCTACAAAAAACCTATGACGGCAATCGCAGCCTGTTCGTCGTGCCCCGGCAGTTTCAGGTCGGGCATATCTTCATAGCCGCCCCGAAGGACGCGGATCGCGTCGCGGAGGAAAAGGCCAAAAGGAAGCTCGAGGAGGTTCAGCGCAAGCTGAAGACGGCGGGCGCGGATTTCGCGGCGATCGCGCGCGCGGAGACGGACGCCAAGGACAATGGCGAGCTCGGATGGATATCCGAAGGCCAGATCCGCCCGGAAATCCGAACGCAGGTGATGGGGCTCGGCAAGGGCGCGGTCAGCGAGCCGATCCGTCTCGACGACGGGTGGCACCTCGTGAAGCTGCTCGATACGAAGGCCTCCTACACGCGCTCGCTCGCGGAGGCGCGCGAGCCGCTCGCGCAGCAGATGCGCATGGAGCGATCGAACTTGCTGCGCCGCGCCTATGTCGCCGAGCTGCTGAAGCAGCATCCGCCGGTCATCAACGAAATCGCGCTGTCGAATCTGCTCGACGGCGCTCTCAAACATTGAACCTTCGAGCGTCCATATGTCAGAATCCCTGGTCTCGGCTTTGACGCTCGACGAGCTGCGCGAGCTGCTGCAGCAAGCCGGCTATCGCGTCGTATCTGCGATGGATCCGGTCGCGGACGTCCCTTACCTGCGGTCCGCGACGAGCGGGCTCTCATTCGACATACGCGCGGGAAATCCATCCGCGATGGAGGCCGAGGCGCGCTTCTTGGACTTTGTTTTCGTCGCCGTCCTCCAAGTTCAGGGCGAATTGCGCGCGGAAGTCGTCAATGGGTGGAATGCGACGCGACGCTTCTCGCGGCTGCATCTCACGGGCGCGTTTCTAGCGCTCAGTATGGACATATCGATCGCGGGCGGAGTGAGCCGCGACTATTTGCGCGCGCAGATCGAGATATGGGACCGGTTGGCGCAGGAGCTGATCGCCTATCTGCGCGAGGGGCTGCGCCGCGAGGGCGAGGCCGTGGGATCGGCGCCGCTGCCGGATCGCGACCTTCCGGCGAGCGCCGCAAGCCCGAACTGATATGCGAGTCCGAACTGAATTGATGTCGAGCTTTCGAGACGAATAGGCAATCACATGACCAGCGATCTTGCTCCCGCCTCCCGTCGGATTCGCGAAACGATCTCGGCTCGGCGCCATCGAACCAAAGCGGCGACGATCGGCGGAAACGGGCGTGCTCCTCTCTCACGCGCTCGGTTGCTGGCGGGCGCGAGCGTGATCGCTCTGGCGCTGATCGCGGGTCACGGCCCGCAGGCGCGTCCGCTGACGGGCGGCTCGACGCCGGCGCCGGCGACGGCGGCGGTCAATTCCGCCACGAGCATCGCCGAGCAGGCGGCGAAGATCGCCAAGCAGAGCCAGGACTCCCTGGTGCGGGCGACGCAGGCGCTCCAATCCATGCAAGCCGTGCAGGCGGCCGCGCGCGCCGCCGCCGCCGGCGCGGCCAGCAATATCGCCGACGGCCTGAGCCTAGGCGGCGCCGGCAAGCTGCCGGGCCTCGTGGTCGATCCGCGCGTCTCGGCGACGCCTAATCTCTGGATCAACGCCGATCTGCCGACGCAGTCGTCGAGCGATGGCCGGACCACGGTCACGATAAAACAGACCGCGCCGCAAGCGGTGATGACCTGGCTCTATTACAATGTCTCGCCCAATACGACGGTGGTCTACGACCAGCAGGGCAATCCGAGCTGGGTCGCGCTCAACCGCATCGACGCGACCGGCTCGCCGAGCCGCATCCTCGGCCAGATCAAGGCCGACGGCACTGTGCTGCTCATCAATCCCAACGGAATTATTTTCGGCGCCGGCGCGCAAATCAACACGCATTCGCTGATCGCCTCCTCGCTCGACATAGACGCGACGCGGGCGTCGAGCGTATTCAACGCCAACAGCGCGGCCTATACGCCCGTGCCGCTCAGCGTCGATGGGAAAAGCGTGACGGCCTATGTGCCGCCGAACGAAGCGACGGCCAACGCCAATTTCGTCGGCACGGGCAGGGGCCAGGGGCTCTTCGGCATCGCGAGCCTCGACGGCGTCATCGGCAATTCGGCCAAATTCTCGATGGGCAACCAAACGCTTTCAACCGCGCAGGGCGGCGGGGCGATCGTGGTCGAGCGCGGCGCATCCATCGTGACGTCACTCAATTCGACGGATGACGGCGGCTATGTGGCTCTGCTCGGCCCGAATGTGACCAATTCCGGCTCCATCACGACACCGCACGGACAGATCATCCTCGCCGCCGAGGGTCAGGTGGTGCTCAGCGCGCCGATCAGTTCGGCGACGGGCTCCAGCGCCGTATATACACTCGACCATGTTTTCCCCTCGGGGAGCGCCGAAAATCCCGATAATTTTGGAATTTACGGCATCAAAGGCCCGTCGCTCGGCGCCGCCGGAAACGTGACCAATGACGGGCTGGCGTGGGCGCAGGCCGGCGCGATCTCGATCGGAGCCTATGACGCCGTGACTCAGTCGGGCGTTTTGGGGGCGACGACCAGCGTCAATCGCCCGGCCTCGATCTCGGTTGCAGCCGGGGTCGGCAGCGCAGGTCGAACATCGGTCGTTTTCGGGCCGAACAGCGTCACCGCCATCCTGCCGGACGACGGCGGGGACACTGTGCCTTACGGCACGGCGACGGCGGATCTCCAGCCAAAGATCACCATCACCGGGCAGAGCGATTTTCAGGCGGGCTCGCTGCTGCGTGCGCCGAGCGCGGCGGTGTCGCTCAACGGGCTGACGGTGCTGGAATCGGGCGCGACGATCGACGTCTCGGGCCTCGCCGAGGTGCAGGTTCCGCTGTCCAAATTCATCGTAAGTTTTTTGGTCACGCCCAATGAGATCGCTGATTCGCCGCTCTCCTCGGCGCTCGTCGGCAAGACGGTTACAGTGGACACCCGCCTGACCGGCACGCGGGCGGACGGCCTGTCCTGGGTCGGCTCGCCCATCGTCGACGCATCGGGCTACGCCAGGCTGATCCCGAAGACGATCGGCGAGATTCTGACGTCCGGCGGCTCGGTCACCGTCTCGGGCGGCGCCGACCAATATTTCATCCAGAGGCCGGGCTCGATCGTCAATCTGTCGGGCGGCTACGTCACCTATCTCGGAGGCGCCGTCAATACGACGCAGCTCATCGGCTCCGACGGACGTTTCTACGACATAGGCAGGGCCGATCCGACCATCGCCTATGTGGGGCTCGCCTCCGCCGCGGGCTTCACCGTCGACCATGCGCGCACGGGGACGAGCGAGACGTTCACCAGTCCGCTGCTCGACCGCAGCCATTATGAATCGAGCTATATCGCCGGCGCCAGCGCCGGCTCTCTGTCGATCTCGATTTTGCCGCTACTGGATGGCACGATCATCGGCGACACGGTGGCCGGCCTTCGCCAGCGCGCCAATGCGATCGGCGGCGGCGCGACGCCGCAAACCTCGCTCGAGCAATTGCCGGCCGGCGCCTCGCTGACGCTCGATCGCTTCTCGACCCCCTTGCCATTCGGCTTCCTGCTCGAGACGAGCGAGCAGGCCGGCGCCGACCCTTACGGCCTCGCCTCCTATACATTCGGATCGACGAGCTGGACGCCGCCGGCGACCGTGCCTCTCCTCACCGACCGCCTGTCGGAGACGGGTTTCGGATCGATCAAGATCGGGACCCACGCCGACAAGCCCGACGGGGCTTTCGCGCCGACCCGCGAGCATGTCAACATGGCCGAGGGCGCGATATTGTCTGTGGCGCCGGGCGGCAGCGTCAGCCTGGCGGGCGTCGAGACGATCGCCGGCTCGATCGTCGCGCCGGGCGGCAAGATCACGCTCGACGGCTATTTCGATGTGTTCGGAAAAACGCAGAATGCGTCCGACGTCGTGCTGGGGCCGAGGGCCGTCCTCGATGTGCGCGGGCTCTGGATCAATGATTCCGGAGCAGTCGGGGACGAACTGCAAGGCTCCGCCTTCATCGACGGAGGATCGGTCAGCATCATCACGAATACCGTCAACTATCATCCCGTAGACAGAATCCCGCAAGGTAGCTATCCGACCGGTATTGTCGATGAAACTGCCAACATCATCTTATCGGCCGGCAGCGTCATAGACGTGTCGAGTGGCGGCTATGTCGGCGTAAATGGCAAACTGAAGCTCGGCGCAGACAATTCTCCCCTGGGTAAGGGCGGCAGCCTTTCGCTCGTCACGTACAATGGGCGTTGGGTGGAATTCATCCCCGAGCTTCCACCTAGGGCTAACACCTTCGTAGCCGGCAACGTGCGCCCGATCGATGGCGGACCTCCGACCGCGGCGACAGTGGAGCTGAACGGCGCGATCTACGCGGGCGGCTTCGGCGCCGGGGGAACCTTCACGCTACAGGCGCCGACTGTCATCATCGACGGCAAGGCGACGTCGATCGCCTCCTACACCTCCGGCGAACGCGCCGGCGAGATCGTCCTGCCCTCCTCCTTCTTCACCGACAATGGCTTCTCAAATTATGTGCTGACCAGCGTCTATGGGAGCACGACGGTGACTGCCGGCACGAAAGTGCTGCTGCGGCAGTCCAATTATCTTGTCGACGATTCGATCCTGTCGCAGCCGACCGGCGCGATCGCGCGCGATTTCGCGACGGTCGGGCTCGCGCCCTATGGCTTGCGCAATCCGGTCAGCCTCACTCTGGCGGAAAGAAGCTATCCATACGGCAAGACCGGGCCGAGCACGACGGCCGGCGTGCTGCTCGAGGAAGGGGCCAGCATCGTCGCCGAGGCGAGCCTGACGAAGCGCGCGACCATCAATCTTTCGGCCGACGGCCCCGTCACGGTTCTCGGCGGCATCACGGCGCCGGGCGGAGCAATCAGCCTGCAGAACAACACCAGTGGGTTTGCTGACCCCCCGGCGGCCGTTCAAGATGTGTGGGTCGGGCGCGACGCCGTGCTCGATGTGAGCGGCGTCTTCCTGCCCGACCCGACCGTCACCGCCTATCAGACCGGCAGCGCGATCGACGCCGGGACAATCTCGCTGTCCGGCAGGACGATCGTCGCCGAGCCGGGTTCGCTGTTCCGGCTCGACGGCGCCTCCGGCACCGTGGAAATCCCGGCCGGCTCCGCTCTGGGCCCGCAGCTCGTCCGGCAGGACGTCTGGAGCAACGGCGGCGCGCTGCGGATAAATCCTTCAACCGCGAGCTATTTCGCCGGAACGGTCAGCGCGCATGGCGGCGCGCCGCTCGCGAGCGGCGGCTCGCTCACGATCTCGGGCGGCTCGATCGTCGTCGAGCCCGACGGGTTGATCGGCGCGACGCTCGCGAGTTTGTCGGACGGCCGCTATCCGCTGACGCCGGCGGAACTGGCGGCGAAAACGCCGCCGCTGGCCGAGTATGTCCAAATCGCCTTCATCGGAGCGGATACGCTGAATAACAGCGGCTTCGATTCGATCTCGCTTCAGGCAAGATCGCAAACCATCGCCTTCAATGGCTCGCAGTCGATTCATATGCCCGGCTCGCTGATCCTCGGCGCGCCAACCCTCACGCTCATGCCGGGGAGTGATGGCTTGCTGCCGAGCGGGGTGACGAATCCCGCGACCTATGTAGCGGCGTCCTGCGGAACGGGCTGCGTTCCGACCATCGGCGGCTCTCGCGTCGATCTTTCCGCCGGCTATATCTGGCTCCAACAGGGCCACCCATTCTACGCCCGGGCCACCCTCGCGGACGGCGTGTTGAACCTCACGGCGAAATGGATCGATGTCGGTCAGCCTGACAACGGCGTAAGCGGCGGCTCGGATTTCGCGTTCCGGAACGTCGGCTCGGCGACCTTGACCAGCGCCGACGCGATCCGGCTGATGGGCTACGCTGGTTCGAATACGACCTCCAGTTATTCGGGCAGCCTTGCTGTGGCGGGCGATCTCACCCTGGCGGCGGCGGAAATCTATCCGACCAGCGGGACGCGCTTCACGATCAAATCCACCAGCGCGACCGGAACGATCGACATAGAGCAGACCGGCGTCGCGAGCCAGCCTCTGTCGGCCGGCGGAACGCTCACGCTCGATGCGGTGAACATCATCCAGAACGGCACGCTCTGGGCGCCCTTCGGACAGATCGTGCTCGGCAACGCCGCGACGACGCAGAATGTGACGCTCGGCGCCGGCAGCCTCACCTCCGTCTCCGGCGCCGGCTCCGCCGTGCCCTATGGCTTCACGGTCGACGGCGAAGCATGGTATGTCGGCAACGCCGGATACAACGCCTCCATCAACAACCCTGGATACCAGGGCGATCTGCTCACAGCGGCCCCGGCGAAGGCCGTCACGCTCAACGGCGCCAATGTCGCGACGAGCGCCGGCGCGACGCTCGATCTTTCAGGCGGCGGCGACATCTACGCCAGCGAATTCGTCGCCGGCGTGGGCGGCAGCCGCAATGTGCTGACGACCGACAGAAGCGGCGCCACTGTCTACGCGCTGGTCCCGGCCTCCTCCGCCAAGGTCGCCGCCTATGATCCAGCATTCGCCTTCTCCGAAGGCCCGTTCGGGCAGAGCCTGCTGAACGCGCAGCCGGGAACGGCGGTCTATCTCACCGGCGGCAACGGGATTCCGGCGGGCGCATACACGCTCATGCCCGGCCTGTATGCGACCCTGCCGGGCGCCTATCGCGTCGTCGTCGCCTCGAGCTCGGTGAAGACGGGCGATCCGCAGAATTACACCACGGCGGACGGCTCCAATTATGTGACCGGCTATTTCGCCAATTCCATCACCGGCGCGCGCTCGTCGCAGGCGATGCTGTTCCGACTGCAATCGGCGTCGAGCTGGACGAAATATTCGCAGATCGACATCACCTCCGGCTCGGCCTTCCTGCGCGACGCCGCGCTCGCCGCCGGCTCGGCCATTCCGGTCCTGCCGATCGACGGCGGCGCGCTGACTCTGGCGGCGCGCAGCACGCTGTCGCTCGCCAGCATGAATTATTTCGCCGGCGGCGCGAGCCCGCTCGCGCCGAGCCTCTCCGGCGTCAATGGCCAATTGGCGGTGAGCGCCGCCAAGATTCTCGTCCTCGCCAAGGATCAGGCCGCGCCGGCGGCGAGCACGGGCTATCTGCTGCTCGACGCCGATCAGCTCAGCAATTCCGGCGCGACGACGCTGCTGCTCGGCGGCAGCTCCAGCGTCGACAGCAAAGGGGCTCTCGCCGTTACCGCCCTCGCCACCGATGTCGAGATCGAGACCGACGCGGCGCATCCGCTCAGCGCGCCGCAGCTCATTCTCGCCTCCAGACCCGGCGGCAAGGGGATCACTGTGGACGACGGCAGCGTCATCGCCGCTGTCGGAACCGTCCCCGCGGGCGGCGACCGGCCGATCTCCGTCACCGGCGACGGCTCGCTGCTGCGCGTCTCGACCGGCTCCATGGTCGATCTCACGCGCGCCTCCGCCAATGCGGGGACGGGGCAGATCGCCATCGGCACGGCGCCGGGAACGACGACGCTGGTTTCGGCCGATACGGCGGTCGGCGTGACGATAAACGGCGGCGCCGCGCTGACCATCGATTCGAGCGGCGACAGCCGTCTTTCCGGCAAGGTCGCGCTGAACGCCTCGGCCTATGATCTCGGCGGCGGCGTCGTCAATGTCGGCGGCGGATCCGCCGGCCTCGCGCTGAGCCGTGAGGTCATCGCCAGCTTCGCCGGCGCGACCTCGGTCAGGCTGCGCAGCGTCTCCGTGATCAATTTCTACGATGCGAGCGGCCTTGTCATCGGCGACGCCGACAAGCCGATCGGAACGCTGACCTTCGACAGCTCCGGCCTCTATGGCGAGGGCGGAACGACGACGGTCAACGCCAAGAACATCGTGCTCACCAGCTCGAGGCCGGCGCCGAGCACGGCCAATGCGCTCACCGGCGCCAATGGCGCGCTGACGCTCTCGGCGAGCGACACGATCACTTTCGCCAAGAATTTCGCGGCGGGGGCAGGGGCGTTCACCTTCGGCGGCTTCGGGCGGATCGATGTGAAGGCGGCCAATGCGGTGCGTTTCGCCGGCGCCGGCGCCGGCGCCTATCAGGCCGTCAACGCCGGCGGCGTCGCCAATGTCGCCTTCGCCACGCCCAATATGATCGCCGCCGCAGCGAGCGTGCAGTCCTTCACGGCGAGCGGCGCGCTGACGACCGTCTCGAGCGGCGCGCCGACGGCCGTCGTCGCCAATGAGACGGGCGGCAGCCTGACACTGAGCGGCGCGAGCGTCTCCGTCTCCTCCACGCTCACCGCTCTGTCGGGAACGCTTATCCTCGATGCGACGAGCGGCGATGTCGCGCTCGGCGAGGGCGCTTTCGTCAACGCCGGCGGCTCGCGCGTCGCGCTCGGCCCGGACATAGAATATGCGCCCGGCGGAACGGTGCGGCTCAATGCGCTGAGCGGCAATGTCTCGATCGGCTCCGGCGCGAAGGTGAGCGTCGCCGCCGCGCGGGACGAATATGGCTCCGGCTATGCGGGCAGCCTCTATATCACCACGGCGGACACAGGAACCACGACGCTGAGCGGGACGCTCGACGGCTCCGCCGCGTTCAAGGACACCGGCGGCAATTTCATCCTGAACACCGGACGGCTCGCGGGGACGCTGCCCTGGAACGGCTTCAGCCGGCGCTTCTCGGTGACGCTCAATCAGCCCGGCGATCTCGTCATCGGGGCCGGCGAGACGCTCGTTTCGAGCGAGGTGATGCTGGTCGCCAATCAGGGCAGCGTCATCGTCGATGGCGCGATCGACGCGAGCGGCGTCGACGGCAAGATCGCGCTCTATGGCTCGGGAACGAAGAGCGGCGGCGTGACGACAGGCGGCGTCGCCATCGGCGCGACTGCGCTGCTCGACGCGCGCTTCGTGGCGCCCGCGGCCAATGATCCGGGCTACGCCAAGGGAACGAAGGCGCTCGTCCCTAACGGCGGGACGATCACGCTCGGGACGACCGGGCGCGCCAATGGAACGGTGAGCACGACCGGCTGCGGCGGCTCTGGCTGCGGCTATCAGAATGTCGACAGCGCCGACGCCGGCTGGATCGATGTGGCGGCGGGCGCGCAATTCGACGTGCGCGGCGGCGCCGGCGGCGTCGGCGGGCAGGTGACTTTGCGCGCGCCGCTGCTCACCAATAATAATCTCAACGTGCGCTTCGCCGGCACGCTGATCACCAGCGGGATGGATGGCGTCGCGACGGGCAATGGCGTCGTGTTGAACGCCTATGCGACATGGAGCGCGACCGATCCGACGACGGCCGGACTCTCCCGGCATTTCGACGGAATCATCGATCCGGCCGGCTGGTACACGAGCTCGGGAACGCTCGTCGCCGGCTGGACGCAGACGCTCACCAGCAGCACCGACGCGACCCGAGCCGATATCATCTATACCGCCCAAGCCGCCGGCGGCTCCATCGCGCAGGGGGCGATCTTCACCGCGGTCAATGGCGCGGTCGACAACACCAATTACGCGCACGCCGATTTCTATCAGAAGAGGCTGGTGAGCTTCGTCCAGAATCCCTTCAATGGCAATGCGGCGGCGGTTGCGGCGAATTTCTCCGGCGCGCGGCAGATCGTCCTCGCCGACGCGACGAAGCAAATCGACAAGACGGCCGCGACGGCGCTCGCCGCCTCGCAATTGCATCTGCGGCCGGAGATCAGCCTCGTCAATCCGTCGAAGGCGATCAATGGCGGCAATATCAGCGTGCTGAGCAATTGGAATCTCGGCGGCGTGCAGACGGCGCCGGTGGCCTCCGGCGTCGCGCCGCTGACGAGCTACACGCCGGCCTATCGCACCAAGGGCCCGATCGATCCGGGCGAGCCCGGCGCGCTGAGCCTGCGCGCGGTCAACAATGTCGACATACGCGCGACGATCTCCGACGGTTTTTATGAAGCGGCGTCGGCGTTCTACAAAACTTTTTCCGGCGGCTGGCAATCGCACTCTTACGCGCTCGTCGCAAATCTGATCGCCAATAATCCGGCGATCGCGACCGGAACCGCGCCCAACGGCGCCACGGTTCGGCTGACGGAATGGAACACCACCTCGGCCGCGAGCCTTATGTCGATCGGGCCGGGCAATCTCGGCTCCTTCTCCTATGACTTCGTCGCGGGCGCCGCCTTCGGCGCCATTGCGCCGGCCAATCCGGACGCGGTGGTTCCGGTCGCCGGCGCAGTCTCGCCGACGAGCCCGACCTCCAGCATCACTATCAATGGCCACACGAGCTATGTGGGTATATACTCGGACAGCGGACTCATCCGATATAGGACCCATTACATTCCGACGCTGGTGCGCACCGGCACGGGGTCGATCCGTCTGACGGCGGCGGGCAATGTCGAATTCACCGACACGACGGTCCAGGGCGCGGTCTATACGGCGGGCGCGCTCGCCGCGACGCCGGCGGATTACAGGCCGCAGAATTTCGATCGGTTTTTCAACACCAGCGGCTATCTCACGCAATATGTGGGTGCTCCCAACGGGTTGGAATCGTTTGTCTACGCCAATTCGTTCGGCTTGGATGGCAATCGTCTGCGGCAGAGAGGCTTTGGTGCGGGCGGCGGCTCCGTCACAATCGAGGCGGGCCAGTCGATCATCGGCTTCGAGCAAACGACACAGGCGACGTCCACGCCTTGGACCGCATGGTACGCCGCGGTCATGCAGTCGGACAAGGATTCGACGCCGTTTTCTAGCTGTTACGGATTGCCGGCGGGCTGCCAGTCGACCGCCTATGTCAATTATGCGACTTTCTTTCAGAATTTTGGGGCGCTCGGCGGCGGCTCCATGACGTTGCGCGCGGGGCGGGACGTCACCGATATTTCCGTCGCTCTGCCGGAGGCGATCGCCGTCGCCGGCGGATTCGACGTCTTCGATCCGCCGCACGCCATTTATTACGGCGGCGGCAATCTCCTCGCGCAGATCGGCGGCAATCTGAACTCCAGCGTGTTTTTCGTCGGGCGCGGCGGCGCGCGCATAGAGGTCGGCGGCGCCATTCAGCAGACCGCCGACAATCCGCTCACCGCCGCCAAGGATCCGACCGCATTTCCGCTGCTGCTCGCCGCGCAGGATTCCTATTTCGACATTGTCGCGGCGGGCTCTGTTACGCTCAGGGTGTCCGATCCGACGTCGTACGGCGATACGCCTTTCACCAGCTATGGACCGCAGAGCGGCCTGTCCTTGACCAGCCTCGGCGGAAATGTGAGCGCCACGGGCTCCTACTTGCCGCCGAATCTGAAGATCGCCGCTCTGAAGGGCGACATCACGAACGCCGGCGGGACGATGTTCGACTTGCCGACCGATCTCGCTGGCCATGGCGTCGGAAGCCTCGTTCTCGCCGCCGCGGGGTCGATCAATGCGGCGCTCACTCTCGACGCGCCGCCGCTGACGGGCAATACTTCCTATATCAACCCTCTCGGCCTGCCATCCTACAGCCTGGCCCCGGAGTCGCTGACCAACAGCGATCCCGTGCTCGTCAGCGCCGGCAAGGATGTTACGGGAGCCCTCACCGTCGACCGGCCGGCGGAAATCATCGCCGGGCGGGATGTGACCCTCAACTTCACGGGTGTCAATCTCGACGAGTCGGATGTGACGAGCATCATAGCGGGCCGGGATATCGTAAGCGCCACTAGTGGAGTCTTCGGGTCCACCTATGGTCTCTACGGGCCCGGCGCTTTCCTGCTCGAGGCTGGGCGGAACATCGGGAGAAAAGTCAACACGACGAGCTTTAACGTCTCCACTTACGGCAATGGCAGCGGCGGAGGGCTCATCCCTAACACTACTCAACCCGTGCCTCTGAAAAGCTATCTCCCGGCCAAGGGCGCCGACATTTACGTGCTCTACGGAATCGCCAATGGCGTCGACTACGCCTCGGCCATCTCGGCCTATGTCGATCCGGCCTCCGCCGGCGCCAATGGCATCGATTTCCTCGCCGATATCGCCGGCGTCCTCGGCCTGCCGCGGGATCAGGCCTGGGCGGCGTTCCAGGGGCTCTCGCCGACGCGCCAGCAGCTGCTCGTCGATCGCGCCTTCCTCGATTTCCTTACCCAGGTCGCGACCGACTACCGCAATCCGGCGAGCCCCTATTACGCGAAATATGGGCGCGCCTATGAGGCGATCGGAACCTTGTTTCCCAAAGGCCTCGGCTATGCGAATGACGGCAGCGGCGGCGCCGATCCCGCCGCCGTCGGCCGGCTCACAATGCCCTTCTCGCTGATCGAGACGCAGCTCGGCGGCGACATCAACATCATCGGCCCGGTCGGCGGCATAAAGGTCGGCTCGGCCGGCCGCGACAATAAGAAGCCTTATGAGGAAGGCATTCTGACGCTGCGCGGCGGCACGATCCGCATTTACACGGATCAGAGCGTGCTGGTGAATCAGAGCCGCATCATGACGCTGCAGGGCGGCGACGTGAATATTTTCAGCGGCAATGGCGATATTCTCGCCGGCTCGGGGCCGAAGACTTACGTCTCCAATCCGGTGCTGCAGCTCGTCTGCGCCTATTACAGCGGCTATTGCGCGGTCAATCCGCAGGGCCTCGTGACCGGCGCGGGCATAGGCGCGATATTGACGCTTCCCTCGCTCGATCCGGATGGCAGCAACGCGACTCTGGCGGTGCCGCGAGGCACGGTGGATGCGGGCGCGGCGGGCATTCGCGTCGCCGGCAATCTCAACATTGTCGCTCAGCATGTGGCCAATGTCTACAATATCCAGGTGCAGGGCAATGTGTCCGGCCTGCAGCCGCCGCCGCCCGGGCCCAATGTCGCCGCGCTGACGGCGGGCTCCAATCAGGCGGGCGCGGGCGCCAAGGCGGTGGAGACGCCGCGCGCCGGCAATGACGGCTCCGACGCGCCCTCGCTCATCACCGTCGAGATTTTGGGCTATGGCGGCTCGGATCGCGGCGAGCCGGCCGAGCGCAGCGGCGCAGAGCCGGAGGAGGAGCGGCGCCGGCGCGGCGCGCGGTGAGGGCGACGCGGTCACGACGCATTCGCCTTTGATCGTCATCATCGCGAGGAGCGAAGCGACGAAGCGATCCAAGGGGGCTCAGCCTGAGCCGCAAACGCAGGATGATCCAGCACGCACGGCTTTCGACCGTTCGAGACGCCCGCTTCACGGGCTCCTCAGGGTGAGGGCCGTTGTTTCGTCAGCGACCGTATCATGTCCCAAATGGCAAAAAACCGGGCGCGTCTTTCGACGCGCCCGGCCCGACGGAAATTCGACCGCTCAGATCAGCCCTGAGCGCCGCCCGTCACGCTGTAGCAATTGGTGAAAGGCGCGCCGGGATGGGCGATGACGCTGGGGTTCGAGCCGTTGAGATATTCGGCATTGATGTTCGAGACCCACGCCGAGGGAAGCCCTCCGAAGCCGCGGCTGTTCAGAATGCCAGTCGACGGCTTCGTGCCGGCGACATTGTAGAACCACGTCAAGAAGTCCTTGATCTTGCTCTCGCGAGACGAGCCGGTGATCGCGTAGGGCGAGGTGGTGTCGCCATAGCAGCTGTAGAAGAAGCCATAGGCGGTTCCGACCAGCGAATAGGCCGCCGCGCCATCCGCCAGCGGGAGGATGGAGCGGCCGCCGATGTCGACAAAGCCCGGATTGCCGGATGTGGGCGAACCCGGCAGGTTCGTGTTCGCCGGGAAGGTCTTCGCATAGATGTTATAATCGTTGAAGGTCCAGGTCGTCGACAGCGTGACGCCATGGGTCGTGTTCAGAGCCGCCCAGGCCGCGTCGGCGCTGGTCGGCGTCGGCGCGATGAAGTTCTGCGCGGAGCCCAGATCGCCCGACTGGCCGGGGTGGTAGACCTGATGCAAGCGCAGATAGTCGTTCTGCAGGCTCGCGCCATAGGGCGCCGTCGACGAGACAGGGTTATACGGCTGAACGAAGTCGTTGCTCAGATAGCCGATGCGGCCGTCGTTCGCGGACGAATTGCCGATCGCCGCCGCGACGGCGTCGCTGCCGTCGGCGCCGACGGTGGCGGCGAAGGCGCGGCCATAGGCCGTGACCTTGTTGATCAGCTGCGTGAAGTTGTTGTTGGGCAGCACGCTGGTGTTGTAGATCGACTGATAGCCGTAGGTGTTGCTCGGATCGAGCAGCGGGCAGACGTTCTTCAGATAGTTGGTGAAGACGAAGCTCGTGCCGCTGCCGTCCGAACGATAGACGATGGTGATCGCCTTGTTCGTGTGATAGGCTACGCCGCTGTTGTCGTCCGAGAACTTCTGCGTTCCGGTCGAACCGTTGCTCAGCAGATAGGGAATGTTGGTCGTCGTGTCGTTCCAATTGGTCACGAGGCCCGAGAAGATCGCGCAGACCTGCGCGGTCGAGAGCTGGATCGCGCCGCCGGCGGCGCCGAGCGTCGTCTGCGAGTTGATCGTCCAGCCGTTCGTGCCCGAGGTCGGCACGTTGATCGCGACGGCGACCGGCGCTTCGAACAGCGGCAGCTGGATCGGCGCGCCCCAATTGGCGCTGTTGTAGGACGCCGAGCCCGCGACGGCGGCCGTAACCGTCGTGCTGCCCCAAGTGACGGTGTAAGTGGTGACGGTGAGGCCGCTGAGAAGGTTGGACGCCAGCGGCGAGTCGCTGGCGCCGAAATCGATATGCGGATAGGGATAGCTCGTCAGATAGCTCGGCGACGCGATGCTGCCATCCTTATACTCCGGCGGCACGGCGGGAAAGTTGATGGCCGACGGGAACGAGCCGAGCGCGAGATGATCGGCGCGATTGGCGATATAGGCGCGCGCGCCATTGCCGCTGCCGACGCCGGCATAGAGACCGAGCGTCGCGACGCCCGGAAAGCAGCTGCCGCCCACCGCCGTGCTCGGGCCCGTGGCCTTCACGACATGATCGGCCCAGCAGTCGAACTCCTGACGAAGGGCGAGCGAAGCGAGCGTGCTGCCACCGCCGAAAATGCCTTCCGACGGATCCGCCGAGGCCGGCTGGACGCCGAGCAGGGCGATAGACGAAAGCGCGAGAGCCGAGCTTCCATTGAGAATGCGTTTGCCGAAGGAAATCGCTGACATTGTCATCTCCATACGAGATTATTGCGCAAGGCCGCGCGAAAGGGTTCGGCCTCTCGCCGAGAGGCCGTTTCGATGACTGTAAAATGACGCTACTGTAACAGTCGTTCGACGTTGCTGAGAGGATATCTGTAGTAGTACGCGTAGCCTCTACGACAGCTTCCTCTTCGATTGCCGCATTCACGCCGCCTTGCAACCAATAGACGTCGTTCGAGCCCGAATCGCGAAGAAAATAATTCGGCGCAGACGCAGAAAAAAAGTTCGCGAACGCCTTCGCTCCTATTCTATACATCATGCGTCATCCGAACGTGTTCATTTGAGAGGAATTGCGAAAATGGCGGAGGAGTCGGGGCCGGCGCGTGCGATCATTCGCGCGAGCATGGGCGCGGAGCGCGCGTTTTTCGGAGTCGTCGCGATGGCCGCTGACGGCGCGAGCGCGGCGACGCAGATCGCGCCGGCGCAAATCGCACGCGGGCGCAAATGTCATTCGCGTGGCCTCGAACATGCCCGCGCCGGCCATTGGCGCGAAGCCCTGCGCGCATTCGAGGATGCGACGCGATGCGCTCCGAACCAAGCCGGCTATCAATATGCGCGCGGCGTCGCTCTATGTCGTCTCGATCGTTTTCAAGATGCGATCGACGCATTTCGCCTCGAGCTCCTCGTCACGCCGGAGCATGCGCAATCGCTCGCCGAAATCGGCACATGCCTCGCGCGCACCGGGCGCCCGAGAGAAGGCATACCGTTCTTGCAGCGCGGATTGTCGCGCAACGCGAACCTGCCGCTCGCGCAATACAGCCTCGGGCTCGCGCTGCTGAATGTGAACCGCCGGGAGGAGGCGATCGAGGCCCTCGATCGCGCCTTGCGGCTCGACGGCGTCTATGCGGACGCATATCGCACGCGCGCCCTCGCCTTCGTGATGAATGGCGAATACGACAAGGCGGCGGACGACATGCAGGCGGCCGCCGCCCTCGACAGCGAGAATTTCAGGGCGCTGATCGAGCTCGGCGTGAACTTCGGCAAGGAGGCGCGCGAGCAGCAGGCCGGACGGCTGTTCGAAATGGCGGCGAAACTCGCGCCGAACGAGGCGTTGTCGCAATATATGTTCGGGCAATTCCTCATCAATCATCGCAGCTTTCAACTCGGCCTCGAACATATCGAACGCGCCATCGCGCTCGACCCGTTGCGGCCCGAGCCCTATGTCAGCCGCGGCTTCGGCCTGCTCGGACAGGGCCGCATAGAAGAGGCCGTGGTTGCCTATCGTCATGCCGGGTCGCTCAATCCCGCGAGCGCCGAGATCGCCGGGACGCTCCTCTTCGCTCTTCAGCACAAGCCCGGCGTGACGAAACGGGAGCTGCTCGAAGCGCACCGGAATTGGGGCGCGCTCTATCGGGTCGCGCCGCGTGATCGGCTCGATTTCACGAATGAGCCAAAACCTGCGCGCAAGCCGCGGATCGGCCTCGTCTCCGCCGACTTCCATCGGCACGCCGCCGCCTACCTCACATTGCGCGCCTTCGAGCAGCTCGCGGCTTTCGGCTATGAGATCTATTGCTACAAGACCGACAAGAAACGCGAAGACGACGATTTCAGCGAGCGCTACAAGGCGTCGGCCCGATTCTGGCGCGACGTGTCCGGCCTCGACGACGATGCGCTCGCCGATTTGATCGGCGAGCACGAGATCGACATTCTCTTCGATCTCGCCGGGCATACCGCCGGCAATCGCCTTTCCCTGTTCGCGCGGCGCGCGGCTCCGATTCAGCTGAGCTGGGCGGGCTATGTCGGAACGATCGGTCTCGACACCTATGACGGACTCATCGCCGATCCGATCGAAGCGCCCGCGGAGGACGACGAATTTTATATGGAGCCCGTGATCCGGCTGCCGGACTGCTATGTGTGCTACCATCCGCCGACCGATCCTCCGGATGTGGCGCCGCTACCCGCGAGCGAAAAGGACGTCTTCACTTTCGGCTGCTTCAACCGGCCGGCGAAGCTCAACGCCGAGGTCGCGCGCGCTTGGGCGCGCATCGTCGATGGGGTCCCCGGCTCGCGCATTCTTCTCGTCTATGGCGGATTGAACGAGACCGCCACGCGAGACGCGCTCTATCGCATTTTCGAGAACGCCGGTCTGTCTCGTCAGCGCGTCGAGCTCGTCGGCGAAACCGAGCAATCGAAGCTGCTCGAAGCCTATGGCCAAATCGATCTCGCGCTCGATCCGTTTCCCTATTCGGGCGGCGTCACGACGCTCGAGGCGATGTGGATGGGCGTTCCCACCGTCACCTTCGTCGGCGACACTTTCGCCGGCCGCCACTCTGCGACCCATCTCACCGCCGCCGGCCTCGCGGAGTTCTGTTGCCGCTCGGTGGACGAATATGTCGCATCCGCCGTTCGCTGGTCGAGCGCGCTCGACGAGCTCGCTTCGCTTCGCGCCGGATTGCGTGATCGCGTCGCCGCATCGCCGCTGAACGATCAGCTTCGCTTCGGGCAGAATCTTTCCAACGAACTTTTGCGTCTGTGGCGCGAGTGGTGTTCGATTCCTCGCGAAGGCGATCTTTCTTCCCGCGCGCACGCGAGCGGCTCGCCCGCCGAAAATATTTCCCATTCGAGTGTAGCGCGATGACGACGACGCAGATTCATCGTGAGAGACATCCCGACTATGTCAGAGCGATCCTCGAACGAGCAATGAAATTGATCGACGAGAATCGTCTCGACAGCGCGGACGTGCTGCTCGCGACCTTGCTCGACGACCCCCAGGCCGAAGGTCCGATGGCCTATTTGCGTGGCGTGATCGCCGCGCGCAAAGGGCAAGGCGACGCGGCGCAGGCTTTCTTCAAAATTGCGATCGAAGCCGATCCGCGGAACGCGGACGCTCATGCGCGGCTGGGATTGCTCTTGCTCGAGCATCGGCCGGTTTCCGCGGCGGCGGCCTTCTCCGCCGCTCTCATGCTCGACCAGCGTTACGCCGACTGGCGCGTGGGCCTCGCCAGGGCCTTCGCAAGTCTCGGTCTCTATGAATTCGCGAAAGCCAATGTCGCCGACGCGCTTTCGCTCGCGCCGGATCATTCCGAGGCGTCGGCCCTCGCGACCTTCTTGGACGGAGCGACGCCTGTCGAAATCAGCGAGCTGCCGGAGGCCGAAGAGGCCATTTTACACGAGGCTCTGCTCATGGAGGCGTCGAGGCGCGAGGTCGACGGCGAACCGGCGAAACGCATCTATGAATTTATTTTGGGACGGAAGCCGAATGAGAGCCGCGCGCTATGCGGGCTCGGCGCGCTCGAGCGCAGGCTCGGCGATCTGTCGCGATCCGAACAGCTCCTCCTCAGCGCGATCGACGCCGATCCGCAATTCACCTCGGCCATTCTCGCGCTCGCCGAAACCTATCTCGCCGGCGATCGAAGAAGCGAGGCGCATGCTCAATTCGAGGCGGCCATCGCGCTGGAGCCCAAAAGCGCGGCGGTTCATGCCTCCTACGCCATCGCTCTGCAAAAAATCGGCGAACCCGAAAAAGCGATCCAGCATTTCTTTCACGCCATCGGCATCGACCAGCGTCGACCCGCAGAATTCTACGTGTCGCTCGGCGAGGCGCTCATGGCGCTGAAAAAATACGATCGCGCGGAAATCGCATTCGAGCATGCGGCGGCGCTCTCGCCGGGCGTCGAAGGAGCGAGGCTCGGTCTCGCGCAATGCGCTCTGGCGCTCGGCCGCCGCCGCTGAGCCTCGTCTCACGCGCATAATTCGACCGCACGACGCGTCATTGGCGTCGTTCAGGCCAGATCTCCGTCGGCGTCCTCGTTCTGTCCGGCCTCGGATTTGCGACGGCGCCGCGGCGGCATGCGTGTCGCAGGAGCGCGATTCAAGAGTTTCGAGCAGTGGACGAGAGCGAGCCTCAACTCGTTCTGAATCGTCCTCCTGGTCACATTGAATCGCTCTGCGAGAACCGAATAGGGCACTTCCTCGATCGAGGCGGCGATCAATATGTCGCGCCGCCGTTGCGGCATCTCCATGAGCCCGCGCTTGAGCGCTTCGATATCTGAACGGGCCTCGACGATCCGCTCCGGATCTGGAGTATCATCGGCGATGTCGAAGAAAAGTCGAGATTCCACCGAATCCCAGCTTTCTGCTCTGCGCCGATCGGCGGCGATCCGCATTGCGATGCGGAAGAGATAGGCCTCCGGGCTCGTGACGGGTCCGATTTTGACATCGGAGTTCAACCGCACGAAAGTGTCGTGCAGAATATCTGCGGCGATGTCCGAAGAGCCCAATCGCCGCGCGAGCCGTTTCTTGAGATCGTCATATCCCGCCAAGAGCAGGTTGATGAGCGTCGCTCGGCTGGTTTCGACCGTCATCGAACCCGCTCCGCAGCGGTCGGCGCGCGGAGTTTCGATGGCGCGAGCTCGCGGCTCGAAGTGATTTCTACGGTCGAACCGACGCGAAATCGCGTTCTTCGATTCAGCGGCGGCTCGACCGACGCATTCGCCGAAAGGACAACGACCGTCCTGGAATTGGCCATGGCAGTCTCCCTCGGAAATTTCGCCGTCATCCTCCGCTCGGAAAGAGCGATGTGAAATAAACGAGCCAAAGCGAGGGGCGCAGGAACACGCCGAAAGGTAATTTCTCACTCCGAGAGTCGCGCGCTCTTCGCGAGCGCGCCATCCAGACCGTTGCGAGAGCGGATGTCGTCGCCTCCAGGCTCGTCGAGGCGGCCGCCTCCGAACCGGGCGGGAACAGAAAAGAAATGGTCGCGACGAGCGACGTCTCGGCTGCGACGAGCGTGTTGCGCGGAGCGTCGTCGAACTCGGCCGCCGCAGCGGAGAGCGAAAAACCGGGAACGCCGTCGTCGTCGCTCATTTGACGATCCTGCGCCCGCGAGTGGAATCCAACGAAATTTCGGTCGAGTCGCGGCGAACGCTGCGCATCGTGTCGAGCCGAGAGAGAAACTCCTCCGCGACGCCTCGCGAGTCGAATCCGTTTCGGATGATCTGCGGCTTTATGAAAACGATGATTTCCTGGCGGTCTTTGGATCTGTCCGTGTTGCCGAAGAGATCGCCCAGATAGGCGATGCGGCGCAGGCCCGGGAGTCCGTCGATCCTATCGTTCTCCTGTTCGCTGATCATGCCGCCGAGCATGACGGTCTGGCCGCTCGCCACGGAAACGGTCGAATGCACGCGCCGCTGCGAGATGGTCGGCGTCAAACTGGGGTCGATGGCGTTGGAGATCTCCTGCTCCACCTCGATCTGAACCATTCCATTGGCGTGCACGTGAGGCCAAACCTTCAGGATCACGCCGGTGTCGCGCATTTGGATCGAGTTGACGATGGTGTTGGAGCTCGAGAGAACGGTCGCGGAGCCCATTGAGACGGGTATTTGTTGTCCGACTTGCAATAATGCGGGCTGATTGTCGGTGACGACCAAGGAAGGCGCCGACAGCACCTTGACGCTCGTGAGAGTCGAAAGCGCGTTCAAAATGACATGGGGCTGCGCCTCCGGGCCGAGGAGAAGATTGAACCCTGGAAGAACCCGTTGCAGCGCGAGGTTGGCGACGGCGGAGGTGACGGAAGAGGAAGACGAGTCCGATGGGGGCCTCGGTCTCGCATCTGCATTCGCCAGTGATGCATTGTTTCTCGATTTGCCGCCCAGATAATATTGAACGCCGTATTGCAGCTGATCGGTCAGCGACACTTCCGCGACGGTCGCCTCGATCGCGACCTGCAACTGGGGACGGTCGAGTTCGCGGATCGAGCGCTCGATCACGCGATAATCCTCCTGATTGGAAAAGATCACGACGGAATTATTGCTGGAGTCGGCGGTGATGCGAACATGCTGAAACATGCCTTTCGGCAGCGCGCCGGCCGTCGATGTCGCCGCCGCTTCGCCTTTCAGCTCCGCGTCCGCGTCCTTTTTTTCGCCGAATGTCTCGAAGGCGGCGGCGAGCTGGCCGCCGCCGGCCGCGGGGCCCGCCCCGACGGAGCGTTGAGCGCCCACGCCCGATCCCGCGGCGCCGTTTCCGAAAGAACTGCCGGCGGAAAGCTGGTCGAGCTTCGTCTGCGTGGCGGCCGTTCCGGGAGCGAGCTGACTGGATGCGGAGTCGCTCGTCGCGCCGGCGCCTTTGCCGACGAATATTTCATTCAGTATTTTCGTGATCTTCGTCGCGCTGCCATTTTCGAGTCGATAGACGCGAACGGTCGCGCCCGTCGGGTCGGAGCGGTCGAGGCGCCGAATCCATTGCGTCACGCGCTCCAGCGTCCTTGGAGTTCGCGCGATCGCCATGACGGCGTTCATGCGCGAAATCGGCTGAAAGCCGACGAGGCTGGAGCCCCGGCCATTCTCCGACGTCTCGAAGATTCGATCGAGCTCACGAATGATCGTGTCGGGCGCCGTCGATTTCAGCGGATAGAGACCGACGGATTGATTGCGCAGCCATTCGACGTCGAATCCCGCGATCACGTCGAGCGCCGCGCGCCGCTCGCTCGACGTTCCTTGTATGAGGACGATGTTGCGAGCGGAATCGGCGCGGATCGCCGTCGGCCGGACGACGAAATTCTCGACGGCCTTCACCAATGCGGTCGCGGAAACATGGCGAAGCGGGACAATGGTCACGCCGAAGCCGGGTTCCGCGCCGCCGAAGGTGACGGCGCCGGACCCCGTCGCGTCGCTGGCCGGCATGATCCTCACGATGTCTTGGTCACGCAGGAGCGCGCCGTTCGACATCCGCAGCACGCTCTCGAACACCGGCAGAATGTCCTTGCGCGGAATAGGACTCGCCGAGACGATCGTGATGGGGCCTTGGATGCGCTGATCGACCACGAAATTGAGGCCGAGGGCGTCGCCGAGCAGCGCTTTGGCGACGGTCTGAATGTCGGCCTGCTCGAAATTCACCTCGACGGAGTCGCCTCGCGCGGCGTCGGGTTCGGCGGCGAGCGCGGTGAATCCCTCGCCTCCCCGCGCGCTCTCGGCGGCGCTCGCCTCTCCGGGAAAGAGCTTGGGAGCGGAGGCGCGCGCGACATGGCGCACGCGATCCGAAAACGCCGAAAAGCGAGCGGTCAGATCCTTGTCGCGTATCGCGTCGACGGCGTCGCCGGGGCCTATTCCCATCAGCTGCTCGTTCGACGAGCAGCCCGCGAGCGTCACGACGGGGAAGATGAATGCGAAGCAGAGCCGACCGAGCCGCGAAAGCCCCCCGGAGCCTCGGAGCCACTGACCAAAGCGACGCGGCACGATGTTACTCCGAGGAAACATGAAACAAGCGAACGACAGCGGAGCTGCGGTCATCCGATTGCCATGCGCGTATGACGCGTATAAGACACGTTTAACGTGTATATGAAATCATCTGCAGCAAATGTGGAATGAAACGTCTCACGTCGAGCAGTAAAACGCGACGCATCTAGGTTCATTCCGATCATCTCATGAATATCCTCCAATTCACAGAATATCTCGGGGGCGCGCGGGCGTCGAAGGACGCGCCGCTCGGCAGACCAAGGGCGCAGCGCTTTCGACCGGCGATCGGGGAGGGGGCGGCCACGCGGCCTATCCGGCGTCGCCGTCGGTCTTTGGACCGGAACCTTCCGATCGCGCGTTTTTCAAAGACGCTTCGGCGATCTTTCCGACCCGCCGACCGCCGGCCCACTCGCTTCGATCCGGTGCGACTCCCCTCAGCGCTTCAAGCGCGAACTGGCGAACCTCACGCCAGTCGGCGTTCTCGGCGGGGAAAGAGAAGCGCGCGCCTTCGTGCGGCCGAACCAAACCGGCAGGATTCCGAGACGAAGAAGCGAACATCAAATCGCCAGCGAGCGCCGAGCCGAGCCGGCGACGCGCCGCGACCGGGCAGCCCGCCCGACGGCCGAAAAAAATCTCATGCATTTCGACATTGCGGAGCTTCGGGTTCGGCGGTCGTGGATCGTCTGTCTTTATGAGGGCTGCCTCGGCGCTGTCCCGGCTCATTCGGAAAAGCGATTGTGTAATGACATGGCTTAGGCGATCTGCGCTCCGGAAAATATGGGATGTCGTCGTGCGGCGATTGGGTCTCGTCATGATGACGGCGGTCGCGCCGATCTCGTTTCCGGCGGTGGCGCAAACCACGACCTATCTCCGTTCAACGGACGCGCCGGTCGCCTGGAGGGAGTTTGCCCTCGTCGTCAAGGAGCGGCTGCAAGCCTGGCTCGCGCAGGATGACGATCCTATTCGCCGGTTTCGCGTCTCGCTCGAAGAGCGCGGGACCACGACTCTCGTCGTGCGGGTCTGGGTTCTGGAGAATGGAGAGATCGCGCGCGTCGAGTTCGATGGCGCCAGCTTTTCCGGCGCGGCGGAGTTGAGGCCGCTTCTCATGCGCAAATCCGTCGGCGCGACGCCCCCGGCCGACCTATTGCAGCCGCTTCATCTCGCGCTCTCTGTGCAAGGAAAAAGCTGAGCGTGACGAGATTCGAGACAATGAGCCGCGACGCGCGGCGCTCACGACGGTATTCGCTTTTTCGCGCAGCGGCGGCGATCGGCTGCGCGACGGCATGGAGCGCATCGAATGTTTCCGGAGCGGCCGAAGCCGAGCCGCCGTTGCAACCAGTCGACGTCCGTCTCGCGCGCGCGGAGCCGGGCCCGACGGGCGCCGCGTCGTCCAGCGCGGACGAAAAGCGGAACGCCCGGGGGACGCTCCGCTCGGCGGCGGATTATCGTGCGCTGGCGGAACGGGAGGCTCGACGCGCCGGCCTGCCGGCGGAAGTCGCCGACGCTGTGATGGCGGTGGAGAGCGGCTATGATCCCGGCCAGATCGGATCGTCGGGCGAGATCGGCCTGATGCAGGTGCTGCCCTCCACCGCGCAGATGCTCGGCTTCGTCGGATCCGCATCCGCGCTCGCGGTCCCCGAGACGAATATACGCTACGGCGTGACTTACCTCGCCGGCGCATGGCGGCGCGCGGGCGGCGATCTCTGCACAGCCGTGATGAAATATCGGGCCGGCCATGGCGAGACTCGGTTTTCTCAGCGATCGGTCGCCTATTGTCTGGCCGTGCGCGCAAAGCTGATCGCACGCGGCTATCCGGTGACCGGCGTCGTGCCCGTCGCCACATTCGGCGATGCGCCCCGATCGTCGTCGGGACGTCTGCTCGCCCTCTCGGGCGCGCGCTGCCGTCGCGCCTGCCTCTCCGTTCCGCAACAGGCGCCGCTCGACCTCGACGCGATCAATATCGGTTTCGACCGGCTCGCCGTCGAGGCGAGCGCCAACACGGTGCGGCTGCGATGACGTTCGTGAGACGCGCGATATAAAGCGAGGGAGCGTGAAACAGTGAACTTCGTACCGTTGTCCCTCCGCCGATCGGCTCGATATATCGGCCATATCGATGATTTCACGATAGCCCGCGCGCGTGGCTGGGCTATCGATCTTCGCGCTCCCGATCGGCCCGTTTCGATCGCCGTCCTCGTCCGCGGTCGGGTCGTCGCGGTCGGTCCCGCGACGCAGTTTCGGCCCGATGTCGCCGATCATGGCCATCCCTCCGCCAATTGCGGGTTCGATATCGCTCTCGACCTCCTGCCCAAGGACATCTCGTCGGGAAATGTCTCGGTGGTCTTTTGGCAAGAGGGACGCCCGATCCATGAATTGAGCCCGAGGGATCGCGCATCCGACGCGTTGCGAAGGCCTTTCCGATCGGAAACGAGCTGGATGGAGCGTTTGAGGCCGTCGCGCGACGCTCATGCGTCGATGTCTCCCGCCGCGGCGCAAAGCTTCTTGGATTGCGAGACGCCGTCCGCGACCGAACCGAAGCGCTCCATTCTCGTGGAAGGGGTCTTCGCCGGAGACTACAGCCTCGCTATCGTGAATCGATGCTTCGCCCGCGCCCTTCTCGACATGGGCCATGACGTTCGCCTTCATTCGTCCGAGGCCGGCTTGGCGCAGGACCAGCTGTTCAATGCCGACGCTCGCGTCAAAGACGTCTTCGTCGCTGATCCCGATTTTGCCGGCGTCGAGATTCACACGCTCAACACTTGGCCTCCCGAAACGGGCCATATGAGAGCCGGCTTCCGCGTCCTGCATTGCTACGCATGGGAGGAGAGCGAGTTTCCGCCGCAATTCGTCGAGCAGTTCAACCGCGATCTCGATCTCATTTGCGTCACCTCGCGCTATAGCAAGGAGGCGCTCGAAAATTCCGGCGTCGTCGTTCCGATAGAGGTCATCGGAAACGGCATGGATCACATGTTGGCGAGAGCGCCGAAACGGCCGAAGGCCGCGAGGACGAAGCCTTTCCAGTTCCTTCACGTGTCCTCCTGCTTTCCGCGCAAGGGCGCGGATGTTCTCGTGCGAAGCTTTCTCGAAGAATTCAGAGACGAGACCGACGTGCGGCTCGTCATCAAGACCTTCGACAATCCGCATAATGAGATCGAGCGGCTGTTGATCGATCTCGGAGGCGGCGCGATCCCGCGATCCATCGAGCTCGTGAAAGCGAATTTGTCCCCCGCAGAATTGTACCAATTATATATATCTTCGGACTGCCTCGTCGCGCCGAGCCGGGGCGAAGGTTTTCTTCTGCCCGCCGCCGAAGCGATGGCGCTCGATCTCCCGGTCGTGGTCACCGACGCCGGAGGGCAATCGGACTTTTGCGACGAAACGACCTGCTGGCCCATTCGATCGCACGCCGCCGCCGCCGCGACCCATATGAATCTTCGCAACTCCTTCTGGTTCGAACCCGATCCGGGCTCACTGAAGAAGCAGATGCGGGCCGTGTATCTCGCGAGCCCGGAGGAAATTCACGCCAGAACGTCGGCGGCCCGGCGGCGCGTGAGTGATCTCTATCGTTGGGACAAGGTGGCGCGCCGCTTTCTTCGAGCCGTGACGAAGCATGTCGGAAAGTCGCGCGAGGCGCGCGGACCTCGACGCACGGCGATCGTCAGCACTTGGAGCCAGGATTGCGGAATAGCGACCTACACGGGCAATTTGATCGCAAGCCTGCCGGAGGGGTTCGACGTCACCGTCGTCGCCGA
Source organism: Methylosinus sp. Ce-a6 (assembly GCF_009811655.1). Taxonomy (GTDB): domain Bacteria; phylum Pseudomonadota; class Alphaproteobacteria; order Rhizobiales; family Beijerinckiaceae; genus Methylosinus. The sequence continues at coordinate 45,022 of NZ_BGJX01000014.1, read as the reverse complement.
AGACGTCGGGCGGATCACCGAAGACGAAGCCTTTGTGACGCGGGTGTGGACGCGCAGCCGATCCGGCGTCCGTCGGCTCTGCGACTATCTCCTGCGATCGAATTTCGAGGCGGTGCTCATTCAGCATCATCCCGGAATTTTGAGCTGGTCGGATCTGGCCTTCATCGTCGATGCGCTGCGCGCCGACCGGGCAAGAAATATCAAAGTCTTCGTTCAGCTTCATTCGACGGTAGGGGCGCGCGCCGCGCTCACCGAAGTCGCGGCTTCGCTTTCCAGACTGTCGGGGCTGTTCGTTCACACTCTCGACGACGTTCTGGAATTGCCGAAGCTCGCGCAATCGACGCGGGTCGCCGTCGTTCCACATGGCATATCCAATTTTACCGCGGCGGTTTCCGAGGAGGAAAAGGCGACGCCAGATCCCGCCGACGACACGATCGGATCGGATTTCCATATCGGCTCCTTCGGATTTTGCATGCCGCACAAGGGCATACTCGAAAATATTCTCGCGCTGCACTTTCTCAGAAAGAGAGTTCCGAACGTCAAAGCGACGCTTTTGCATTCGATCACCGATGAACGTAAGACCATCGACTATGCGCTCCGGGCGATGGCGTTGGTCAAAAGCTTGGCTCTCGAGAATGTCGTCGAGTTGGACTTTCGCATGCTGCCGCTGGACGAGGTGCGCCGACGCCTGTCCAAATGCGACCTCCTCGTCTTTTCCTATCGACCGAATGCGGAGAGCGCCAGCGGCGCGTTGAGGGAAGTCGCGGGTCTACAAATCCCGCTTCTGTGCACGCCGGTTTCGACCTTTGGCGATCTGGGCGGCATCTGCTTCTCGACCGGGGGATTCGAGCCCGTCGATATCGCCGACGCCATGTGCCGATTCTATTCGAACGCCGAAATGGCGCGCTCCAAGAGGCGCGCTCAAGCCGAATATGTAGAGGCGCATTCCTGGGCAAGGATACGAATGCGGCTGTTCAACATCGTCGAAATCGAGCTTCGTGAACGCGACATGCAGAGGGAACGTCTATGAGCGGAGCCAAACTCATCGAATCCCCGCATTTCCATCTCGCGAGCCTGATCGGCCTCGGGACGCTGGAGAAGATCGAGCGCTTTTTTGAAGCGGTCTACGGCGTCCCCGATCGACGCGTCGCGGCGCGCTACCATGAGCGGGGGCAGGCGCTCCAAATGACGACGACGGAATTCATGCTCGCTCTCTTGCGCATCGTTCCGAGGACCTATGCCACGAAAACCGTTTATGGCGATTTCGCGGCATCGATCCGATCGAAGCAAAAACAGCGTCGATTCCGCGACGAGCTGCTGCACGAGCTTCTTTCGCGGACCGAACCGCGGCATCACCGAACGATCAAACTCGCCTGTGCGAGCGAAAGCGCATTGGACGATATGTTCCCCGATTATATGTGTCGTTTCGACAGCGGTCTGACCTTCGACGACCGGATCGACTGGCGAGACTATTTTTCGAACTCAAATCTGTCGCTCGGCTCTGAAAAGGGGAATAGGGTCATGCTCGCTCGGGAAAACGAAGGCGGATATCTGATCGCCGCGCATCATTCCGATGTCGGATTGCTCATCGGCAACAGAATGTTCTTCAGCGGTCTCGAGACCGCCGACGGTTATGCGATGATCTCGCCCGGCTTCGTTTTATATGGTCCGCGCCGCGATTTTGCGGCTGGGGCTTATGCGATGGACATCGACATCGACATCGCGGGAGATGGAGAGCTGCTGCTGGACGTCACGTCGAATTCCGGGCTCCGCAAGCTCTTCGAGATCCGGTTCTCCGGAAGGGCGGCGTTCCGTCACAGGCTGGAAGTGAAGCCGACGGACGTCGAATTGGAAATTCGGATCGCCTCCGAATGGACGGGTCCGATCTACGCTCGCATCAACAAGATCATATTGACGAAAACCTGATCGATGCGCGAGCGACATGGTCGAGACGAGACGCTGATCGAGGACGGTCCGGAAGAACTCGCGAATTGCGGCGGAGTCCACGCCGGCGTGCGACGCGGCGTCCTTGGTCCTTGACGGTCGAGCCGAGCCCGGCCGCGAAAGCGGTGCCGAATTGCGCCGGGGCGAGGTTTCGGGGCCGAGCAGCATATCGTGAATCCATTCGAGATGGCGCAGGCGCGGCGCGGACGATGCGAACGACTGGCCGTCGTCGCCCGATTCCGCGGCCGATGTCGAGATCGGGGCGGCCGGAGTTGCTTGTGAAGGCATATGAACTGATACTCTACGAGACCGCGGGCGTTCGGGCGCGGCCGCCGAAACTCGGACGAAATCGCCATGTCTGCGCATGTGAACCCCACTCTGTCGTTGGCTCGCGCGGAGATCGTCCATCGCGCGGTCCCCGGCCGGGTGAGGATTCGTCATTTCGGCCTCGCGGGGCGAGACTCGCGCGTCGAGGCGGTGATGAAAGCGCTGCTCGCGCGTCCCGGAGTGGCGTCTGCGCGCGCGAGCGCCTTGACCGCCACCGTGCTCGTCGAGTTCTCCGCGCCTGCGTCGATCCGGGAAATTCTGCAGGCCGTCGAAGACGCGGTCGCCGAGCCGCAGCTCGATGCGGCGCGAGCGCCTTTCGCCTGGCCCCTGTCCGCCGCCGTCGCCGCTGACGAATCGGTCGATCTGCAATGGCATGCGATGACGGCCGGCGACGCCGCGCGGCGGCTGGCGACGAGCGCGGAGGCGGGTCTCGACCCGCAGGAGGCGACGCGCCGTCTGGCGGTCCATGGGCGCAATGAAATCCCGCGCGTGAAGCCGCGTTCGCCGCTCGCCATTTTCGGCGATCAGATGGTCAGCCTGCCGGTCTTCCTCCTCGTCGGCTCGGCGGCGCTTTCGCTCATGACCGGAGGAATTGTCGACGCCGCCGTCATCGGCGCCGTTGTGCTGCTGAACGCCAGCATCGCTACGGCGACGGAACATAGAGCCGAACGGACCATCCGAAGCCTGTCGGACTATTCTCCCCATCGGGTTTCGGCGCTTCGCGGCGGCGCGCGCGTCCTCCTCGACCCCGCGGAGATCGTGCGCGGCGATATTCTCTCGCTCGAGCGTGGAATGCTGATTCCGGCGGACGCCCGCCTGATCTTCTGCGACGATTTCTCCGTCAATGAATCGGCCCTCACCGGCGAAGCCGTTCCGGTGCAGAAAACGGCGGAATGGGTGCTCCGCGCCGACACGGGTCTGCCCGAGCGCCGCAATATGCTCTATCGCGGAACGGCGGTGACCGGCGGCTCTGCGACCGCGCTCGTCACCGCGACGGGCGCGACGACGGAGATCGGCCGCGTTCAGCGTCTGCTCGGCTCGCTGCAACCGCCGGAGACGCCGATGCAGCGCCAGCTCGACGAGGTCGAACGCGAGCTGATCTTCATCAACGCGCTGGTCTGCGGCGTGGTGTTCGGCATAGGGCTCGCTCGCCGGCACGCCTTCGTCCCCATGCTTCGCAATGCGATCTCGCTCATCGTCGCGGCGATCCCCGAAGGCTTGCCGGCCGTCGCGACGACGACCCTGGCGCTCGGCGTCGAGAACATGCGACGTCGCGACGTGCTGGTGCGCAAGCTCGATGCGGTCGAGACGCTGGGCGCCGTCGAGGTGATCGGCCTCGACAAGACCGGCACGCTCACGGAAAACCGCATGGAGACGGTCGCCATCCACGCGGATGGGTTGCTGTTGGCCTTCGAAGGCGGGCGTCTCGTCGATGGCGACGATGACGCCGCCCCCACGGCGGCCGCCGTGACGAAGCGCTTGCTCGAGGTCGCGGCTCTGTGCAGCGACGCCGTGTTGCGCCCCGAGGGCGAGGGTTGCCGAATCGATGGAACGCCGACCGAGAGCGCGCTGCTCGAGGCGGCGCTGGCCTTCGGCGTCGACGTGGCGGCGCTGCGTCGCGAGGCGCCGCTCGTCGCGGGCGCGCCGCGCTCGGAAAATCGCAAGCGCATGAGCACGCTGCATGAGCGCGACGACGGGGCTCGGCTGCTCTGCGTGAAGGGCGATCCGGGCGAGGTGCTGCTGCGCTGCGCGAGCTGGGCGACGAAAGGCGGCGTCGCGCCGCTCGACGACCCGTCGCGCGCGAAAATCCGCGAAGCCAATGGACGCATGGCCGCGCGGGCGCTGCGCGTTCTCGGGGTCGCGATCTGCGAAACCGGCGGCGATCCGCGAGACGAGCGCGATCTCGTCTGGCTCGGCCTCGCCGGCCTCATCAACCCGATCCGTCCGAGCGTTCGGCCCGCGTTGCAGCAGCTCCATCGCGCCGGCATCCGCTCCGTCATGATCACGGGGGACCAGAGCGCCACCGCGCTCGCCATCGCGCGGAAACTGGACCTCGGCGACGGCGGCGACATCAGAGTGCTCGAAGCCGGCGAGATCGCCGCCCTTTCTCCCGACATGTTGGCGGCGCTGACCGGTCAGGCGCAGGTCTTCGCGCGCGTCAGCCCGGTCGACAAGCTCAAAATCGTCAAAGCCTTGCAGAATGGCGGACGCGTCGTCGGCATGACCGGCGACGGCGTCAACGACGGCCCGGCGCTGCGCGCCGCCAACATCAGCATCGCCATGGGCGGCGAGGGAACGGACGTCGCCCGCGAGGTCGCGGATATGGTGCTCGTCTCCGACGATCTCGGCGGCGTCGTCGAAGCGGTGCGCCTCGGGCGCGCGACGCATTCGAACATCCGCAAGGTTCTGCGCTATCTCATTTCGACCAGCGTGTCCGAGACCTTCGTCATGCTGGGGGCGGCGCTGCTCGATGGCGGCGTCGCCATGACGTCGACGCAGCTCCTTTGGCTCAACATCGCCGGCGAGCCTCTGCCGGCTCTGGCCCTCGGCCTCGAGGAGCCGGAAGACGGCCTTCTGGAGCAGCCTCCTCACGATCCCCGCGCGCCGATCCTGACGCCGGCCGATTTCCGATATCTTCTCCTCGAAGGCGCGGTGATCGGCGTGGGCACTCTGGCCGCCTACCATCTCGCCGGAGGGGCGCGAAGCTTCGCGCGCGCCGGCACGATCACCTTCCATGGACTCACCTTGGGCCAGCTGTTCCACGCGGTGAACTGCCGATCGGAGCGCGCAGGCCTCGCCGGCAAGCTGGCTCGATCGCCCAACCGGAAGCTCGCGGGAGCCGTCGTTCTGTCGACGGTCGCGCAGGCGGCGGCGCAGCTTTTTCCCGCCACGCGACGGGTTCTGGGCCTCGCCCCGATCGGCGGACGCGAATTGCTCGGCATAGCGGGCGTCGCCATCGGCGCCGCCGCCGCCAATGACGCGATCCGCAATCTTCTGCCGACCGAGCCGCGGCGGGCCGCGGCGCCGGAATCATGAGGGTCGAGATGGTCCCGGACATGATTTTCACCTCCGAATCCGTCACCGCCGGCCATCCGGACAAGCTCTGCGACCAGATCAGCGACGCGGCCATCGACGCTTTCCTCGGCCAGGACGCCGCGGCGCGGGCGATCGTCGAATGCGCCATCGCGTCGGGAGTGATTTTTCTCGCCGCCCGCTTCGCTGCGGAGGCGGACGTCGATCTGCCGACGCTCGCGCGCAAAGTGGTCGCCGAGGCCGGCTATGTCGAAGGGCGTTTCGACGCGCGTCGCTGCTCCATTCTCTCGAGCTTCACGGAGCTTCCGGCCGATCTTCGGGCGCCTCCGTCCGATAGAGACGAGGATGCGGAGATCGAGAGCGTCGTTGCTCAGGATCAGGCCAATGTGTTCGGCTACGCCTGTCGCGAGACGCCCGAGCTCATGCCGGCGCCGATCAGCTTCGCCCATCGCGTCGCGCGGGCCCTCGACGAGGAGCGTAGGGGCGCAGATGCGGGTTGGCTGTCGCCCGACGCCAAGACGCAAGTCTCGGTGCAATATCGCGGCGGCGAGCCGGCGCGCGTCCATACGATCTCCATCGCCGCCGTCGTCTCGCCGGAGCAGCGCAGAGCCGAGCTCGAGGAGCGGCTGCGCCTGATCGCGACCCGCGCCTTCGACGAGAGCCCGCTGCGTCCAGACGCCGCGACGGAGTTCAACCTGATCCTCAATCCCCGCGCGCCTTTCGATGTCGAAGGGCCGGCCCGTCACGCCGGCCTCACCGGACGCAAGAACGGCATCGACACCTATGGCGAATACGCCCGCCACAGCGGCGCGGCGCTCTCGGGCAAGGATCCTTCGCGCGTCGACCGCATCGGGGCCTATGCCGCCCGTCACGCCGCCAAGAACATCGTCGCGGCGCGGCTCGCCGAACGCTGCGAGGTGCATCTCGGCTATGCGATCGGACGCGCCCGGCCGCTCAGCGTCGCAGTCGAGACATTCGGGACGGGCGCCATGCCGGACCCCGAGCTCGCGCGCCTCATCGAGCAACGGCTCGATTTTCGGCCGGCGGCCGTCGAGCGCCGTTTCGCGCTCAGGACGCTTCCGTCGCAGGCCGGCCCGGCCGGATTCTATCGCCGCCTCGCGCTCTATGGCCATTTCGGCCGCGCCGATCTCGATCTTCCCTGGGAGGCGACGGATGTCGCCGAAACGCTGGCTCGTTGACCGGGGGACCGAGAGTCTTTGTTTCGACGCGCGTTTCCAACGCCGAACCGGCGTCCACTTCGGCTGGAAACGCTCTATTCGTCGGGGCTCCGGTCTTCGCCGCCCATGCGGAACCCGGCGAGCCGGGCCGCGTACCAGACGAGCGTGAGAGCCGGCGGGAAAACCTTCTCTTTGTAGATTTGCCAGGCGGCGGCCAGAGCGAAGGCGGCGGCGGCGGCCTCGCGCGGGCCCAAATTCAGCTCCATCGGCTTCTCGACGGAAGGGCTCGCATTGGTCTGCAGGCGAAACAGCCCGGCCTTTTCCGCCGCTTCGCCGATTCCGGCGAGGGGCTTGTCGTGAAAGATCAATATGCCGCCGGTCAGCGGCGCCGGATCCGCCCGGCGCACGCCGCCGATCCCGGCGAGCTTTTTCGCGAGGTCGGCGAAGAATTTCTCGTCGCCGCGCAATTCTGCGAGGCGCAGGCGCGTGCGCCCTCTCATCGTATGGACAATGGTCGCGACCGGCAGCTCGTCACTCATGATCGGCGCCGCCCGCGCGCGTTCGCTTGATCGCGGAGAGGTCGATCGTCTCGGCCGAGGCGGGGCCGCCCGCTGTTCGTCCCGCTTCGATGATCGCGCGAGCGCGCTCCTCGGCGGCGGCGATCACGGCCGCCAGCCTGTCGCTCGACGGCTCCCCGGCCGACTCCGCATAGAGAGACCGGACCGCGGCGACGATCTCGGCGCGGCGAATGACCTCCTCGTTGCGCGCTTCGGCGGCCTTCTGCGCCTTGGCGCGGATCGTCGCTGCGATATCCTCCGTCCGTTCCTCGGCGACTTCGGCGGTCGCTTCGGCGAACAGATCCTCCGCCTGCTCGACGATCTCGGCCTGGCGGACGCGCGCTTCGTGAAGCGCGACCATCGCGGCCTTGATGACCGCTTTGGCTCCGGGGCGCGCGACTTGCGCCATCTCCTTTCCGCGAAGCGCGATCCCGACCGCGCCGACAACGGCTCCGAAAGCGAAACCCGCCAAAGGCCACATGAGCGCTCCTCCGACCACAGGGCGACAGCGTCACATCCAGTTCTGCCGCGATCCTTAAGAAACTGCCGACGCTTTCCGAAGCTCGAGCGGCGGGGCCGCGCCCTTGTCACAGTCGAAAAATGTCACAGTCGAAAAATCATTCCCGCCTAATATCATATTTCCCGGCGTCCTCGAACCGAGAAGGATCCCATGCAGCCCCTCGTCGCCCGACTGGCGGAGCCGTCGTTCTGGGGTCTCGCGCTTCAAGTGGCCGGCGTCAATTTCCTGCTCTCCAGCGACAATGTCGTCGCGATCACGCTGGCCGCCCGCGAGCTCCCCGCGCGTCGGCGGCGTTGGGGCGTCGCGCTCGGCGTCGGCGTCGCCGTGATGCTGACGGCCCTTTTTATCGCGATCGTGTCGTTTCTGATGCAGGCGCCCTTCCTGAGGCTCATCGCCGGCGCCGCGCTATTTCATATCGCGTGTAATCTCGGATTGTCCGATCCGGGCGATGACAGCCGGGTCTTGGACGCGACCTACGGCGTCCTCCGGGCGGCGCGGGCGATCGCCGTCGCCACTTTGGTGATGAGCTTCGACAATGTGGTCGCGATCGCCGCCATCGGGCAGGATGATCTCGTCGCAATGGCGTGCGGGCTCGTCCTCAGCGTCCCTCTCGTATTCGCCGGCGCCGCGGCTCTCGGCCAATTGCTCGACCGATTCCGCAGCCTCGCCTCCGTCGGCGCCGGATTGCTCGGCTGGATCGCCGGCGAGACCATCGCCACGGATCCGGTCGTCGTGCGATTCGTCGAAGGGAGGCTCGGGCCTGCCGCCCCGGCCGAGGCCGGTGTCATGATCGCCTTGATCGGCGCCGCTTTCGTGACCTTCGCGAGATGGCGTCGGCCTCCCGGCGCTTCGAAAGCCGCGACCGAGGCAAGATCGTGAGGAGCTCTCGAGAGCGCCGCCGCCGCCGGTCATCTCAATGTCACGCAACGATCGTGGTATCCGGGTCGGCTCGTACGGGCGTTGCACCAAGGGGAGGAGCGAAGATGACCGCCATGCCGGTTATTCATGCCCCGCTGCCGACGAAGGTCTCGGTCGCAAGTCTCGATTTCTTCTATGGCCAGTCGCGTGCGTTGAAATCGATCTCCTTTCCGCTCTATACCAACAAAGTGACGGCCTTCATCGGGCCGTCCGGCTGCGGAAAATCGACGCTGCTGCGCGTGTTCAACCGAATGTACGACCTCTACCCGAACCAGCGGGCCGAGGGCGAGGTGCTGCTCGACGGCGAAGATGTTTTGTCACCCGACATAGACGTCAATCTGTTGCGCTCGCGCGTGGGGATGGTGTTTCAAAAGCCCACTCCCTTCCCAATGTCGATCTATGAGAACATCGCCTTCGGCGTCAGAGTCTATGAGCGGCTCGGGCGTAGCGAGCTGGATGCGCGCGTCGAGCAGGCGCTTCGCGACGCCGCGCTCTGGAACGAGGTTCGGGATCAGCTCCACGCCAGCGGCCTCGGTCTGTCGGGCGGTCAGCAGCAACGTTTGTGCATCGCCCGCACCGTCGCGATCCGCCCCGAGATCATTCTGTTCGACGAGCCCTGCTCGGCGCTCGACCCGATTTCGACCGCCAAGATCGAAGAACTCATCGACAATCTCGCCAAGACATTCACGATCGCGATCGTCACGCACAATATGCAGCAGGCGGCTCGCGTCTCCGACTTCACCGCCTTCATGTATCTCGGCGAGCTTCTGGAGTTCGGCGCCACCAAGAAGGTCTTCACCTCGCCCGCTCAGCGAAAAACGCAGGAATATATCACTGGCCGCTTCGGCTGACTGGAAGACCGCGAGAGCGCTTTCCGCTCGAACGGAATCGTTCGGGCGACCAGAATTCGCTCCCAACGACAAATTAGAGCAGCTTTCGATCCAAAAGGATCGGAAGCCGCTCTAAACAGAAGGCAAGGGATCGGCATGTCAGGCAAGCCCGAAATTTCGATCGAAGCGCAAACTCCGAAGATTACTCTCGAATATGTTCTCGATGCGCCGATCCGGCGGGTTTTCGAGGCTTGGACACGGGCCGAGCAGGTCAAATGCTGGTATCGTCCCGGCGGCTCGATCGTATGCGAGTGCGACATCGATCTCCGCGTGAATGGAAAATGGCGCATCGTGCTGATCGGCGCGGACGGCCAGCAGCACGGGGTCAGCGGCGAATATCGAGAGATCGAGGAGCCCCGGCGCCTGGTGCAGACATTTCGATACGACGGCGCCCCGCAGACCGAAGCGGTCGAAACCCTGACCTTTTCCGAAAAGGACGGAAAGACGGTGGTGACGAGCGCGATCCTGCACAAGTCCCCGGAAAATTTGGATTGGCATGTCCAATCCGGCGCACGGGAAGCGGCGGAGGATGTGCTCGGTCGGCTCGCCGACCATCTCGAAGCGTCGAGCGCGGGGACGGCGGCGCTTGCTCCTTCAGACGGCGAGTCGAGCAAGCATGAGCGCAATCGAATCCCGCAAATCGCCGCCGGGGTCGCGACGCTCGCTCTCGTGACCGGAGGCCTCTATTGGGCGACTCGTGGAACGATCGCGGATCATCGGGCGGAGACGCCGGTCGCTCGCGGCCCGGCGATCAGCGTCGTGGAAGCGACCGGCGTCATCGAGGCCGCGGCGACGACGCCGATCAGAGCCAAGACATCCGGCAAGGTCGAGGCGGTCTATTGCGATGTGGGGGGCGAGGTGACGGCGGGCCAGATTTGCGCGCGACTCGACCCGCGTCCCCTCCAATCGATCGTCGATCGCGAAAGGGCTGCGCTCTCCGAGACGCTCGACAAGCTCGCCAAAGACGAGACCGCGATCGCCGACGCGAAGGCGCGTCTCGACGAAAGTCAGGAGCTCGCCAAGCGGCGCGCGGCGGCGCGCAAGGCGCTCGAGAAATCGCGCCTCGCGCTCGAGCGGGCGGAGGCGCGCAAGACGAGCGACGAAGCCGCGGCTGCGCGCTCGCGCGTCGCGCTGGAAGCCGCCGAGGCCCGCCTCGCCGACAGCGAGATCCTCTCGCCGATCGCCGGAACCGTCACTTCGCGCAATGTCGAGCCCGGCCAAACCATCGGCTCGGCGAAAGACGAGCGCGATCTCTTCTCGGTCGCCTCTGGTCCCGATGTGCGAGTCATCGTCGATCTGACCGGAAAGGACATCGACGGGATCAAGGTCGGGGACGAGGTCTCTTTCACCGTCGACGAATTTCCGAACCGCGTCTACGAGGGAAAGGTCGGCGAGATTCTTCGGGTTTCCGCCGACGAAAACGCCGCGGGCGATCGCATCGTCGTCGACGCGCCCAATGCGGATCTCTCGCTCAGGTCGGGAATGAAGGCGACGCTGAAAATATCGGCCGGCCGGCGCGAGGCCGCCGACCGCGCGGCGAGCTACGCAGCCGAATCTCCGTGACGATCGGGCGCGCCGCGAGGATGCGGCCAGGCCTCGCATAGCGGACAATTCGGCCGGAGTTTTCCCCGCCGGAACGGACGGGCGGCAGATCTTCGTGCGGCCTCGTCTGGGATCGAGCATAGGCCTCTCGTCACAGAAGATGCGCTTGAACGAAAACTCGCGGTCCGCCCAAAGCCTGCGGAAATATGGCGGCAGACCGCCGGGAGAGGCGACTACAAAGGCCGCCAATCGATTTCGACGCCGCGCGAACGGACGCGCCCTGCTGATGATTTCACGCGAATGATGAACTCACAATTGTCCTCGCGTTGTGACAGCAGGAATGTGAGCTGGGCGAGCGGAACAGAATCCGTCGCGACGATCGCGCAAGACGCGAGCACATTTTGGCTGAAAGCGCTGGTGACGACAAATTCGGCTACAGCCGGCGTCGTCATCTCGCCTATGAACGTCACGCTGTAATAGCCTGGCGGCAATGTGACGTATGGACCGTATTGGAAGGCGCTGCCGAGCGGGTGTGTCTCCGCAGTGAGCAATCCGTCCGAGCCGATCTTTGCGTAGTTCGATCGGAGAGAAGACGTCTGCAAAGTCACGGATCCGAACTGCAGTATGGCTTCGAGCCAGCCGACGACGCCGCTCTCTTGTTTGACGCGCGGCTTGTTCTCGTTTGCTGTCTCCTTCGGCGCCATTGGGGCAAGCCGACGCCGCACCTCGGCCCCCAGTTTTTCGATCAGCGCCTCGTTCAGCGTCGTCTCGCGGCGAATGACGCGCGTTGTCCGCTTCGCCTCGGCAAGGTCGATCAGATACTTCGCAGTCGCAGGAATATTGCGAGTGGCGAGGGTTTGCGGAGCATTCGGCGCCAACGCTTCCACGAGCGCTTCTCGCAACATGAGTCCAGAAAGCGTGCCTGCGCCAGTCGGAAGTCTCTGTACGATCGCCCCGAGGACATCGACCGGTAATGTGAGGCGCTCATCGGAAAGGCGCGACAGAATGCGAGTGACGTGCAACCCGAAATCGGAGCAGTCGAGCAACCGTCGCATCAATCTACGAACAGCATCTTCATCGTTCGCCCGCGCGGCTTCGAGTATCACCTCTTCCAAGCAATGTTTGTCGTGCGGGTTGATGAGAAAAGCGAGAATCGCATTGAATGCCCGAGCGTTCTCCGACTCGAATCCGGCGATCTTTTTCGCCAGATCGCGATTGTCGATTTCCAGTTCGAATTCCGGGAAGGTGACAAAGTCTTCGGCGATGCGACGCGCGATCGAAACCGCATTTGGTCCGTGCGTCCAGGACAAATCTGCCGCGCAGGCGCGTAGCGCCTGTCGTGAAACGTCGAGACGATTGCTGTCTCGCCAAGCGGGCCAGAGTCGTTTCAACGCTTCGGCAGGAAGACCTTCCAAGTCGGCGCCCACACTCTCGGCGCGACCTGCGCTTTCGAATTTCATGGGTCCGTCATGCGTGGCGGTGGCGTCGTCGTTCATCGGGATGCATCTTCTTCAGCGGGCAAGGAATCGAAAACGATCATTATCGCTTTGTTTCTCGTCATGAACTCGTCAGAGCCGAGTATCGACTCCGCGATATGGCGCCGTGTCCCGCCCGCCTGAAGGTAGCCCAGAGCGTTCGCTAGGCCGACTTCATCGGCCGCACGTCCCAGCAGACGCTGATAGACTCTCTCGACGAATTCCTGATCGTCGCCCGAATCGAGCTCTGAAAAGCTCCACGCGCTTTTTCGTTCGTCCGACGTGGGGTTGACGCTCGCCTGCTCGCGTTCGACGGAATCATACAGGGAAGCCACCAGCTCTTCTCGCGTGACCTGACCGGCGCCGAGCGCGTGGATAGAGGCGCCGAAGTCTGCTTCGTCCGGATCGCGGCCGAGAACGCGCTGATAGGCGAGTTGGACGAATGCGCGATCCGGCAGATCCATCATCCACTCCTCGAATTCCGGCGCAGCGTCATCGACGCGGGCGAGGAGGGGACGGGATACTCGTTCGACCGAGACATTGTGTCGGTCCTGATAAAGACCGATCATCATATTTGCGAAACGTTCGCCGACGACGCGCCAATCATGGAGTTCGAGCCATTTGGACTGTTCCGCTCTCAGCTCGGCTTGTCGCGCGCTATCCCCGAGCAGCTTTTCGACGCCGATCGCGATCGCCGCAGGGGAGGTGTCCTCGCATCGTTCGATCATGGATGCGACATTTTCGAAGATCGGGAGCGGCGTCGCCAGGATCGGCCGAAGGGTGGAGATTCCGTGGCGGACTGCGGCGCTCGAGGACTCGCCGCTCTCCTGATATGGGAAGACGATTACATCGCACGCCTGCATGAGTAGAAACGATTCCTGATCGTCCAGGTATTCCGGAAACATCACGACTCGGTCGGACAGTCCAAGCTGCTCCACCAACACGCGGCAACGCTCGCTCTCGACCTGCGACGGTTCATCGTCGTTGACTGCATTGATCAACATCAGGAGCGCGTGCGGCTGCTTGCGAGCGATCATCGCAAAAGCCAGTATCAACTGGTGAAGCCCTTTCAGCGGGGTCACGAAACCATAGCAGCCAATGATTGGATGGCGTTGTCCAAATCCAAGCAATTGACGAATCGACATGTGATCGACACGGACGGGACGTATCGCCCCGTGCGGGAGCTTGACCACATTGTCGACCAGGCCGAACTCCTTCAGGCGGTTCACGTCCTCGACCGAATGCACCACGAGGCGCGTGGCCTTTTTCAGCTGGGCGGCGACATTGGCGATCGACTCGGTGTCGCCATCGATCTCTGTCGGCTTCGTCTTGTGGAAGAATATGTGTGTCTCGATGTCCGCGCTGTCGAGGCGCTCCACTGCGTCGGCCAGCTCGGCGAGCGTGTGGAAGCCGTAGTTGTATTGAAACACCACGATGTCACACGACTCGGCGAGCGCTGCCGCTACGACTTCATCGAGGGGCTCTCCGCGGTGGGTCCAGTTCCTGACGACGTTTGCTTCGTCCGGGCGCGAACCTTTGAGATAATTGGCGAAAATTTTGATATCGAAACGATCTTCAGGCAAGTTCGATATTAGAAAATCAGAATATCTAGCGATGCCACATTTTGTGTTCCATGTCGATACCCAGCCGATCCTGAGTTTCCGATTGATGGATTTTCGCTGTTCGAGCTCTTTCACAAAGTCGTCGATCTTTTGTGACGTAGAATCCCACGTCATTTCGGTGGCCCTCTTTGATGCATTGGAAAGCTTATTTGCGATCTCTGCTTTTCGCGTGCCGTTGTACATGTGGAGCATCTTTTGAGCCAGATCATCGATGCGGACTCTTGCCCACATGGCTTCCGTAACGCCGAGGTGGCTTCCCGTGAGCTCGAAGTCGTAGTCGAGCAGGTAGGCGTTGTTTTCGGCGCAGAAATCCATCTGCCCAGAATAGCCGGTCACGATCAAGGGCACGCCGAAAAACATCGCCTCTGCAGCCGGGTAGCCGAAGCCTTCCCCACGTGTGGGCAGCACGACTGCGTCGCTGCTCTGATAGAGGCGGCACATCGCATGTTGATCGAGGTCGTCGAAGACAATCTTTACGACGGGGGCTTCGGGTCGGTCCTTGATCAGCATGTCATACCAATGTTCCACGACGTTCGTGACATTGCGGTACGTCTTGATGACGAGCTGCACATTGTCCTGCCGCGTGAATGCGGCGCAGTACGCGATGATCAGATCCTCGATGCCCTTGCGCGCCAGGCCGGACGACACATGCAAAAATGTAAATGGACGGTCCGACCGCTTGGGGCTGGCCGGCGCATCGGCGAGATGATCGATTCCGTGCCCGTAAAGAGACATCGGAACCCGTATTCCAGAGTTGCGATAAACGCGGCGGACAAATTCGGTCGGCGCCGCCACGCCGTCGCAGTAGCGATTGATCAGGCGCGCGAGTTGTAACGAGATCTCGCTCTCTTCCCATGAAATTCCGCATAGACTGAAGTCGCCCATCATGCCGGCAGGCCGCATGGGGTACATATTGCGGAAACTCACCACCGTTGCTTCGGGGTTGAATGTCGCGCGCTGCAGAAGAGGAATAATTTCAGGATTGGCCCGCACGCCATCTTCGCGGAGCTGGTAGCCGGGCACGCCTTCCATCGGCACGAGCGAGGCGGCGCAATCGGATCGCCGGTCGAGGCCGATCGCCAGTTTGCGATTGGTGATGGCGAGACTGTAGGAGGTCTCACACGGGCCTTCGATGACATATTGCCTCGACGCGGTCGCGCTCTCGTCGCGACGCTTGCGTTCGGCGGCCGCGAGCGCTTCTCGCCTCGCCGGCTTGACCGAGTCCGACAGGAACGGCGCGAGAAAGTCGACCAGCCTCGCGGCCACGCTCGCGCGATCGAAATCCATCAATCGGCGACGCTGGCCGCGCAGGACATGGCGACGATTTCGGCGATCGGAGAACAGCCAGTCGAGACGCTCCGCCAATTCGGCCGGCCGCGTCGATTTCAGCAGGACGCCGGCGCCGCCCATCGTGTCGCCGATCGCGCTCGTGTCATAGGCGATGACCGGAACGTCAAAAGCCATGGCCTCCAAGAGCGGCACGCCGAAGCCTTCATGCTCGCTCATCGAAACATAGGCGTCGGCTGCTCGGTAATGGCCGAGCAGACCCGCTTCGGAAACGTGCCCGGTGATGGTTATTCGGTCCTGCAATTTCGCGCGCTGGACGGCGGCGAGCAGCTGCTGGGCATAGGGTTCGGCCTCGTTCAGCCGGCCGACCAGCGTCAGATGGAGCGGATACTCGAAAGCGTCAGCGTAGCGCTCCATGAACTCGACAAGGTGAAGCTGACCCTTGTTCGGATTAATTCGTCCGACGAATAGAAGCTGATACCGAGGCGTCTCGTAATAATGCGGTTCGGGATCGAAGGGCTGTGTGCGCAGCGGCGCGTAATCGCGCAAAGCAGGGATCGTGACCGGATTCGCATAACCGCGGCTGCGCAGTTCGGCGGCATTGAAATTCGAGTCGGCGCTGGCGCCCAGCACATGATCGCGAAACTCATCGAGCATCTGCAGGCCCTTGGCCGCATAGCGACGGATGAACGAACCGCTTTCGAAGAAGCTCGGCGGGGTGACGTTATGATAATGGAGAATCTTGCGGCAGTTCAGATGCGTGAGCATCGGCAGAATGTCGTGTCCCATCGAATGATGAATGATGAGCACGTCGTCCGGACGTGGACGGAACTCGCCGATAAGCGACAGTCGGTCGGCGAGGCGAGGATCGCGATGCTCGACGAAAATACGAGACGGAATCGAATATTCCTCGAGCAATTCTTGCATGTAGAACATGGAATTGGTGACAGCGTCACCGACTGCCGATCCAGAATGAAATTGAAATACGCGCGCTTCATCCATCGACATGCTCGTTACCTGTTCCACCTGTAGGCCGCGTTTTGCGCTCACCGAGCCCGCCGACGTCCATCGGCAGGATCGAGATCGTCATCCGCAGGCGTCCACGATTTGATATTTGAGCGTCTCGATCCGAGTATCGCTTTCCACTTTGAAGCCCCTCACGCCCGCGCGACGAGCGGCCTCCATGTCCGAATCCTTGTCCCCTATCATCGCGCTCCTCTCGATCGCGACCGGCCAGCGGTCGAGCAGGTCGAGTATCATGCCCGGCTCTGGTTTCCGCCAATCCGACTCCTTGGCGTAACGCGCGACGATCCCATCCACATGGTAGGGACAGTAACGGATGTCGTCGACATAGGCGCCGATCATGGCGAGCTCCGCCCGCATATGGCGATGCAGGGCGTCGACGTCTTCTTCGGTGTATTTGCCCTTGGCGACTCCCGCCTGATTCGTCACCACGAACACGAACCAGCCGAGGTCGTTGAAGGTCTTTATCATTTCGATCGCGCCCGAGCGCCAGACGAAGTTCTCGCTGTGGCCGACATGGCCGAAATCTTCATTGATCACGCCGTCGCGATCGAGAAACACGGCAGGACGGCGTTGGCGCGCAGGAACGCTGTGCTGCGCCTCGGCGTGCGTTTCCGGCGTGCCGATATCGATGAAGAAACCGTCGTAGCGATGACCGGCCAGACGTCCAGCGCGCGCCAGAGCCGGCAGACAATCATGTTCGAGCGACGATTTCGGCCCGAGTCCCGCGACGAGCTCTTTTTTCATCGCGTAAACGCCGGCGTTCACGAGGCCGGGTTCCCCGGCCGAGCCGGTTGCACGGAAATCCCTGATCCACGGGCCCTCGAGCGCGACTGCGCCATAGCGGCTGCTGTCCGGCACTTCGCGCAGAGCAAGGGCGGCGAGCGCCTCTGGCATCGAGCGCGCGCGCGTCGCCAGGTCGAGAATATTGATGTCGAACCAGGAGTCGCCATTGAACAACAAAAAGGCGTCGTCCAGCCTGTCGAGCGCATTGCGAAGAGCGCCGCCAGTGCCCGCGCGGTCGGGCTCCACCGACACTTCGATTTGGAGTCCGCTCAATGGACCAAAGTCTGCGCGCTCGGCGAATTGACGCACGAGATCGGCATGATAGGCGGCCAGCAGAATGATCCTGCGCACGCCATGCCGAGCGATCTCGAACAATTGCCGTTCGAGAAAGGGCTTGCCTCCGACGGGAAGAAGCGGTTTCGGCGTCTGCGCGGTCAGACTGCCGAGGCGCGATCCTAGTCCGCCACACAGCACCACGGCCTGCAGGTCGGACATGTCGCTCATTTTTGGGCAGCCTCCCGCGCCGCGTCGGGAAACATGTCGGCCTCGACGGCGCCGCAAAGGGCGTGCGCAATCACCATGTACAGCTGCTGAATGATCGGCGTCGACGTGGACGGCATTTCGAGGCAGACGTCGCATAGCGACGCCATCGCAGAATTGGCCCCGGTGAATCCGATGACGACGCATCCGGCTTTGCGGCCCGCCTCCATGGCGCGGAGGATGTTCGGCGAGCGGCCGGAGGTCGAAATCGCGATCAGAACGTCGCCCTTGTTCGCCAAGCCCAGCACCTGACGCTCGAACACTTTATCGTATCCGTAGTCATTGCCGATCGCCGTGAGCACCGAAGTGTCCGTCGTCAGAGCGATAGCGGCGAGGGCAGGCCGGTCGAAAACGAGGCGTGACAAGAATTCGCCCGCGATATGCTGGGCGTCGCCCGCGCTGCCGCCGTTGCCCGCCAGCAGAATCTTGCCCCCGGCCTTCAGGCAGGCGGTGAGCGCCTCGACCGCCCGCGCGACGCCGTCTTTCAGCGCCGCGGACTCTTTGGCCGACGCCAGCGCCAGCAAGGATTCATCGATATGCGCATCTAGAAAGGTCATGAGTCGGTCTTCCAGCTTTGAACGCCAAAATCAGTTAGGATGACCGGGCTGGCGTCGCCCCCCGCGTTGTTGAGGGCGCGCAGGACGTTCGCGCGCATTTCAGGCGCCGACATCAACATCAGAAAGCCGCCGCCGCCGGCTCCCGACACCTTTCCCGCATAAGCGCCCGCGCTGCGGGCGACGTCGAACAAGGTTTCGATTCGCGAGTTCGAGATCGTGGTCGCGGTCTTCTTCTTGGACAGCCAGGACTGGTTCAACACGTCGCCCACTTCGCGCAGATCGCCGACGAGCAGCGCGCTCTTCATGCGGTGAGCGGCTTCCTTCAATTCGAGAAGCGCATTCAGGGCGCTCGCATCATGCAACCGCATATTGCTCGTCTGGTCGCGTATGATCGTATCGGACTCTCGCGAAACGCCTGTGAAGCAGGTGATGAGCGAGGACTCGAACTCGAACAAGACTTGTTCACGCACGCGAAGCGGGTTCACGATCACTCGGTCCTGCGCGAGGAACTCGATGAAGTTCACTCCGCCGAAAGCTGCGGCGTATTGGTCCTGCCGTCCGCCGGCGAGCGTAAGATCGTTTCGCTCGATCTCGAACGCCATATGCGCGATCTCGTAAAGCCCGAACGGAGCGTCGGCGAGCTCGCGCAGAGCCTCGCACATCGCGACCACCAACGCCGAGGAGGTGCCGAGCCCCGACCCCGCCGGAACGTCGGTCGCGGTCGAAATGTTCAGGCCTCTGAAGTCTTTCAGATGACCGAGCCGTAAGAACCGGTTGTAGACGCCGCGATGCAGGCGCAGTCCGTCGCGGTCGTCGATTTCCTCGCCGAACTTGTGAGTCTCCGTGCGGTCGAGATCCCCCGAACACAGCACGAGCGCCCCATCGTCGCGCGTTCGAATGTAGCAATGCGCGAATTTCCCCACGGTGGCGTTGAGAATGGCGCCCCCATATTCGTCGCAAAACGGAGAAAGATCGGTGCCGCCGCCAGCCAAGCCGAGCCGCAGAGGCGCTCGCGCACGTGTCAATGGGCCTGCTTCGGCGAGCAGCGCCCGAGCGGGAATCATTCTAGGCTTCACAGGTTGCGTGCTTCATAATCGAAAACATCCGCGAGCGTCTCACGCAAAGTACGGGTTGGCCGCCAGCCCGTATGTTCGGTCAGCTTTTTAGTCGAACCTAGAATTATCGTCTCGTCGGTAGGACGCAAAAGCGCCGGATCCACCTCATAGGCGATTTCAGCGCCCGCAATCTCCATATACGTCTCGAGTATTTCGGAAACTCGAACGACTTGGGGCGAGCAGATGTTATAGGCCTCTCCCGGATGCCCTTTTTTTGCGAGCAGCATCAGCGCGGCGACGAGATCGCGGACATCGATAATTGCGCGGCGCGTCTCGAGATTGCCCACGCGCATCACTCCGCCATGTTTCGAGACGCGCGCGACGCGCGCCCCGAAATCAGACACGACGTCGTTGCGCTTGCGCGGGCCAGAACAATTGAAAATTCGCGCGCGAATGGACCGAATGCCGAAGCCGGCCCAATATTGAAACGCGAGCAAGTCCTGCGCCACTTTGCTGACGCCATAAGGATGCAGAGGCAGAAGCGGCGCTTCCTCGTCGACGGGAACGCGCTCCGGCGTCATCGATGCGCCGTATTCAGCCGACGAGCACGCCACCACGACGATCGGATCGTAGCTCGAATCGTTCTGACGGATCGCCTTTATGGCCTCGAAAACATTGACCGTCCCATCCACATTGGCCTTGAAGGTCCCCCAGGGATCGGTCCACGACTCCGTTGGCAGGCTCTGGGCCGCGAGATGGTAGATTTCATGAGGACGCCGCTCGGCGATGATCGCCTTCACGTCGTGGAACTCTGTGACGTCGAGATGAATCATCTCGAACTGCCGTTCGAGCTCTGCGATGTTCATCGTCGGACGATGATAGGTCGGGACGACAGTGGAGCCGGACGCCGCCAGCGTTTCAACAAGATGTGAGCCGATCAACCCCGCAGCGCCGGTCACCAATGCTGATTTCGTCATCCGTCATGCCACCATAGCCCATATCGACGATTCTCATTTCTTAATCATAAGCGTATCGATATGCAACCCCGGTTGGAAAACCGCATTTCGAAGCTCCAGATCCAAATTGACGTGATGTCGCGCCCAGGGCTGGGGCGAGATAACGTGACGCCGTCCAGCGTCTTTCGGCGGAGCTCGATGCTCGTGCGGGCGCGCTCGGTCGAAACATCGGCCGAGGAGATGTGATCGCGGGTCTCGAGACGGCTGTGGTCGGCAAGCCCGACGCGCGATTTGACACGAATGATCGTCGCGACCTTCGGCAGGCGCCGCTCCGTAAAGCGCCGCGCGCCGTTCAGACAGTCGATTTTGGCGAAAACGCCGACGCTGCGCTGCGCGATGCGGCCGAGGCCCTCGTCCGGAGCGACGAATGCGTCGATGCGCAGAGCAGAGCAGGGCGGGGATGGCGGAAAGCTCGTTGCTCTCATTCTCGACCGCCTCCATAATTCGACGCGGACGGCCGAACGCGAGACGGTTGGTCGTCGCGACGGCAAAAAAAGCAATGCCGCGGGGCCTTGCCGTCGGCGCGATCATGGTTGCGGCGCGAGGATTTTCCGTCTATGGCGAAGGGCTCGGGACGCTTCGGCCATGCCTCGCGCCCAGGCGGTGAAGGCCGAAGAGAACCGCGCCGGATCGACGCCGTTCATGAGCAAGGTGAGCGCCCGCGCCAGACGACGCGCGGGCGCATGAAAGCCCGAGTCCGCGAGTGCAAAATCGCGAATGATAGGACGTCAGCCGTTCTGCGAAGCGCTCCCTAAAGGCCCCGGCCTTGTCGGGGGACGCTCCCTGTTTCCAGCGCGGCGCCTGAAGATTCGGAGTTCAGAGCGGAATAAACCATCGCAGCGGGTGCGGCGGATCGTTCGAGGCGAGGGTGCGGGCGTCGAAAACGAGTTCCTGCATTTATCGCGCGGATGCGTCGCATCCGCCGACCGCTTCACGTCGCCATCGCGAACTGATAAGGATCGAGCCAGGGGGTTGCCGGTGGACGACGCCGAGAAAAAGCCGACTTACGCTATCTACTGCGGTCAGGTCCGCAAGCCTGAATATGTCATCAAGGCGGCGGCGGTCGCCAAGGAATGCTTGGCGCGCGGAATCCTCGATGACGCCTTCATCGTCACATGGACCAATGAGATCAAAAAATACGGAGCTCTCAAAGAGGTCATCGAAGATGCCGGCATAAGCATCGTGGAGATAGACTTCAGAGACGACGCCTATTCTCCAAATAATACGTTCCATCAATTGACGCAAATGCGCGTCGGGCTTGATCTATGTCCGAAAAATTCGTTCGTGTTCAAGTCGAGGCTGGACATGGCGTTCAACACGTCTATGAGCGTGTGTGATCATTTGGATAGACTCAAGAAATCGGATCTTTCGATCGGAGCAAAATTCGATAATTTTCCATTTGAGAAGAGAATGTGGGTCGGGAAGATCGGCTCGATCGACGCTCCATTCTGGCTGAATGATAGATTTATCTTCGCAGAACGAGGGGATATGGAGAAGATACTCGGATTCTCGATGGAGTACGAGTTTCTCATGCACTATATGGGCGCCTTCAACGAGGTTCGCTGGTTTGCGAACCCATTCTTTCGGCGCTTTCCGATCGTGCAAAATATCTTTCGTCTGAACTGGCTGGGACCGATCTTTCTTATTGCGAGCGGGCGGATAAAGCGACGAGAGATGCTCGACTTTCTTTCGACGTTCAGATTCTACTGGAAATCGCTCGCTATCAGCTATCTCATAATTCAGCAGGGCTTTCGGATTGGCGTCGAAAACTTTTCGCGGGCCGACTATGATGATCTCAGAACGCCAATGCGGACGGACGGCGACGAGCTGCCGGACACGGCCTGCACAGTCGAGGAGCGCTATGCGGAATTCTTGGCCGACCCGCGGTTTCAGGATGCGCTCGCCGTCGTCGGCGAGGAACGTTTCCACGAAACCTACGATCTCATGAACGATCCCGATTTTGTGGACATGGCCGAGGGGTGGAAGCGGATAAGCGAATTCCCGTTTCCGGAGATCGAGATTTATCGCCCCACGATCAAGAAGGGTCTGCCGGCGAGTTTTTACGTCGAGGACTATTACGATAACCCTGAGAAATACAGCTCGGGCCAGCAGGGGACGGGGCCGCAGGCGATCACCGAATTCTTCAATCCGGAATTCATCTCAAATATCAAACTAATCGTGCACGGCGGGAAGAAGGTCGCGGTCGGCGAGAAATTCGTGGTCGACGTCCTGATAATAAATGGCAACGGCGTCACGATTCCACTGAATCCCGGCGGACATCCGCTGCTGGTTTCGCCGCGCTGGATCGACGCAGAGGGAAACAGCCTCGGAGTTCACTGGCCGCGTCACCAGTTGATTCAGGAGATCAGAAAGTACTACCGATACTCATTTCACCAAGACGCGCCGTCATCGCCCGGCGCATATCGCCTGGTGGTCGACCTCCTTGTCGAGGAGGTGTTGTGGTTTGGAATCGAGGCGAGTATCGAGGTCGTTGTCGAGCCGAATATGGTGTAAATCGGCGTCCGACATTCTCATGATCCTTTCGGGCGCTTTCGGCGTTGGAGATCCCCCCTCGTCCGCTTTGTGACTAGAGCGCATTCGGACAAATCATGTCCGAATGCGCTCCAGACCTATTTGAATTCGCATGTTCTTTTTCGAAAACCGCTTCGCACTTCGGGAACATGCTCTAGGGGCGAATGTGCTCGCGTCCAGAAACAGAATTTGCGACGCGATCGAAGGATTTGCATCTTGACCAGCTACGATCTCGGGCGCAATACGTCGGCCCATCGAAACGCCGGAAAGGACAGACGGAGTCTTCAAGTCTGTTCGCCGGTCGGGACGGAGGATTCGCTCGTTTCCCACCGTGTGATGCGTAAGGCTTCGCTGCCCGAGTGCGGCTGGCGCTTCGACGCGCCGAGCGCTGATTTCCTCGAATAGGAAGGATCAGATGCCGACAGTCACGCTGGGTAACGGGAAAATTTTCGAGATCGAAGCTGACGATACCGTGCTCGAGGGTGTTTTGCGGCAGGGGGCGGTGCTCGAGCACAGCTGCAAGACCGGCCGATGCGGCGCATGCAAGAGCGCTGTGGTCGAAGGGACGTCAGTCGCCATCGGCGCCGAGATCGGCCTCGATGAAGCCGAGCGCCAGAACGGCGTCGTTCTTCTCTGTGTCCGCAAGGCGACCTCGGATCTCTTGCTCGATGTCTGCGATCTCGGCGGCGCCCTTCCGCCACCCAAGCGCATCCTTCCGTGTCGCATCCAGTCGCTCGAGCGCGTCCGCCATGACATCGTCCATGTGGCGCTGCGCCTGCCGCCGAATAGTTCTTTCGCATATTTCCCCGGGCAGCACATCAACCTCTCGAGCAGAGGCGGTCCCGCCCGCAGCTATTCTATCGCCAACGCGCCGCGGCCGGATGGAATGCTCGAGCTCTACATCCGCTACGTCGCCGACGGCGCAATGAGCCGATATTGGTTCACGGACGCCAAGGCGAATGATCTGCTCCAGTTGGTCGGGCCGCTGGGCTCGTTTTACTATCGAGAGAGTTCCGCGACAAATCTGGCGCTGCTGGCCACCGGGACGGGGATCGCGCCGATTCGCGCCATGCTCCAAAATCTCGCGGAGCGGCCGGCGGCGAGCCGCCCGCGCCGAATCCTTCTCTTCTGGGGAGCGCGGACGCCGGACGAGATTTTCTGGGACCCCAGCGAAATCTCGCTGGAGATAGAATTTGTGCCGACCTTGTCGCGGGCGGCCGAAACGTGGAATGGCGCCAGAGGCTACGTTCAAACTGCTATGATGTCTTCCAAGATAGAATTTGACGATACAGTAGTGTACGCTTGTGGGTCCACGGCGATGATTTCTAGCGTACGCGAGATATTGATGGACACTGGTCTCTCACACCGGTATTTTTACGCGGATGCATTCGTTGCATCGTCCGATTGAGGGCATTGGATAGGAATGGACGTCGATGAAGGCTGTGATCTTGGCAGGTGGGCTCGGCACACGACTGAGCGAAGAAACTGTTACACGTCCTAAACCAATGGTGGAAATCGGTGGTCGTCCGATTCTTTGGCATATTCTCAAGATGTACTCGAGCCACGGCATCAATGATTTCATTATTTGCTGTGGCTACAAAGGATATGTTATAAAAGAATACTTCGCAAATTATTTCATACATATGTCTGATATAACTTTCGACATCGAAAAGAACGCGATGGAAGTTCTCGATGGTCGAGCTGAGCCTTGGCGTGTCACGCTGGTCGACACCGGCGACGCCACCATGACTGGCGGCCGTCTCAAGCGTGTTGGAAAAT
Source organism: Methylosinus sp. Ce-a6 (assembly GCF_009811655.1). Classification (GTDB taxonomy): domain Bacteria; phylum Pseudomonadota; class Alphaproteobacteria; order Rhizobiales; family Beijerinckiaceae; genus Methylosinus. The sequence continues at coordinate 20,441 of NZ_BGJX01000014.1, read as the reverse complement.
ATCTTCGTGACGAAGAGGATTTCTGCTTTACTTACGGCGACGGCGTGGCGGATCTCGACATCGCCGCGGCCATAGCCTTCCACCGCGCGCATGGGCGCGCCGCCACTTTGACGGCCGTGGCGCCTCCCGGGCGTTTCGGCGCGCTCGACATCGCCGATCGCGCTGTCATCAACTTCAAGGAAAAGCCAAAAGGCGACGGCGGCCTCATCAATGGCGGTTTCTTCGTGCTGAAGCCGGCGGTGCTGGACTTCATCGCCGATGATGCGACCGTTTGGGAGCAGGCCCCTTTGATGGCGCTGGCCGAGCAAGGCCAACTCATGGCCTTCGAGCATCTCGGCTTCTGGCAGCCGATGGACACGCTGCGCGACAAGCAGCATCTCGAGTCCCTGTGGGCCAGCGGGCGCGCTCCCTGGAAGATCTGGGAGCGTTGATCGAAATCGGAGCGGACGATGGCGGTAGATGCCGAGTTCTGGAAGGGTAGACGTGTGCTGCTCACCGGGCACACCGGGTTCAAGGGGAGCTGGCTGTCCCTATGGTTGCAGCAAATGGGCGCAGAATTGCACGGCTTGGCGCTGGAGCCGGCGACCGAGCCGGCGCTTTTTCGCGCTGCGCGCGTTCGCGAGGGGCTGGCCTCGTCGACGATCGGCGACATTCGCGATTATGAGTTGGTCGCCGCCGCCTTCGACCGCGCGCGGCCCGAGATCGTCATCCACATGGCGGCGCAGCCGCTGGTGCGTCAGTCCTACCTTGAGCCGGTCGCGACCTATGCGACGAACGTGATGGGCGTCGTCCATGTTCTCGAGGCGGCCCGCCGGATCGGCGCTGTGCGGTCGATCGTCAACGTCACCACGGACAAATGCTACCAGAACCGCGAGTGGGTGTGGGGTTACCGGGAAGACGAGCCCATGGGCGGCCACGATCCCTACTCCAGCAGCAAGGGCTGCGCCGAGCTCGTGACCAGCGCTTATCGCGCTTCCTTCATGAGGGCCGCCGGCATCGCGCTCGCCTCCGCGCGCGCCGGCAACGTCATCGGCGGTGGCGACTGGGCGCCCGATCGCCTGATTCCCGACATCCTACGCGCCTTTGAAAAAGGCGAGCCGGTGATTATCCGAAGTCCAAAATCGACTCGTCCTTGGCAGCATGTGCTGGAGCCGCTTTCCGGTTATCTAGAGCTGGCCCAGCGCCTTTACGCCGACGCCGACGCCTTCGCCGACGGCTGGAATTTCGGGCCCGACGACTCGGACGCCCGGCCAGTGGACTGGATCGTCGACAGTATGATCGACAAATGGGGCTCCGGCCGCGTCCAGATCGACGCCAATGAGCATCCGCATGAAGCGCATGACCTGAAGCTCGATATTTCCAAGGCGAGAATCCGTCTCGGCTGGACTCCGCGTTGGTCCCTGGATACAGCTCTCGAAAAGATCGTCGCTTGGCATCGGTCCTGGTTGGCTGGCGACGATCCACGCGAAGCCTGCCTCCGTCAAATCTCGGAATTCGTGCACACCCCAAAAATCGAAGGCGCATTGACCGACCATGGCTGATGTTTCCAAGTCTCCAGCCGCGCTGCGCGCGGAAATCGCTCAGTTGGTTCAGCAATACGCCGATGCCGTGTATGCGCCCAAACCCTTCGAGCCCGGCAGATCGCCGGTCCAAGTGTCGGGGAAGGTGATCGGCGCGGCCGAACTGAAGGCGATGGTCGACGCTTCTCTGGACGGCTGGCTGACCACCGGTCGCTTCAACGCCGCTTTCGAAGCCCGGCTCGCCGGCTGGCTCGGCGTCGCCCATTTGCTCACCGTGAACTCTGGGTCTTCCGCGAATCTGGTCGCCTTTTCGACGCTCACCTCGCCGAAGCTGGGCGAACGGGCCATTCGGAAGGGCGACGAAGTCATCACCGTGGCCGCCGGCTTTCCGACAACGGTCAATCCGATCCTGCAGTTCGGCGCGGTTCCCGTCTTCGTCGACATCGACATAAACACGCACAATATCGACGCTTCGTTGATCGAGGGGGCGATCTCTTCCAAGACCAAGGCCATCATGATCGCCCATACGCTGGGCAATCCCTTCAACGTCGAAGCGGTGACGGCGATATGCAGGAAATACGGCCTGTGGCTGGTCGAGGATTGCTGTGACGCGCTCGGATCGACCTTCGATGGCCGGCTCGTGGGCACGTTCGGCGACATTGGCACCGTTAGTTTCTACCCGGCGCACCACATCACGATGGGAGAGGGCGGCGCCGTATTCACCAATGATCCGGTGTTGAAGACGATCGCCGAATCCTTCCGCGACTGGGGGCGCGATTGTTATTGCGCGCCGGGCAAGGACAACACCTGCAACAAGCGATTCGACTGGAAGCTGGGCGACCTGCCCGAGGGATACGATCACAAATACACCTATTCCCATCTGGGCTACAATTTGAAGATTACCGACATGCAGGCGGCATGCGCCTTGGCCCAGCTCGAGCGCCTCGACGAGTTCATCGCCGCCCGCCGGCGCAATTTCGCCTTCCTCAAGGAGCGCCTGCAGAGCTGTTCGGAGTTCCTGATGCTGCCGGAGGCCACACCGAAATCCGACCCCTCGTGGTTCGGCTTTACGATCACCGTCCGGCCGAATAGCGGGATCAGGCGACTCGACCTCATCCGCTATCTCGACCAGAACGGCGTCGGCACCCGTCTCCTGTTCGCCGGCAATCTCATTCGCCAGCCTTACATGATTGGTCGCGAATACCGTGTCGTCGGGGCTCTCGCCAACACCGACCTCACCATGGACAGCTCGTTTTGGATCGGCGTCTTCCCCGGTCTGTCGCAAGACATGCTCGAATACACCGCCAGTCAGATCGAGACATTCCTCGGCGTCAATTTCTGAGGGGCGCGGTGAAAATCGTCGAGGAGCTCTTTCCCAACTGCTTCCTTCTCGAAGCCGATCGGTTCGAGGATCATCGCGGCGTCTTCATCAAGACTTTTCACGCCGAGACGTTCGCTCAACTCGGCGTCGATTTCGAGGTGCGAGAGGAGTTTTATACGACCTCCTGCAAGGGGGTCCTACGGGGGATGCATTTCCAAATCCCGCCGCATCACCACGACAAGCTGGTCTGTTGCATGCGAGGGCGTGTGCTCGACGTGCTGCTCGATCTGCGCGCCGGAGCGGGTTACGGGGCGAGCGCCGCCGTCGAGTTGTCCGGTGACAATTGCTACGAAATCTACGTCCCTAAAGGCGTCGCGCATGGCTTCCTCTCGCTTGCCGACGACACGCTGATGCTTTACAAAACCAGCACAATCCATGCGCCGTCCGCCGATAGGGGCATTCGTTGGAACAGCTTCGGCTTCGACTGGGGCGTCGACGATCCGATTGTCTCCAGGCGCGACGCCGAGCATCCGTCTTTGACCGATTTCGTGTCGCCGTTCTGAATGGATGGAAGGTGGACGGATGAGGCTATTTCTCACTGGCGCGACCGGTTTTATCGGCAGCCGTCTCGCCAGACGCTTGGTTCATGACGGGCGCCAATTGTCGATCCTTGTTCGAGCGGGGTCCGACACGTCGATTTTGGGCGACGCAGCAACGGATGTCGCCGTACATGTTTACGACGGCAGCCTCGCTTCTATTGTGGCGGCGCTGGACGCTTGCCGCCCGGATGTGGTCGTCCACGTCGCTTCATTGTTTCTCGCTCAGCACAAGCCCGAAGATGTCGAGCGGCTGGTCGACAGCAATATCGGCATGCCGGCCAAGCTCGTCGAAGCCATGTCATGCGCCGGTGTGAAACGGTTCGTGAACACCGGCACCTCCTGGCAGCACTACGAGGACCAGCCCTACTCTCCCGTCAACCTCTACTCGGCCACCAAGCAGGCCTTCGAGGATTTGCTCGCTTACTGGGTCGAGGCGAAGGGCCTGCGCGCGGTGACGCTGAAGTTGTTCGACACCTATGGCCCTGGCGATCCCCGCCCCAAGCTTTTCAATCTGCTGCGGCGCCACGCGTTTTCCGGCGACACTCTGAAGATGTCGCCAGGCGAGCAACTGCTCGACCTCGTCTACGTCGACGACGTCACCGACGCCTATGTAAGCGTCATCGAGGGTTTTGACGCGCTCCAGCGAGACTGTTACGCGGTCAGCAATCCTCAGCGCTACACATTACGCCAGCTCGTCGATATCTATGCGGACATAGTCCGACGACCGATCCGGATCGAATGGGGCGGGCAGCCATATCGTCCCCGTGAGACCCTGATTCCCTGGACGACCGGTTTCCGGCCGGAAGGTTGGCTTCCCAAGGTTACCTTGCAGGAAGGAATCCGTCGCATGGAGGGCATCGAGACGGCCGCGTGACATCAGCGGTCATCGTCTTTTCCTGCCCTTCCGCAGCCGAGAAACGCCCGGCTGCTCATGGCGGCTGCGGGGTTGTCGACGCCGCCCAGGACCCGCGCCGCCCGGCAGGAAGGGATGAGCTTTTCGGCGGCGGCCGCTCGAGAGATGAGGCGTGGCCCCGGATCGAGCGGCAGCCCGAGGTCAGCCGAGCGCATCCTGCCGATGCGGCTCTCACGCGCCCGCTGCGTCTATATCCGGCGCGAGCGCGATGGTGACGCCACATGGCTCCAAAGTCACGGCTCCCATCGCAAGCGGTCGACCGCGGACGAGCTCGGAGACGTCGGCGGGCTCGCGGCCGTAATTGAAGACATAGCGTGTCTCGCCATTGTCACGAATGCGAATGTGCTCGGGCAGATCCAACGCCGCGAGTTGCACGCGGGCGAGCAGCCTTCTCACGATCTCGAAGAGAAGCCCGTCGTCGGGCCAGCCGGCCAGGTAGAAGACCTCGCCCGAGCGCATGAGCGCGGCTTCGCCGTCCGCGCAGGCGAGCTCGACCGAAACATTTTCGCCGATGTCCGGATATTCTCGCCAATGCTCGAAGCCGCCGGGCTCGGCGACGGCGATCTTCGCGCTCGGCCGCAGGCTCTCCACGCGACGCGCTGTGACGTCGATCAGCGCGCGCAGGCCGCCCGGCGGCATTGGGGTCGCGATACGGAAATCCGGCGTCTTGGAGCCCGAACGAGGGCCGAGCAGCAGCGCGCCGTCGCTGGCGGCGAGCGCCGCGATGAAGTCGGCGCGCGGCGCGAACAGGCCAGGAGCCAAGACGAGCTTGCGATCGGCGATCGCTTCGGCCGAGGGCGGAACGATATCCACCGAGAGGCCGGCGCGCCGCAACGCGCGATAGAAAGCGAGCGTCAGCTCGAGATAGGTGAAATCCTGTCCCTGCGGCTGGATTTCCCACGCCCATGCGCTCTCATAGTCGAACACGAGCGCGACCTGCGATCGCCGCGTCTCGACGCGCGCATTCGTCGCTTCGAGCTCGCGCGCGACACGCGCCGCTTCTGCGAAGCCTCGATTCGGCTCGCTGTCGGGCCGCAACAGGCCTTCATGCATCTGCTCCTGCGCGAAGGGCGCCTGCCGCCAGCGGAAAAAGCTCACGACCTCGGCGCCGGCGGCGAAGGCTTCGAAACTCCAGAGCCGCACCGCGCCATCGGCCGGGGCGGGATTCCACGGCGCCCAATTCACGACGCCCGGCTGCTGCTCCATGACCCACCAGCGGCCGCCGCCGCAGGCGCGGTAGAGATCATGATGGAAGGCCTGATAATCCGGATCGCCGACGCGCATATAGCGGGACTTGAAATGCTCGTCGCGCCGACTGCGTTCGAGATAGCCGAGCGGATAGCTGTCCCAGGCGGCGGCGTCGAGGTCCGCCGAAAGAGCGAAATGATCGAAGGCGGTGAAGGAGCCCATGAAATTATGCAGAATCGGGCGTCCCGGCGAATGTCGCCTGATGATCTCCGTCTGCCGCCTGTTGAAGGCGATGACTTGGTCCGACGAAAATCTCCGGAAATCCAATCGATGCGACGGATTGGGCTCGGTCACGGTGAGATTGGGCAGCTCGATCTCATCGAAATCGGAAAGCTCCATCGACCAGAAGACATTTCCCCAGGCGCGGTTGAGCGCGTCGATCGAGCCGTATTTCGCGGCGCACCATCGGCGAAACGCTTGCAAGGCGGCCGGCGAATAGCTCTCGACCGTGTCGTGGCAGCCATATTCATTGTCCGTCTGCCACGCGGCGACGCCCGGATGCGCGCCGAATTCACAGGCGAGCCGTTCGACGATCCGCTCGCACTCGCGCGCATAGCCTTCGTGACTGAAGCAATAGTGGCGGCGCGAGCCGAATTTGCGCTCGCGTCCCTCGGCGTCGAGCGCCGTCATGTCGGGCATTTCGTCCACGAGCCATTTCGGCGGCGTGGCGGTCGGCGTGCCGAGAACGACGCGGAGCCCATGCCTATGAAGGAGGTCGATCGCGCGCCTCAGCCATTCGAAATCATATGAGCCGCGGCTCGGCTCGAGCCGCGACCAGGCGAATTCGCCGATGCGGACGTGATGGAGGCCGATCGCCCGCATTCGCGCGGCGTCCTCGGCCCACAGCGATTCGTCCCAATGCTCCGGATAGTAGCAAACGCCGAGCTTCTGCGAGGTCATGGGAGAATCCTCGTCATCGAACTGCCATGCGGCGCATCCATGCTGCCTCTGTTTGACATTCGAGTGACGCTGCGCAGCGATGGATGCCGTATGAAGATCGCCGACGCGCTCGAGGCGCGCTTTGGAGAGACGTTCTCGCGCGTTCCGCGGCTTTTTCGCGCGCCCGGCCGCGTCAATCTCATCGGCGAGCATACCGACTATAATGACGGCTTCGCGCTGCCGGCGGCGATCGATCTCGCCGTCTGGACCGCGGCCGCGCCGCGCGCGGATCGTCGTCTCCACATGCATTCGCTCGCCATGGGCGAGACATTCGAGTTCGATCTCGACGCCGCGCCTGCTCCCGCCGCGAATTGGAGCGATTATGTGCGCGGCGTCGCGCTCATGCTGGAACGGGCCGGCTATCGGTCCGAGGGCGCCGATCTGATGATCGACGGCGATCTTCCGATGGGGGCGGGGCTCTCGGCCTCGGCGGCGCTCGAGGTTTCGGTCGCCTATGCTTTGACGAGGATCGCCGGTCTCGACGTCGACCGGCTCGAGCTGGCGAAGCTATGCCAGCGCGCCGAGAACGAATTCGTCGGCGCGCGCTGTGGCGTGATGGACCAATATGCGTCCTGCTTCGGCGTCGCGGGACGCCTGCTGCTGCTCGATTGCCGGACGCTCCGGTCGAAGCCGATTCCGCTGCCGGCGAGCGCGCGTCTCGTCGTCTGCGACAGCACGGCGCGCCATCGGATCGCCGATGGCGAATACAACCGCCGCCGCGAGGAGTGCGAGCGCGCCGTCGCGCTGCTGTCGAAGCATATCGACGGAATCGCCGCGCTGCGGGACGTCACGCGCGAGCAGCTCGAGCGGCGAGAGGGCGATCTGCCGGAGATCGTCTTCCGACGCGCCCGACATGTCGTCGGCGAGAATGAGCGGACGCTGCGCGCGGCGGCGGCGCTGGAAGTCGGCGATCTCGCCGAATGCGGACGGCTGATGGACCTCTCGCATGCGAGCCTGCGCGACGATTACGAGGTGAGCTGCTCCGAGCTCGATCTCCTCGCCCGGATCGCGCGCGGTCTTCGAGGCGTCCATGGCGCGCGAATGATGGGGGGCGGCTTCGGCGGCTGCGTGATCTGCCTCGTCGAGGCGGAGGCCGCCGAGCGCGTCGCCGCCAGCCTGCGCAAATCTTATGGCGAGGCGATCGGAGCGACGCCTTCGGCGTTCTGCTGCTTCCCAGCGCCCGGCGCCGGCCCCGTCGAAACGTGAGCGAGACGCACGGAATGTCGCTTCTCGACGCCTCTTCGCATCGCAGGCTCAACCCGCTGACCGGCGAATGGGTCATCGTCTCGCCGCGCCGAACCGCGCGGCCCTGGCTCGGCGGCGTCGAGCAGATCGCCTCGACGCCCGCCGCGGCGCATGATCCCGACTGCTATCTCTGTCCGGGAAACGCGCGGGCGAATGGCGCGCGCAATCCCGACTATCGGGGCGTTTTCGTCTTCGACAACGACTTTCCCGCGCTGACGCTCGCCCCGTCGACCCCTGATGTCGACATCGACGGCCTCCTCGTCGCTCGCGCCGAGCCCGGCTGCTGCCGCGTCCTATGTTTCTCCGAGCGTCACGATCTGGCTCTGCCGCGCATGGCGGTCCCGGATATTGTCCGCGTCGTCGAGAGCTGGCGCGACGAAAGCGCGCGTCTCGGCGCGCTCGACGGCGTCGATTACGTGCAGATTTTCGAGAACCGCGGCGCGCTCATGGGCGCGAGCAATCCGCATCCGCATTGCCAGATCTGGGCGACGCACAGCCTGCCCAATGAGATCGTCAAGGAGACGAGAGCGCAGGAGCAATATCACGCGCGCAAGACAAGCTGTCTGCTCTGCGATTATCTCGCGCTCGAGCAGAGGCTCGACGAGCGCCTCGTGTGCGGCAATGCGCATTTTGTCGCGCTCGTGCCCTTCTGGGCGAGCTGGCCGTTCGAGACGATGCTGCTCTCGCGGCGACATATCGGCGCCTTCGACGAGCTTCGCGCCGATGAGGTCGCGGCGCTCGCCGACATTCTGAAGCGATTGACCATGCGCTATGACAATCTCTTCGGCTGCCCCTTTCCCTATTCGATGGGTTTCCACCAGCGTCCCTGCGATGGCGGATCGCATCCGGCATGGCACTTCCACGCCCATTTCTACCCGCCGTTGCTGCGCTCGGCGACAGTGCGCAAATTCATGGTCGGCTTTGAAATGCTCGGCTCGCCTCAACGCGACATCGCCGCCGAGGACGCCGCCCGGCGATTGCGCGCGCTGCCGGAGAGCGACGGCTCCGTGACGCCCGGCGCCTAGAGCGTTTCCAGCCGAAGTGGACGCCGGTTCGGCGTCGGAAACGCATCAAAACGAAAGCTGTTAGGGCAATGCCGCGCGCATCAGCTTGCCATTGCGATTGCGCGGCAGGCAATCGAGAAAAACGACCTGTCGCGGCCGCTTATAGGCTGCGAGATGCTCGGCGCAATGGGCGAGAATGTCCTCCTCGCCCAGCGTCGCGCCGTCGCGAGGAATGACATAGGCTTTGATGATCGTCTGATCGTCGCGGCCGGGCCGTTCGGCGACGGCCGCATCGGCGACGCGCGGATGGGCGAGCAGGCATTTCTCCACTTCGGCCGGCGAGACGCGATAGCCGAGCGCGTTCATCACCTCGTCGGCGCGGCCGTGATGCCAGACATAGCCGTCGGCGTCGAATTCGACGAGATCGCCGGAGACGAACCAGTCGCCGCGAAAGGCTTCTTTTTCCTCTTCCGGCCGGTTCCAATAGCGCAGCATCAAGCCCGGCTCGTCGCGTCGCACGGCGAGCACGCCCGTCTCGCCGACGCCGAGCGGCTCGGTTCCGCCCTCGCGCGGCAGCGCGGCGACGACGCGCCCCGGCTGCGGACGCCCGGGCGAGCCCGGCCGCACCGGGACTGTCGGCGCGCTGGAGACGAAGGTCGAGATCTCGCTCATGCCGAAGGCCTCGAAGAGCTCGGTCTTCGCGCGGGAACGCCATTCCTCGAGCAGGCTCGGCGAGAGGGCGGCGCCGGCGGTGAGCCCGTGCCGCAGGCTCGAGAGATCATGTTTCTCGAGCGCCGCATATTTCAGAATCTGGCGATAGACGCCGGGCACGGCGGCGAAGATCGTCGCGCGATGGCGCTCGATGAGGCGCGGCCAGACGGCGGGGTCGGGCCGGCCGTTGTAGAGCACCGCCGAGGCGCCATTGGCGAGCGGATCGACGACGCCGACGCCGAGCGTATAGGTCCAATTCATCGCGCCGGCGTGCAGCATCACATCCCCGGATGCGAGGCCCTGCCAATGCGCATACATGGGCCGGCGCGCCCAGGCCGCGCGATGGGCGTGCAGCACTCCTTTGGGGCGGCTCGTCGTGCCCGATGTGTAGACGAGATAGGCCGGATCGTCGGCTTGCGTATCGGCATATGTTTCGAGCGGCGCGCCGGCGATGAGCCGCGCGAGATCGTCGCCGCGCAGAACCGCGACCCCCTCGCGCGAAAAATTTTCGGTCTCGAAATCGCGGCCGAGCACGAGCGCCGAAGCGCCGCAATCCTCGAGCAGAAACGAGGCCTCCTCGAAAGTGAGCTGGGAGGAGGCGAGCAGCGCGACATAGCCGGCGGCGATGGACGCGAAATAGGAGATGACGGCGCCGGCCTCATTGCCCATGCGGATCATCACCCGTGCGCCGGGCTCGAGGCCGAGGCCGCGAAAGCCCGCGGCGAGCGCGCGCACGTCGCGGTCGAGCGCCGCATAGCTCCAGCTTCTCTCGCCCTCGTCGCCGACGATGACGATCGCCGTCTTGTCCGGATGGGCGCGCGCGTGATCGGCGATGCAATAGCGCGCGAGGTTGAAGCGGGCGGGGACGGGCTCGATCATTTGTCGCGAATCTCTCTAGAACGCGCGCGCTCCTTCTCCGCCTGCGGGAGAAGGCGGCCCCGCGAAGCGGAGGGCGGATGAGGGCTCGTCGTACGCTGTATCTTCGTGGTCCGAGAAAACGAAGCAGACTCGGCGGGTGACGAGCGCCCTCATCCGACCCTCGCTGACGCGAGGGCCGCCTTCTCCCACAAGTGGGAGAAGGAAACGCGCCCCTCAATCGAACAGGCTCGACACGCTCTCCTCGCGCGCCGTGCGGGCGATCGCCTCGCCGATCAGCGCCCCGATCGGAATGAAGCGAATATTCCTCGCCTCCCGCACGGCGGGCGTCGCCGCGATCGTGTCGGTGAGCACCAGCTCCTTGAGCTTGGAGGCGGCGACGCGCTCGGCCGCCCCGCCCGAGAGCACGCCATGGGTGATATAGGCCGAGACCGAGGTCGCGCCCGCGGCGAGCAGCGCCTCGGCGGCGTTGCACAGAGTGCCGCCGGAATCGACGATGTCGTCGACGAGGATGCAATTGCGTCCCGAGACGTCGCCGATGATGTTCATCACCTCCGACTCGCCGGCGCGCTCGCGGCGCTTGTCGACGATGGCGAGGGGGGCGTCGATGCGTTTGGCCAGAGCGCGGGCGCGCACGACGCCGCCGGTGTCGGGCGAGACCACCATCGCATTCGGAAGCTTGGCGTGGGACTTGATGTCGGCGACCATGACCGGCGCGGCGAACAGATTATCCGTCGGAATGTCGAAGAAGCCTTGGATCTGCCCGGCGTGGAGGTCGACGGTCAGCACACGGTCGGCGCCGGCCCTGGTGATGAGATTGGCCACGAGCTTGGCCGAGATCGGCGTGCGCGAAATGCCTTTGCGGTCCTGCCTCGCATAGCCGAAATAGGGAATGACCGCGGTGATGCGGCGCGCCGACGCGCGGCGCAGCGCGTCGATCATGATGAGCAACTCCATCAGATGGTCGTTCGCCGGCGCCGAGGTCGACTGCACCACGAATGTGTCCTGCCCGCGCACATTCTCCTGAATCTCGACGAACACCTCCATATCGGCGAAGCGCCGCACCTGCGCGCGGCAGAGCGGCACGCCGACATAGGCGGCGATCGTCTCGGCGAGCGCGCGGTTGGAGTTGCCTGCGAGAATTTTCATCGCCCCCATTTACCGCCTCGACCCTTACTTCGTGACACGGCGGCCTCTTAGCAGCGATGCGGCCGTCGGACAATACGGCAGGAATATGACACCTGCGCGCCGCCCCGCGAGCCGGTCACGCTTGGCTGCGCCGGCAGACGATCTTGAGATACTCCTGCCCCTCGCGCGGCGCGAGCGTGGTGCGGGCGATCGTCGCCTGGCCCAGGAAGCCGCACTGCGACTGGGTCGCGACCTTGGGGCCCTGGACGACGTCGATCGCGGTCTCGGGCCGGCAGTCGCTCGGCGACACGGACAGCGAGCAGACGAGGATCACAACGGAATAGAGCATCGGCCTTCTCCCAGAAGGAGTTTAAAAACCTCGGGATCGTCGCTCCTCCTCGGCGCCGGCGTGGTCGCCGGTCGAGACTTCTCGATTCGATGAAGCTAGGGCATGTTCCGTGCCACTGCGATGGGGTATGAGCGGGGGCTTCGCATTCGCTCCCAGGGTGAGACAAAAATGTCACGATCCCCGTCGCTGGCTCCGCTCTCGGCGTCCTTCGCCGCTCCGACGCGCGCTCGCCTCTCCGGCCGGCTGACGACGCTCGTTCCGCTCGCGCCGGAACATGCCGACGATCTCTATGCCGCCACCCATGGGGAGGAGCGCGAGGCGCTGTGGCGCTACTTGTTCATCGGCCCATTTGCCGATCGCGCCGCTTTCCGCGCCGCCGTCGAGCAGATGGCCGCCGCGACCGACGCCCTCTATTTCGCCGTGCTCGACAATGGCGACGGCCGCGCCCTCGGCTTTCAGGCCTATTTGAACGTCGAGCCGGCCAATCGCGCCATCGAAGTGGGCGGCGTGCTCTATTCGCCGGCGCTGCAGCGCACGGCCGCGGCGACGGAGGCGCAATATTTGTTCGCCGCCCACGCCTTCGAGACGCTTTTCTGCCGCCGTTACGTCTGGAAATGCGACAATGCCAATGAAAAATCCAAGGCGGCGGCGCTCCGCCTCGGCTTCTCGCCGGAAGGGCTCTTTCGCCAGCATATGATCGTGAAGGGCCGCAATCGCGACACGGCCTGGTTTTCCATGCTCGACAGCGAATGGCCGGCGCGGAAGGCGGCGTTCGGGGCCTTTCTCGACCCCGCCAATTTCGACAGCGCCGGCCGCCAGAAAACGCCGCTATCGGCCTTGAACGGCCGGACGCGTGCGGCAGATAGTAGCTGACGGGCGCGTCCCCGAGGACGGATCGGGCGGATTGCCTCGCCGAACGGATAATGGTTTACAACCAATTGCGAGCCGTTCGAGCGGATTTGACGCATTCCGCCCGCGGGTCTCGCGCAACGCTCTCGGGACGGTCCAAAGACGATGACGACGGCCGGCGCCAGCTTCCTCAACAGCCTCGATCTGCCCAAGCCGCCAGCGGAGACCCGTGTGGTCGTGGCCATGTCGGGCGGCGTCGACTCGAGCGTCGTCGCCGGCCTGCTCCGCGAAGAGGGCTATGACGTCGTCGGCGTCACGCTGCAGCTCTACGACCATGGCGAGGCGACGCATCGCAAGGGGGCCTGCTGCGCCGGCCAGGATATTCACGACGCCCGCCAGGTGGCGGCGCGGCTCGGCATTCCCCATTATGTGCTCGACTATGAGACCAGGTTTCGCGAGACGGTCATCGACACTTTCGCGCAGAGCTACGCCAGCGGCGAGACGCCGGTCCCCTGCGTCGCCTGCAATCAATTCGTGAAATTCGTCGATCTCTTCGAGACCGCCAAGGATCTCGGCGCCGACGCTCTCGCCACCGGCCATTACATCGCCTCGCGCGTGGACGGGCCCGGCGGCCGCGCGCTCTACCGCGCCTTCGACGCCGCCCGCGACCAGAGCTATTTCCTCTTCGCGACGACGCGCGCGCAGCTCGACATGCTGCGCTTTCCGCTCGGCGAATACGCCAAGTCCGAGGTGCGCGAGCTCGCCCGGCGCTTTGGCCTCGACGTCGCCGAAAAGCCGGACAGCCAGGACATATGCTTCGTGCCGAGCGGCCATTACACCGATCTCGTCGAGCGCCTGTCCCCCGGCGCGGCCGTGCCCGGCGATATCGTCCATGTGGACGGGCGCGTGCTCGGGCGCCACGGTGGCGTCATCCATTACACCATCGGCCAGCGGCGCGGCCTCGGCCTCGGCGCCGCGGTCTCCGGCCGCGCCGCCGAGCCGCTCTTCGTGGTGCGGCTCGACGCCGCCAAGGCGCAGGTCGTCGTCGGGCCGCGCGAGGCGTTGGAGACGCGCCGCGTCGCGTTGCGCGACGTGAATTGGATCGGCGCGGGCGATCTTTCCGATCTGCCGGCGGAAGGCCTGCCGATCATGGCGCGCGTGCGCTCCACCCGGCCGCCGACTCCAGCGCTGTTGCGGCCGCTCGCCGGCGGCGGCGCGGAGGTCGTCTTCGAGGCCGGCGAATATGGCGTCTCGCCGGGCCAGGCCTGCGTCTTCTACGAGCGCGGCGACGAGCGCGCCCGCGTGCTCGGCGGCGGCTTCATCGGCCAGGCCGAGGCGGCGGCGCCCGCGACGGAGCGGGCGCTCGAACTCGACCGGAGCGCATGATGAGCGACGCGCGTGGCGTTTCCGGATTCAGCCTCTTCGAGCGTGGCCTCGACCGCCAAGCGATAGAGGCCGCCTATGCGCGCTGGGCGCCCGTCTACGACCTCGTCTTCTCCAATATGCTCGGCCCCGGACGGCGGGCGGTGGCGACGATCGCCTCCCGCGCCGACGGCCGCGTTCTGGACGTCGGCGTCGGCACCGGCCTCGAGCTTCCCATGTTCCGCGACAGCGCGCGCGTCGTCGGCGTCGACCTCTCCGAGCCCATGCTGAGGCGCGCTTCCGCGCGCGTCGCCCGCGAGGGCCTCACGAATATCGTGGGCCTCGCCCGCATGGACGCATGCCGCCTCGCCTTCGCCGACGCCAGCTTCGCCTGCGTCGTCGCGCCCTATCTTCTGACGGTCGTGCCCGATCCGGAGGAGACGCTGGACGAGCTCGCCCGCGTCCTGCGGCCGGGCGGCGAGATCGTGCTCGTCAATCATGTGAGCTCGCAGGACTGGCCCATGTCGGCGCTCGAGGGGCTCATCGGCGAGAGCTTTTCCGCGACGCTCGGCTGGCGGCCGCAATTCCCCTGGTCGATCATCGGCGACTGGATCGACCAGCGCCGCGACATGCGGCTGACCGAGCGGCGCGTGCTGCCGCCCTTCGGCCTGTTCACGCTGACCCGCATCGAACGTATGGCGCGCTGGGGCGAAGGCTCGCGCCGGCCCTATCGCGAGACGCGGCGGCCGTTCGCGCACGCGTGAGGCGTGCTCACACCAATTCGAAGCGCAATCGTCGGCCGACGACTTTCGCGGCCCGCACGAGGGTTTCGAGCGTCGCGCTGTTGTTCCTCGGGTCGAGCAGCCGGTCGATCTGAGCCCGGCTCGTCTCCATCATCTCGGCCATCCGCGCTTTGGTGATTCCCTTCTTCTTCATCTCGGCGGCGAGCTGCGCGGCGATCACCTCCTTGATCGCGGCGGCAGTGACCTCCTCGCGAATGCCCTGCTCGTCCAGCCAGCTCTCGAAAGTCGAGCCGATGTGAGGATTTTCTCCGGCGCTCGCCGGGGGACTTTTCTTTTTCGTCACCATGATGCGACCTCTTTCAGCCTTTGTCGCGCGAGCGTCAGCCCATCCGCCGGCGTGCGTTGTGTCTTCTTGATGAACGCATGGAGCGCGATCAATTCGCCCTCGTGAAAGCCGAAGAGCACGCGGGCCTCCCGTTTGCTCGGAAGAGACGAGCGGACTTCCCAAAGTCCTCCGCTCAGCGCTCGGCACAAGGGCAGGCCGACCGGCCAGCCGATCTGAACTTTCATCATGTCGCGCCCAATGGCGCGGCGGTCCTCGAGCGGCAATTCATTCAGCCAATCGCGCACCGGCTCTCGACCGGCGATCGTGCGCCAGAAGCGGAGAGGAATCGGCTGGAAACCTTCAGTCATCGAATGGAATTTTGTATCAAAAAAGATACAGACGCGCAAGCATCGCCGCGCCGCCTCTGGCGTTCCCGCCCGCGCGGGATTACATTCACCGACGCGGCGCTGCGGGGTGCGTGTCGGACTTTAATTCCCCGGGGCCTTATCGATCTCCAAGGGAGCTGTCCCTGGCCTTGCCCGTGGGCTCGGTCACTACGGCGCCCACCTACGTTGTAGGTTCCCGGGATCGATGTCCCACGGCTCACGCGGCCCGCGCTTCAACATATCGGACGCTTCGAAGAATGACCGTCGACGCCAAGACCGAGCTGCGCCGGCGGACGCTCTCCCGCCGCGATCTCGTCACCCATGACGAAGCCCATGCCGCCTCGCTCGCCGTCGTCGAGCGCGCGCTGGCGCTGGTGCGGCGATTCGCGCCGCGCGCCGCCGAGACCGGCGAGGTGGTCTCGGTCTATTGGCCGATCCGCAGCGAGCTCAACACGCGCCCGCTGCTCGAGGCGCTGGCCGCGGCGAAGATCGCCACCGTTCTGCCGGTGATGACGGCGGTGAAGCGCCCGCTGACCTTTCGCGCCTTCTCGCCCGGCGACGATCTGATGAAGGGGCCCTTCGGCCTCTCCGAGCCGGCCGAGACGCAGCCCGCCTTCGATCCCGACATCGTCTTCTCGCCGCTCGCCGCCTTCGACCGAAGGGGCTATCGGCTCGGTTATGGCGGCGGCATCTATGACGCGACGCTCTCGCAGCTACGCGCCAAGAATCGCATCGTCGCCGTCGGCGTCGCCTACGCCTGCCAGGAGACGGACGCCGTGCCGACCGAGCCGCACGATCAGAAGCTCGATTTCCTGCTGACGGAGCTGGAATTGATCGATTTTCACGGATGACGGCTCGTCTTTCTCGAAGGGCGCATCATATTTTGCGTGTTTTGCGATTTTCACGTAATTTGCGCTCGAACGACAGGGTTTGCCCGTTATGTCCGAATCCGTGCCCGCCTCCGAATTTACCCGCAATTTCGGGCGCTATCGCATGCTCGCGCAGCGCGAGGCGGTGGCGGTGACGAGCCATGGCCAAGTCACCGGCTATTTCGTGCGGCCTGACGAATACGAGGAATTTCTGCGCTTCAAAGCGCGCCGTCGCGCTTTTGCGACCGAAGACCTTTGCGATGAAGCAGCCGAGGCCGTCTCGCGCTCGCAGATGGACGCGCGCCACCGCCATCTCGATGACTTGCTCGACCGCGACTGACGCCGGGCCGTGCCGATCCCGACGCCCGAGCCCGGCCTCGTCATCTCCTATTCCTATCTCTGGTTATCCGAATATGAAGCCGGCCGCGACGAAGGCGTGAAAAGCCGTCCGAGCGTGATCGTGCTCGTCGTCGAGCGAGCCGGCGATGCGACCATCGTCACCGTTCTGCCCATCACCCATAGCGCGCCGCGTGATCCCCGCAGCGCAGTCGAAACTCCAGCCGCGGTCAAACGTCATCTCGGCCTCGACGATGAGCGGTCCTGGATCATCGTCAGCGAAGGCAACGAGTTTCTCTGGCCGGGCTATGATCTCCGCAAGCGGCCCAATTCGGACCGCTATGATTACGGCTTTCTGCCGCCGCGCCTGTTCGATCAAGTCCGCGCGGCAAGTCAGCGCCTCGCGGGTGACTCGCGCGATGAAAAGTCGAAGAGATCGATGATGCAGACTGGTCCCGCCCCCTCCCTCCTCTCCCGCGCCCGCCGCCTCATCGAGCCGATCGATTCCACGCAGGCCGAGGCCGCGCTCGCGCGCGTGCTGGAGCGGGACGCGTCGGGCGCGCTCGCGGCGGTTGTCGCCGTGCATGAGAACGCCCGAGCGCTGCTGATCGGCGTCCTCGGCTCCTCGCCCTATCTCACCGAGCTCTCCGCGCGCGATCCCGCCCGGCTGGCGCGCCTGCTCGAGGCCGATCCGGACGCGAGCCTCGCCGGTCTCGTCGCGGCGACGCAGGGCGCGGCAAAGGGCGTCGCCGACGAGGCGGAGCTGATGCGCGCGCTGCGGCGCGCCAAGCAGGAGGGCGCGCTCATCGTCGCGCTCGCCGATCTCTCCAAGGCCTGGGAGACGCTCGAAGCCACCGCCGCGCTGACGCGCCTCGCCGACGCCGCGCTCTCCGCCGCCATCGCCTTCACGCTGCGCGAGGCCGCGGCGGCCGGCAAGCTCGAGCTCTATGATCAGCGCAGCCCCGAGCGCGGCTGCGGCTGGATTTTCCTCGCCATGGGCAAGGAAGGCGCCTTCGAGCTCAACTATTCCTCCGACATAGACCTCATCGTCCTCTTCGATCGCTCACGCGCGCGTGTCGCGCAGCCGAGCGAGGACGTCGATCTCTTCGTCAAGATGACGAAGCGCGTCGTCCGCATCCTCTCCGAGATCACGCCGGACGGCTATGTGTTCCGCGTCGATCTGCGCCTGCGTCCCGATCCCGGCGCCACGCCCATCGCCATTCCGCTCGAGGCGGCCTTCTCCTATTACGAGAGCATGGGCCAGAATTGGGAGCGCGCCGCCTTCATCAAGGCGCGCGCGGCGGCCGGCGACATTCTGGCCGGCGAAGCCTTTCTGAAAGAGCTCGCGCCCTTCGTCTGGCGCAGGAATTTCGATTTCGCCGCCATCGCCGACGTGCATTCGATCAAGCGGCAGATTCACGCCTTCAAGGGCCATGGCGAGATCGCCGCGCTCGGCCATGATCTCAAGCTCGGCCGCGGCGGCATTCGCGAGATCGAATTTTTCGCGCAGACGCAGCAGCTCATCACCGGCGGGCGCAATCCCGCGCTGCGCGGCCGCGCGACATTGGAGACGCTCGACGCGCTCGTGACGAGCGGCTGGATCGAGCCGCGCGCGCGCGATGATCTTCGGCGCGCCTATCTCTTCCTGCGCGACGTCGAGCACCGCGTCCAAATGGTCGCCGACAAGCAGACGCATGTTCTGCCGCGCGACGAGGCGGAGGCGTTGCGCATCGCGCGCATGATGGGCTTCGCGACGCTCGAGGAATTTGCCGGCGCGCTGGTCGCGCATCTGGAAAAGGTGCAGAGCCACTATTCGCGCCTGTTCGAGAGCGCGCCGCAGCTTTCGTCGCAGACCGGCAATCTCGTCTTCACCGGCGGCGAGGACGATCCCGGCACGCTCGAAACTCTGTCTCGCCTCGGCTTCGCGCATCACAAGACGGTGACGGAGACGATACGCGGCTGGCATTTCGGCCGCTATGGGGCGACGCGCTCCACCAAGGCGCGCGAGCGCCTCACCGAGCTGACGCCGGCGCTGCTCGAGGCGCTCGCTTCGACGCAGAACGCCGACCAGGCCTTTCTCGCCTTCGACAGGCTGCTCGCCGGCCTCCCCGCCGGCGTGCAGCTCTTCGCCATGCTCGTCGCCAATCCGCGGCTGCTCGATCTGCTGACGGCGGTCCTCGGCGCGGCGCCCAAGCTCGCCGCCACCATCTCGCGGCGCCCGCGCGTGCTCGACGCCGTGCTGGAGCCGGCCTTCTTCGCGCATCTGCCCGATGAAACGGAGCTCGCCGCGTCGATCGAGCGAAGCCTCGCTGATGCGCGCGGCTATGAGGAAGCGCTCGACGCCGCGCGCATCTTCGGCCAGGAGCAGAAATTTCTCGTCGGCGTGCGCATATTGACCGGGGCGCTCTCGGTGGCGGAGGCGGGACTCGCCTATGCGCGGCTCGCCCAATGCGTCATCGCCGCTCTGCTGCCGCGCGTCGAGGCGGAGTTCGCTCGCGCGCATGGGCGCATCGAGGGCGGCCGCGCGGCCGTCGTCGCGCTGGGCAAGCTCGGCGGACGCGAGATGACCGCCGCTTCCGATCTCGATCTCATGCTGCTCTATGACGCCGATCCGCACGCCGAGTCGGATGGCGAGCGCCCGCTCGCGGCGCCGGCCTATTATGCGCGGCTGACGCAGCGGCTCATCGCCGCGCTCTCCGCGCCAATGGCGCAGGGGCTGCTCTATGAGGTGGATTTCCGCCTGCGGCCTTCGGGAAGCAAGGGGCCGCTCGCGGTGAGCCTTCGAGCCTTCGAGGATTATCACGCGCATGAGGCCTGGACCTGGGAGCATATGGCGCTGACGCGCGCGCGCGTCGTCGCCGGCGCGCGCGATTTCGCGGGAATCGTCGAAGCCGCGATCCGCGCCGCGCTGACGCGCCCGCGCGACGAAGCGAGATTGCGCCATGACGTCGCCGACATGCGCCGGCGCCTCGCGCGCGAGAAGCCGGCGAAGAGCCTATGGGATCTGAAGCAGGCGCCGGGCGGGCTCATCGATGTGGAGTTCGTCGCGCAATATTTGCAGCTTCGCCATGCGAGCCGACATTCGGACTGTCTTTCGACGACGACGGCGACGGCGCTCGAGCGCCTCGCAGAGCTCGGCCTCATGGATCCCAATGAAGCGGCGGCTCTGATCGAAGCGTCGCGCCTCTATCAGAGCCTCACGCAATTGCTGCGGCTTTCCATCGACAACGACTTCGAGCCGGCGCAGGCGCCGCGCGGACTCGTCGAGCTGCTGCTGCGCGGCGGCGAGGCGGCCGATCTCGCGCGGCTCGAAGCGCATATCGCGGAGACGCAGCGCGCGACGCGGGCGATCTTCGCGTCCATTGTCGGCGACGAAAACAAAACAGCGCCCTCACTTTGAGGAGCCGGCGAAGCCGGCGTCTCGAAGGGTCGAAGCGCGCCCTGGATCATCCTTCGAGGCTTTTTGCGTGCCGCAAAAAGCGCCTCTGTATGGACGGCCCCCGTTGCGCAAGAAAAAAGATCGGCGTTTGGGCTCGGCTGGGAGCGGTCATGTATCCGGCCTGTTCGCGCGGCGCATGACCGCTGGCCCAAAGGGGTTTCGCCGAACGGATTCCCATCAGGATGACGCGCTGCGGCGCGCACTGAGGCATCGGAATGTTCCGTCCGAGGTTCCCGACCATTTTGCCGTTTCGCCTTTCTTGCTCCTTACGCCTCCTTA
>NZ_BGJX01000013.1 GCF_009811655.1 Methylosinus sp. Ce-a6 | reverse complement strand
TCCCGCGGAGCCAGCGTCTCCAGCTTGCACACCCAGTCGCCCGTCGGCTGACCCTGTATCGCCACCCGCATCGGCGTCTTCGCGCAACGCGCCAGCGATTGCAGCGCCGGCTCGTCCTGCAACACGCGAATCTGATAGCCGGACCAAAAGCTCACACTCAGCAGCGCCAGCGCCGCCGCGCTCATCTTCATCGCGAAAATGCGCGTGCGCCGACGGGTGATATTATCCTCCGCCAGCACCAGCCACTGCTTCGACTCGCTCACCAGATTTTTCACCAAGTCCTTGCAGACATTGGTGACGATCGTCTCCTGAACCACTTCCGCCTGCCGGATCGTCAGCGCCGCAAGGCGCGTCGCCTCACGCAATCGCTCGATCTCCGTCTCGCCGAGCTCGTGAAGCGCGACAATCTGCTGTTGCTGCGCCTCCATCTTTCCCGACAATGACACGTCGAACCGCTCGACCAGATCCGCCAGCTTCAAAAGCGCCCACTTGAACGCGCCAACGAAGCCGCCGAGAGGACCATTCGGCTCGATCCCCTCCGCCGCCGCCGCCGCTTCCGCCTGCCGCGCCGAAATTCGCACATCCTCGGCCACGCTCTCGATCGGATTTCCCGTTTCCTTCGGGGTCATGGCAGCCACTCCCGAAATTTGCCGGACGACAGTTGGCCTTCCATCCGATCCAGCCACGTCTTGATCGAAAACCGCTTCAGCGGATCGAGCGGCTTCCCGTCTCGACCCGGCTTGCCCTCCACAGCCTCGTAAAAGCCGAGCCCAGCCTTGCGGACTTCCGCGATGTGAATGATGCGCGGCATGACCACGATTTCCGTGCCCGTCTCTATCAGCTCCAGGATTTCCGGCCGTTCCATTATTGCGTCGAACGCGCCCTGCGGCGTCTTGCCAGCCCGCACGAGGCTCTCGTTGAACACCAGCATCGAGCGTTCCGTCTCGAACACCTTCGACCGATGTATCGTCACGATATGCTCGAAGTCCTCGACCTCCGGCCCCGTCATATAAATGGACAGCGGCGCGACGCCGACCGACGCGCAAAATTCCGAGAGCGACAGCTCCCGGCAGAACTCCGCCAGCGCCTGATCGCCCCCGCCCAAATCGAAAATCAGCGACCTTCGCTCCTCCACCATCTTGCCGACCAGATGGCCGATCCAGTCCTTCACATCGGGCGTCTGATCGCTCGGCGGTTGATGCGCCCCGCCCTCCGTTCCTGGCGGATAGAACCCCGCCAAGGTCGCGTTCCGACGATCGCCGTCCCCGACGATGATCTCCCGCCCCTCGCGGCGCGTTCGCTGAATCAGATAATCCGCGAACGTGCTCCCGCCCGTCCGCCCACGTCCATGTCGAACCGCCAATACAAGCTGTCGATCCTCGCCGGGCGAGGTCGTCTCCATATCCAACAGGGTCATTGCAATTCCCTTTCCGCCTATCGCGACGGAGCGGCTCTTCCCGCCCCATCGCTCGAAACGAGCGTCGCGCGACCCTGCGCGTATCTGAAGCTGTCAACCCTCCAAAAATTCCGACATCGGCCTCAGCCCCGACAAGCATTCCAGTTTCCGCCTCGCCGCCTTCTTCTTTTCCTCGATCTCCTTCTCCTTCTCCTTATCCGCCGCCGCCGCCGTCGTCGCCACCGCCGTCTTAGCCGCGCCCACGGGCGTGAGCGCCCGCCCCGTTGCCTCCACCAACGACGGCCCCGCCGCCGGCTGCCGCGAGGGATAGTTGCGCCGGCGCTCGGCCAGCGCGTCCCGCGCCGCCTGCTCGGCCGCTTCGCGTTCTCGTTCGGCCGCCACGTCGCGACACACACGCTGCCAAATTCGCCGCACCAGTCGTCCCGTTGGTCCCTTTCCATTCCGGTTCACGACGCCCGCTTTCGAAATCTTCGCCGCGATCGTGTCCCAGGTCGGACTCAGTCGAATCCGCCAGTTCTCGACGAAATCGAAATTGGCGCGCAGCCAGCGATAAATGTCGCCTTGCCGTCCGAACGGTCGCCCGAGGTCTTCGAGCGCTTCACCCTCGAAGGGTCGATTTCGGTTTTCCTTGCTCATTCGCGTTTTCCTCTCGAACGGTTGCGCTGCGCACGCAAAGCGTGCGAGCCTACGGGCCGCATGCGAATGAGAAACCGAGCCCGCGCGAATTCGAAGACCGATTCGGGCCGGCAGCGGCGGTAGAGAGCGGCTCTCGAGCCCGCTGCTAGCGCGACGCGCCAATGACGAACGTACAACGAACTTCGAGACACGACGGCGGCACCTCGCGGGCACATCCGCCCTCGCAAAGCACATCCAAGGCACATAAAAGGCACCGCCAAGACACCACAAAAACAACCATTATGGACCATTGCACCGTTGGTGCCGGACGCCCCTCCGGGGCGCTCAGAGCCTAACCGGCGAACATCACACGCAAGGCGCGCTGACGCGCATCGATTTACGCAAAAGTTGAATTAGAAGGGGCCGCTGGCGCAGAAACAGGAGCGCGCGGCGCGGGCCGATGAATTTTTTTTTCGGCCCGAATTTCCGGCCGCCGCAGCGCTTCATATTCGCACACATCACTCGCAAGCTGATTCTCGTGGCGCCCGGGCAAAGCCCCAGGCGCAGCGCGGCTGTTCGGAAAACAGCTGTGATTTCAATGCGAGGTGGAAAATGTCAGATCATCAAAACCACGATGCCGACGCTCCCGCGACGAATCTGCCCGTCGAAATCCTCGTCTCTGTCGCCGAGGGAAGAGTCCTCGCCGACAGCCGCCAGGTCGCGAAGACGTTCGGGAAGGATCACAAAAACGTCCTCCGCGACATCGATCGGCTACGAGCCCGTATGGCCCGCCTCGATGGGTCCATGGCTCAAAATTGCGCCATGGGCTTCATCGAGAAGCGGGATGGTCATCAAACCGTCCGAAACCGCGAAGATCGCTATTTCGAATTGGACCGTAACGCCTTCTCCCTCCTCGCGATGGGCTTCACCGGGGACGAGGCTTTACTGTGGAAGATCACGTATATAGACGCGTTCACCGCCATGGAGACCGAGCTTAGTCTCCAGCGTGTGATCGGCGCCGAGGCGGCCGATTCACAAGACGCGACCGACCCCGAAGCCGAGCGTGATGCGCGCGACCGCCTCTTTAAAATCTATCGAGAGGGCCACCTCAATCCGGATGACCTTCTCAGGGCGTTGTTCGGCAAAAACATTCCCTACACGTCGAGCCGTAGGCACCCATTCTTCCTGACCGAATGCTGCGAAGCGTTGGGCATTTCGGAAACCGCCGCCGCCCGCCGCCTCGACTATTCCGATATCACCACGATCGAGGTCGAGGCAGGCGAGGATCGGTTGATGCGACGCGCCATCACGGAAGCCGCGTTGCATTTCCTCGCCTTCTCGCGCCGGTCTCTGGAGCCGAAGCAAGCAGAAGATCAGAATAGCAACCAGAATTCCGAGGATTGGATCCATATCCCTAAAAGCAATGTAGGAAGATACATTCTGAGCATCTTGCCCGATGGGAAACACCATTACTATCGATCCGATTACAATCATGTGATTTACGAAGCCGACCAGATGAATGTTCTCGCGCTCTGCCACTCTCTCAAAACGGTCCAAGCGCTGTGGATGGCGTATGAGGAGTTCCTCGAATTCGGCATCGACCCGTGCGGGGAGCACCCTGTGCGCGCCCTCGACGACGCCATAACGCGCGCTGCGATACAGGCCGACCGATTCATCGAGATTTACACGAAGCTCGCACAACGCAAGGACGGCGCTGGCGACGACCCGAGAAATCCGCGCCGAGCCCCGGGGAAGCCGATGGGCAACGCCTGATAGGAAACGCATAGCAAGAAATATCCTCTCGAGCGGACGAGGAGGAGAGCCGTGGGCGACAGATTCGATCCATGGGGAGGAATGCCGGCCAACCGTCCAAGGCCGAATTTCGAGCCACGAAAACGGACGCCGAAGCTCGATGACTCTCCTCCTGCCGAGGCGTCGAAGCAGCCTTGGACGGACAGGTCGCGCGACGCGGATCCATGGGAGGGGCGGCGCCAGAGACCCGGGCCGCCCATTCTCATCGATCGGAACGTCGCGCGGGCCAACATCGCCTTGGCGATCACATTTGTGCTCGCCGTCTGCGTCAAGGCGGGCCTGTTCCAGGCGGCCTATGATTTCCTCGTCCCGGACACGTCGCCTCCGGTCCCGATACGGGAAGGCGTGCAATGGACGACTGCATCACGCACGGCCATGAACCCGCTCACCATCGCGAGCCCGTCGGGAAACAAATCCTTCGCGATCAAGGTGGTGGAAGAAGGCCCGAACCGGCAGATCGCCCTGCTGTTCATCGGCCCTGGAAGACGTGCGGAGACGAGGCTGGACCCTGGCGTCTACAAGTTGAGAGTCGCGACGGGAAGCATCTGGAGAGGAGGCGCGCGACTCTTCGGGCGTGAGACCCTCTGCTTTGAAACGGCAGCCATGCAGTTCACGGTCGGCGCAAACGGATATGGCGGAGGCGCCGTGGATCTCGCAGACACCCTCGCGGGAAACCTGAAAAAAACTCAGATCAACAAGGACATCTTCTAAACGCCCGACCACAACGCCGAGATGCAGATGCTTGGACTGTCCGGCGAAAGATCATGGGGGAACCCGCTGCGGCGACTCGGCTTCCGTTCGCGCCGAGCGTAGCGTATCCTGCGTCCATGTGCGGGCGGTTCACCCAATCCTATACCTGGGCGGAAGTGCATGCTTTTCTGAGCGTGATCGGGCCGCCGCGGAACCTGCGACCCCGTTACAATATCGCGCCCACCACAACGATCGACGTCGTGCGATCTGGCGAGGCGGGCCGAGAAATTCTCCCGATGCGTTGGGGGCTCGTCCCGTCGTGGTGGAAGAAGCCGCTGAAGGAGCTCCCTTCGACATTCAATGCGCGCGCCGAGAGCGTCGCCGAAAAGCCGATGTTCCGCTCCGCCTTCAAGTCGCGGCGGTGCATCGTTGTGGCGTCCGGATTCTACGAATGGACTGGGAAAGCCGGCGCGAAAACCCCCCATTATTTCTCTTCGCCGGCCGGGGAGCCGCTGGCCTTCGCAGGCCTGTGGGAGAGCTGGCGCGACCCTGAAACGACGGAGCCGCTCCTCTCGGCGACGATCGTCGTCGGCGCCGCCAATGAATGGATGTCACGGTTTCACGATCGAATGCCGGTCCTGCTAGCGCCGCCGGACTTCGATGCATGGCTGACCGGCGCGGAGCCGGGCGCCCTTTTGCGGCCGCCCCCGACTGACGCTCTGCGCGAATGGGTGGTCTCGAACCGAGTCAATCGCTCGGGCGCCGGCGATGACGACGCCAGCCTGACGGCTCCAATAGTGGCCGAGGTCGACGCCTGACCTCCGAAGGGCTCCCGTAAATTATGGCGAGAAGCCGAGCCGATCGGCGCGATCGGGCTTTGAACGCACTTACTCGAGAGGCGTCTATTCCGGGTGCGCTTGTGTCTGCCGATCGGCATCAGGCGCGGCGTCGCCCGTTGATTGTTTGTCTGAAACCGAAACGACCCTCGTCCCGTGACGCAGCATGATGCGAGCGCCGGGCCGCGTCATAATCGCCGCCGTATAGGCGGCTGTGGCGACGTGCAGATTGAGCGCCGCAGCCACGACCTCGCTGGCGCCCGTGTCGGCCGGCTCGATCGCCGTCACGACAAAAGGAAGCGTCTTCGCCTCCGTGCGATCGAGCCAATCCGCATAGCCCTCGAGCGCCATGCCGACGAAGAGCGAGGTTGTCGGGCTCAGGCGGATGCCGCTGGTCCGCTTCGCGATTTGATCCGCCAGCCATCTGGCGTAGCCGCTGGTGTTCTCCGGGATGCGCCGCTCGCTCATGCGAACATAAAGAGAACATGCCGCAAGTCGAGTCAAGCCCGGAAGGCGGTCGAGCCGGCGGCGCGCGCTCTGATCGTTCATCGGCGTCTCGGCCGAATGTGAAATTCTGGCGCATCCTCGCCATAGAGCCTGCATGCGAGCAGCCGGCTCCCCGCTGGGATTGCCAACGAAAAACCGCAGTGACCAAATACCAAGCTCGGGCGGCGCTGGTCCGCCCCCTACCTGCGGGTTAGACATTCACCAGCCGCAATTTGATTCGGTTCGCCCTGCGGGCGACGCGGTGTGTTTTCGAGGGAACGGCGGAAAGCCGGATGGGATTTTGGACGCAGCTGTTTCCAGGAGCACGGTGACGCGCGACGACCTCGCGCACGCCATTTACGCCCGCATCCCCGGTCTCTCCCGCGCGGACGCAAAAGCCCTGCTCGATTGCGCACTCGAGGAAATGCTGTCCGCCCTGACCAGCGGAGAAGACGTAAAGCTCCGCGGCTTCGGCACTTTTCGCATCCGCTCCAAGAACGCTCGCCCGGGCCGCAATCCGAAAACCGGCGCCGCCGCTCTCATCTCGTCGCGTCGGGTCGTCGTGTTCAAAGCGGCGCCACATCTCAAATCGGCCGTGGCGGCGTCGGGAGCATCCCCGGCCGCCGATGATTCTCCGTAGAGCGGCCCCCGGCGCGGCGTGGTGTGAGCGCCCATGACAGCTGATGTCACGGGCCGCGCGCCGCCGGCGCCGGACGCCGCCCCGAATCTTTCGGAGCCGATCGTTTTCATTCGCGCGGACTCCGACGACCCTTCGCGCTCGTGGCGGAGGCGCAATCATGTCCGAGGAATTGAAAGAAGGGCTCGCTCGCGTCGAGCAGGAAGCCCACCAGATCGTCGAAGCGGTCGGCCTTCAGAACGAGCAGATCCGCATCACCATCGCCCGCCTCGACGAGATCATCGCCCTCCTCACGCCCAAGGACGACGCCGGCGAGCCGACCTTGAGCGATTTGCTCGCCCATCTGATCGCGCAGAACCGCGAGCAGCTCATCCTCTCGCGCAAGACCGTCGAGCTCCTCGTCGACATGCAGCAAAGCCTCCCGGACAAGACCGTCGAAGCCCTGGAAAAGCGCTTTTCTTCCCTCGCCAAGGCCTGAGCGATGATCACTTTCCGCAAGTTCGCCGCAGCGTCCGACGGCAAGCTCGTCCGCATGTATTTCACGGAGGCGAGGCTCGGCCCGCCGCCGCAAGAGCAGGCGACCGAGGCCCTCGGCCAGCAGCAGCTGGAGCCCGGCTCGCGCCTCACCAGCTACTACACCGGCCGCGACGCCGGGCCGGCGTGGCGAGCGGACATGCCGCTCTCGGTCGCCCGCGCGCTCGGCATCAATTCTCACCATGCGCCCAAGGACGAGGAGCTCGACCGGCTCTTCGAGGGGAAGCGCGCCGACACGGGAGAGGCTTGGTCGAAGCACAAGCGAGAAATCAGCGGTTACGACTTCACCTTCTCGCCCCACAAATCCGTGACGCTCGCCGCCGAATTCGCGCAGGATCCAGCGGAGGCCTCCGCCATCCGCAACGCCATCTATCGCGCCAATGACGCGGCGATGCGCTATGTCGCCCGCGAGATCGGCTGGGCGCGGCGCGGGCGCGCGGGGGAGAGCGGCGCCGATCCCGGCGCGGTCGGGTGGGTGAGCTTCAAGCATTATATCGCCCGTCCGACCCTGCCGGTCCAGGACGGCCGCGAGGGAGCGACCTACCTCCTCGAAGCGCCGATCGCCGGCGATCCCCACGATCACATCCACAATGCGCTGTTCAATCTGGTCGTCACCGGCGAAGGCCATATCGGATCGCTCGACACCCAGCGCCTCCACGCCCGCGTCCACGAGTTCGGCGCATTCGCCCAGGCCGTCCTCGCCGATGAGCTGCGCATGCTCGGTATTCGCGTCGCCTATGACGATAAGGAGCAAGCCGCCGTCATCCTCGCGATTCCGCAATTCGCCAATGAGGCCTTCAGCAAGAGCACCCATCAGGTCCTGCGCAACGCCAAGGCCTTCGCGGCCGGCCAAGGGCTCGACTGGGACGACATCTCCGCGGAAAAGAAAGCCGAAATCCTCCGTGAGGCGGCGGCGGCCGCGCGCCTCGCCAAGCATGGCGAAAAGACCGATCATAAAATCTGGCGCGACCAGGCCGAGGCGATGGGCTGGGAACACTCGACCGTCATGGAGGACGCGAAGATCGCCGCGCTGACGAATGAGGAGCGCTTCGAGCAGGCCTACGCCTTCGCGGCGAAACATCTCGCCGAGGAGTTCCACACGGCCGCCGTCATCGACCATGATCGTCTTCGCATCCACGCCGCCCGCGGCTTGATCGGGGTGGGCGTCGCCGGCGGCGTCAAGGATATCGACCGGGTTGTCGAGCTGATCGAGCGCAAGGGGATAGATCTTCACGGCGAGCACGTCGATCTGGTCGCCGCCTGGGCGAAGCGCGAGAATCCCGAGGACGAGCCGCGGCAGGTGCTCCGCGTCACCAATTCCGCACAGATCCGCGTCGAGGAGAGCCTCCGCGACCATGCCGCGCGCGCCGCGCTCGACACGTCCGGCGCGCTGGCGGCCGGCGACATCCGCCGCGCCATAGAGGCATCGGGTCTCGATTTTGACAGCGAACCAGAGCATGGCGCCGTGCAAAAGGCCGCGATCTATGCGCTCGGCCGGGGCGGCGCGCTGTCGCTCCTCACTGGCGTCGCCGGCGCGGGCAAATCCACGCTGCTGCGGCCTCTCGTCGCCGCCTGGAAGGCCGACACGCGCTTCGACGCCTCGGGCCGCGAGATCGTCGGCGTCTCGACCGCATGGCGGCAGGCCGACGCGCTGCAGGACGCCGGCATCTTGCAGACCCGCGCGTTGGAGCCATTTCTGAAATCCGTCGAGGCCGGCGAGTTCATGCCCACTCGCAACACAATCCTCGTCATTGACGAGATCAGCCAGATCGCGCCGCGGCCGATGCTGCGGCTGCTCGAGCTGCAGGCCCAGACCGGCATGACCATCAAGGCGCTGGGCGACCGCGAGCAGGCGCAGGCGATCGAGGCTGGCGACACGATCGAAATCCTGCGTCGCGCCCTGCCGAAATCGGCGCAACCCGAACTCCTCACCGCCGTCCGTCAGGTCGATCGGCGCGACCGCCAGATCGCCGGCATGTTCCGCGACTCCGAGGCCGAGTCCGCTCTCGCGATGAAGCGCGCCGAGGGAACGGCCATGCTGGTCGGCGGCGATTTCGACCAGGTGGCTGCAAAGATCGCTGAATTTTATGTCAGCCGGCGGGACATTCTCGACGCCGCCGGCTCGAAGCGGGGAATCACGATCTCCGCGCCGACCAATGAGGACGCGGCCGCCATCAGCATGGCGATCCGGACGCGGCTCAAAGCGCGGGGCGAGATCGGCGCCGATGAGACCGTTCACAAGGCGATCGCGCCGCGCGGCGCGAAGGAGCCGCACGCCTTCGACCTGCCGATCGCCACCGGCGACCATTTGCGCCTCTACCGCTACACCTGGGCCAAGATCGACGGCAAGGAAGGCCCGATCGGCTATAACGGCCATGTCGTCAAAGTGGTCGGGAAGACCGCCGGCGGCCTCCTGCTCCAGAACGCCAAAGGTCAGATCGGAGAGGTCGAATGGCGCCGTCTGACCGATCCCGTCACCAAGCGGCTGATGCTCGGCTTCGGCCATGCGCTGACGATCGACGCGGCGCAAGGCGTCACTTCGGATGAGCATATCGACGCCCTGCCGCGCGGCAGCGCCGGCATCACCGCCTTCAAAGCCTATGTCGCGGAAAGCCGGGCCAGGGGCACGACCTGGACGATGATTTCCGAGGCGGCCGTCCATGAGGCCGAGAGGCGCAGCCGCGCGCTCGGCGACGCCAAGCCGATCGAGTCGGAAGATCTCTGGAAGCGGATCGCCGCCGATATGGCCGCCAAACCCTATAAGTCGCTCGCTCTCGATCTCGTCGAGGCCTGCCGGCGCACGCGAGAGCGGTCGATCGATTCCTTCATCGAACAGGGGCGCACGTTTCACCGGCGGCCCGCCGACGCCATGGATCCTGGCCGAAAGGCGCGAGAGCGCGTGCGCTCGAAGATCGCCACGGAAGAAGTTGCGCCGCACATCGCCGATCTCGCCGCCGGCGTTGAGGGAAACGCCGCCCTATTGCGCGAGGCGAAAGAGAACATCGAGTCCCGCCTCGACAAGCACCGGCCCGAGCCTCCCTCGCCGGCCCCTTCTATCGTTCGGCCCTCTCCGTCGCCGTTTCGATGAAGCTGTGCCTATCAGCTTTGCAACATATAGAGGGCTCAGTGCGCCGCACCGACTTCCACGCTTTTTGGCCGGACGTGACGCGACCTTCCCGCTCGGGAAATCGCGTGAACCATCCCTAAACGGCATTCACGCGAGCAACTGGGCTCTGGCTGAAAACCGTAACGCTCGCATCGGCCTTCCGCACGCGATGAGCTAATGGCGGCGCGCGTGCGTCCAGATGACTCGCCTCTCTTACCCATCGGCTCTGGGTGGTTTGCGCACTTAGCGATCTGCGTGATAGTTGCCCCATGACCGATTGGATCGAACATTTTCGAGCAGCGACGCGTGGGATGACGGTCGCGCACGTCTGGCGCGGATACGGCTCGGCGCTGTTCCTCGAACTGGGCGAACTGACTCCAAGTTGCCGCCGTGACGGAAGTCCGGCCGCACCTCAAGGCGAAATCGGAGTAATGATCGAATGGAGTTGGCGGATCGAGGACGAGCGGTCCGTTTTATGCGGCAGCTTCAGCGCTGAGGAGCTCTGGGCTCCAATGTTTGATCGCCTCGTCGGTCGTGAGGTCATCGGACTTACGACGTTCGGCCGCCTGCCAGAGATTTTGCTATCGCTCGACAACGGTCTCTATGTCGCGTCCTTCATGACGGCCGAGGGCGATCCCGCGTGGACGATGTTCGACCGGCGTAATTCGAAATGTCTCGCGCTCTACTGTCGAAGTGGTCTACTCTGTATTGAGCGAGACTGATCGACTGCCTGCGGCCCGACCACCCCGTTCGGCAACGCGAAACTCTGACCCTAATGGGACCTTCGCTGCTTCGACAACTGCATCCCAGAGGGTATTGCGGCCAAGTTCCCAGCAGAAGATCGGCCAAAGCTTCGATCAGACCCGGCGCCTCCTTGGTTTCGTGAACCGTGCTTTTGACAGGCTCCACCTTGAGAACGAGCTGCCCGCGGGCTCGACGCCGGCATCGGGGACAATCCGAAAGGTCTTCCTCACTTGCTAAAGGAGAGAGGCGACCCCGAACACAGGATCAGGTCGAGGCCATACACGCGCGCACTCCTTCGAGTAACGCTAGGATGCGTTGCTTGTCGGTGTCCGAATATTTGAGCTGTCGCAGCAGATAGGTGTACGCCGAGGCGGCGATCTCTCGCCGCCCTGCGGCCACAGCCGTCGACCACTCCCGGCACGCCCGAATGAATCCCGGGATTGGGCAATCCGCCAGATAGGCATCGAGATCATGCCACTTGCGACAGGCCGCTTCGTTCGGCCAGGCCGTACTGATAGTGTCGTTCTGCTGAAGAACCGCACTTAGCTCCAGGCTGACGGGGTCATAGCTTGCCGCGCTCATCCCAACGTCGCCGTAATCTATGATCACGATCTTGTTGCCATTTGCGACGAGGATGTTCTCGCCATGCAGATCGCCATGGACGCAGCACCAGCGCGTCTGCAGCTGCTTCCCTTCGAACTCTGCAGCCCAGTCGAGCCCATATTTCGCCTGAAGCGCTTTGGCTGCCTCATCCTCAACCCAGCAGGCCCTAACTTTGGCGACCGTCCGTCGCGTTTCCGCTTTGCTGGCGGACCAATCGGCGAGAGCCGCCGACGTAGCGGCGACGGCACTTGCAGCACGTTTGTCTTCCTTGGCCATGACCGCGAACATCGACTCATCATGACCTTGAGCAAGCTGGTAGAAGAGGCCTGCGGTCGGCCCGGCTCCGAACTCCAACATTGACATCTTGCGCGGCGTGACCGCGCCGTTCAGCAAGACGACATTGGCTTCGTACCGCCTGTCTTCGTCTTGCACGCGGTCCAGCGAGCCGAGCTTGGCGACCACCTCGCGAAGCGGCGCGCCACTGCCGTCGAACAGTTGCAAGCGAAGTGTCTTGGCACCAGAACGTCCGGCACCTATCTTCGAGGCCCTACAGCGCATGGCACCGAAGCGTCTGGCGAAGATGCGGACGAGGCGATCTTCACCCGTACTGAGATTAACGGAGCGCAACTCGAGCTCGATCCCATCCAGGGCATGGATCGCGTCAACGACTTTGCCGATCGTGATGGGCGCACGATCGATATTGATCTTCCGTAGGAATTCGACCGTATCGATCTTCGCGCCTTCGCCCCAGATGTCCGAGTCATGCTTTTGGGTGAGCAGGTCCGCGATGAAGTCGTCGGATGGCGACGATGTCAGCACGAGCAGCTTCGTGCCCGGCGTTACCTTGCGCGCATGATGAAAGACGAACTTGCCGTGTTCTGGGTCCAGATCTAGCGTGCCGTTGCCGGTCGGAATCTTCAGGTCCAGAATGGCGAAATCATAGAACTCGCTGTCGAGTAGGGTACGCGCCTCGTCACGGTTGCGGGCAACCGTCAGTCGGCTGGGCGCGGCCAACCCGCCAAAGATTGCGGACAGCTCGGCGATATAGTCTTCATCATCTTCAACGATGAGGACGTGCGCGGTCATTTGCGCCAACGGCTGGTGTAGAGCGCACCGCCATCCTTGGCGGGCTCAAGGTTTAGCGAGCCGATCATCGTCTCAACGGCCTGTCGTGCGATCGCGAGGCCGAAGCCGGTGTGATTCTTCTTGGTTGAGTTGCCGATCTCGAAGGCCGTCTCGATTGGGCCATTGATGCCGAGGCCGTGATCCAGCACCGAGACCCAATAATCAACGTCGGTCTCCCCCCAGCTCACCGTGACATCGTGCGATTGAGGCGGACGGCCAACCGTCTGCTGCGACTCCACTGCGTTTCGCAAGCCGTTGACCACCACCATTCGGATCAACGAGGGATCGCCCTTGATTACAAAAGGACGCGACCCGATCATGGAGATCCATTCTGTGACGTCCTCCGGATAGGCGCCGATTAATTCGTCGATCAGGGAGGCCAGATCGAATTCCTGCGGTCGCGGGACAGCAGCCGCGTTCTTGAGGGTCTCGATCGCCTCGAACACGCGACCAACGGATTCCAGGTGACGCTTGGTTTCCGAACTATCCCACCTATTGGCAAGCTCTCGCTTAGCGGCCAAGCGGACGAGCCCGATGGGAGACGCGATCTCATGGAGCAGAAAGCCACTGATCCACTCGACCGCTTGCCCGCGGATCTGACGCCGGACATCGTCGGAAATGACTTCGCCCTCATCGTGAGCTAGCAGTTGCGGCTGCTGCTGCTGCGCAAGCCGCCTGATGCTGTCCTGGAGCGCGTAATTGACGTGCGAGACCATCTCAAGCTTCTGCGCGAGGCGGAGCCTTTGCAGGTCGGAGGGACGTCCAACCACGCCAAGCGCGCGCGCCGCTTGCCCACGAAGGTGCGCGGACGATGCGGTCAGGTGCGCCAATGCCTCTTCCCTGGTCATTGAGGCGGTTGCGCGTTGTAGAAGGCGGCGCGACGCCGAAAGGCATCGGCCCCCCCCTCCATGACGGATGTGATAGCCTGGACAACCTGGGGCGCGCAAAGCGGCGCAGCCACCAGCGGGAAGCCGCGCCGCCCGTCCGAGCCGAGCTGAAGCACGAAGTCTGCATTTCCCAGCACGGGGATGTTCGCGTTGTGGGTCGAGAAGATGGACTGGCCGGTCGTCGGACGCGCGAGGATTGACCTGATCAAGGTGTCTGCGATGAAGGCGTTGTCGATATGATCCTCAGGTTGATCCACGATCAGCAGTCGGTCGACGTGCCGGAGAACCAGCGGGAGAATCACGGTGCATCGTTGGCCCGTCGAAAGGTCGGCGATATCCTTGTGGTCGGCTCCATCGAGCAGGGAGAAGGTGACATAATCCTCGACAGGCACTGTCGCGATTGCGCCGAGATCCGCCTCCTTGAGTGCAAACACAGCTTTGGCGGCACGGTCGATCGACATCAATCCGCGGGTCGCGACGAGCTCATAATCGTCGCTCTCGACAGCTTCGAGCAACTCCCGCGGGCTGATGCGCTGGGTCAAAGAGCCGACGAGATCATTATACCGCAGGCCGCTTCCCCGCAGCGCCTCAATCAATGCCGTCGCAAAGGCGTCGGTCTGACCGCCACGCGTCACCCGGATGCGGATGCGTGGTCCCAAGATTTTGTTGAGACCGGCGGCCGCTCGGGTGCGCTCTTCGAAGCGCTGCGTCCGAATAGCCTCCAATGTGTCTAGCGCGGCCGAGCGCCGCGCGATCGCTTGCGACATCGCGGCGCTGCGCGTTGCCAGCACGCCGCGCAGGGATTCGAGCTGAGCCTTCCGCTCGCGCAGTGTTTGACCGCGACGGACAATTTCGCCCGCGCCGGATTGGAGACCTTCGATGTCCCGACGCAGTTGGCGAGCCTGATCCTCGAACCCGATCTTCTCCGCGTCCACCGAAGTTGCCATCTCGGCACTGGCGGCCTCGACCGCGGCGAGCTCCTGAAGCGCATAGAGGATATGCTGGTGGGCTTTGGCCACACGCGTCCGCAGCGCTGCCAGGGGATCCTCGCCGATATTGGCCGGCCACACTTCCCCCGTGCCCATGTTTTGCGCGCTCGCTAGGGTAGCCCGCCAGCGCGACACGACGGCATGAAAGCGCTGGATCGCGGCGCCGGCGACACCACTCACGGCAATCTTTCCGCTCAGCACACTGAGCTGGCCGGTCCGCGCTTGGGCGTTGGCAGACAGACTGGCGAGCTGCTGCTCTTGCGGGGCGAGCTGCTCTAGCTGGGCCTCGATGCTGGGCAGTTGCGAGATTTGAGCGTTGAGCCGCTCCATGTCCTGGCGGATTGTGTCCGTTTCGGCGGTAAGGGAGCGCACGGAAGCCACAGCTTCCGCTTCGGCCGCAGCGATCAATCTCTGGTCGCCGAGAAAGCCGTCGAGCAACCGTAGGCGGCCGCCGGGCTGAAGGCCGACCGTCTCGATCTCCGTCTGTGAGAGGATGATCGGCGGCACAAAGGGACCGGAGGCGCGTGGAGCGGTCTCATTCGTGGAGCGGGACACGACGATTCGGCGGTCCCCATCGACGAGCGTCAAAGTGATCTGACCCGAACCGAGTACCGACAGCGCATGCTCTTTGCTTCTGCGACTTGTCTCGGGCGTGTAGCCGTCGACATTGAGACAGAAGCGGATGAGCTCGATCAGGGAGGTTTTGCCGGTCCCGCGCGCGCCGATCACGACATTCAGGCCAGGCTTGGTCCATACGTCGAATCCGTTCAGAAAGCCTTCTTCAATCTGGATGCGCTCGATGTGCATTCCGTCCTCATCATCTCGAGCAGTCTGCATGGGTCGGCTGCACAAGAAGTTCGACCGCTTTGGAATCGCCACTGCACCCATCGACAAACGCGGTCACAGACTAGCCGTAGCAATTCTCAAGCTCAACATCCAAACGCTTCATGAAGGCCCCCAAAATCAAAATGAGAACCGGAAGCTACCACGAAGGCTCAGCTCTGTCGCCATAGGCTTGAGGGCCGACCTGTGCCGGTCAGTATTCCTCGGCCAGCATGATGGCGGCGCCCGGCACTTTCGGGGATCTTTTGGCGCTTTTCGCGCCAGAAGCTGAGATAAGGTTGATAAATCCAACGCAGCCCCGCCCGCATCGTCAGTAGATCCGCCAAGGAGATACGGTCGCGATCTGGCGAGCGCAGATCGACGCATTCGGGGAAGAAATCGAGCGCGGTGGTGTCGAGGCTCTTCAGCGCGCCGCGGTCGAGGGCGATGCCGACCAGGAGGGCGACCACACTATTCGTGATCGATGAGATGTCGTGCTTGGTCGCGGCGTCGTGCGGCAGGATCGGCAGGGGCTCGCCCCAACTATGTTCCGGCCAGCGCTGGTCGGCACCGGCGAAATACTGCTCGTAGACCAGCACGCCATGCCTTGCGATCACCACACCGTTGGCGCTGGCCGCCGACAGGTCCTTCAGGCGCGCACCGATCGCACAAATTAGAACGGGATCGAGCCCCTGCAACTCGCGTCGACGCGGCCTCGCGCGGCGCTCGCTCATGACCCAAATCGGACGGTCGGAGGGATCGATTTACGGCATCTTTATGCAGTCACCATTTTGCTGCCTCACGCTCTCCGAGGCCGCCCTGTTCCTCTCGCTAGATCTAAACGCGCCCAAAGCGATAGAAATCGGCGCTGGCATGGATGCTCAAGGGACTGTTCGCGCCCTAAACGCAGCTGCGCGAGCGCTGCGATGCTGCAAATAGATGCGGTATCGAGAGAGAAGACCATCGTGGTCTGCTCCTTCCCCCATCAGCTTATCCGTTTCGGCTAAAGCAAGCTCGTATGTGAAACAGCCGGACCCATCTCCCGCCAATTGGTCCGCCAAACGACGCTCGATCTCGGCCTTTACCGTCGCTGGAAGAACTCCACGGGCTTCGCAATATATCAGCCGCAAGCCAAACCACCGCAAGCGGTCGTCTTCGAAGCTTTGCACGATAGCGAGACGATCCGGCCATGAGGCTTCGTGAAAGGCGTTCATGCGCCCCTCGTCATCCGGCCTTGGGAAGCCGTTGTAGATTCGCTCCTCGAGATGAGGCGACAGTGGATATGGCTCACGGGCGGCGATGTAAGCGGCGACAAGCCGCGCACGTAGATAAGAGTCCGCCTTTACGCGCCGGGCCTGATCTTCGATGTGGCCGATCAAGCCGCCATCCAACATATGTTCGGGAGCATCGAAGAAAGCGGTCAGCGTAGGTGCTGAATTGACCCTGAAGCGACGGATGGGACTGGGCTTCTGCGACAGATGGGCCTTCAGTTCGACGTCGTTCATTGCAGCAAGCTGACCGATATCTTGATTGAGGTTGAGGCAAAGCCGGCCGTTAGATTGGTCGGGGTCGAGACCAATACAGACGACTGGCGCGTGGTAAGCCTGCCCGCCATAGAACTCGGTCAGCACAAAGCCATCTTCAGCATCGACGAAATCCGAGACGGTAGCCTTGTTCGAGAAGCGAACGAACCGCTGCCATAGCTCCGGTGACCGATGAAGGACCAGTCGACATAGCTCGACCGTCGCAAGCACGTCCGACATGGCGTCGTGCGCGCGGCCATGGACGACGCCATTCGCCGCCGCCAACTGCTGCAAACGAAATGTCCTTCGCCCCTCCTCACCGACCGGCACGACAAGCTGCGCGGGCGACACGGCATCAGCGGCCATCACCAGGCTGAGCGCGTCAGCCCGGCAGTTGCGATGGTTGCTCGTCAGATAGGCCGGATACAGGCTCTGAAAGAGCGCGTGACGCAGCATCTCTTCATCAAAGCGGATGGAGTTGAAGCCGACGAAGACTGCCGGACTCCAAGATATGAGGGTCCGCCGAATGTCTCCTACCATCGCGTAGTGCGACGGCAGGTTGGTGTCAGTTAGCCATTCGATCGGCAGCCCGTTGGTGCGCATCGCCGAGGGATGGGGAAGCACATGTGGCTGTAGGCGCGAGCGCGCTTCGAAGCGTGCCACCTCGTTCAAATTCGCATCGGTGCGAACCGCCGCGAAATGGAGAATCTGATCGAAACCGCGCTTGAGCCCCGTCGTTTCGGTATCGAAGAAGACGAAGGTCATGGGCGCGTTACCAACGAGTTAGCCGAAAGCGCATTGCCGCCGGACTAACTCTGAACCGTCGCGCTAACGCTTCGATCGCTGCCTCGTCCTCAAGGTCGACTCCTCCCCCCTCCAACGCGGCGGCTAGGAGATCGCCGGGGATTAACAGCTCCGAGGCGAAGGCGTTGGCCTCGATTTCCATAGGCTCGGTCCCGAGAGCCGAAACATCGTTCCGGAACAGAACGCGGATCCCCTTATCGACATGCACGGCTTGGCTGATCACAGGAGCATGGAGCATGTGATGGGCCAGCTCGTGGGCAGCAGAGAATCGCTGTCGATTCGGATGGTGGAGCGCGTTCACGCCGATGATGCCTACGCCATCCTTGATATATGCCATGCCGGAGAGGTCCTCATCGAGCGGTGCATACTGAAGGACGATTTTGCGAGACTTGATTATTCGTTCGACCGGAACCGGTGGCACCGATACGCCATACTCCCGGAGGATCGAACGAGCAGATGCGCGCGCCCAATCAGGATCGGCATCGGCCATAATCAGGCCTTACCGCGTCGGGGTTGCAACGCGGTTGTGATCAGGTCCGCGACTTGCGCTTCAGCGTCTTGCGAAAGCGTCTGCTTGGACAGCGCCTGATTGGAAAGCATCATCTTCAGCCCCTCCCCTAAAGGCTTTTGCGGCATCGGCGGCAGCAGCTCAGCCACCTTGGTGAAATCGAGTGCTGCGGCGAGCGCGTAAACGTGATGCAAAAGGATGTTCTGCCGGCCGCTTTCAATGTTGGCGATCGAGGCGCGCGACATGTTCACCTTACCAGCCAGCTCCGCTTGGGTGAGGTCGAGCGCTTTCCTGCGGGTTGAAACCGCGCTGCCAAATGCCTTGTAGAGTGCTTCGCCTGCCATGAATCATGTTTGCTCTCCGTTCTCGATGATGTCAACCTCGCAAACATGATGTGCTTATTACAAACGATTGTTTGTGATTGTTGGTTGACATCTCAGATTGCTTCGGCAATCCTTCAGGCTCGGGTGCGGTGCCCGTGACGAGTCGAAGGAATCGGGATGTCGAAGCGGATTCATGTAGTGCCCCATGGTTCGGGCTGGGCGACGCGTCGCGAAGGCGCTGCTCGGGTCGGTTCGATCCACAACACCCAGGCCGATGCGACGCAGACCGCGCGCGGTACCGCCGTTCGCGAACGTGGCGAAGTCATTATCCACCGTCCGGACGGTCGCATCCGGGACGCCAATTCTTATGGCAACGACCCCTTCCCGCCGAAGGGCTGACTGGACCGGACCGCTTCGAAGCGGTTCGGCTAGGCTGCATGGAAGAGGCAACGGGTTGACAGAGAGGAAACAACGCGCAGATGGCCGAAGGTGAGCGAGATCAGAGTGCCGAGCGGCCATATCGCGTGCTCAGCCTAGACGGCGGCGGGATGCGGGGCATCTATACGGCGGCGTTTCTCGCCCGCCTGACTGATCAGTTCGCCCGCATTCGGGGCGAATCGGCGCTCGATCTGGGACGCGGCTTCGACTTGATCACCGGGACCAGCACCGGCGCAATTGTCGGCTGCGCGTTGGCCGTCGGGCGGCCGATGACAGAAGTGGTGGCGCTTTATCGCGAGCACGGCCCCAAGATTTTCCCGCACCGGATCGCGGGCAAGCGCAGCGCTATCTACCGTGCGAGCCAGGGCAGCCGTTTCGTACGCGAGGGCGACAAGGCGCTGCGCGAGGCGCTGCGAGGCGTGCTTGACGATATTACGATGCTCGAAGTGTTCGCAGGCCGCGGCATCTCGCTCGCGATCCCGACGGTGCTGATGAGCGAGCACCGGGCCTGGGTCTTCAAGAAGACGCCCAAGAGCGGGGTGCGTGACGATCACTATCCGCTGGTCGACGTTTGCATGGCGACGAGCGCCGCGCCCATCTACCGCTCGCTAGCGGCCATCGATGATCCGAACGCACCGGGCGGGCCGAAGCAAGTGTTCGCCGACGGAGGCCTTTGGGCCAATAACCCGATCATGGTTGGGCTCGTCGACGCCCTGACGGTGGCGCCGCCCGACCGTCCGATCGAGATCTATTCACTCGGAACGTGTCCGCGCCCCGAGGGCGATTACCTCGACGCAGAGAGCGCGCACCGCTCCATGCTCGACTGGTCGCTCGGCGCTGACGTCGCGCCGCTCAGCATCTCGGCGCAGGAGTTCGCCTTCGACCACATGGCGCGGCTTTTGACGAACGCCATTAGCAACTGCGGCCGCTCGATTCGGCGCGTGCGCTTTCCCAACAAGCCGGTGCCGGCAAGCATGATGCCGTATCTCGCCCTCGACGACACCCGGCCAGAGGCGATGGATCGGCTGGTCGGCCAGGCGCACACCGACGCCGATCTGACCAAGAGCGCCTGCGACGATTCGAACAACGCGGACGGGCGCATGATTCGTCAACTCATGCAAGATCTGCCGGCGATGCCGGCCACCGGCGCCGTCTGGCGCCCAGCTTTGACCGACAACCAGAAAGGATAGGTGATGTTCGACTGCGCTAAAGACGTGCGTGCGTACCACGACCAGGATGTGACCCTGCCCAAGAGCGAGCAGGATGCAATGCGCGACCGCCGCGACTCCAACCGGACGCGGCTGCGGAACGGCTTGGATAAGGCCGGCAAGCCCAAGCCGATCGAGTTCGTCAAACAGGGCAGCTACGCAATGAAGACGATGTGCCGCGACCCCGACAACGACTATGACATCGACGACGGAGTCTACTTCCACAAGAAGGATCTGGTCGGCGATCGCGGGGCCGAGATGACGTCTCTACAGGCGCGCTGGATGGTGCGCGACGCGGTCGACGACGGCAAGTTCAAGCGTGCGCCTGAGGTGCGGTCGAACTGCGTGCGTGTCTTCTACGAGAAGGGTTACCACGTCGATCTGCCGGTCTATCGCCGCGTCGTCACTGACACTGTCTTCGGGGAGGAGGTGCATTACGAGCTGGCGGCGAGCAGCGGCTGGAAACGGTCCGACGCCCGCGATGTGTCGGACTGGTACGAGGACCAGCGCGCCGCATCGGCCGACGGCATCGAGCTGCGCCGTATTAATCGCGACCTGAAGAAATACGCCCGCAGCCGCTACAGCTGGCGCGGCTCGATCCTCAGCGGCTTTGGCATCTCGATTCTGACGACCGAGAAGTTTCGCGCGAACGACCGCGAGGACCGCGCGCTCTACGATACTATGGTCGCCATCCGTGATCGGCTGAACTGGAACCTCGTCGTCGCCCACCCGGTGACTCCGGGCGACACCATCACCAGTGGGTCTGACGACGCCAAGGCGCGCTGTTTCCGCGAGAAGCTGACGGAGGCGATCAACACGCTTCAGCCGCTCTTCGAAGCCGACTGCACGCGCGAGAAGGCGCTCAAATGCTGGGATAAGGTGTTCGCTACCACTTTCTTCAGCGAGCGCCTGGAAGAGGAGCAGCGCGCGTCCCTGGCGGCTCCCGCGGTCGTCAGCTCCGCCGCCCTGTTAAGCGCGACGGCGGCGGCGGCCGGCGCGATCAGCAGTGCCGGCGGCGGCCGTCATGCCTAAGGCCTTGCTCGCGCTCGATTGGCGACGGGCGGCGCTCCTGCTCGAAACGACCCTGCGCGAGCAGGCGGGGCAGGCGCCCGAGCGCCTCGACCGCGCGACGATCTCCAGCGACTATCCGGGCCGTGACTGGATCGTCGCCGCTTGGAGGATCAGCGTGGTGTTTTCCGACGGAGTAACCCGCCGAATCGACCTTGTGGCCGGCGCGCAGTTTCCGACGACGCCGGTCAGGACCGCGCTGGTCGACCATCCCGAGCCCATGACCTGGCCACACGTCGAAAGCGACGGCATCCTGTGTCTGTTGCCGAACATGGCCGAGTGGGATCCTGATGATCCCTCCGAGGTCGCGATGGATCTACTAAACCGCTCGGTCCGGCTGGTCGAGGAACTGCTGGAGGGCATCATCATCGAGCGCGACTTCCGCGAGGAGTTTGTCACCTACTGGGGTTACCGAGTGCATTCACAAGGCGAAAACCTGTTCAGCCTGATCGCACTCAAGCCGCCCTCGCGGGTGGTGCGTGTGTGGCGCGACAAGGGTCTGGAAGTCGTCGGCGAGGACCAGGGCGCGATTGCGAAATGGGTGTGTCACCGCTTTGGCGACAAGACTCCGGTGAAGACCGAAGCGGCCGCGTTCCTCTGGCTCGACGCGCCATTGCTTCCTGCTGAATACCCGGAGACGGCTGCCGATCTGTATCGATTGGCGGAGCGAACCGCTGGCGAGGCGAGGACTGTGTTGGAGCAGGCCGCGAAAGGCGAGCCGGACGAGGTGCTGGCGCTCCTCGGAGCCACTGGACGCGGGGGCGCCGCATCGATCGGGGTGAAGGTGCTC
The DNA here is from genome assembly GCF_009811655.1 of Methylosinus sp. Ce-a6. Classification (GTDB taxonomy): domain Bacteria; phylum Pseudomonadota; class Alphaproteobacteria; order Rhizobiales; family Beijerinckiaceae; genus Methylosinus. The sequence continues at coordinate 74,105 of NZ_BGJX01000013.1, read as the reverse complement.
AACCCAAAGCGGCTCAAGGGCCGGCCGCGCGCGCCCGACGAACCCCTCTCGGTGGGATTCCGGCCTGGCCATACCCCCCAGCCGTTGCTGCTCGGCCGCTTTTTCGGCCCGGTTCCGATCGTCAGGACCCTCGTGCAGCGCGCCGATGCCGATTGGGTGCATGGCCGAAGTCAAGATGCTCGTACGCGCCGGCTGCTCGGTGCGACTGTCGCGGTGATCGGGTGTGGTTCGGTCGGGGCGCCCATCGCCTGCGCGCTGGCGCAGGCGGGCGTCGGCCGCCTCATCGTGGTCGATCCCGAGCTGTTGACTTGGCCCAATGTTGGGCGCCATCCGCTCGGAGCGACCGCTGTGGGGCGGAACAAGGCCGAAGCGTTGGCCGAGCGGTTGCAGACCGACTTTCCGCATTTGAAAGTCGAACATCGGGTTTGCCGCCTGCATCAGCTGATCGCGCACAACAAGGATCTGCTCGAAGTGGCCGATATGATCGTCGCAGCGACCGGCAACTGGGGCGCCGAGAGCGCGCTCAATCGCTGGCATGTCCGGCACGGGCGTGAACGGCCCATTGTCTACGGGTGGACCGAGGCGCATGCCTGCGCTGGCCACGCGGTCGCCATCGGCCGGAGGGGCGGCTGCCTGCAATGTCACATCGGGCGTACCGGCGCGCCCGAACTCACGGTAGTGGAGTGGCCGGATGGCGGCGACATTGCTCAGGAAGAGCCTGCCTGCGGCGCGCATTATCAGCCCTACGGGCCAGTGGAGCTCGCTTACGTGAACGCGATGATTGCGGAAGTCGCGCTGGACTGTCTTCTCGATCCACCTTCGCATTCTTTCAGTCGCGTATTTGCCGCGTCGCCGCGCCGGCTCGCGTCACTTGGCGGGCAGCTGACCGAAGGCTGGCGCTCCGCTTTTGGCGAAGTTGAAGAAGGCGTTCGGACCGTCGATCGGCCCTGGTCTTCTGCTAATTGCGCAGCTTGCGGGCCTGGGCGTCTCGACGACGCAGGATAACGCTGCACCGAGATCGAGCTTCCGAAACTTCAGTCAGCCGTAATGGTAGAGCGACTGCTTTCGCCGCGGTCGCTCTCGCCGCGCCGTTCTTCCGCCAGGGCGCCGGCACGATCAATATTTTGATCCTGGCTATGCTGTCGCAGATCGCGCCCTGACAGGCATGACGCGGGCGTTTGGCCGGCCTGTCGCGAATGTCCGGTTATGGCGCATCATCGCCATAGGAATTGTCGCACCGCAGTCCCTAAATGTTGATGACCTCCGTCTCAACTGGACATGGGCGGATCCGCCTCCGACCCCGCTTACCGGCGCCCGACGCTCCCGAGTATCGACCGGACGACAGCCTTCCCAAAATCTCGTTGCTCCGCATCTCTGTCGGAACCGGCCAGATCGTGCGTGACGAGCGGCGCGCCTCCATAGGCCGCTCGCATCATTGCGTGGGTTCGCTGCTTTCGCACGCGATAATCCTCGTCGGCGAAGCCCATCGTCTCGACGATCACCGTCTCGCAGGCGACATTCGCGGTAGGCGCCGCCCGCAGGACGAAATCTGGAATGCAGACGCTTCGTCCGACTGGATCCGCTTCGTTCGCATACGGCCCGACATCGAACACCGGTTTCTCGATCGTCACCTCGATGCCGTGCTTTCTCTGGAGCCACCCCTGCAGTCCGAGCAGACGCTCCAACGTCAGACGCTCGAAATTGCTGTCGACGAGCATCAGATGATGCTTCGCGACACAGGGATGCACATAGGCCGACAGGACCTCGATCGGGCCGTTCTCCGCCGCGCGCCCGACGAGGCAAGCGGCGAGATAAGGCGCGCGAGCGCCAGCTGCGCTCCGCCCGGCCCCGCCGGCTTTCTCGCCGAACACCGAGATGCGGCCTCGAACGGGGATAGGAGCGCTGGAGAACGGCAGCAGCTCACCCTGGCGAACGGCTTCGAGCGTCGTGATCAGCACGCCATGTGGCCGATTTCTCGTGAAGATGCCGGGCCTCGCCGTGTCGATCCGCGAGACGAGGTTGTCGAGCGCCTTCGGAAAGGTCGTCGAGAAATCCCTCAGTCGGGCGGGACTGTCGAGAAAGACGCCTTCGGACGCTCGTCGAACCGCCGCGAATTGCTCGGAAAGCAAGCCAAATCGGCCACCGGGCGGGACGATTTGCAATCCGGCCTTGTCGACCAGCAACGCCAGCAGCTTCGCGAGGCCGGGCCGAGATCGGACATTTGAGACTCCCACAAAGGATCGATCGAGAGCCCGCCTCCCGTCGCCGAACGGTCCCGCGAGACGCAGCGGGCCGGTGGCGGCAATCCGAGTATAGGTTCTAACGATCTCGAGCTGTTCCGCCGGATCGCGATAGAAATCGCATGTCTCGTCATGCTCGGGCCAGCAGGCGCCCGTTCGGCGCCGGATATAGGATTGCGCGACGGGAACCAGCCGCCCGCGCCGCCCGTCCGGACGACAGGCGCAGGCGAACCACATCCCAGCGCCCATCTGCTGATAATGCGCGACGACTTCGGCGGCTCTGGATCGCTCGGCGAGACCGCCGCCGTAGCGTCCGAAAGCCGCGCGCAACAGGCGATCGTCCACTTCCGAGAGAGCGACGCCTTCTTCTTCGGTCTCTTTCGGAACAGCATGAAGCAATGGCATGGCTACCCTCACGACATCAATCGGCGCGCCCGTGTCTCCACCCCGCGGCGACGGCCTCCTGCTCCGAGCAGAACCACCGCTCTCCGGCGCTCTGGTCGATCTTGACGCGGTCGTAGAATGGTTCGCCGGGCTTATGAAAAATCCGCTCGCCTTTGCGACTGATATTGCCTTTGATCGCGCAGCTCGCCGGCGCCGGCGATTTCGTCGAAGCCGGAGCGACGACCTTCGACGCGAAAGAAGGGCCTGGCGCGCCGATCGACTTGGCCGCCGACCAGATCTGCGAGAAGCGCCCCTCGAAGGCCTGTGCCACCGCGCGATCACGCAGGACAATGAGATCATTGTCTTGCTGCTTCAGACCCGAAGCCGTCAGATTGGCGGAGCCCGACCGCAGCGTGGCGCCGTCGATGGAATAGGATTTGAGGTGCATGAACGGCCCAGGCGGGCTGACGCGAACGTCACCAGAGATCTCGCGCAGACGGTCGAGATCGCTTCGCTCGCTGGGATCGAGGACGATGCGGACCGTAACGCCGCGCCGATGAGCGTCGATCAAGGCGTCGATGACCGGCCAGTCCGTCAGCACGTAAACGGCGAGATCGATCGTGGAACGCGCGGCGCGAAGAAGCGCCACATCGACGCGTTCCAGATTCTCGACGGGCGCGTAATGGATTTCAGGCGCTTCGGCCGCCATGACCGACAGCGACTGCGACTGTGCGAGAACGAATACGCCGGCGAGAAGTGAAAAGCGAAAAAACATATGATGCCGCTCCCGTGAATCGAAGGACGTCCTCGAGCCTTCAGAACGCGATGTTTTTGGATGATTGGCGCGTCGGCTCAGATTTCCGACAGCTGGTCATGCACACTGTCTTTGTGCTTGGCGGAGACATACCAGCCATAGGTCTGGGGATCCCATCGCGCGCGCCCACGAAGCACATCGGCCGCCGCGTCGCCGACGCGCGCGTTGGGTGGCCACCACACGCGCATCTCGCCATTCTCCAGGAGCGTCACCCAGATTTTTCCCAATGACGTTTCGATCGTGTCTTTCATGTCGCGATCCAAATATTACTTTGCTCGAAATAGCCGATGACGCCGAGAACAATTCTCATCTTCGTTCGATCTCTCGACGTTCGGGCCGAGCCGATCTCACGACGCCGGCCTCGCGCAGCAATGTCTGGAGCGCCGCTACGGAATAGGCGCGTCGCGCCCTCGCCCTCAGCAGCGGAATGCCGATCTCGCCGAACACGGCGTCGACGAATATGTCGCGTTCCCGGCGGTGCCGAAGATCATGCGTCCTGTCGTCCAGCTCGATGGCCGCAACGGGCTCCAGGCTGGCGGAATCGCAGATGACGAAATCGATGCTCTTGCCGAACACCTTGTTCATCGCGGCGCGTCGCTTCGCGCTGGTTGCGCTCAGATCGACGTCGACGAGCTCCGCGAGCCGGACCTGTGCGAAAACGCGATAACCTTGCCCGACCGCCTCGTCCAAGACGGCGAGGAAACGCTTCTCATTTGGCGTCAGAAATCGCCCGCGCCGATAGGCGGGCCGACGCGAGCCGATGAGCGCAACAATCCCCAGAAGGATGACGCCGAGCAGCGCCAGAGGCGCGACATGCTCGATGTCGATAAGCCGCATCGGCGACATTATGGGGAAGCCTCCACTCGCCGCCGGGGCGTCGGCTGTTGCGCCGCCTCGGCGTTTGGCGCGATCATCGACGTGATCGCCGCCAAATCGGCGCGCAGCTTCTCCCGATTTTCCCGGCTGGGCAACGTCCCCTCGGTCTCCTTTACCGCCGCCTCGATCTTGCCGAGAAGAATCGACGCCCTCTCTCTGGCCGCCTCTCCATCCTCGCCGATCGCCGCCTCGATCTCGACGATCTTCTCGAAGAGCGCCTTGTCGAAGGGTTCACCCTGCCGAGCGCCGCTAGGGGCCTCGCCGCCCGTTCCGTGCAGCGCCGATTTGAGCATGACCAGGAGGCGAGCCGCCGCGCCCTGCCTCTCCTCGCCCGGCACGAACGGAACTTCGCCCGCGGCGCGGATCGCCGCGTCCACGCAGGCGTCCCGATCGCCTCCCTTCGCCTTGGCGTCGCGAAAGGCTTCGTATATCGCCCTCAGCGTCGGCTCCATGGGCTCGCGGCCGCCGGCGGCGACCATCCCATTCTCGATATTGGCCGCGATCTCGCGAACCTCGTCGAGCTTCGCCTCCAGCTCGGCGCGGGCGGGCGGAGCGAGAGACAGGCGCCTGACGAGCGGCTTCGGCCCGGACTTGTCGACCTTCGCATGAAAGACCTTGGCGTAGATGCGGCGGCCGCCGAACAGCATGATCGCCTCGCCTTCGATGAGGCTCTGCAGGTCGCGCCAGTTCACCCGCGACACCTGGCGCACATCGGCCTGGCGGGTGTCGTGATAAACGCCGATGTCGCCGCCGCGAAAGCTCGTCGCCTGCGCCACATCGGTCTTGCCCGAGGTCTCCTCGATCCACTCACGCGTGCGGTTTGCGTCCTGCTGGCGCATGGCCGCGGTGAGATTGGCGTTGCCGAGCAGCGTGTAGGTCTTCTCGCCGAGCCGCGCGAATATACCGGAAACCTCCTGAAAGCCGAGCCAGAAGGCGATATTCAAGCTGCGGCCCTGCGCCATCATCCGGTCGAGATCGCTGGTCGCATAATAGGCGAGCTCGTCCAGCACGATATGATAGGGAGCCTCCATGCCGAGCATTTCTTTCGGCATGCCGAGCATTTGCGCCATCATGCCGCGCAGCGACGTCACTACGATCTTGCCGAGCCCCGCTAACGTGTCGGAGGAGTTCTCCAGCGCCGGCAGAGACACGACGAGAATGCGGCGGTTCAAGACCACGTCGCGCATGTCGATGTCGCCCTGCTCGACCTTGAATATATGTCCGAGCGACACGCCGAGCTGCGTGAACATCTCGGTGAAGTAGAACCGCGCATAGCCATGCTGCTTGGACGGATCGTCCGACTTCTGCTTGTTGTAGTCGAGGTCCGTGTCATAGCCCGGAAGCTCGCCGAGATAGGCGAGCAGCGGATAGACGACATCCTGCGGCAGATCGAGCGGAATGTCCCTTATCTTCCCGGTCGCAGGATCGCGCAATTCATAGTGGCCTTTGACGGCGAGCTTCCAGATCACACGGAGCTCCAGCGCGTCGCGAATCTTTTCTATGTCGATCGGAATGCCGGCGTGATCTCTGATCCATGTCAGAACCGGGATCACCGCTCCGATCAAGGCGACGGCGCGGCTACGGAACACGCCGTTCGAGTCATTAGCGGCCTGCTCGCCGAGCTGGCTTACCACCATTTCGCGAATGGCGTCGGCGTTGCCCGTCGCGAAGGGATTGAAGCTGTTGCTCTCTTTGCTGCCGCTGGCGACCAGAAGATTGAGATGCAGCACATCGTCCTCGCGGCCGAACCGGCGGGCGAGCGCCATCACCTCGCCGAACAATGTGTGGTCGGCCTTGCCGTCGACGAGAACGAAGCCGCTCGCATGAGTCAGCGCATTGGAGACGAAGCCCAAAATGGCGGTGGTCTTGCCGGCGCCGGTCGTCCCCGGAATGGTCGCATGTTGGCGGCCGTCCTCGGCGGTGATCCATAATTCCCGGCCGGCGACGTCGCGACCGAGATAAATGATTCCGGCCGCCATGCGCGGCGCGCGGTTCTTGGGGTCGGGATAGTTCCAGTCGGCGACGCCGGCGCTCTTGGGAAGCCGCATCGGCAGCTCGACGCGCCGCGTCAGGACGAGGGCCGCATATCCGATCGCCGCGGGGACGATCAGATCGACCCAAGCTGGCTCCAGCAGCATGAGCCCGGCGCCGACGCTGAGCATGGCGCCGGAAAACTCGCTCATCAGCGAGCCCCAGACGCGCGTCGACATCGGCCGCAAATCGCGCAGCGCTTGCGCGCCGGATCGCTCGAAACGCTCCTGCGGCCCGGAAATCTCCCGCGGGATCATGCCGCCCTCCGTGTCGCCAACCTTGGCGTCATTGCTGCAGCCCGAAGGTCGCCGGACCGGATCGGCCCGCGTCCGCCGGCGTCCCTGGAGCGGGCGTGATCTGCGGGGGCCGCTGCAGGTCGCGAGCGAGTGCGTCCGGCAATGGCGCGGCCGACGACCCGGCGTCCGGCGACGCGGCCACTCGGCTCGCGCCGAGCGGCTTTTGCTCGGAGGAGACGCTCCCCGCCCGGAAGCCCAAAAAGGCGACCGCCGACACGCCGAATGCGACGACGAGCGTCGTGAGCAGAGAACGTCTCGTTCCGCCGGTCGGGGCGGCGATCGGCGCTCGCCGGTCCGCGGAAGCCGGGACGCCTACCGGCCCGTCCAGATGCACATGCACGTCGATGTGAATGTGCGGCGTTTCGAAAACGATCCTTTTCTTGTCAGTGGAAATCGCCTCGTCCATCATGATCTCCTCGGTTCTTCCTAAAAACGCATGGTCGAGGCGCTTTGCGCGAATGAGAAGGTGGGTCAGAGCTTCTGGATGGCCGCGAGCGCATTATCGATCGAGGCGACGCGCAATGGCGCGCCAGCGATCCGTTCCGCGGCCCAATGGTCGCGCGCGCCGATCGCTTCGACGAGCGGCGTCGGGTGAAGGAGCGGGTCGAACATATCGGCCGGAAAGCCCAGGGAGTGCAGCGCGTACCAGAGCCGCCGATCGACGAGCTTCAAGAATCCGAAGTCCGCAGGCGGGAGAACGCCGCCTTCCCTGCGCGCGGCGAGGAGGGCGCTCATCGTCGCCGTGGTGGTGAAGCCATGCGCCGATATCGTTTCCGCCAAAGGAAAGCGTAAATCTCGGTCGTCCAGCCAATGATCGGCTCGCTCCACCAGGGCGACGGGGAATGCGAGGGCGCGATCGGGGCCGGTCCGGCCTTCCTTGCCCGTCACCCCCAGCGCAAAGGAGAGATCGCCCAGAAAGCGCCGCCCTTCATCGTGGCGCCGCGCCCGGTGCAGGGCGAAGGCCGCCCATAGGCAGCGAATATGCGGCGGCGCCTCTGCCGAGTCGCGCATGGCCGAGCCGAGTTGGCGGGTCAGCTCCGCCCGCGCCCCTGCCTCATTGAAAGCGCCCTTGTCGTCCGTCGCCCAGCGCTCGATCCATTCGGCGCGGGTCAAAGCGCGATCTGCGGGACGCGGCTTTCCCGGGTCGATGTCGACGAGCCCCAAATGTCTGCGCACGAAGGCGGCGGGCGTCCGAAAGGATCGAAGCTGCTCGCGCATCAAAGCTTCGAGATCGAGCGGCCGAGAGAAGCGCTTCGCCCCTGCGCGGCTCGCGCACACCGCGGCGAGCGCCAGAACGAGGCCCATCGAGGGGAGGAGAAAGAAGCGCCCGATCTCGCGGGCGAGCCGAAGCAGCTGCGGAAACTTCACCGTCGCGGGATTGGTCGCGAGAAGCTGGGCGTCGGCGACGTCGTAGCGATCCGTGAAAAGATGGATGACTCTCATCTGGCCGTGCAGGCCTTGCATGACGATCGCGCTGATCGCGGCGTGCTGCTCCTCCCAGAGATACCAGCCGCCGAAGCCCACCCCGACGACGAAAACGGCGACGCTCATCAAGAACGCGGCGCCGTCGCTCACATTGCCCTGTGACGCGTGCGACACGGACATCACCTCGCTCCTCGGGTGACGGCCGCGCCTCTCTCTGTCGAGCCCGTCTCTGCGACGGCCTCGCGTTGCAGACGCCGGCCTTGCGCCAGGACCAGGCGGCGGTAGGTGGCCTTGTGCCTTTCATTGTGTGAATGATAGAGCCCGATCCCCTCCCAGAGATCGCCATCCGCCTCGTCGAGCGCCCGTCGCAGAATCCAGGCGCCGCCTTCGACGTTGGCGCAGAATTCGTCGCGGAGAGCGCGATAGGTCGCCTCTCGCGACGCACGCCAATGTTCGGCGAGCTTGGGCACCCAGATCTGGTTCACCTGCATCGGCCCGATGTCGACGGTGTCGTTCGTGTTCTGACTGACGGCTCCGAGCCGCCCGTTCTCGACGTTGAGAAGGATCAGCAGAACCTCGGGAGGGATCGAATGGGCGTGCGCGGCCGCGTCGATGCACGCCTTGACGTAATTCCCTTTCGCCAGATCGTCGGCCGCCCGCGCGGGCGCCGCGGCGGCGGCGAGCGAGAAGGCGAGAGTCATGAAAATCCGTCTCATTGGCGCTGTTCCTTCCCTCGCTGGTCGGCCTCGACGCGTTCGTTCGACGCCGACCAGACATCGCCGAGCTTCTCCACCACGATCCCGTTCGGCCCACAGGCCTGCGAGATCGCCTCCATCGTCGCCAGCATCGCCATTGTGAATGAGCCGGCGTCGATCATGGCGAGGCGATAGCCGAGGAGAGCGCCTTCGTCGGGCTGCGTCGTCAGTCCGAAACCCTCGCCCTTGACCTCCCGCCACAAGGCTTCCCCCGTCAGCAGGAACAGGGGCAGCAATCCATCCGCCGCGGCGGCGACGTCGAAAGGTATGGTCACGCCCTCGAACAGCACCGGCCGTGCGCCTTTCCGCAGAAGATTCTCGAGCACAGCCTCGACATCCGCTATATCCAGGATCATGCCGCCCTCCTGCGCTTCCAGGTCGGAACAGCGGTTCGCACCGGCCCGATCAGCATGCGCCGCAGGAGCCGCAAGACCGAGGACACGGTGAGGCCCGCCCAGCTGACGACGATGAAAAAGGTCATGCCGCCGATCGCAATGTAGAAAGTGAGCCAGCTCCAATAGACGACGAAGACCAGCAGGGGCAGGCAGGCGCGCCCATCCAGAAACAAGATCCGCGTCGGCAGAGCGGTGTTGCGCCACATCAGCCTTCCTCCCTCAATTCGTGCGCCGCCGTCTCCTGGCTGATGCGGCCATCCCGCAAGGCCTTGTCGATCGCCTGCGCGAAAGACTGTCCCTGCTCCTCGATGGCGCGGCGCGTCAGGCCCGGCCATTGCGTCGGGTCCGTCTCCAAAAAGCGGTTGCGCAGCTTTCGATCGAAGGCCAGGAACTCGCGCAGCGCCGTGCGTTTGCCGTCCAGGGACGGCGTCAGCCTCTGATTGACGACGAGCCGCAGCGACTGCGCGACGGCGCTGATCAAATTCTCGCGCTCGGCCAAGGGGCAGAGGCTCGCGATGCGCTGCATCGTCAGCGCGACGTCATTGGCGTGGATCGTCGTCGTCAGCGTGTGCCCGGAGATCGCCGCCTGAATGGCGGCGCTCATCGTCGCGGTCTCGCGACACTCGCCGACGATGATGTCGGTCGGCTCGCGCCGCATGCAGCCCCGAATGAACTCTTCGAAATTCGGCAGGTCGCGCGGGATCTCGCTCTGATTGATCGTCGAGCTGGGGCTCTTGACGCGATCGAGCAGAAACTCGACCGGAGCGGCGCCTTCCACGATGTCGTAGTGGCCATTCGGGTCGAGGAGCTTCGCGATGGTCATGCCGGCGATCAACGTAGATTTTCCCGAGCCCGTGCCGCCCGACACGATGACCATGCCGTTTCGGGGCCGGAACGCCTCCATGATGCCCGGCTCGACCAGCTGCTCTTCCAAGGACGGCGGCAATCCGGGGATCGGACGCAGCACGATATTGACGCCGAGCCGGCGGCTGCTGCGCGTCGATGTGACATTGAGACGGTAACGAAGCCGCTCGGTGCGGCTCACGGCGATCTCATAGGTCGTGTCGAGCGCGCCGCCGCCCTGCAGCCGCGCCATGCCGTCCGCGCCATAGAGATGATTGACGATGTGCGCGATCTCCGCCTCGTCGAGCGTCGTGTCGCCTACCCTGCGATTGCGGCCGTAGATCCTCAGCCAAGGACAATGCCCCGTCTGAAACGAAATGCGCGAGGCTCCCGAGCGATAGGCCCAGGTGAGCAGAGAATCCAAGACCGGCGCGCTCTTTCGCGGGTCCGCCACCCAGGAAAGACCAGCGCTATCCCAAGCTTCGTCGACCACAACGTCCTCCTGCGTCCTTCGAATGCTCACGGAAATCAATCCGACGTCATTTCGGGCAGGGTCCGTGGCGCTTGGGCGCCCAGCGGCGCGCGTCGGCCTGCAGGCCGGGCTGATCGGTGATGCGGACGATCCGATCGCCGGCGCGCAGCTCGTCGCGGCCGCCATTCACGATGCTGTTCTGGAAGGCGACCTTCGGGTGCTCGACCAATCCGGCGCGCAGCAGCACGCGAAACCGCGCCATGCCGACGATGTCGCGCTGCAGGCGACCGAGGTCGGAGAGAAAAATCTCCACCGCCTGCTTCTCGCCCTGCGCCCATCCTTCGGCCACCCATTTGTTCCAATAGGCGGCTTCCTGCTCGGTGCGCGGAAGCACGGCGTCATGCGGCCGCGTCGGGGCTTTCCAATTGCGCACGAGATAGGCGCGCCAATTCGGCGGGGCGGAGGCGAGCTGCGCTTCGCGCGTGATCTGATAGACGCAGTCCGTCTCCCGAGCGACCTGCGCATTGTCGCCGAGCGCGAAGGCGAGCTGTCCCTGGGTCACGACCGGCGGGCGCAACAGGGTCCGGCCGCCGCCGAGCGGCAGCACCACCGAGCTGAAATCATAGCTTTTGTCGAGCGTCGCCTCATAGCGACGCAACATGTCGTTGATCGCGAAAGATCGCGCCGCCAGGCCGCCTTGCGCCCCGAAGCTCAGAGCCGCCTGATACAGCGTGTCCTCTCGTCCCGGCTCCAGCCCGAGCCCTGGATCGCCCCGCCCGGCGCGCACCGCCTGCAGCGCCTCGAGCGACGGTGGACGTTCGCCCCCGACGACCGCAGGCTCCTGCGCCGCTCCGGTGATCGGCTTGTTCAACGGATTGCCGAGAACATGCGCCGCCGCGTCGATCTCCGCGGGCGAAGGGGCCGGAGGGACGGGATAGACCTTGATCCCTTCGGCGAAAGCCGAGGACGCGAGAAGGGTCGAGGCCAGGAATGTCGAGACGAACTTATGGAGCGCGGGCTTAGACATGATAAATCACCTGTATGCGATGATGTTGCGCGTCGACCTGCACGGTCGCGCGGTCGCCGGCGGCGCGGCCGATGGCCTGGAAAATCTCGTAGATGCGGCGCGGTCCGGATTTGACGCCGATCGACACTGCTTGAACGTTGAAGGCGGAATCGACGACGACCTCGTATCCGACCTCGCCAGCGAGCTTTTCGACCGCTCCCTCGATCGGTCCTTCCCATTCGAAGGCGACGATCTTCTGGAGTTCTGCGGGCACGACGGCCGGCCCCTGACGCGGAGCCGGGCGCATTCGACCGAGTTCGCCCATCTCGCTATCGACGTGGTCGACGCTTCGCCGGAGGGCGATCTCCGCATTCGGCATGCCTGCGGTGTCGACCGTCGTCGCAACATCATGCGCGCAGCCGCCCAGAATGCTCGACGCCAGTAGTAGGACGAGAACGCGACATGGATGGTTGGCGCTCATATGATCTGCTCCGTGTTTTTGCGCGATCACGCTATTCAGCGTCGGCGCGAATGACGATGAGGTCTCGGCCTCTTGAACCGGCTTTTGATGAGACGCCGTAGCTCGGCCTCTTCGGCGTGCGCGACCCTTTCGGCGTTATCGTGATCGAGAGCGCCGCGATGCTCCATTCGAGCGACGTCGCGCGTCCCTGAGCCGAACATGACGACGCCATTGGGACGAAGCTGGATGCGAAGGCTGGGCATGGCGACGCTCCTCGATCACGAAATCAGGCCGAAACGATTCCCCTGCTCTGCGCGAGTTTCAAATCTTTCCGCGCATGAAAAAATCGCGCGACGCTATCGAGCCGCCGCTGCGGAGAACTCCGAGCCGCTGTCGCCATATCGAAGCTTGGCGCCGATCCCGCGCGCGTCGGCCAGCTCATTCGCCAATTCGTCGACGACGCCGGTCTCTGCGCGCGCGTCGAGCTCGCCCCGTCGCATGCGCTTGGCCTTGCGCTCCTCGATCTCTTTTTCCGCCGACCCGCCCGGGAATATTCTCGCGAGACGCCGCAGCGCCTCGCGAAACCCGATGCGGTCATAGAGACGATTGCGCAGCGCCCTGTCGCCGGGCGTCGTCGAAAGCGCCCACAGCTCGATCGGACCGAGCGTGTTGACGAGCATCTGCTCATATTTGGCGTTGTCCGCATGCAGCACCACCAAGAACGGCGCGCCGGCGGGACCGGGTCCATGAAGGCGGTGGCGGACGATGTCGGCGCTCGCTTCGGAGAGATTGAAGCGCTGCACGATCTCTTCGGCTTCCGCGTCGTCGCCGGCCCGCAGCACGAAGCGGCCCGTCGACTGGCTGACGATCGCGTCACCCATGTCGCTCAAGCGCTGGCTGGCGAAGCCGAGCTGAACATTGTGCTTGGGTCCTTCGCGCACATCGAGCTCGGCCTGGGCGCGCACTTGCGGACTGCCTTGCGTGCGGTGCCATTCGTCATAGTCGAGCCGCTTCACCGACTCGTAGATTTCCTGGAAGCGCGGCTGGTGGAAGCCGCGCGCCTCTTCCGGCACGAATGGCAGATAGTCGGGCTTGAGGAAGAAGTTGCGCGCGATGATGTGGCGGGCGAGCATATACATCATCTCGGTCTGCCGATTGGCCGCCGCGGAGCCGGTCGGCGCGACTTCGGCGAGATCCATGACGATGATGCGCGCCGCCCCGAAATCAAGCCGCGTCGGACTGTTCAACGTCGGAAACTTGCGGATGACGTCGTAGATATAGCGCTCGAAGAGGTCCGAGGCCTGCTCCGCCGTCATGGCGATGGTGAGCTTGCCGAACATGTCCTTGACCTGATCGGTGCGCGCGGCTCCGACCAGATCTTGCAACAGCGGAACCGCATGCCGTTGCGCCACTTCCGCGAGACGATAATCTCCCACGGCGCACAAGCCCTTCACCACGTCTCGCCAATGCGGCTCGTCGTGGTGGAGATCGACGCCGTGCCGTTTGATCGCAATGTCGATGAGAGGCTCGACGCCACGCCGATAGCGCTTGGGGGACGCGCCTGGAACATCGGTGCAGAGCCGATAGGCTTCGTCGATGACGATGCCGATCATCTGATTCATGCCCTCGAAGGGCGTGCTCTGATCCGGGGGCAGCGTGATCAGCGCCAGAAAATTCTGCAAGAATGCCTTTTCGAGCGGCAGCGGATATTCGCAGCCGACCTGCAGATCGAAGACGTTGAACTCGAAGCCCGGCGCGAATTGCATGCGCGTGTAGATCGCCTCGTGCCGGCGCTGCGGTCCGAGCGCTTCTTGAATGAGCAGCACGAAGCCTTCCGCCGAATCGCCGATATCGACCTTGCCGATCAGCGGCAGCTTCGCGCCGACCGCCCCCAGCGCCACGGAGCTGAGACAGAGGCCGAGGTTGATCGTATTGGCGAGCACGGATTTGCCCGAACGGGGCGGCGCGACGAATGTGTCGAGCACCTGCGGACGCTTCGAGCCGCCGGAGGGGTCGTAGGGCCACATGGCGCCGTTCGGCTGGCGGAACAGGACGCTGCCCCGGTCCCAGGGGGAGGCCGTGCGTCCCCAGGGCAGCATCGTCAGCACGTCCCCGATCAGCGCGACCGACGGAGGCGCCGTGGACGCCAGCGCCAGCCCCGGCACGCTGCTCATGACGCCATCGAGCGGATCGCCGATGACGGTCGTGCCCCGGCAATTGCCCCAGGCCTCGAGGCGCTGCTTCAATGTCGAGAGCCGCAACCGAAGCTTGCCGACTTCGCCGAACGGCGCCCAGGTGGCGAAGGACGCTCGTAGGCGCACGGCGATATGGTTGTTGTTTTCGCGCTCGCGCTTCAAAAGCTCGAAGGCGCGGGTGATGTCCCGGTTGCCGGGAAACATCCACAAGAACTGCGCGCCGGCGCTCTTCAGGAGCATGTCCGAATTGCCGCCGCCCTCGATCACGAAGGAGACGCGCCAAGGGACGCGATCCTGCCCGAGCCGCGACGACAGCTCGACGAACGGCCGCGGATCCTCCGGCCCCATCGTCATATCGACGCAGCCGTAATCATAGAGGCCGATCTCCACCCTTTGCCCGTCATGGACGACGGCGTCGGAGTCGAAGAAGAGATCGCGGATCGCCGGCCACATCAGCGTTTCCAGGATCGGACGCTCATCCTTCTCATCCGGCCAGCGCGGGCGAAAAGCGTCTCCGACCAGGGTCGGACGCCAGGCGGAACCGACCGTCTCGCGATACATGGCCTCCCGCGCGACCACCAGAGCATCATGCGCCGAGATTTCTGTCGCGGCGACGTCGAGCCCTTTCAGGGACGACACGACGCGCGAGACGAAGCCGGTGTGCCGCGCCGCCATGACGTCGCTGCGCAAATAGAATTTCTGGGCGTCGCCGATGTTCGGGGATTTCTTGGCGAGCGCCGCCTGCTCCTCCTTCATCTGCTTGCGCTCTTCCTTGGTGAGCGTTGTCGCCCGCGTCCACAAGATGAAATACGCGGCCTCCCAGCGCATCATGCCGGTCCAGAGCTTTTTGCGTTCCTCGAAAATATCGCCCAGCTCCAGCCCGATTTCCTTGGCGATCTCCCGGCAGGCGGACATGTTGACGCGCTCGATCTCGACCGCCGCGAGATCGGGATCGGAGGCGTACCATCCGACGATCGCATGTCCCCTGTTCTCCAGCGTCCCGGAGATGTCGATGCGCATGGCGTTGGCCAAGCGATCGATATCGGCCCGCGTCGACATGCGGCGCATGCCGCCGAGACGGAGGAAGCTCACATAATCGCCGTGCTTGGTGACGAGCGCATCGCCATGCGAGGCTTCGATTTCGCAAAAGCTCGCGAGGGGCTGCTTGGCCATCAACGACACTGCGGCGAGCCCGCGGGAAATCCAATGGAGCATTTTCTAACTCCTCAAAATCGATGCGAGCCGCTCCTTGACGAGCAAGCGCGGATAAATGTCGCGGCCGTCGACAAAAAAGCGTCCGAGCGATAGCAAGCGCGCGCCGCCGAGCAGCTCGTGGCGACGGGCGTAGGAGCTCGGCAAAATGAACGACAGAGCTTCGGCGAGATCGCGCGGCGACGACGTGCCGAGGCGCTGCTTCGCGATCACACTGCGCTCGACGAGGGCGGCATAGGCCGAACTCGCGGCGAGCAGATCCTCGGGACTGTTCGCGGGAAGGGGATCGAGAGGCCACGACACGGCTTTCCCGTGTCTCGCGAAAGAGGAATGCACGCGACGCACGAGCGCATTGACGGCGCCTTGCGTGAACTCCGGCAACCAGATCAGCACCGCCTCGCGATCGATCTCGGGTCGATCGAGGTTTTGCGAGAGGCCGCACAGCGCGCAGCACGCGCCGCACGTCTCCGAAAAGTCTTCGGTCCAGCTCGCGATTCTGCTTCCACAATGCGGGCAAATGTCGCGCATGACGACACGGCCCGCTTTCGAGGACGCGGAGCGATGTTCCATAGGCGATCGTGAAAGAGTGAGCATCGCGGCGCGCCGATTTTCGAGATCGAAGCGTCCTCGCCGGCCTTCGGTTCTACGACCGAACGACCGGCGAGGACCTTTTTCTCCCCTGCCCCTCGCCGCGTTACGCCGGCGCGGGACAGGAGAGCATTGAGCGTCACTGGAAGGTGATGACGCCGGCCTGGTCGGTCACTTTCGCGCCCGCGCCAGTGGTCGTGTAGGAGGCCTTCTGAATCCACGAGCCGCCGGCGACGAACAGGCCGGTCAGCACGAGACCCGTGAGACCGGCGGCGACTTTCCCGCTCTCGCGGTTCTCCGGCTGACGCGACTGCCAAAGAAACCAAACGCCGGCCACGAACGTCACCAGAGCGGCGACATACATAGCGGTCGAGCCCGCGAAGCCGCCGGCGGTCGAGAACTCCTTCGAAATGCTCTGCACCTGCGAGCCGAGCGTCTGGCCAGCCGCCTGAGCAAAGGCGCTCGTCGCTCCGAGAGAAACGGAGAGCGCCGCGCCAGCGAGCAGGGACGACACGCGGGATTTGATATTGGCGATGGTGTGCAAGTTCATCTCCTTCGATTGAGAGAGCGCCTCACGCCCTCGAAAAAAAAATTCGGACGAAGCTGTGCGAATATCGAGCGACGCGTTCGCGCGCCGAAAATATTTTTTTTTGCCTATCGCTGCCGAGCGCAGAGAAGGGCGATCACGAACAGCCACACGCCGGGGTTCATCGCGATCCCCCAAAACAAACCCTTCGCGACTTTCTCGCACATGGTTGTTCCTGGCGCCGCGAGGCGATGGAGGAAGCGCCTCATTGCGGACCTCCGAGGAGAAGCGCGCTCATTCCGGCGAGGCCGACGCCGACAGCCGGAACCATTGCGATGTCGGCGAGCCGGTATTTACGCGCATGGGAGAGAAAGTGCCGCGCCCAACGTGCGAACATTAACAGATAGACAGCGCAGCTCACGAGAGTCGCCAGCACGAGATAGAAGCTCATCGTCATGGCGAAGCGCTCCGCCAGCGCTTGCCGCTCAGCGAGTTCGAAGGCGGTCGTGACCGACAATCCGAGACCCGCCATCGAAAACAACCACGAATAGAACAACGCCCAACCGACCAAGGTGATCACGATTGGAAGCTGTTTCAGCTTCTCGAAAATCTGCATGATGTTTTCTCCGCGCTGTTGCGGTTTCGGATCAAAGGCGTCTGCGTCGCGAATTCAAATCGACGGACGCACTCGACGGTTCACGTTCGAAAGACGGAAACCAGCCATGTCGCGACGGTCACGACATTGATGAGCATGATCCCGAATACGAACTGCACGCCGCAGCCGCCGGGACTGCGATTGCTGCGGCCTGCGATCACCGCATTCCAAGTCAGCATCGCGAAGAAGCAGGACATTGCGCCGACCGCCTGAAAGAACCCCTGAAACAGCGTCACGACATTGACGACCGCGTCGCCAGGCGTCTGTCCCAGGAGATTTCCGTTGACGGTCGGCGCCGTGTAGCTCGTCAGAGCCCCGATCGATACTTGCAGATTGGTTCCGGCCGTATTGTTCGCCATCGTCAGGATCGATGGAAACGAGGCGAAGGCGCCCGACAGGACGAGCGCCACGAACGGAACCCAGGGACGGCCTCGATAGGGATTGTGGCTCTGCGCCTGCGTCCAAAATCCCCATCCAGCCGACATGAACAGCGCGAGCGCCGTCAGATAGCAAAAGGTCGGCAACAGCGTCGCAATCGCATTGCCGATCTCTCCCGCGAAATTGACCAATCCTTGCACGTTCAGCCCCCTCTACCGAATGCCTCGAAGCCGGCCCGCTCAGCGGATCGGCCCCTTCTCCGTCTGCACGACCCATTCGGTTCCGCGCTGGCTGATCTTGGTGACGCGCCCATAGCCCGGCACATGCGCTCCGATCCCGATTTGCAACGGGGCGATCTCGTCGCCACTGCGATCGAGCTCGGCCAACATGGCGAGGCCAGGCGAGGCCGCCTGCACGCGATATCGGGCGGGCGGTGTGGGAGTGTCGGGCTCGTTCTTCGTCGACAGCGACGCCGGGACGACGCCTTTCATCCCCGTCGCCGGCCGCGCGGCGGGCGCCGCGGGCGGCGGGCTCGCCGGTTCCGGCGGAGACGTCGGCGTGGCCTTCGCCGCGTCGAGCGAGCGTTGCGCCTCGCCGAGGTTCAGCCGGCGCTCGAAATCGTTCAGCTTCGCCTCGATCGCGCGCGCCATTCTCTTGTCGCTGTCCTGCAGAGTGGCGATCTCCTCCCTGGTGCGGCGCACCAGTGTCGAGAGCTCGGTAATCATGCCGAACAGTCTCGTTTCCATCTCCAGCTGCTTCTCTTCCGCCTTGACGGGCGCGTCCGGCGCCAATGATGCGAAGCGCTTGATCCCCTCCTCCCTCGCCTTCGCGGGAGCTTCGCTCGCCGTGGCGGGCGCCGCGGTAGCGACAGGGGCGGCGACCGGGGCGGCGACCGAAACGGGCAGCGCCGGCGGCGGCGCAGCGGTCGCCTTTGCGGCGACGACGGCGGCGACAACAGGCGCGGCTTTCGGGCCTTCGGGAGTCGCAGTCGGCGGCGGCCTTACGCCGATTTCCGAGACGACGGACGGCGACGCGGCGGCGGGCGCGGGCGCCGTGAGCGGTCCCGTAGACGCCTTGCGAACTTCCTCGGCGGTCCAGAACGCCCTGACCTCCTCTTTGATCCTCTGAGGAGGGGACTCCGCGGGAATTTCCAAGATTGGCTCGCCGCGCTCATTCGGCGGGACGGAAGCGAGCTTCGACGCCGGCGCCATGAGCCCGGCCTCGGCGCCCTTCTCGGTGGCTCCGCTCTCGACGCCCCCGCCATTGGGCCAAAGAGCCACCGCCGCGATCGTGGCGACGGCGAGAGCCGCGAGGGACGCCGACGTCACGAGCTTGTAGCGGTCGAACGGATCGAAGAGATTCGTCCGCGACTTCTTTTCTGCGGCGCGCAGAGCCGGATCAGCCTCGGCGACGCGCGGGGCGTTCGGATCGGCGTCCGTGTCCGCGTGCGTTCCCGAGAAAGGCGGCTCCTCCTTCGCCGCCGCGTTGGTAGGCTTTCCTCGGGAGCCGAGGAATTCCGTGCGGATGCGCGCAAAGCTGGTCGCGATCGAGGCGCCCAGCGTTTTCTTGTCAGAGCCCTTGTCCTCCTCGGACGCGGGCTTGCTAGGCGCCGTCTCGGCGTCCGGTTCCGGCAGGCCCAGCGCGAGCCCTTGGGCTTCGTCGCTGTCGACGAAATTCAAATGCGTGGCGACATCGCTCATCGGTGTTCTCCTACTTCGTGTTGAGACTCGCGGGATCGACGCTCGCCGTCTCCGGCGCCGCGACGACGTTGGACAAGAAGATGACGCCGACGCCCGCATTAGCGGCGAGGAAGACAGTCGCGCCCTTCGGCGTTTGCTGTTGCAGCGTCTGTCCGATCTGCGCCGCCGCCGCGCCGCCGGCGATGCCGGCCTGCTCTCGGAAATTGAGCTTGCCGTAGCTCTGGATCATGCCTCCGAACGGCGTGTAGCCGATCGTCGAGTTCGACAGCGCGATGGCCTGCCCGAGACCGGCGACGAAGGCCGCCGCCGTCGGCAGAGCGAAGCGCTCGATGTAATGCTGATCGACGCTGGTCGCGACGGC
This sequence comes from Methylosinus sp. Ce-a6, assembly GCF_009811655.1. Taxonomy (GTDB): domain Bacteria; phylum Pseudomonadota; class Alphaproteobacteria; order Rhizobiales; family Beijerinckiaceae; genus Methylosinus. The sequence continues at coordinate 54,493 of NZ_BGJX01000013.1, read as the reverse complement.
GGTCTCCATGCTGTCCGGCGCGATCACCAGGCCTTGCACGTTTATCGTTTGCCCGTGGTGCTCGACCGAATTGATCCGGACAATGAGCCGCTCGGTGTCGCCGAACAGCGCGCCGACGGCCTGGTTCTTGGAGAAGGTCCCGATCATTCGGTCGCCCGCCAGCGGTCCCGTGTCCGCCTGCAGGACGATCGGTCCTCCCGTGTCGGAATTGACCGAGAGCACCGTATGGGCGTAAACGCCGCGTCCCGCCGGGACCAAGACGTTTTCCGCCGCGCGTTGCTGTTGTTGCGCCGGCGGCGCCGAGCGCGCGCTCGTGGCGCGCGGCTCGACGCGAGCGCCCTGCCCCGGCGCGAGATCGTCTCGAACATCCGTCGCCGGCGCCAAGACCAGATCCGTGCGCGGTGGTCGTCCTTCCCACTGCTTGAACAGATCGCTCACAGCCTGCTTGAATTGCTCGTCGTTCGCTCCAGTGCTCGCGTTGGTGTTCGCGGGCTCGCTGGCGGCGATCTGCTCCACACGCGGCGCCTCTTCCTGTGGACGCTCGGGAGGGACGTAGATCGGCGCTGGTTCAGGAATCGGGACCACCGCCGGCTCGGGCGGGGGCTCCGACGCGGCGATCTCCTCGGGCTGACGCCGATCGACGAGCCGCAGCGGCGCGGCCGCGGGCAAAGGCGGCGTATAGGACGCCCCCGACGCCAGCGCTTTGTCCGCTTGGCTCTGCGCATGTCGCTTCAGCAGCGCGTCCTGCGCTGGATTGCTGTGCATGCCGCCCGGAAGTGGATCGACCTCCGGCATTTTGGCGACCGACGACTCGGGGAGAGCCGGATGTGAGATCGAAGAGACGCCGACGAGCAGCGCGGTCATCGACACGCCGACCACGGCGATCGTGACGATCCGAGCTGGACCGCCGCGCCCGCCTCGATTGAACTCACGTAGCTGCGACAGCAGCGGGATCTTGGAAAACAGGTCGGACATTCAATCCTCCGTCAAAGAGGCCGAAACGGTGCGGCCCTGATGGGAGAGCAGCACGACCGGCGTCGCGGGAAGCTGGTAGACGGTGAGGCCCCCTTCGGCGGCCTCGGACGCCGTCCACTCCGGGGAGATCAAGGTGAGACGCGTGCGCAGATAGACGCGATCGCCGAGGCGCCAAGCGCGCAGCTCGTCGGGAGAGACGCCTCGAACCGACATTGGCGTCGCCTCGGCCGGCGGAACGCCGTCGAGCATGGCGGTGAGGAACGGCGCCGCCGTATCCGGCGCGCTCGCGCGCACGGTCCCCGCCTTCGCGTTCGGCCCGCGCTCCGCCACCTGGATCGAAATATCGGCGTCGTAGCGACCGCCGCCGCCGATCAACAGAAAGCTGATCGGCTTCGGAGCGCCCTGCAGCGTCACCACGAGACCGCCGCGCGGCTGTAGCGACATGGGCGTGATCTCCAGGACGTTCGATCCTTTGGCCGGCGTGCAGACATAAAAGCCCGTAGCGGCGACCGCGGGACCGCTGGCGTTCTGCCCCGTGTTGCAATTTCCGCCGTCGGTTACGGCCGCGGGATTGCTGTTCGTGTCCCATTGGATCGGCCATGGCTCGCCAGTGCGGTCGAAGAAGGAGATCGCCGTCGGGTAGCCCTTGACCGTCTGGATGATATTGACCGCCTGCCCCGGCGCGAAAGACACATTGACGCGCCGGCTCGCCGGCGCCGCGAACTCCGTCGTCGCCTGCTCCTGCGCGCGCTTGTTGTCGCCGAAGCGCTTGCCCAGATCCCGGATCATTCCGGGCGTCAGGGGAATGATGTTCGCGGCTCGATCGGCCGATCCCGTCGCCTGCACACCTCCGCCATCGGCAGTTCCAGGAAGGCTCCCCGATTGTTGCGCCAGGCATGGCGAAGCGCTCGCCAATAGGACGAGCGCCACACCAAATGATATTCGCTTGTGCTGCATCTTTTTGCCCTCGTTGCTATTGGCGAACCGCCACGAGCTCGTCGATCTCCAAGCCGTCCGGCCGATCCTCTTCGTTCGTTCTCGTGACGAGCGCTTTGATCACGAGATTTTGCGTGATGTTCTGCTGGCTGTTCTGGCAGGTTTGAACGATCGGAACCTGGATGCGGTAGGCGAGCGCGCCCGCGATCGTGGCGACTTCGCTGATGACGGCGGCGCGCTGCGCCTGCGCATAGCAGAGCAGCATCGACCGCTTCATCGTGTCGAAATTCTTGGTGTCCATCACGCTGGTGGCGAAACTGTTCCAGCCGCGCTTGGAGAATTTTCGACTCGCAGCGGAAAGCTGCTGCGGATAATCATTGTAATTGATGTTGTAGGGCGCGAGCGCGGCGCGCGTCGACCAGTCGAGCAGCTGCGCGTCATCGACGATCGGCGTGTCGAGCGCCGTCACCTCTCGGGTCTTCCGTCCATCGATTACGAAATATTTCGGGGTCGGCGGATGCGTCCACAAATACACGTCATGCGCGATAAAGGCCGTTGTCAGCAGCGACAGTCCGAGCGCGAGTCCGATAGACCTCGATAGAAGAGACGCCTGAAAATCCGGATCGGACAATCGGCGGTTGATCGCGGCGTGTTCGTTTTGCATGAAACCATCCCTCTCGAAAGGATTCGACGTGGTCGATCATCGAGAGGATGTGCGCGAATGAGAATCGACAAATTGTGTGACCACAAATTTTCGACGAGCGACGTAGACGTCTCTCGCGAAGCGCGCGCTACGACGATGCGCCACGAAATGCTGCGTCGCAATCGTCGCGATCGAGCGACACGTTCGCCCGGCGAATCGCGGGACGCGCGCCCCCGCGCGCAACGGCTCACGCGCAGCGCTTGCCGTTCGCACAGGAGAGTGCGTGTAAGTAAAGTCAGCTCTATCGAGAGGCTGTCGCAGACGAAGTCTATATCGTGAACTCGAACGGTTTCGACAGGCTGGGAACGGCGGACAAGCGCACGCCGTTGCGAATCTCGATCCCGGTCCACCACGGCTCGTGTTTCAGCTTTTCTTCGACGAATTCGTCGGCGTGCTTCGCGATCTTTCCTATCGTTCCTATCGTTCCTATCGCTGCTTTTCGTCTTCTTTCGTTGCTCTCGTCCACGACGTTGGGGCGATGGTCTCCGGGCGAACGGAATATCAAGCAACGCGACACGCCGCCCGCTTTCGGGGTCAGCACCTTCAAGGCGTCCTCGTATCGCTGCCGATCGAAGGTGGAGCTGGTCGCGCCCTTCGAGCTGAGATGCATCCGAGACACGTGGCTGCCTATGCATGGAAGGGTCAGTCCCGTCGTAGCTTTGATCGCGGCCTTGCTCATTCCGCCCAGTATCCCGACAGCCGTGCGAATTTTCTTTTCGATGGCGGGACGGCCAATGATCGCCACATCATGCGGAAGCCAGTTAGCCTTGAAGTCCTCGGTCGCGGCATGCCACTCGGGATGTGTCTCGGCGAATGATTTCAACGGCTTCGCTTGTCGCGAAGTGCGCTGGTTTTTCTCTTTGGCGCCGGCGAGCGGCCCTTCGATTTGGGGCTCGGAAGGGCGATCGGAATGAGACGTGGCGTGTGACGAGTCCCCCGGTTTCACTTGCGGCGCCGGTATTTCCTCAGTCGTCGGAGCCGTTTCGGCCATGAGGCGAGCGGGAGAAACTATAGTCGTCAATGAGACGTCCGGCGCCGTCTGCAGTGTTTCCGACGTCGCATCCAGCGTCCGTAGTGCGACTGCTTCGGGGGACGGCTGACGACGTGTTCGCTTCCGTTTTGTCGTCGCAGGTAAGGACGCGGCATCGGGCGTCGTCGCCGATGCGGCGCTGGATTTCTTTGGCTGCTTGGGCTTCCTGCGGCCCTCCGCCGTCGCCACACGACGTGTCGGCAAGCCGATGCGACGGCGCTTTCCATAGAGCGAACCCGCGGAACGCCCGAGTAATTCGGCCAAAGCCGGGATTTGCACGCCGCAGGTCCATCCGACGATGAACAGCGTGTGATCCATCAGCGGCCAGGCGTTCTTGCGCGGCCGGAATGGCTTGTCGAGCTGAGCCAGGCCGATGGGAATCCCACGGTCTGAGATTTCGTCGAGGATGGTTGTTCGCGCACAGCCCAAATAGGCTGCGATGGCGTCGACGCCGAGACCGACGCGCAACATTCCGTCGATGAGACCTTCGCCGCTGGCCAATTCGCGGCCCAATAGCGCCAAAAGCAATCCCGCCTCATGGGGCGTGGCTTTGAAAATGGATGTTTCGAATGAACGGTCGCAATCGAGCATGACGTCTGCTCCGGCTCTCACCGAAGCAGACCGATAACACCGTTTAACAAGAGCGTCAACGCACCATATATTAGACGCTGTTGTCAGATGCTATTTCGGGGCCTCCAGGTCCTTCATCAGCTCGAGGTAGACGAGAACCTTTTTTTCGATCTCCTCGAACGAAGCGTCCACGGACTTGCGGCGAGAGCGAAGCGTTTCCAGCAGCTCTTCCGATCTGTTCGTCAAATTTTCCGACAGTCGAAACGACATTTCGACTCCCCTCTCAGCCTCCGGCAGCACCGTTGCCACCGTCACTCCCAACGCCGAAGTCACCTTTTTCAGCGTCGTGAGAGAGCTGTTCTGCGTTCCTTTTTCGATCAGGTAGATAGCGGTCGCAGCCATGCCGCATCGATCGCCGAGCGTGCGTTGCGTCCACCCGTGCGACGTTCTCAAAGCCCGGATTCGCTCTCCGATCGCCACCAGGAACTCGTCTCTATTCTCCTCCTGCTCTTTGTCATCTGGTTGTTGCTCTTCCTTTTTTTTCTTGACCATCGCCCAGCGCCTCGTCTCTCCCCGGTGACTTTTTCGATGTGCTTCATATCTGGCAACTAGTACACGCAGCCGACAATTCCGCGTCCCAAATGATCTGGATTCCAGAATCGATCTCCCGATAGCGGCAGACCCGCGTCGAGATCGTCGATTCACCGTGGTCATTCGCGCAGACCGCTCGCACGCTCCCCGGATCAACGGAGACGTTCCCCATGCGAGCCTCAACGATCCTGCGCATCTCCCCGACCCTGGTTTTAATATGTCTTCATGACCCTGCGAAAGCCGATTTCTCCTTGCTTCCAACCGAACAAGGGCCGGTTTCCTCGGCGACGACGCCCACCGAAGCCCCGCAGCGCCCACCGACGTCCACACGCCCGGCGACTTCGCCGTCGAAGAAAACCAAAATAGACCATTCCACGCCAAAGCGTCCGCTGGCGCGAGGTTTCGGGACGGCCATACCTCTCTCCTTCGCGGTGCGACAAATTGTCCCCGCGCCGATCAAAGTCAGCTTCACCCACGAGGCCGATCGAAACGCCATCGTCGATTGGCGCGGCGGACGAGCATGGCCGAGCGTGCTCCGCGACGCGATCCGTCCGCTCGGTCTTCGCGCAATCGTCCGCGAGCGCGTCGTTTCCATCACCCATCGATAAATCCGTTCGTCATTCGCGCACAACGCTTCGATCCTGCCTCGAGCGGAAAAGGAGGCCGAATGTCAGATCTCGTCACGACCCAAACTGGTAGCTGGCTCGATCCGAACCAGATCGATCGACTGAGCGAGCTGCCCGAGGCGGCTCGTCGCGCCGAGCTGGATCCGAGCGTCGAGTGCGCGGTCGTCGCTCTCGGCGTCGCCCTGGACGACGCCGCGGCGTTCGACCCGCCAGGTTTCGCGCGATGCATTCGAACCGATCCGGCTCGAACCTTGTTCCAGTCCGTGCTCGCGCAGCTCGGGAGCGAGCGTCTCCTCCGCCTGCTCGATTGGTTGACGGAGCCCGACAAGCCGAACCGCAAGGTGATACTCGCCGCTCTCTTCGCGCCCGAGGCGGGAGACGCCTCTGACGCGATCCGTAGAGCGACGCGCTTCGCGAGCAAAAACGCGCTGCTTCGTCGCATCACCGCCGAACTTCGCATTCGCTCTCTCGCCCTCTGCACGATGGAGCGCCATCGAGACAAATCCAATCAAAGGGAATCCTATCGATGAAACGGACGATCATCTCGGCGACTATTTCGATCGCCCTCTCCACCGCCACCCTCGCGCAAACCGCGCCGCCGTCCGGTTCCGCCGGCGCCTGCGGCACGCTCTACCAACAGGCCGCCAGCGCCGCGTCGGCGCGCATCGCGGCGGACGACAAGGACATTGCACCGCCCCAAACCGTCAAGTCGCTCACCTGTCTCGACAACATTCTGAAGGGCGTCGGCCTCAATGTCGTGGTCAATCTCCTCGACCCGACGAATCTTTTCAACGCCATCGAAGGCCAGCTCTGCAACGCCGTCACCAACGCCTGGAAGAAGGCGCTCGGAAGCGCGCAATGCGGCATCACGCTGAGCGGCTTCAATCTCGGCGCGTTCAACTTCGGCGGCAATCTCGGCGGTGGTCTTTCCTGCCCGAAGCTGAGCTTCGGCGGCGGAGGGCCGCCCATGGGCTACATCGGAATCGGCGGCGCCGGCGGCAGCGGCAGTCTCTACGTCAATGGCTCCGCCCGCGCTCCGACCGGATACTCGCTACCCAACGCCATCGGCCTCTGGTGAGGAGCAAATCCAATGAACAAGACCTCTCATCTTCTTTCGGCGACGACGGGCGTCGTCATCGGAGCCATCGTCTTCGGCGCGGCTCCCGCAAATGCGCAATTGGCCGTCATCGACGCGACGTCGATCGCAGTCCAACAGGCGCTGCAAAAGCTTCAGGACCAAGCCAACAATTTCCTGAACACGATCACGAGCCAGCTCAGTCTGAATGGTCCGCTCGCGAGCCTGCTCGGCTCCAACAACTATGGAGACGTGACCACCCTTCTCCGCCAGGGATTCACGCAAAACGCCAATTACTCGAAGGCGCAAGTCTCCGCCCAGCGACAGATCGCCGACGCCTCGAACGCGGCCATGGCGAGATTCGAACGCGACAAGCGCAACGCCGTGATCCGCGACGAACATGTCGTCAGCCCATTGCATTGCGCTCATCTCGACAATGGCCAGACGATCACGGTCGGCGCGGGGCAGTCGTGGAAAGTCGCCACTGCGATCCAGACGGTCGCGGATCAACGCGGCGAAGCGGCGAAGGGAACGCCATCCTACTATGGAGCCGCCCAGGCTGTCGAAGCGATCAATATGCTGCACTATTCGCGCTACTGTTCCGCGGACGAAGCGGCCGCGGGCCTCTGCAGCGCGTCGCAACGGGAAAATGCCGATCAACGCGCCTCGTCGCTGTTCGGAACCGGGACCTATGACGGCCAGGACGGCGTCAATTCCGCCAATGATTTCGTCACCAATCTGATCCAGCCGATCGTGCCGACGGCGCAGCGGGGCGCGCAAATGACGTCGCTCACCGCCAAGGAAGCGTCGGTTCGGCGACGCCAATACGAGTCGCGCGTCTCGCTGGCGCGCAGCGTGCTCAACGAGGTCCTCGCCGCTCAATCGCCTTCGATTCCGCTCAACGCCGCACAGAAGCAGCAGATGCAGAACGAAGGCCTTACGGTCGTCGACACCGGTTCCTGGGTGCAAGCCCTGCAGCTCGACGTGCATCGCCGATACAGCGACGTCAATTGGGCTGCGCAGCTGCAGAGCATGACGCCTGCCGCGGTCGAACGCGAGATCGCCAATGAGCTCGCGGTCACCAATTACCTGCTTTTAGAGAACTACCGGATGGCGATGAAGAACGCGAGCGTCAACGCCACGACGCTGGCCGCGGTTGCCGAGCGCGACCTCCAGACCCTCAAGCCTGCCGTCGAGCTGCCGACCCCGAACCTCTCCAACTGATCGACCCATGCTTTCCATCACACGAATTCCTTCTCCATTTCTCTGTTCCACGAGGCTAAAATCCCATGCCGACCGAACCCGAGAATTCTCCCCGCAAGCCCGATCCGACCTCTGCTTCTGATGAGCGGCGCGTCGACGCGCCCAATGCGCAACATGTCGAGGAGCTGCGCGCCGAGTTGAACGGCGCTATGAACCCGCGCGAGCGCAAGACGATCGGCGAAGAGCTGGCGCGCGCTCGCGACCATTTAGCTACAGCCGGCCTGCTAGCCCAGCTCGAGGAACGCCGGCCGCAGATCGAAGCACGCGATCCTCAGCTCGTCGCGCGGATTGATCGCGTTGCCGATACGTTTCTGGACAATCCGAACGAGCGGCTCCGCGATCCGAATTTCAAGACCGATCTCGCCTATGCGGCGCAGGACGCAGAGAAAATTGTCGGGCCGCTCCGGGTCGACAAGGATCTTCGCGACCAACTCACTCAACTGGCTGCGTCGAGCCCTGGGCTCAAAAACGAGCAGATGCGCAGTCTACTTGAAAAGACCCAAACGCTCGACGATCCCGATCTCGTCGCGCGGCTTCGTGAGAAGGCGGCGGAAATCGCCGCCAAATCGAACCAGATGACGAAGGCAGTCCAAGGCGAAATATTCGCCCTGTCCTTCGAGGTGCTGAACGCGCCACGCCGAGAGGCGGGCGCGCAGCCGATCGCCAGCCCGTCGGTCGAGCCCGAACGTCCGATCGCGGTGTCTCCCGCCCCTTCTGTCGCGTTGGTCGGCGCGCCGCCGACCGCTCCCGAAGCGGCCGCGGAAACGCGGGGCATTCCCGCGAGACAGGCGGAGATCGACGCCTTCGATGATCCGAGGGCTCGCTCCCCGTCCGCGAGTTCCGATCACGCTGCGGTCGAGGCCGCACGGCCATCGGAGCCCGAGGGTTTTGGGACGGCTCCCGCGGTCGCCGATGAATCGCCTCGCAATATGCCGGCTTCCGCTACGCCGGCGGAGCCGAGCGGAACATCACGCAACAAGCCGGCAGACGAAACGGCGAACACCCCATCCGCACTCGCGGATAGAAGCAAAATCGAGATCGCGGCTTTCGACGCTGCGGCTCCATCGACGGCGCGCGCATCGACGACTTCAGAGACTGCTCACGAGCCGAACGCACAGGCGAAGTCTCCCGTAGCTCCTTCGTCCGAAGGTCCGGCGCCCGCTTCGCGCGGCGCTCCGGCCCCCTCGACGCCCGCCAATGACGACCGCAATCTTGCCGCTTCGGCCGCTCGGCCCGCCTCACCGGCCACGCCTCCCAACGCTCCGAAAGCCCCGGCATCGTCGGAAGCGCCGGACACTGACGAGACTGATCCGATCACGAAACACGAAGTGCAATTCGTGCAGGAAAAGATCGTGGTGGGCGGCGTGTTCGGAAAGGCCCTCGGGGTGGTCGGGCGCTCCGCCAGCGCGATCGGCCGAATTCTGGAGGCCGCGACGCCATCGTCACAAGCGGCAATGCAGCCAGGCGCGCAACAGCCGCGCGAGCCATCGGCGCGTGAGAAGCAGGCGAACACCGAAGACGTCCAACGCCGCCTGCAGAAGTTCGAGAACACGCGCATGCAATCGAAACGCGACGACTCGCTGCTGCACGCCGCCGATACGTCTGGCAGAGCGGCCCTCGACGCAATGAGCGCGCTTCGAGACGCGCCGGGCGCCTCGATCCTCAATCGCATCCAGGACGCAGCCGCCAATAATAGGGGCGGCATGAGCGCTGTAATCGAGGGCATGAAGGCTGGAGGCCGGTTCGAAGGACTGCGAGAGGAGCTCAAGGCAGCAATTTCCGAGAACAATACGTTCGGCGCTGCTTACGATCGAGCCGCCGATGCTCTTAGGCAATACGGCAAGGACCGAGGAGCAGTCGTTTCAGCTCTAGGCTCCCATCCAAACGCCTCGAACTGGACCGATCATTTCAAGAAGCTCGACGCCGCCGTCGGCGAGGCCGCTTCCTCCATTCCCAGGCATGAGGGCGACGGCAGCATGCTGGAGCATCTCGGCGAAAAGGCCCGCGAGATCGTCGAAAAAGTCCTCGAAAAAATCAAAGCCGTGTTTCACCGCGATCCCGAAGCGCGGCCCTCCCCGAGCCCGGGACCGTGATGGCTCCTTTTCGTCCCCCGAAATTGCTTTGACCAATCTGCACGCGAGGACGCCATGTCACGCCGAACCTTTCCCACTCTCTCGATCGCTCTCTTCGCCGTGGCTTGCGCCGCCCCGGCGCTCGCCCAATCCGCCACCCCGGCGGCGCCGAACTACGACGTCAGCTGGTCTGCCCTGGATCCAGGCCTCGACTGGGCCGCGGAAGTCATCAAAGCGGTATTCCCGATCAACGGTAGCAGTTGCAGCGGCGCCGCGCAGTCCGCGACATGCACCGGTTCCGCCGCCACCGTCATCGGCGAGTTGCTTGGGCGCTTCACCGGCTTCTCCATGGCTCTCGGCATGTTCTATGTGTGCTACCTGACCATCTGGAATATCTATCGCACCGCCGAGACCAGCAATCTCCTCACCAACGCGATGACCTCTATGTTCGTCGTGAGGATCGGCTTCGCCGCCATCATGATGTTCCCGATAACGTCTGGCTTCTCGATCGGTCAGGCCGCCGTCGTCCAAACCTCCATGTGGGGCATCGGCATGGCGGGGTCGCTCTTCAAATTCGCGATCAAGGCCATCGGACCCGATGCAATGGTCATCGCCACGCCGATCATCCCCGGCACGAAAAACATCGTTCTCGGCGTCATGGAGAACGAGCTCTGTCGGGCTTTCGTCAATGAAGCGACCGCTAACCCGCAGATCGCGCCGGCCCCCACCCCGACGCTCGTGTCCGGCTCGACGACATGGGCCTATTCGTTGTCCCCCGGCAATCAGACCGGCTCGCCGAGCTGCGGCACGATAACGGTCAACCAGCCCTCCGGCGCGCAGCAGCCCATCGCCGGCGTCAATACCGACATGACGGCCAAGCAGAAGGAAATTCTCCAGAACATCATCACGTCGGATATTCGTCCCGTCGCCGAGGGCGTCGCAAAGAGCTATTGGCAGACGAAGCAGACCTCCGCGCTCACTCCGCTGCTCGCCGCCTATCAGAATGCGACCCGCGACTACACGCAGCAGCTCACCTCTGCGGCGAGCGACATTCAGACGCAGCTGCAGAACGCCATCAAACCCCAGGATGCGCGGGCCGGAAAACTCGGTCTCATCAACAATACGACGACCGATCTGTCGACGCTCGGATGGGCGTCCGCCGGGTCCTATTATCTGACCTTCGCTCAGCTGAATGGCCGCACGCTGTCGCTGCTCAACGATCTGCCGATCGTCAACGGCCCGAGCTACAGCGGCTGGAGCAATGCGCTCAAGACAGATCTCGCGCCGCTGATCCAAGCCAGCGACAATTTTCTCGGGCAGCTGCGCACCTATGTGAACACCGCCGACGGGGCTAACCCGCCTGCAGGTAACGCCGACACGTTCGGAAATGCTGCGGCTCGCGAAGGCGGCTCCTGGATCGAGCGCGTTTTCCGTTCGATCAATCTCAACGAGCCGCTCTTGAACTATATCGCGAACAGCATCTCTCCGACGTCGAACCAGTGGTCTGACCCCTTCGGCTCGCTCATCACGCTCGGCCAATATCTCATGACCGCGGCGCTGACGGCTTATGGGCTCGCGATCGCCGCGTCGTCCGGGACCGTTCAGACGGGAGCGGCGGCCTTCTCGCTGCTCACCGGCAATTTCGCCGGGGCCGCCGCCGCCGCCGGTCTCGCCACGGTCTCCGACGTCTTCAAGGCGCTGTTGACGCCCTTGTTCTTCGGTCTCCTGGCGCTTCTCATTCCCGGCATCATGATCGCCTATGTGCTGCCGCTCATCCCCTGGGTGATGTGGATCGCCGGCGTGACCGGCTATCTGATCCTCGTGATCGAAGCGGTGATCGCCGTTCCGCTCATGATGGTCGCCCATATGACATTCGAGGGCGAGGGCCTGCATGGTCGCGCCATCCAGGTCTATGAGCTACTGTTCAACGTGCTCTTCCGGCCGGTCCTCATGCTCCTCGGGCTCTTCGCCGGCTATTTCGTGTTCTCGTCGGTCTCCTGGCTCATCCGGATAAGCTTTGGAGTCGCCGTGCATTTCGTTCTCGAGAAGGGCTGGTTCGTCACCAATCTGATCGGACTCGTTGTGCTCCTAGCTATCTTCGTCTTGCTGCATATCGTGGTCGCGATCAAAGCCTTCGGACTGATCTCGCTCATCCCGCATCATGTGCCGAAGATGCTCGGCTTCTCGCCGGCGAACCGTGTCGATATGGACGAGTTCAGCAAGGCGGCCGCGTGGACCGGCACCGAGGGGACGATCAAGACGCTCGACGGCTATGCAAGAAATCAGCTGAAAGGGGCAGCACGACAAAAAGGCCGCAATGGTGTAGGGTCATCGTCGACCCCTGCGTTGTCCTCTCCGCGAAAGGGTATCACTGGCCCCACTGATAGCTCCGCGAAGGGCGGGAGCGTCGACTCGACCTTGAGCGCCCAGACGGACGTCGGAGATCATAATAAGGACGGCTGAGATGCGCGACGACGACGAACCTGGCTCTGGAAACGGTATGCTTTGGTATGCGGTGGGTCGCTCAAGCGGCTATTCGAGCGGCAAGTCCGACGGCTATCGCGAGGGCGAAGACACCGGCTACTACGAAGGTGAGCAGGCGGCCCTGCGCAATCTCAACGTCCAGCAGGACGCCGAGTATCGCGCCGGCTGGCGTTCGATCCATATCAAAGATTTCAACGCCTGGATGGACCTCCTCAACAAGGAGCGGAAGCGCAATGCTCAGCTCGTCGCCGAAAATGAATCCCTGCGACAGTCTCTGGCCAACTCCGATAGTCATGGCGAAGAGACTTCCTGGAAACTGTTGAATACACAGAAATTCAAAAGCGGTCTGGAAGAATGTCTTTGGTCTCTGCTCAAGGCGGCAGAACAAGGCAAGGCAGAGCGTCCAGAGTATTCCGAACTCAAGTCTATCGTCTATCAAATGATTGATGCGTGGTCGAAGGGCGAGATCCTTTGCCGCCCTGACGCTCTGGGGCCACGAATCGCCGCTCTGTGGCGAGCACTCAAGACGTGATCCACTTCAGATAGCATGACGGCATTCGCGCAGCCTCGTCGCATGATGGTTTCGCACAGGAGACCCTCATGCGACAGCTCTTCCTCCCACTGATTTGCCTCTCCCTCCCGCTCGCGGCGTGTTCCTCGGGAAATGTCCACGCCCCAGCCGATTACGACGCGCCTCCCGCCCCCACAGTCAGGCATCCATTCTACGACCCCTCCGCCGCTTATGGCGAGGCCAACGCCACATGGAGGCCGCCGGTGATCGATAGGAACGGATCCGTGGTCAAGCCGGCGGAACCTTCCACCCAGGCTACCCGGCCCAACTACGAATCGGCGCCATGGGCGACCGGCGTGGCGGGGGGCTCCCGCAACGCGCCTCCCGGCACGTTCTGATCGTGGGCCGCACGCGATCGTCCGCCGATCGGCCGAATCACGCGAGCGAGCTGGCCTCGCTCGCCGTTGCAGGCCAAATGCGTCGGGCCATGCGCGGATAAAAACTGGGCATCGCCCGAGCCTTTTTCGCCATGCTGGAGATCGATCGGAATTGCAGCGCGCCATGCGTTTCTCGGCGCGGTCGTCGACGCCGCCGGCGACTTCGGCGGCGTCGAGTTGCGGATGCGAGCGCGTTTCAGCTCGGCCAAAATCGCTCGGACGTGGTGAGATATTCCCACGCCGTCGCCAGCCGCCGTGTTCTGAGCTGATAATTTTGCAGCCCGCTTTGAAACGCCGTCAGAAAGAGAAACAAGCAGAACGGCGCGAATTCCAGCACCGGCGCTATGCTCCAAGTCGTCCACGGCGTGATCGCGATCTCGAACAGCCAGTAGAAGAACAGCACCCAACCCGCCCCGAAAAAGAGATAGGCCGAGAGCGCGGTCTGCCGGCGACGGCGTAGCAAGAGGCTCTCGACCTGCCAGACTTTCATGCCGTGGAGAAAGGCCGTCGCCTCGAGATCGAAGTGGCGATCTTCATCGACTCTGAACCGCGTATCGCGCCGCAGGCAACGACGAACCCCGGCGAGCAATCCCGTCAAAACACGGCCTCCTTCGGTCACTTCGTGCTTCGGGAACGCACGTCCCGGTATGGAGCCGATCCACTTCACCCCGTTCCACCCTCTGTTTAGCGGCGAGATTCGTTTCGGTGTGCCCGATCGATTCGGCTTCCATCTATCGCGCCGCATGGCTCTCACTCCCTATCGACGCGATCACCGCATTCCAATCCTCCGGTAGCCCATCGACGCGCCCCTCGGAGCCGTCTTGCTTGCGCCAGATCACCGTCGGCGTCCCGCGCAGCCCGATCGCTTCGGCGATCGACATGTTTCGTCGAAGCAGCTCTTCCGTTCCGTTCAAGGGCGGCCCGTTCAAATCACCACGCGACCAGGCCGTCGCCATTTGATCGGCGGGCTTGCTCAACATCGCCAAGGCGCTCTTGGTGCTTCGGCCTTCATCCTCGTAGTCCAGCAACGACACGGGTATGATCGCGACGAGCACTCTCCCGGCCGCGACGAACGGCTGCAACTGCTGCAGAGCGCGAACCGAATATCCGCACAATGGATCGATGAAGACGTAGATCCGCGGCGCGGCTTCGGAGCCGATCGTTCCGAAGGTCGCGCTACGGGCGGCCTCCAATGCCGAGACGGTCTTGCCCCGGCCGGCGCTGCTGCCGGCTCCAATCTCCTTCTCGCCGCCGATCGTCACGGTCGGCGCCACCCCGGGCAGCGGCGTGACTTGTTCACGCGTGATGTTTTTTCCGCTCGCGTCCCACATCACGCCCGGGATCACCCGCTCGCCATCCGGCGTGACGTAGAACACCTGGAACTGTCGTCCATTACGCACGAACAGCCCACGCATCCCGTGGCTCACGCCGAGCTCAGTTACTCGTGGCTCGCTTCGTCCGGCAATCGTCAGCAGCAGATCTGCCGACAAATCGGTCTGCACGCCCGCGACGATCGCCTCGCCGTCCGGCATGACCTGCAAGATCATGAACTCTTCGCCCTGCCGCGCGACCACCGCGCGCAGGCCATGCGCTTGCCCCGCATCGAACAGCTGCGCGCCGGCTTTCGCGAGATGATTGAGCGCCGGCGTCCGCTCGATGAATTCCGTTGCAAGGGGTGAAAGCTTCGACGCGCCGAGAGCCACGCTCGCGGCGCCCTTCTCCAATTCGGACACGGGCGGGCCTCCTGACCCACCCGCGTCGTTCTCTGTTCCAGCCCATGATGTCCCTGGTTCGCCCAGGGCGAGCGTCCCGGCGAGTATCGCGGCGATCGTAACCGAATGCGATTTCATGGTGGTCTCCTTTCGACCACCAGCATCTGCAAATTCTGCGCGAACCCAAAGCGCAGACTATGTGATCGCTTCGAAATCGTCACATATCGATTTCAAAAGCTCGGTCAGGACATTCGGCCTTCCGACAAACAATTCCGTATATGCGGTCGCCAATGCCTTTTTCGCCAGCAGGTCGTCGCGAGTTCGCGGTGGAATGCCAGCGAGCTCGACAAAGCGGCGGTCGATATCGTCATCTGCCGCGACGCGGGCAATGATCGTCGTCATGCTGCCATAGCGAGTGAACACCAATTGGATGAGGTGATCGCATTGCTGTTCGAGTGTCATCGGACAGGCTTTGTCGACGGCAGCGTCGTCAATTCGTTCGTGCTTCGCCATTTCGCCGCACCCTGCTGAAAATAATGCCTCCCCCTGCTCCATAAAAGATATCGCTCTGACGCATAACATCGCGCCGTCACTTTTGGTTTCGCTGATCGGAATAGACGCACACGCAAAGGGAGGGGGTAGGAACCGCGCGCGCCGCCTTCGTCACAGGTCTCGGTCTCGAGAATACAGCAACATCTCCCCTACGCAATACCCCGCTGTTTCTGCTTCAAGAGTCGTCGCCATGCCAACGCTTGCGCCGTAACTTGCCTTCAGGACTCACGCCTTTCCAGAGTTAGTCTGCAGAGCGCATCGAAATCGCGAATCGGTGTCGAGTGAGTCATTTCGCCGCACCCATGATTCGCCGCTCGGCGTCGACGTGGCGCATTTCGAAACATTCGCGCCGAAGCGCTTCAACATCGATGCGTGTCGGTTCTGTTGGCCACGGCAGCAACGACTCTGACGTAAAAGAGAGTCTGATATGAAACAGAGATCGTCGAAACGGAAACGTGGCCTTCTTTTCGGTCGAGACGCCGCCTACGTTCGCCACATCGGAGAGTTCGATGAGTTACTGGAGAGCGCGCTCCCTAGACCGGGGTCGAGCGTCGGCGGTGAAGACTTCTCTCCCTTCACGGAGCCTATATGGAGCTGAAGGCGCATTTCCCGTAAAATGGATGTTGTCTGCGTGCCCTCGCAGCGCTGAGCACGCTTGTTGAGCAGCACGAAGAATATGCCGCCGCGCAGCAGTTTTCAGACGATCGATCAGAAGCTTCGTCGCGTAAAACAAGAAAGGCTTCCGGAACGTCACCGTCCCGAAAGCCCTAGCCGATCCACTTGCAGAATCAGCGAACCACTAGCAGAAATCGCTGTCAAGTGGCGACGTCGTTTGGGAGGGCAGACCGCTACTGATGTTTATACGGGATCGCGTTGCCGATTCCGATCATCCCGTTCGACATCAGTGTCGGGATGCATTCGGACGCTGGTCCGGGTGGAGTCCACTTCGTTCGCCAGGGCCGAAGGACGTCCTTATGGATCCAGGCTTTTATGCCGTGATCTCCCCAAATTATCTCGACGAAACCATCGACCTCGTTCAAGGGCCATTTTACGAACGCGGCCACTCCACTATGTCCAATTAGCTTCGACGCCTCGGTCGGAGCCGCGAACACCAGAGGCACCGCGCTGGGATCAAATCTACGTTCTTCCGGGATGTGGACTCTCAAACACTTATAACCCTCGATTGGCCTAACTGGCGTAAAGCTCCCGGCGCCGCCCGCTTGAAGCACAAGGAAACTTGCGGCGAGGATCGGATTGATTAATGAGATCATGATACTATTCCCTTCGCGTTACGGCTAATTCAAGACGGACTGTCCGGCCGTGGGGCCGACTCTGTTGGCGATGGATTGACGCCAATCGCCGACCGTCGTCGTTGGCGTAATGCCGTTCGCGGCCATCGTCTGAGGCGGCAAATGAACAATTCCTTCGAGGTTGTCGCTGTCGTTGGCCTTCGCCAAGTTGACGGAAGGGCCCGGGCCGAACTGATAATAGCCTCTCACGTCAATGAATGTCGGATCCTGGACTCCGTTATCTTGTAGGTACGTTGCGCCATTGTACTCGTATTGTGCGGCGCCCCAGGCTTGATTGGCGGGATCGTTTTTCCCGGCGAGGCTCGTGTCGATCCCTGCGTTCGGATTGTCCGCCGCCGCCTGATTGATCGTTTCCGTGTAAGTCGCATTGGTCATTTGAAACGCCCCGGAGACGGTTCCGGCGCCCTGGACGTTTTTGCAGCCCGATTCCATGACGCAGGTGGCGGCGAGCGACGCGCAGCTGACGCCGACCGTCGTTGCGGCGTCGCACGCTTGGCCGCCCCAAGACTGAGCGTTCATCGTTTGCAGCGGATCGCAGCCGCTGCAAGCCGTGTAGTCGATATTGCCGCCGCCGGGATTGTTGCCTCCCCCGGACCCGACATCTGTCGAGCCGGTCGGATAGGAGAAATTTGGCGCGCCTTTTTCCTGATAGGTCGGATGCACTGTTTGCGGGAGACCTCTCTCGGTAACGGGAACAGGATCGCCGGCGAAGGCGGGGACGGCGAACGCCAGCGAGAGAGCGGTTGCGAGCCTGGACATATTTCGATGGCGTATATCGCCGCGATGGGTTGGACGAAATATGACTGTGGACATGGGATCCTCGTGTTGGAAGACGTCCCGAGCCGAACATGGAGGTGCGCGTATCTCTATCGAAATTTCCCGATCACGGGACGGTCTTGCAATGCAGGGAGAATTCGCGCGAAACTCTCGAGCGGCCGGCGGCGCGCGACCTTAGCGGCGACGCGCGATTGCGACCGGGACGGTGCGCCCCGCGCGCTCGATCAAAATGAATCGCGATCTAGCGAACCCGTTGGCTAGTCATTGAAAAGTTCGCCAATCTCGAAGACGGGTCCTCATGACCGACACGACAGAGAGCCAAGCAGCAGACCAATCGCGGCGCTCGATCGACCGGGAGGCGCAAAAGCGCTCTCATGCCGAAGTTCGCGCGCTTCTCGATGAATTGATCGAGGCCTTCCCCGCCTGCTTCAAACCGCATGGCGCAAAAAATCAACCGCCGCTCGCCATCGGGGTGGAAGCGGAGGTTGCGGTGCAAATTTTGTGAATGCCGCGCGAAGGGGTCTGGTGTTTCCTGAAGGTCAGGCAGCCAGCACCGCGCTCCAGATTTCGGGCGCAGTTGTCCCGGCGGCTCTAAATTTGCTCAGTACGAATTGACCTTTCCTGATGCGATGCATGAGTTCGACGCCGGCGATCGTGATCGCCGCATGGCGGAATCGCTTGAACCCGAGCATGGGACCCAAACGAAGCTTGATGGATCGGTGATCCTGTTCAATGAGGTTATTCAGGTATTTCGAAGATCGAATTCGAGTCCGTGCGCCGCCTCGATGCTGTGCGAGAAGTTCACGCGCCGCACGATGTGACGCCTGATATCCGTCCAGCGTGATTTTGCGCGGCGGGCGTCCGTGGCTCGCGAAAGCACGACGGAAAAACGCTTTGGCAGCGGCGACATCTCGCTTGGCGCGCAACAAAAAGTCCACCGTCTTTCCCGCCTTGTCGACGGCGCGGTAGAGATAGACCCAGCGTCCTTTGATCTTGACGTAGGTCTCGTCGACGCGCCACGATCCGCCGACTTGGCGCGCGAAGCGGTTCCACCGCTTTTCGAACTCCGGAACGTAGCGCTGAACCCAGCGCATGATGGACGTATGGGCCAAAAACAAGCCGCGCTCCGCCATCATTTCCACGAGATCTCGGAAGCTGAGCTTGTATCGCAGATACCAACGCACGCAGAGAACGATGATTTCCCGGTCGAAATGGCGTCCTTTAAAAAGTCGTCCACACTCAGCATCGCCTATTGCCTCAGCGTCCGGTTGCGCCCACGGAGGGATTATGTCCCGCTCACGCCGTTCGCACCAGAGCCTCGCGGATGTTCACTCCGTCGAGTAGAGCATTCTACAATCCGATTGGGTCGGGGAATACGGCGTCGGTCTCGCTAAGGCCCGACAGATGCGCATGTCGCGCCGCGAACGCCTCCGCCGACTCCCGCTCCCAATAGCATCGCGACACGCCGCTCGGATCGAGTGGCCGCCCGAGCGCCTCTCTTTCATGTTGCCAACGCATATCGTAGTTTGGAAGACGATCTGCGCCGAAATAGGCGGGCTTCTTACCATGATGGGCAAGGCCGCCCGCATTCAGACTGCAGGGCGCCCGAGCGGGATCGAGCCAGTTTCCTGTGACTGGTTCTTCTTGCACCGAGATTTCGCGAACGACCTGTTCGAACCAATACTCCGGTCGCGCCGCGGGACCGCCGTTACGCCGACGACGCATGGCCAAGCTCTCGGCGATGTGTGGGAATCGAGTAGTAATTTCGACGTCTTCGACGATCCGCGTCGGACCGGAAGCGGTGACCGCCGAAAACCAGCTATGATCATCCCACAAAAGCAGCGACGACCAAGGGTTCGACCAGAGTTTAGCGGCGTGGCCATGGACGGCGTTGCCGGCGAAATAGGGGACGAGTGTCAAAGTCTGACTATTGTGGCGGGCAGCGAAGCCCGCCATGCCGAACTCACCGTCACGCGGCGAAACGCCGGGCAGTCCCGAAGCGGAGACTGTCGCCTGCAAAATCTCGAATTGGCATGCGAGCAGGCGATCGAGCGGCATGAGCGACGTCCAGCGCGCTCGTGCGACGTCTGTCGCGTCGCCGCGCGGTCGCTTGACGAAAAGATTTTGTGAGCATTGTGTGAACGCTTCCTCCACTCCGCCAACGAGGAAGACGACGATCGATCCCGTCGCGGCGGCGGCGCGACGCCAGGGATCGAGCGCGCCAGCAGCAAGCCCGTAGTCATACTCGACCTGAGCGGGCTCCAGGGCTTCGACCGCAAATAGCGTAAGATGCAGACCCATCGCGTCAGGATCATAGGGATGCAGCGCAAGAAGCGCCATTTTCCCGCTACCGACCGCTGACCCGACGAGATCGATCATTGCCCCAGAGGCCGAGCGCGTGGCCGCCCGCACGCCCGGCTCGGCGCATAGCATCGAAGCGCCGCTCGCAAGGCGCTTGTAGGCCTCTGGCGCACGGCCGGCACCAGCGAGCCAATCCAGCAATGCGCGCGCTTCTTCAGCGTCTTGCGGTCGCGGCAAGAACACGGCCGCGGCAATCGTCTCCCGATCGAGAACGACGAGTGGCGACGCCCCGTGACGAGCCTCCGCCATAGCGAGAGCGACATGTCTGACTCGCGACCATGACGCGCCGTGACCACCGCCGCCTGCGGCAAAGACAGCCTGGATCGCTGTTTGGGCAAATGCGCCCATCGTCGGATTGAGGTATTGACGGTACTGACGAACGTAAAAATTGTCCGCCCCTTTCATCGTGACGGAGCCTTGCTTGGACGCATTCGCATCGCGCATATATTGGAACACGTGTTCCGCCGCAGGCCCAGGAGCGCCCGCACGACGCAACCATCGCTCAGCGAAGGGCTCGCGTAGTCCTCTAGGCAAAGCTCCCGCCAGTCGACGCAGCATCGCGCCACGGCGGTTCGCCTGGCGGTTATCCTCACCGGGGATTTCGTGGGAACGGGCGCGAAAGCTTGGAATGGAACGGAATGACATGGACATGAGATCGACACGCGATGAGAAGAGGCGGCCAGCGACACGCATTAAGCGGACAGTCGTGGCTGCGGAGATGTGACACTCGGACGAACGTCCATTCGTGCTCCGAGACTATCAAAGCTCAGCCGCGCATTTGAACCGCGGCGATGACCCGGTATTTTTTCGACGGACACGCAGAGCGATCGATGCCGTCGTCAAAATGCTATTGACCAATTTGAAGCCAAGCGCCTCGATGACCTCTCGAAACGGCTCTGGTGCGAACGGCGTGAGCGGGTTCAAAGGGCGCCATTTCGACCGCGAGATCATCACTCTCTGCGTGCGCTGGTATCTGCGACACAAGTTAAGCTTCCGAGATCTCGTGGAAATGATGGCGGAGCGCGGCTAGTCGTTGGCCCATACGACCATCATGCGCTGGGTTCAGCGCTACGTTCCGGAGTTCGAAAAGCGGTGGAACCGTTTCGCGCGCCAAGTCGGCGGATCGTGGCGCGTCGATGACCTACGTCAAGATCAAGGGGCGCTGGGTCTATCTCTACCGCGCCGTCGACAAGGCGAGAAAAACAGTGGATTTTTTTCTGCGCGCGAAGCGAGATGTCGCCGCCGCCAAAGCGTTTTTCCGTCGTGCGTTCGCGCGCCACGGACGGCCCCCGCGCAAAATTACGCTCGACAGATATCAGGCGGCACATCGGGCGGCGCGCGAGCTTCTCGCACAGCATCGAGGCGGCGCACGGACTCGAATTCGATCTTCGAAATACCTAAATAATATGATTGAACAGGATCACCGATCTATCAAGCTTCGTTTGGGGCCGATGCTCAGGTTCAAGCGATTCCGACATGCGGCGATCACGATCGCCGGCGTCGAACTCATGCATTGCATCAGGAAGGGTCAATTCGCGCTGAGTAAATTCAAAGCCGCAGGAAGAACTGCGCCCGAAATCTGGAGTGCGGTGCTCGCTGCCTGATCCTAACGAATTGCCGGACCCCATCGCGTAGCTATCGGCACAAATTGCACCGCAACCATTTCGAGCGCCTCGTCGGCCGCTCTGATCTGGCACGAGAGCAATAGTGTACTGGTGCTCCGGAGCATCTAGGCACGAGCGTCGAAGCAAGTGTTATTGAAGCAGGCCGAAGCTGGGCGTTCAAAAAACCAACGTGTCCCAAGCCTTTCCCGATAAGGAACGAGCGATGAAAATTTCCACGCTGGCATTTCGCGCACACCCGCCGGAGTCGACGGCGCCGAGGGTTGCAGAAAAACCACAGAGCGCTGACCCCTTTGAGTCGTACTTTGCAGAAGCGCAAGTAACGACCGCCGAGGTTAATGCATCACGGGCATGGAGGTTCGGCCAGCCGGACTTTGCTAACATAGCCAAGGCTGAATATGTGGCGTGGGGTAAGAGCAAGTTCGAGCAAGGCGAAATCACGCTCGATGATCTGTTTCAAGTTCAGTTCGCCGGCGGGGATTTCGATGGAAGCGTTTCCTCCGATACGGGAAAACACGACTTCGTGGCGTTTTTCAAGGGCCTGATCGAGAACGAAATCAAAGTGCGTCGGGCGTCGGATCCGCAGTCGATGATCCCTGCGTATCGTCATGTTCTGGCGTCGATGTCGCGGGACGATAGAGGATGATGGACGAGACTCGACGCAATCGAGAGAAAACACTACTGGACTCCATGCTACGCATTCGACGCTCCGGCCGTATCGTCGCGATGCTTCTCGCCACGATACTCGCAGTTGGCGGCTGCGCCTCGATGGAGGGCGTCGCCACTTCGGTCCTCGCCGAGCGAAAGGTTGAGCACGTCGTCACAGGAAAGGGCGCGCCGGCCGTTGTGTTCGAAAACGGGCTCGGCGGTCGACTGGAGTGGTGGTCGAAGGTTCTGCCGGACATCGCGACCGAAACCACCGTCTTTGCCTATAATCGTCCCGGCATCGGCGCGAGTGCGCCGGCGACGACGCCGCGCGATGGCGTCACCATCGTCGAGGAACTCCGCGCGACGCTTCGGGCCAAGGGGATTTCGCCGCCTTATGTGCTGGTCGGCCATTCCATCGGCGGTCTTTACGTCCAACTCTATGCGCGCCGTCATCCCGACGAAGTGGCCGGCCTCGTGCTGGTCGATTCGACGCATCCGGAGCAGTTGAGCGGCGCCGGCGCGCGCGAGAAATGGCCGGTTTTGGTCAAGCTCGCCATCGACGTGGCGTCTCCGGGGGTCGCGCAAGAAGAGCTGGACGCCCTGCCGGCGACTGGCGCGGCGCTCGTCGCCTTGCCGCCGTTCGCCGGCAAGCCCGTAACGATCCTCAGCGCGGCCAAGCCGATGAGCGAGAGCTCCGAACTCGCTCGTGACAGCAACGCCAAGCGGATCGACATTCTCCGCCTCAATCCCGGCGCCCGCCAAGTGTGGGTCGACAGCGGTCACGCCATTCCGCTCGAGAAGCCGGAGGCGGTCGTCACCGCGGTCCGCGAGATCCTGTCGACCCTGCGTCACCAACAGCGCTGAAAGGAACGCCGCTATGGACCACGGCAAGAGCCTGACGAACAGCATCTCCTCGGCAGAGTCCCACCCTTCGGCAAATAAGAAGACTGTATGGTCATGTGTGATTTCAGGTGCTTCGATCGCTTGGGCGGGATTCGCCGGTCCTGCCGCAGCCTGTTCAGACCTCCCCAATATCTGCGAACAACAACAGCAGGTGCACAACTGGAACATGGAGCGTGCTCGCGAGGCTGCGCAGGACTATTACGAACAACAAGAAGAAGAGCGCCAACGTCGTCGTGATCTCGCCGCGGAGGCGGCGCAGCTGCCTGACAAGACCCAGAGGCTGCTCGACTCGACGCTTGCGATGGCCAACATCGCCAAGAACACGATCGAGGACTCGGCGCGCATGACAAAAGACCCGCGCTATTCCTGGGTCAGGAACGGCAAGTGGGAATTCTTTCAAGACACGCACACTAAAAAGCCTGGCGAGTTCTGCGCCGCCATGTTCATCAATGCCCACGGCGCGGTGCGCGTCTCCGGGCCCGGTGACGACTATCGAGGAGCCTTGCTGACATTCTGGGGTCCGAACATTCCGAAGCCGGCCGCGGTGCGCACAATTCAGGTTTCATTGATGCAGTCGGATGACGGGCAGACGCAAACGGTGAACGCCTTCAACTACACTGATCGCAGCTACAAATATGAATATGGCGTCATAGCGCTCGCGGTGCCGACCGCCGACGCGCTCCTCTCCAACATGCAGGACAAGCTGGGCTTCCGACTCGATGTCAGCGGCGAGACCGTGCTCGATATCGGATGGCACAGCGGGTTCATGGCCCGCGATAAATTAAGCCGTTGCATCGGTAAGCGCGGCTGAACGAGAGATCGCAAAACGCCGCATGTTTTCGCCATTGATGAATCTGAACACGAACGATTGCGAGATGGTCGAGACTTGCATGACTTATAAAAGCTCCACCCGGGTCGCTGCGCGTCTTTGCGCCTTGGCCCTCCTCGCGCAAACCTCGGCCTGCAGCGCAGAATTGCCGCCGGACGTTCCAATGGTGCCAGACGCGCGCAAATTCGTCGTTTCACATACCGATGCCGGATGCGACGATACCGATAACGCACACGTCATCAAGGATGACCGAATGATCGTGGTCGCGCAGAGCGGCAGATTCGCCACTGTCATCTACGATCTCCATTGCGAATATTCCGCCACCCGGACCCGCGTATTTCTTCAGTGGCGGACTTACCAGGGTTACCGGCTGATGCAATTCGCAAAGCCCGTATACGAGCTTCGATGGGCGGACGACCTTCGTTCCGAGTTGGCGGAAAAGCCCAGAGCGACGGGATACGAAGTCGCGACCAGACTTCCGAACGGGAAAATCAATCCGAACAGTTTGGAAATCACGAGCTACGACCTTTGGGGCCCCGATCAGGACTCCGGCGAGAATGGGTCATGGCGCTACCAGGAGAATACCGGACAGTATGCTTTGACGTCATTCGAGGTCGATCCTTACAGCGAACAGGGTCTCGAACCGAAGAAAGCCGCCGCGTTGAGAGGTAAGCGCTTCGTGCTTTTCCCGATTGAAAAATGCGTGAGCGAGCCGGCCGAGAAGTGAGCCACTATCGGAGCCTCGAGCGGCCGTCCGTGACTGGAGCAAGGATGAAACGAGCGCTGTCGCGCCGATGCGGATTGTCGAGTGCTTTCTCGATTGGCGATGTTGAAGGAACCACGACGAGATGATCTATAAGATCTTCACCCGCTTCACTATTGTTTTCGCCCTTATCGCGTTGGCGACCGGCGCCTCGATTGAGGCGTTCGCTGCGAGCAGCCCGCTCGAAACGCTGCTCTTCGCCTTCGCGCAGGGCAAGCGGGACAAGGAGATCGCCGCGCTTTCGAACATCGATTGGAAGGGTTTCGCCTATCCCGAGGACTCCGAGAAGGACCTCGGCGTGACTTACCATTTGCAGGGGCGACTGCGCCTGAGGGGATTTGGCGACGTCGATCTGCCGGTCGGGATCGGCTCGAGCGCAACGAGCAAAAGAGGCAATGAAGGCGACGCCTCGATCGACGTCGTCTTCCACAGCGCCAAAGGGGTTCGCGGAATAGAGCTTCAGAAGTTTTATCCGAACAGCAATTATCAGGAAATTCTCCAAAGGCAGCTGAGCGCCGGGACCGTGACCCTGCTTTCCGACAATTGCAAGACGGACGGATATGGCGATCAGCTCGATGACGAACACACTGCCTTTTTCCGGATCAATCTTCTCGCCGAGCCCAGGCCGATTTTTGTCCGCGCCGGTCGTAATGAGGATGGCGGCAAAAACAGCCCAGGAGAGACGTTCTTTTCCTTCTCTCTGTTCACGCCCGGGAGCGATATGACGAAGAGATCCTGCGTCACCCGCATCGAGCCGCTTCGATGAGTTCGTCGCGGTTCGGAACACGAACGTAAAGGAGGATGATATGCGAACAGCTTTGTTGGCGTCCTTGTTGAACTTGCTTCTCACGGGCGTCGCGGGGCGCGCACTTGCGATCGATTGCCCGAACGTAGACGTCGACAAGGTCAAGCGCGCGATTGGCGATTTGTCGGAATTTTACGGCGACGTTCCGTCCTGCCTCGACTGTCAAAGGCAAAGCAAGCCGATCGAGCGGCTGATCTGCCAAAACAGCGGATTGAGACTCATGGAAATTCTGGACACCAAGGCTGCCGTCTACGCCTATGAGAACGCCACCAAGACACAGACGGTTCATTCGAAGCCGGACTGCTCGTTCATTCGCAAACAGCTTTCAAATAATTGCGCCGACGCGGTTTGTGTTTGCGGAAATCTGAAAGAGCACACGAACGACTCGCGAGGCGGAGAGTCCCCCTATTCCGGCGAGACTCGTTGATTCGAGTTGAAATCGATCACAAATCGATGGAGCAGCACGTCTATGGCAGGGATGCGTTTCCGATCGCTGGCGAAGGCTTTCGGTCTTGTGATCTTTCTGGCGTCGCAGCCGGCCGATGCGAGCGGCAGGCTGCCAGTCCCGCCATCTTCGCAAACGCTCGCGTCGCATCGAGCATGCGTCGAGGAACTCGAGCGCCAATATGCCGAGGAACAGCGACGCGTCGTCAAGAAGACTCTCGATGCCGACGGCTCCGACCATGAGACGTCGCTGGAAACAGCGGGCATAGAGCGGACGGGGACCGACACCGCCCGTTATCAGGCGACCGTATGGCATCATCATGGGCGCGTTCGGACCGATCTCGGACAGATCGAAACGAGCCATAGCTTCGAGACACGCCTGCGGGAATGCAAAGGCGCGACGCTCCACATCAGTGGCGAGATGGGCTACACTTTGAGCACATTCGAGCCGTGGAAGAAGTCCGCGCCATGAACTGGGCGAAGCGATCGGCCAAGCTTTCTCGCCGGAATTTTCTCTTGGGTGCAATTAGCCTGCTCCAGTTCTTATTGCCGAAGCCGAGCGGAGGCGAGCCGAGCTCTCGCGAGATATTCTTCGACCCTAAGGTCGTCGCGCTGCTCGACGCAGCCATGCAGGGGGACAGCAAGCGCGCCGCCGAGCTCGTGGCCGCGGGCGCCGATGTGCGATCGAGAGGCGATAGAAACGTCACGCTGTTGCAATGGGCTATGCTCAACAAAAGCCATATCGCCTTTCAAGCGCTGCTGAATGTCGGCGCCGACCCTGCGCAGCCCGGAATCGACGGCGATACGACGATTCACTTTGCCGCCAAAGCGAACGATCCGGCATATCTTCGCCAGCTGCTGACGCGCCGCATCGATGTCGACGCCCGCAATGAGTTGACCGGCAGGACGCCTTTGATGGCGGCCTTGATGTGGGGGCGGGAGCAACAGTTCGAAATGTTGCTCGCCGCCGGAGCGCGTTTGAATCATTCCGACAACATGGGCAATACAATTCTGCACGTCGCGGCGCAGATCGGCGATCCGGCAAGGGTCCTGAGAATCTTACAGCGAGGAGCCCCGGCCGCGGCACGCAATCGGCAGGGCAAGACTTTCCAGCCTTATCTCTTCATGACGCAGGAGCGTCTGCTCACCGTAGAGGCGCGGCGCGCGCGGCAGTCGGTCGCCGAGTGGCTAGCACAGAACGGCGTTCCGCTCGAACAGTGAGCACGGTCCTACGGAAGTCGGCCGAGAAGGCGCTCACGCTATGCCCGCGTGAGCCTCGCGCGGATCGACGGCGCATAGGTTCGCCCCACGCGCACTTCCGAACCATCGCTCAAAATCGCGATCAGCGCCGCGAAAGGCGCCTGCTTGATACGCGTGATGGCGCTGCGGCGCACAATCGCTCCACGATGGATACGCAGGAACTCTTCGCCGTCGAGACGGCGTTCGAGCGAGGACAGGCTCTCCTGAAAGAGATAGTCCGCGCCGACGACATGGATACGCACATAATCGCGTTCGGCCTGAAAGCGGATCACATTGGCCAGCGTGACGCGCAAGTATTCGCCTCGCGCCTTCACCCAGAACTCGGTCGGCTTTTTCGGCTGTTCGGTCAAAGCGCGCTTCAGGGAAGCGATCGTTTCCTGCAATTCGGCGACTCGGTCCGCCTGATGGCGCGCGCCCGCGGCAATCCGCGCGCGCTCCAGGGCGCGGGCGAAGCGCCCCGGCTCGATCGGCTTGGTGACGTAGTCGACGGCGTTGGCCTCGAAGGCGCGTAGGGCGTGATGGTCGAATGCGGTGACGAAAACGACCACCGGCGGCTCCGGTCCGAGGCTTTCCAGAACATCGAAGCCGCTACCGCCCGGCATTTGAATGTCGAGCAGAACAATGTCGGGCCGAGATTGTTCCGCCGCGCGACGAGCCTCCCTGGCGTCGGCGGCTTCGTCGATCCGCCCGACCCATTCCATCTTCGCGAGCAGACGCAAGAGCCTGCGGCGCGCGAGCGGCTCATCGTCGACGACGAGAATCGTGAGCTCGCTCATGCGAGCCGCCACGGGAGCTCGATGAACGCGCGGTAGCGGCCGGGCGCGACCGGGCCGGATGAAAACGAGCTGTCGCCTTGAAAGCGGGCGTGCAGCCGTTCCGCGACGTTGCGCAGACCGACTCCCATGCCGGCAGGCTTCTTGCCGTCATCCTCGATGGGCATGTCGTTCTCGACCGTGACCCGAAGCCGGTTTGCCTCACGGCGCGCGCGCAGCGCGATCTCGACCTTGCCGACAGTGGCGCCGACGCCGTGCTTGATTGCGTTCTCGATCAGCGGCTGCAGGATCAGGCTCGGCACAAGGGCGCTGCGCACGTCCTCGGGCATGTCGATGCTGAACGCCATTCGGTCAGAGAAGCGCTCGCGCTCGATCTGCAAATATTCCTCCTGAAGAGCCAGCTCATCCGCCAAGGACACGTCATGCATGGGATCGAGCGACAAGGTCGCGCGCAGGAATGTCGAGAGCGACAGGACCATGCGCTCGGCGCGGGTGGCTGATCCCTCCTCGATCAGGCCGGCGATCGAGTTCAGCGTGTTGAAGAGAAAATGCGGATTTACCTGGTACCGCAACGCGCGCATTTGCGCCGACAGCGCTTCCTCACGGGCAGCGGCTAGCCGACGTCCGCGGTCATGGAGTTCGAAACTGAAGATGAGGCTGACGAACAGACAGGACCAGCCAAAAAACAACGCCGCACCTAAGGCTGTGTCGTTGATGAAACTATTCCAGTCGTGAGCCGCCAGTTGTGGCAAAGGGTAGACAGCTTGAGCGGCATAGCCCAATGCAGCCCAAACCGGCGCCGCTGCTAGGGAGATCAAGAAGGAAGATATGACGAAAATCGGCAGGGAGCTTTCCGATGGCCCGCGACGGCTCGCCCACCTATCTAAGCAAAACAAAATATACGAAATTCCAGCCGTAATAAACCATCCGGATCCATATCGAAGAATTTTTTCTGCAATATATGCGACGCGTTGGGTGTAGTCTACAGATTCTGTTGTTTTAAGAATCCAAAGAACAACTGATGAAAGGAACGCGCCACCCCAATAGATCAGGCCGAAACGAATTGTGGCCTGACGGATGGCGCATGCGTTGGACGATCGCTTTATCATCCTTCATTTCCTCTTCAGATTTACCCACGGCGACTTCCGTTCACCGACTCGTGGCGCCATCCGCAGCGCTTCCGCAAAGCCGTGCCGTTCGTCCCCCCACAGTCGCCATTCGCAGATTCTCGCCGCCGCTCGTCGCCGCGCTCGCGCTCGTCGCCGGAAGTCGAATGAACCCTCGCTCCTGCGATGCTACGGAGCTGGGAAAGGGACCACGCGGAAGTTTCAGCATGGACACATACGACATTTCGGACATCGCGCCAAACCTTCAGGACAGCGGGCATTCAGGAGGCCGCTCGATGATCGAGCAAAGTGCGATTGCGGGCGTCGTTTTGTTCGCAGTGCGGACCAAAGACGCGGACGATATTCTCGCTCGCGTGCGTCACATGCTGCCGGAGGGCAGCGTGCTCTATGCGCGGCGCGAAGCGGCCGGCGCGCGCGACTTGTCCCTCACACACGGGCTGGCCACGCTGACGGTGCGACAACGCGACATTCTGCGGCTCTTGATGCATGGCCTGTCGAACAAGGAGATCGGCCGGCGCTTGAAACTGTCGCATTTCACGGTACGCAATCATGTCTCGCAACTGTTGAGACAGTTGAACGTCCCCTCGCGCAAGGCAGTCGTCGCTTTGCTGAATGGCGCCCTCGCCGCTGATGCGCATGTCCTGCCCCTATCCGATTGACGGCGCCGGACGAGCGTGTTCCTCGCCCCGAGGCGTCATAGGACATTATTTGTCGCGTCTCTCTCAGGGGCAATGCGCGCATCGTACCGGTGCGTCGGCGTAATTGATTTCGCGAGGACCGGATGGCTCCATGCCTTATCCGACGATTTGGGATTTCAAAAACTATGCGAAATTGTTGCGCCTTGCTCATCCTGCTCCTCACCTTCGGCTCGGGGTCTGCGCAGGATTCAAAAAAAGCGCTCCAAGAGTGGATCGACGATCCGAGTCATGGAAGTTTCCAGGGGATGATCCCCCTGAGCGGCAAGAAGCACGGAGACTATCATCGCGGCTATCGCTGCCCGAGCTACGAAGCGGCGACTTTCGTCGTTTCTATCGTCGAGAAGGCCCATCTGCACGAGAAGAAGCCGGAAGCATTGCGCGCCACGCTTTTGCGCTCGCTCGCCGAGCAAGGATGCAAGCCCGCGGCCGCCGGACGATACCGGCCGCTGCAGCTCGGCAACGTCTCGCAAATCGATAACGGGCCGGAGGCGGGCGAGGAATGGAGCGCCCTACGTGTCCAGGCGCCGGATGGAGCGGAGATTGGACTCGTTTACGACGCGAGCATCTACGGGATCGATGACTGAAGCGCATGCAAAAATGGGGACCGCGATGATCGACTTCCCCGGCTGGAGCCGGCATAGGCTGGCTTGGCGCTATGGACTGGCGCTCGTCGCGATCACTTTCTTCGCCTTCTTGCCACTGCTCTCTCTCTTCGCCGCGAGCCTCGTCGCGAGCGCCAACAGCTGCGCGCTTGATGAAGGCAATCCGCACCCCTGCCTCATCCTCGGTTCGGACGTGGGACAGACCCTCTACAATATGGCGGTCGGCGGCTGGCTGATGATCTTCACCCTGCCCATCGGCGCCGGATTGTTCGTCTTGTGGCTGCTGGTCCTCGTGGTTCACTCATGGCGGCGACGTAAGCGGCCATCGTTCGACTGAACCGGCTGACACGGCGATGAATTTCCCCGCCACGCCGCCGTTCTCCTTTGCTCATCGGGCGAACGCTATCCGCTCACTCAATCTTTGAGGTCGCGAAATGTCCAGAAAGACGCCTTCCCTGCCAGCCGGCGCCGGTTCTCGCCTAGTGACCGTCCTCGCGCTTGCATCGCTTCCCGCATTGGCCGCGTCGCCAGGTCCGTTCAGAGCCGTCGATCGCGACTCTCCGTCGAATTATTGGATCGAGGACCGTAGCTGGGGCGGCGGCGCTCGCTTTGTGTTGAATCTGAAACAGAGCCTAGCAGCGGACGCGGCGCACCGAGATTTTCTCGCCGGAACCGAATTCGAAACAAAAGTCCGGGCGCCGTCCCTGAAGTTTCTCGCGGGAGGCGACCCTGAATTTACGTTTGGTTGCGTCGACCGGGATCCGGCGAAGAGCTACTGGCGCTTTCGCGTCGGAATCACGCCGCCTGGATCTGGCATCACGAGCAAGGACGAGATCGCGTATGAGAAGGGCATAAAATATTACTTCGGCGCGCCGGGAATGCTCGTTCTCCTGGGCGAGGCGGACAAGGAGATAAGGCGCATTGCGCTTGCGCCGAGCGACGACGCGCTCGAAACTGCCGCTCTGACGCAAGACGATGTCGAAGCCATCCTGAACGCGTCCGTGATCCGCGCCAAGACGCCGCGGATTTTTTTCGAATCTGGAACCTCGGCGCTGAAAGCGATGATCGACGGAAATCCGAAGCTTCCCTGCGCCGCGCGGTGAGCTCGTGTGTCGATCGGCATCCCTCCTCTCTCTGGAAAGTCAGGGGCGTAAAATATCAGAAGCAAAGCGCACGGCGTCGCCAGAGCGTGTGTCGTCACGATCACAGGGCTCGGAGTCTCGCATCGCTCTCGGTAGAGGCCGCCCCTCGGCGGCCGACACGGCGATGAGTCCACCCGCCACGCCGCCGTTCTCTTTTGCTCATCGGGCGAACACTATCCGCTCTCTCATTCATCGAGGTCACAAAATGCCTAGAAAGACGCCTTCCATGCCAATCGGCACCAACTCCCTCCTCGCAACCATGGTCGCTCTTCAAATGCTCGTGGCGCTTCCCGCGATGGCCGCCTCTCCGGCGCCGCTCAGAGCCGTCGATCGCAATCCTCGGGCGAATTGGATCGAGGCCTTTGACTGGGGCGGCGGCGCTCGCTTTGTGTTCGATCTGAAACAAAGCCAGGAAGCGGGCGCGCCTTCCCTGAATTTTCTCGCCGGAGGAGCGCCAGAATTTGCTTTCGGTTGCGCCGACCAGGATCCGACAAAGAGCTACTGGCGCTTCCGCGTGGGAGCCACACCGCCCGGATCGGGCATCACGAGCAGGGACGAGATCGCCCACGAGAAAGGCATGAAATATTACTTCGGCGTGCCGGGGATGCTCGTTCTCCTGGACGAGGTGGACATGGAGATAAGGCGCACTCCGCTTACGCCGAGGAACGGCGCGCTCGAAACCGTCGCTCTGACGCAAGACGATGTCCGAGCCATCCTCAACGCATCGGCAATCCGCGCCGAGACGCCGCGGATTTTTTTCGAATCCGCAACCTCGGCGCTGAAGACGACGATCGACGGCAATTCGAAGCTTCCCTGCGCGACGCGGTGAGCTCGCGTGTCGATCGGCATCCGCTCCTTCTCTCAAAGGTCAGGGTCACGAAATGTCAGAAGCAGAGCGCGCCGCGCGCCGCATCGCCCAAGCGCTCGTCGTCACAATCGCAGGTCCGTGGACTCTCGTGTCGCAGCCCGCCGAAGCCGCTCCTCGGGAGAAGCTCGAAGTCATCGACTCGAGCACTCGTTCGGAATGGATTATAGACGATCGCGCCTGGGGTGGCGGCGTACGTTTCTATTTTCCCAATGCGAAACATAAATCCGGCCCGCCTGACCTGACGCCCAATTTCGCGCTCGGCTGCGACCGCATCGACCCCGGAAAGAGCGTTTGGCGATTCCTCGTCGAACTCGTGCCGCTAGGCTCCGACGCTTCGGGCGAGGAGGAAACCGCCAATATGAAGAACAAGGCGTATTACTTCGGCGCTCCGGGCGCGGCCATCCTTTTTGACGAAATGGACAAGGAGTTTGAGCGTGTTCCCATTCGAGCGACGGCCTGGGGCACATTGGAAACCGGGCGTCTGACGCGCGAGCAGGTCGAGAGCTTCACGGACGCGTCGCAGATCCGCGTCGAGACGCCGAGGGTCGTCTTCGATACGCGCGCGCTCGGGGCCAGTGGTCTCCGCCTGATGCCCAAGCTTCCCTGCGCCGCGCCGTGAGCGCGGAAGGAGTATCTCGATGTCGGATAGGCCGAAGCAAGTTCTCGTCGTCGTCCTCATGACGGCCTCACCCGCTTACGCCGCGTCGTCCAGCGTGACTGTGGACGAAAGCGGCATAGTGGTCGCCGGCGCCTGGGGCGCGCGCAAAGCCTATGCGCCTCTGGATGCGGCCGGTATCTTGCCGGGCTTCCTCGGCGCCTGGGCCATGCGTCCGGAAATCTGTGGCGAGGCGCAGCGCTCAACCTCGCTCCCGGACCGGAGCCCCAACGGATTCGTCTGGATCGCCGCCGATCGCATCTCCACCAAATCCGGCCCGCTCGTCGTCGCCAGCGCTTATGTCCGAGCGCCAAAGACGTCGACGCCGCGAGACGTAGAAGCCGCTCTGGCCGAGAAGCGCAAAATCGTCATTTCGTCCGAGAGGGAGCGGAACGCCGCCGAAATGCTCGTCGAACTGCGCCCGCTTCGGCAAAGCGAAAGCCATTTCTATCAGCTCAGCCTCTCGGACGAGAAGAAAACGCTCGTGATCGAGGAAGCCGGCCGTGAGCGCGTCACATTGAAACTTTGCAAATGAACCGTCTCATGCCCAATACGACGGGAGAATTTCGGAGGGTCGCGCCTCGCTTCTCGGAGCGGGACAATATCCGCCACTGCGCCCATACGCGCCGGCTGAGGGAAACGGCTGGCTGAATCGGATAGAGGCCGGCCGCAGCGTGCAAGCGCCCGCGCCGGCGTTTCTCATTGCCGGCCCGCCCAGCGAAACGCCAGCACCGCGGCCGTTTCCTTCGGAGGCGCATCTTCCTCGCCGCTCAAGGCGTAACTTATGGGGACCTCGATATCGAATGGCGGCTCGGGCGCCGCCTCGGGCGAAAGAGCGATGGGAATTCGGTAGGTCTGCCGTCCGTCGGCGTCGAGCTTGACGTCCCAACCCTTCGAAGCGCTCGTGGCGCCGCCTCCCGGGACACAGCGCTTCGCCACGAACCTGCGGGCCCTGGCGTCGGACAGATACGCGGATCGCTCGCAGGTCCATGGATCGATGCGGATCAGCGCCGTCTCCACCTGTGAGATCGCGCCGGAAGCGAACTCGATCTCGAGCCATTCGACTCCCTTGCCGGGGACCTCATGGACATCGACCAGTCGCGCCGTGAAATGCGGCATGCGAACGGTATCGCGCCCGGCCGCCATTGCGCCCCCGGCCGCAAGGCTGAAGACGCCGACGACAAAGCGGCATAGAAAAAGTTTTCGTATCGATATCATCCCGTGTCTCCCAAGAGACTTTTCCACTTGTGGCGCTGCTTCATACGCTGCTTTATCGACAGCGGACCAATCGCGAGACCGCCGACGGATAGGGCCGCACCGTCCGCCATTCGAGAACGGCGCTATCGGACGAAAGGGTGAACTCTTCCGTAGAATCCCATTTTCCTCCGCCGGCCGAATTTCGAGTGTTGATAATAATCGTGCGGCGCGAGCTCCCCATAGGGAGAACCCCGAGAGCGATCATTTCCCCTTCCGACTGATGCAGACCTTTGGAATCGATTGCGAGCACGGCGGTCGTTTCTCCCCCGGTGCAATTATGGGCCGAATAGGCCCATTTTCCATGATATTGTAGGGGAATCTCGTGCAACGGGCGCAGCGTTTCCGCAGCATCAATTCCCTCGGGCGGGGCCTCGTCCGAGACTCCGACAGAGAATTCCAACCGTCCGTTGCTCTTGTGGCGGTAGACGTCCAGCAGCAGCGACGGATTGCCGTCAACGATGGCCGCGCTCGTTTCCTTGTCGATCGTCAATACGGCGCCGGCGATCTCGACGCAGTGCGTCGTCCCCGCAAAATAAGCGTCGACGCTGTCGCCGTTCCGGCGCAGACCTCTTACATGGACGTTGAAGCGGTCCTGCTGGAGAATGGCGACCGCGTCGGACAAGGCTTCCCCCTTGTTGCTGACCTGATCCTCCGGCGCGATTTCCGTACAATATTCGGTGAGATAGTCGCGAGCTGCTTTATCGCAGCCGCCTGGTCCTGCAAAGCCGAGCGCAGACGGCCAAAGGCAATATGAACAGGCTAGAAAGCCGACCGTGGCGATTTGCCGCCATCGTCTTCGAGACATCGCCAGTCCTCGCGTCGAGCCATTCGATCCGTGGCTATTCCCGACGCCGCACGCGGTCAACATACATGAAGTACCGGTTCGCTTTTATGCTCAACTTCGACCCGCACCGACGATAGTTTCGACTGGCAAGCAGGATCTGACATGAGTGCGAACAATGTGCACCTTCTCTTCGACTTCGTTCATCAGCCGACTTTTGGTCGCTCTGACGCTGCCTCAAATTCTGTCAGCCGTGCCGGCATGGGGCGGCGCCGAAAATCCAATTGCTGAACTCGAACAGCATGAACTCGAACAGGCTGCGCTCGCGTGCCAGTCTCGGAGTTATAAAGAGTTGTTCACCACGATGATCCGGTCGGCAGCCGTGCGAAAAAAATACGCCGCGCCTCAGATCGATTATGAGGAACGCGGCAAAAAGAACGAGACGAGGAAGAGCGCGATTCCGAAAGAGAGCTACGACAAATTTCCGATCCAGATGTTCGATTTCTATTGGAAAACGACCGTCCCGGCGAAGCCCGGCGACAAAGAAGAATATGTGATGATGGAGTTCGACCAGAACCAGAGCAATCAGATTTCCGTCGAGTGGACGCGTGTGCATTACCGAGGACCGTATGTGGGCGAGGAGATTTTGGGGACGGCGTACGACCTCGACGGCAAAGCTTACCGTCGGGGAAGGCGAGTCGATGGCCGATTGCTTCTTGACCCGACCAAAGATTGCTGGGAACTCGTCGCGGATATTCGTTATGTCAAGTAAGCGCCGCGATGGCGATCGAGCGAGCCACGGCATAGTTGAAGGCAAATGCTCAGCGGATGCGGCTGGAACTGCGGCGCAAAGCGCGGGTGACGGTTTTGCAACGCCGCCGAAGACCGGGAAACGGGCTCTCACCTCGGCACATGATCGGTGCCTGCGGCCTTGCTGGTTTCTTCGACTCGATCAGAGACGGTGACGCCATTTTTGGGCACCTTAGTGGTCGAACGCCGTGACAAACACGACCGCCGGCAAAGCATCCGTAAGACCATCGAGCAATTCGAACCCGGTGCCGCCCGGCATCTGGGTGTCGAGCAAGAGGATGTCCGGCGCGCGCTCATCTACGAGCGCGCGGGCCTTCATGATATCCGCCAGCCTCATCGACATGACTTACCCAAGTCGAGCTTGTTCAACAAGCCGTGTCAGCCGGCGCCGGGCCAGCGGCTCATCATCGACTACAAGAACCGTCAGTTCGGTCATTCCGTCCTCCACGGCATATCCAATGCCGCCCGATAGACACCCGGTGCGGCAGGACCGGCCGAAAATCGCCCGTCATCCTGAAACCGCGCTCGAAGGCGGTCGGCGACATTCTTCAGCCCGACCCCCATGCCAGCGGGCTTTGGCCCGACCGTTTCCATCGGCATGTCGTTCTCGACGATCACGCGCAGCCGGTCGGTCTCACGACGAGCGGAAAGCGAAATACTGACCTTGCCGGCCATCGCGCCAACGCCATGCTTGATTGCATTTTCAATCAGGGGCTGGAGGATCAGACTGGGCACCAGCGCGTGACGCACATCATCCGGGATGTCGATATGGAAGGTCATCCGGTCCGAGAAACGCTCATGCTCAATCTCCAGATATTCCTCCTGCAACGTCAGTTCCTCGGACAGCCGGACATCGTGGAACGGGTCCAGCGTCAGCGTTGTGCGCAGGAACGTCGACAGCGACAGCACCATGCGCTCGGCGCGTGTCGCGGAGCCTTCTTCAATCAGTCCCGCGATCGAATTGAGCGTATTGAAAAGGAAATGCGGATTTACCTGATAGCGCAGCGCCCTCATTTGCGCGGAAAGGGCCTCTTCCCGAACCGCAGCCAATCGGCGTTCGCGGTCCCTGACATCGAAGCTGTAGAGAAGCGTCAGAAACACGATGGACCAGCCAAAGTACACTGCCCAGCACATAAACAGTTCTTTTATGTTGTCGCCGACGGAAAAGTTCAGATTATCCGCTACATAGAAAGTCTTGTAAAATTCCATTGTGAGAAAAAAATCTGCAACGGAAACGAACGCGGATATAAGGAAGCACATGATTACATTATAGATCATTCTATCTCCGCGCAGATACCAGACTGCGATCGACATTATCGAAAATGACAGGGGTCCTGACACGAGATTTACCATGCCGGAATGACCGACAAAGCTCTTCGAGCTATCTTCCTTCAATTCCGCTCCGGAAAAATATGCAGCTACGCCATAGAATAGCGCCGCCAGGAACAGGTGTGTTATTCCCAGCCTGAACGCTTCCCCGAAGAGGGATTTTCGTGTTGGCATTCCATCTTCCATCTGAATCGCCCTTCGATCGCCAGATCGGTATAGGGTGCCCAGCTAATTGATTTGTCATCAGCCAGCGTAGAACCGGTACATCGTCGTATTTGATCATCCTTGGCAACACGTCCACAAAGATGCCGGATGGTCAATGGACAGGTGAAAATCCCATGAAACTGGCGGGCGGCTTGGCCGCATTGGGCTTGCTTATTGTCGCCATGGTGATTTGCTTTCAGCACGACCTGAGGGGGTGGCCCAGGGCTGTGCAGTTCTTAACGAGCTCCCGCCATTTCGAGGGCCGCTCGGATATCGAGAGCGGCGCGCCATCTGGCGTTCTTGATGTTGTCGCAACCGTCGGCGCGCAGGAGATTATAGGCGAAGGAGCGTAACCGCGCGACGATGTCCGGGTTCTTGCGAATGCGCGAAGCGTCCTCCGCGAACGCCACGTCGCGCACATAATGGCTGCCGTTCTCGATGCGCCAATGGCCTCTGATCCATTCGTTCCAGCGCTCGGGCGTCGGGCCGGTCGCCGAGGACACCCAATAGACGGTCTCGGTGGTCTGCTTCAGGAGACCGGTCGCGGGACAGCGTCGGCAGACTGTGCGCTCCAATCGCGGCACGGTCTTGATGAACGGCTCCCACGCCGTATGGCGGAACCACGCCTTCGCCGGAAAGACGGTCAGCTTGCGCGTCTCTCAGCGATTGCGGCCTTTCGACCGGCTCGTCGCAGAGCCGCTCGGCTTGCGGCCTGCCGCGCCGAGCTCGAGCAGGCGACGCAGGCCTTGTTGATTGTCCTTCACCTGCGTCAGCAAGTGATTGCCGGACGCGATCACGCGTTCGAACAGTTTTATGGAATGGCCCGCCCCTCTTCCGGCGTCGTAGGCTCGCCGGAGGCTCAAACTGGAGGAGTGGGTCATGCGGACGACAATTTCCGTTTTGGGTATCGATATCGGCAAGAGCGTTTGCAGCCTCGTGGGCCTGGTCGTTTCAGGAAAAGTGGTGCTGCGGCGAGGGGTCAAGCGGCGGCCGCGGTATCTCGGGCGGTCGGCTTCGCTTCCGGTCCCTTGGGGCGCGTGGCCCCGATCAGCGGACAGAGTTTGAAATCTTCCGGCGGTGCGCCCTCCTGGCCGGCGCCGCTCGGCCCACTCAAGTGCATTTCGCCGCGATCGGCGTCAAGACTCGGCACATGCCCGTAACGCGCACGCCGACAAGATCCGCCCCTTACTGCATCGGTGAGGGGGCCCTGCCCCCGCTCCGACCCGTTGGTCGATCTTTTGCGCGAAGAACGGATGCTTCGGCGACGGGACTGAAACGAAGCCGCTCGTCGAAACCGGCGGGGGCGTCCGACGCGCTCTCGAAGGGCGCTTGCAGGCGCTCGAACGAAACAGAGGCGGGAAGACCTAAGCCCATTTTAATTCCGTGCAATTCACAATATATATCAAGGCATATCCAATTTGACTTGAGTGACAGAAGATATTTATTTTCCTTTCGCCGACCGGATCGAAATCCGGCGCCACGACAGCCGAAAGCAAGCCTCGGAACGGCGCCAGAGACGAGCTTTCGGGTCGCAAATCGACGAAAAGGCCTATCTTTCCGGCCATTCCCCCCCTCGTCACCTATGTCGCGGCGGTGAACTTTGGCCTTCGGATGCATGTTTAAACGGTCATAAAAACGCGTTCGCCGACCTGCGATGGACGCACATGTCTTCCCACGCTATCGTCATTCGGCGCGACACCATCCCGCTCAGAGGAACGACGTGGCAAAACGGCCCAATTCGCCCACGGCGACCGACGCCCAAGTGCTGGCGTTGCTCGATCGTTACCAGTGTCCCGTGCCATTCCACGAAGTCCGTGCGCGGCTCCTCGGCAACATCGCCAGCCCTTCCTCGAAGTCGCCAATCGAGACCGTGAAGAGCCTGTGGGGTGGTGAACTGCCTCCGTTCGACTCGATCGACGAAGCGAACGAACTCATCGGCGCGCTCGTCATGGGTCTGTGGAACCGATTGACGAGGCATCAGGAACGTAGCGATCCGTTCCGGCTGAAGCGAGTGCAGTCACGGGCGAATAGAGAGGAAATCATGTCGCTGGCGACCATGCGACGGCAGGAGCTGGATGGATTCGCGGAGGGGCTGTTCGGGGGCGCCGAGGAATTGGATCTGTCGGAACGGGCCGTTGACGCGATGACCGTGCTCTCCACGCTCCGGGCGATGTTCGTGGCCATCGAAGAGGTGACGGGAGATCCTACGAAGGCGGCGAATGAGAAGGATTTTGCCGAGACCCTCGATCGAATGCGAGAGATGACGCTCACCGCCGAGAAGTCGATCCATGCCGTGGTTCTTGCTTGCAAGCGCGCCCGGGCTTCAGATTCAGCGGGGCTTGCGAAGAGGTCGACTTTACACTGAGGCGGCAGGCCGTGAGCGGCGGCCCTGAAATCCGGAGGCGAAGCGCTGGCGCACGTAAAGGGCGCTGGTTTGTCGGTTGTTTGCGCTCCTGTAGATCTGCGCGAGCTTCGCAAGTATGCCGGGCTAACTCAGGCGGAGATGGCTCGTCTCAGGGGATGAGACTGTCGGGCTATCCGCCGACTCGCCCGTTGGCTCATCGGCTCAAGGGCCAACCGTTGATAGACGTTCGAACCATTTCATGACTTCGGCCACTGTTGCGCGCCGTGCAGTACGCGGACCAGCTCTACGTGTGTCTCGGCGACGCGATAGACGACGATAAATGGCGTGCGTGGTACGAGCAGCTCGCGTGTGCCGCTCAGGCGGCCGGGCCGCCCGGAATTCGGAAACTTTCGTAAGCGTTCGACTTGAGACTCGATTTCATCCCACATCGCGAGCGCGGCTCTCGGCTTGTCCTTCGCGATGTGCTCGACGATACGGTCTAGGTCTTCACCGTAGCTGTCGCGGCGAAACAGGCGCACGCGCTAACCGTTGTGTTCGGCGGCCCGACGCGCAATCTCGGCGCGTTTTTCGGCCGCCCGTTTCGCCCATGAGTCTTCGTCTAGGAGTCCGATCTTGCCGGCGTCGATCCTGTCGAGAGTGTTCTGCACCTCGGTACGAAACCACATGTCGTGCTCCGCCGCCTCGCGCTGCTTGCGTAACCGTTCGGCCTGGTCGGGGCGTCGGCGTGCGCCGGGGTCTGGTTCATAGGCTTGCGCGTCCACCTCGAAACGCACGACGCCGAGCTCGTCACGCACAAAGGCTGCCGCCGTGGCGAGGTTACGCCAGAGGCGGGGTTTGCGAGCGCGCTGGGCGGCGATGGCGCGCTCGAGGATGCCGTAGCGTACAAGGACGGCCCATCCGCCCTTCTGGCCGAGGACGGTCGCACCGCGAACGGCATGCGCCTCGACGAGGCTCTGAACGGCTTTGCCGTCGATGATGTCGGGGACGGCGGGTCGCTGCGCCACTTTTCGAGCCATGGGTTCTGAGTGTGATGGGGTGGATTATTCAATAATCACGCCCGTATGTCCAGTCGGTCCATTATGACCTGGGTGAAATGCGCTAGGTGGCATCATGCCGAATTGCCGCGCGTCGATAGTTCGGCGGTCGCACGCGGCTGAGCTGAACCGTAAAAACCCGTGAGACTACGGTTGAAGCGTACGATATTTCAGCGGGCTGGGCGCGTCTCGTGGGCGGTGACGGCGATGGATTTCGAAGGAGAGGCGTCGTCGACCTCGGCACGAATAAGGGCGTCAGGATCCTCACCCCGCGTCATCGCGTGATGGATGATATTTTCGGCCGCCCGACTTCTGGACCGGCGCTTCCCCTCCCCTCCCCTCCCCTTTCGACATCGGGAATCATCGAGGTCGTCGCGGATTAATCTGCGGGCTGTGGGCGTTCTGTGTCCCCTTGGATAGATAGGGTTCGTTCGGGACTAAGTTACGGGCAAAACTCCTTGTTCTCATCGGCGGGGCGTCGATTAGCATTCCGTTAACTCAAAATCGCTGGACGTGTTTGGAGAATCGTGGCTATGTCTGACGCTCTAGGGGCGTCAAAGCGCCCTCTGACCGTCACAGGAATGCTGGAACGTTGATGACAGCTTTGACCTCGGCCAGCGTAGCCGGCGAAGACGCAGTCGACAAGATTGTGCATCACGCCGAGATTTTATCTACACATCTTCAAGATGTGCGCGAACGCATGTACCCACCTAGTGCAGAAAAAGGCCTCCGGTACTTCATGACGAATGAGGTATCCAAACTCACATCGATCCCTGAATCCACTTTGCGAACGATGTCGATTGAGGGAAAGGGCCCCGCGCCCGCCCGTCTCGATAACAACCATCGTGCCTATACTCTCGCTCAGATCAATGAGCTGCGGCAGCTATTCGCGCACCAAAAGCCTGCGGACGCTTTGCGGTTTCTACCCCGCCGCCGTATCGGCGATCACCTTCAAATTTTGGCTATCGCGAATTTTAAAGGAGGGAGTGCAAAGACCACAACCAGTGTGCACCTCGCTCATTACTTGGCGCTCCAAGGCTACAGGGTCCTTGCAATTGATCTCGATCCGCAGGCCTCTTTATCTGCAATGTTCGGTGCCCAGCCCGAAGTAGATGTTGGCGAAAACGAAACGGTCTATGCAGCGCTACGTTACGACGAGCGACGTCGACCCCTACGCGAAATCGCTCGAAAGACCTACTTTTCCGGTATTGATCTGGTTCCTGGCAACATCGAGGTCATGGAATATGAGCATGACACGCCTCGGGTGCTAGCAGAGAAAACGGGCAACTTTGGCACAGTATTTTTTGAGCGTCTTCGCTCTGCGATCGCGGAAGTTGAAGACGATTACGACGTCGTGATCCTGGATACGCCGCCATCGCTAGGCTTTTTAACTCTGGGAGCGATTTATGCAGCGACGGGGATGATCGTAACGGTCCATCCCGCGATGTTGGATGTCGCGTCCATGAGCCAGTTCCTTCTGATGATGGGGGATCTTGCGATCGTTATTCGCGACGCAGGCGCGACCCTTCGCCAGGATTTTTTCCGTTACTTGATCACGCGTCATAATCCAAATGATCTACCGCAAACAGAAGTTGTGACGATGCTTCGGCATCTCTTTGGCAGCGACGTGCTTGTTCCGACAGCGATTGAAAGCACAGCGGTCGAGGCTGCGGGACTAGCGAAGCGCAGCCTCTATGAACTGGAGCCAGGGCAGATAAGACGAGATACATTTCACCGAGCGCGCGAATCGATCGACGCGGTGAATGAGCGGATCCTTGGGCTGATTACGGAGAGCTGGGGACGAGCGGCATGACCAAGCGCGAACCACGAAAATCTATCATCGCAAATTTCGGCTCCCTCTTAAGCGATCAGCCAGGATCATCTGCAGGCAGCACCGAGGAGTCCAGCGTCGGCGGCAGGACCGTAGCGCGTGTGGGTGCGGGTGTTATAGGCGCGACCCAAAGAACCCTCACCGACATTAGGGAGGAACGGGACCGGCTACGCGCTCAACTTGAGAGTGGCAGCGGACTAGAGGTCGATCCTGATCTAATCGAACCTTCGCCATTTCCAGACCGGCTCCCAGACGACTCTGAGGAGGACTTTGAAACGTTCAAAAGACAAATCGAGGATGAGGGTCAGAAGATCCCCATTCAAGTCCGGCGCCACCCCGGTTCCCCCGGGCGCTATCAGGTTGTCTATGGGCATAGGCGGTGGCGGGCAGCCAAAGAACTCGGCCGTCCCCTCA
This sequence comes from Methylosinus sp. Ce-a6, assembly GCF_009811655.1. Lineage (GTDB taxonomy): Bacteria > Pseudomonadota > Alphaproteobacteria > Rhizobiales > Beijerinckiaceae > Methylosinus. The sequence continues at coordinate 11,344 of NZ_BGJX01000013.1, read as the reverse complement.
AATGCATGATCGTGGACTATTCGGACAGCGAACTTGTTGTCGCGCAGGGAATCGAGAATGCGGCGCGACAGGATTTGACGTGGATTGAACGAGCTCTTTTCGCTTGGCGCATGGATGCCGCTGGGATCAAGGCTAGGGATATTCGAGCTGCTTTGGGTATTGACGACCCTGAGCTTGCGCGGTTCCGCTCTGTTTGTCGGGCTATCCCGGAAGGGATTCTTGAGGCGATCGGCCGAGCTCCAAAAGTAGGACGACCTAGGTGGGTCGAGCTTGCGGCAGCTTTGACAGCGGATCCGAGCGGTTTGGCCAAAATCGAAAAAACCTTGGCAGCTGACAAGGTCTTGGGGACTCGATCTGACGACCGATTCCGAATCGTGCTTGGAGCATTGAAGGCATCGTCAGCCGAACAAGGACGGGATGTTCAATTACTCGCAAAGTCTGGGAGGGCCATCGGCAAGGCGACGTTCAAAGGTGGAGACATCAGATTTAGCCTTGCTCGCGAACACTCTGAGGCGTTCTCAGAATTTTTGAGAGGAGAAATTCCACACATCGTGGAACGATTTCTCGCGAGAGAAGAGGAGGCCTGAAAGCGGACCCATGCTCGAGAAATGCCCGATGGAGTAAGGCCAATTTGAGCGCAATTTAGAGGAAGCAACCTAGACGCAAAAGAAAAAGGCCCCCGAAACCAAGTCCCGGAAGCCCTTCTCGTTCTGTAGCAAGCCGAGATTCTCACTTCCGCGAATCACTGTCAAGCGTCTCGTGAGAGACTGACGTCGTTTCGGCGAGCGGATTTCTTTTGCCTGAGCGAGGCAAAGGATCATGCAGACACGTCCAACGACGCCCTTCGGGCGGCGGCAGCTGTCGCTCGCCATGGTGGCGAGCCAGACCGCGACCGAAAATTTCGCCGCCAAGCCGGGCGCATCCGAAACCGTCGTCCACAAATGGCGATTGTTTCGCGCGCTCACCGAAGCCAAAGAGTTGCTCGGCGTCACCGACCGAGCGCTATCCGTATTGCACGCGCTGCTGAGCTTTCACCAGGAGACAGCGCTCTCTTTGCCGGAGAAACATTCGACGTCTGCCGAAGCGGGTTCCGCCAGCGGCGGCATCGTCGTGTTTCCCTCGAATAAGGAACTCTCGATCCGCGCCCATGGCATGGCTCCGGCGACGTTGCGGCGGCATCTCGCCTGCCTGGTCGACGCCGGCCTGATAATCCGCCGTGACTCTCCGAACGGCAAACGCTTCGCCCGAAAAGGGCAGGGGGGAGCCATAGAGGACGCTTTCGGCTTCGACCTCGCGCCGCTCGTCGCGCGTTCGAGCGAAATCGAGAACCTCGCCGAGGAGGTGCGGGCCGAAAACCGTGCGATCGCGCTGCTGCGCGAAAAGATCACCCTCACCCGGCGAGATATCGTCAAGATGATCGAGACAGGATTGGGGGAGGGCGTTTCGGGCGACTGGGACGACGCGCACCAACATTACGCGACGCTCTCGGCGTGCTACGGGCGGGGGCTTTCGCGTGCCGATCTGGAGGCTTTGGCTGGCGAACTCGCCGCGCAGGCGGCCGAAATCCACAAGACGCTGGAAACGCACATAAAAGCTCAAAATATGAGCGGCAATGAGTCTCATATTGAGCGTCACATACAGAATCAAACAACAAACTCTTCTGATCTTGATCCTAGCCTTCAAGAAGGCAGGGCCGATCCATCCGAGCTAAATCTCGAACAGGGGAGGGGGCCGATCCAGCGAGCGCCGGAAGCATCCCCAGAACGCTCTCGGACTGCCGATCCCAAGCCAGCGCATCGAGCCTATCCGCTCGGAATGGTGCTGGAGGCCTGTCCAGACATCGTCGATTACGGCCCGAGTGGCGAGATTTCATCCTGGAGAGACTTAGCGGCGGCGGCGGCGACGGTGCGCTCGGCGCTCGGCGTGTCGCCAGACGCCTGGTCGCAGGCCTTGGACGTCTTGGGCGAGCATGACGCCGCGATCGTCATCGCCGCGATCCTGCAGCGCGGCGAGGAAATCAAAAGCGCCGGCGGTTATCTCCGCGTTCTGACTGAAAAGGCGAGGGCGGGGGAGTTCTCGCTCGGGCCCGTGCTGATGGCCCTGTTGCGCGGCAAGGCCGCGAAGGCGGCGCGAGAGCGCAAGAGAACGGGGTGACGCGAGGTGTGTTTCCGGACGAGCCTCGGCGGTCCGCTCGCTCACAGCTTTTCGGCGTCGAGCAATCGGAGCTTTTCGGCGCGATCGAGCAGGCTTTTGACGGAGGAGGGCGCCCAGCGCGTTCCGCCGCGCGGCGTGCGCTCATACATGGCCTCGAGCTGCGCGCCGATTTGCGCGAGCGTCAGATCCGGATTGGCCCGTTTAATCCCGGCGACGAGCGTTACCAGGCGCTCGCTGCTGACCTTTCGGCTGGCGGCTTGATGGAGGAGGCGGGGCTCGATCAAACCCTCGGCGACGAAACATTTGACTGCGCGCTTCAGGCGCTCGACGGTCCATTGGGGCAGGGGAGCGCCGCTGACGCCATCGCGCTTGGCGTTGAGCACGCGCACGACATCCTGCCAGCGGTGATCCGGGCGCATTTGCCGGACGACCGGTAGCCAATGTTCGGCCGTTCGATTGACGCGCTCGAAATAATTCGCCGCCTTGGCGTCGACGATGCGCTGGATGGCGTCGCGGTCGCCAGCCCGCAGTTTTGGATTGCCGCCGATGCGGCCGCGCTTTTTGGCGGCGCGCAAGCCGTCTTTGGTGCGCTCTTGGATCAGGGCGCGTTCCAATTCCGCCACGGCGCCGAGAACCTGCAAGGCGAAACGGCCCTGCGGCGTCGTCGTGTCGATGGGATCGGCGAGCGATTTGAAATGCGCGCCCTTGGCGTCGAGCTCGGCGATCACGGCGAGGAGATGCGACAGCGAGCGGGCCAAACGGTCGAGCCGCGCGACGACCAGCACGTCGCCGCGGCGCACCCGCGCCAGCGCCTTGGCCAGTTCCGGCCGCGAGGCCTTGGCGCCCGACATGTGCTCGCGAAAAATCTCGACGCAGCCGGCCGCCTTCAGCACATCGGTCTGCGCGTCCGTGACCTGATCCTCGGTCGAGACGCGGGCGTAGCCGATCAGGGGCATGGGTCAATCTCCCCAAGGCCCGCCGACTGGCCATTTTCCAAGACTGGTCTGTCCGTCAGCGGCGGCCAGAAAGACCGGCATCAGAAATGCGGCGATCGACGGGATAATTTGGTTCAGCGGCCCCCGCGCCATCGCGACCTCGGTGCGCGGAAGGAAGGCTTGCCACTGCGTTTGCTGCACCGGATCCGCGGCGAAGGTCTCTGAAAGTCCGAATGGAATTTCGATCGGCGGCGTTGTTCCGCGGCGCTCTGGGTTGCCGGCGCCGAGAAGATCGATGTCGCCGGTCGCGCGATAAGGCGTCAGCCCCCACAGGCTGAAGGGGATAGGGCCTATCAGGATGAACCGTTCTCGATGCTCCGAAACGCTCAACCGATACAGGAGCTTTTCGATCGCGTAGCGGGTGAGGATCAGCTGAACATTCTCACCGGCGGCCCGCGCACGCTTGGTCAGGCGGTCTCGTAACGAGGCCCGGAGATTTTTGAGCGGCTCTCGTGTCACGAAAGCGCCGCCAGATAGGGTCGCATGACATTCTGGACGCGATCGATGGCGGCATAACGCCAGATTTCGTCGCGCGTGGCCCGCTTTTTCGTCAGGCAGTCCCGTAGCGCCTCGATAGCCACGTCGAGGCCGATTTTGCCGCGATACTTGAAACAGTCGGCCACTGTTTTCGCTGGCGATGTAATGGGGACGACCACCCGATCGACAAGCTGCTGCTCGACTCCGGCTTTCAGCGCCTCACCGCTGGCGCGAAGAATCTTCAGTGTGACCGGCGGTCGCCTCGGCGCCCATGCCTTTGAGGGCAGGAGCATCCAGACCTGGGACGGAAGCTGGGTCGTCAGTTCATGATACTGGAGGGCCGACAGCAGTCCGATGACCCCGGAAGGAACGGATTTGGCGGCCTCGGCGAGACTATGGTGTGCGCTGAATTGGCTGTTGGCGAGTGCGTAGAGTCCCCGTCCGGGTTGCGTGAGCAGTCCCTCGTCTCGGAGGCGTTGAAGGTAGATGCGCGGGATTCCTGCTGCTTCGAAATCCCGCGAACGAGCAATCCCACGGTCGCGAGCGACGGCGAGAACGAGTTCCCTGAGGTTTTTGGCCTGGATCGCGGGCGTCAGTTGCATTTGTCAGGTTGATATCACGAAACACCTAGAATCTGCAACATATGTTGCAGAATTGGAAGACATTACAAATCGGTCGTTTGAAAACGCATCCGAAGCCCCGGATTGGGCGGTCGAGCGTTCGGAGTGGTTGGACGAAAACGCCGGAAAATGGGCTTTCTCTTCGATTTTGGGCACAGAAAACCCGCCTTCGGAACCGTTCTGAGGCTCGCTTTCGGCGACCGCGGCGACGCATTTTCGATCCGGTCACCCGGAGAGAAAAAGGCACCTTCTATCACTCAAGCTAAATCCCATTTACATTGATAATTGTCTTGATTCGCGCGGAATTAAAATGGGATTAGATCTTCCCAGCTCTGTTTCATTCGAGCGCCTGCAAGTGCCCTTCGAGAGCGCGTCGGACGCCCTCGCGCGTTTCGACGAGCGGCTTCGCTCCAGTCCCGTCGCCGAAGCGTTCGTTCTTCGCGCGCATTTCCACGACGCCTGCGCCGCCTTGTGGCGCGCGGGCGAATTCGTGCAGGTCGAAGACCTCGTGCTTCATGACGCCGGAACGGACGTGCGCACGCCCACGCACGAACTCGTGCGGGCCCACGCCGTTCTCGTCACGCGCCGTCGCATAGCTGATCGCGAACCGGCGTGGGCGTTGACGACCGATGGCCTCGCCAGTCTGCGCGGTGCATGGAGACCGCACGGCGCGGTGTGCGAGCCAACCACTGGTTCGCGCACCATTGGCAAAGACGCGGCGGAAGAGGAGTTGGATGAGGGAGACGGCGAGACGATCAGTACAGGAGAGTTCGACGAAATCGATGAATTGCTGGCGCGAACGTCACGTGTGATAGAGCGAACCGAGCCGGCTTCGCTGAAGCGGGACGACTCTGGTTTGGTTTACGATGAAGATTGGGACGAGGAGGCCCGCCTCGCGGAGTGGCGTGAGCGTCTGGGCCGAACTCAGAACTTTCCGCCCTTGATGGCCGCAAGCGTCGCGCTCGACGCTTGGGAAGAGATCGAGCCGTTACAGCGCAGCGCTTGGCTGGGCCCCTTGCTCGCTGCGGCCTTGCTACGTTCCCGGGGAAAGACCCGGCACTATCTCACCGCGCTTCATTCGGGATTTCGACAGGCCAAATATCGCCGAGTTGGGCGGGATGATTTTGAATCGCGATTGCTCGCGTACGCGTACGCGATCGAAACTATGGCGAAGGCGGACTCGAAGGAACTCGACAGATTGACGCTCGCGCGGGAGCTCCTGCTTAGAAAATGCAAAGGCCGAAGAGCGCATTCGAGGTTGTCGCAACTCGTCGATTTGTGTCTGGCTTTTCCGGTCGTCACCGTCCCTTTTGCCGCCAAGGAACTCCGGCTCTCTCAACAAGCCGCGACCACGATGATCGGCGAACTCTCGTCGAACCTTCGCGAGTTGACCGGACGCGGGCGATACAGGGCGTGGGCTGTCATTTGAGGAATGGAGCGCATTGGTCGCTCGCTGGCGAGATCTTGCTGGCCGACACGCGGACGCGTTTCGCCGGCACGATCCGCGCGGCGGGCGTGCTGCGCGCCGCCGCGTCCGAGCCGCCGCCTACCGAAATGCGGGAGCTGACAGTGATTGTCGAGGCAGAAATCATAGAAACGCCGTGCGGCCGCCGCCTGTGGCCTCATCTCGCTGCGTCCCCCGCAAATCAACAGGGAAGGTGAATTTTGAGCCTCGACGCCCGGCAACCGCCGAGCTTTTTCAACAGAATCGACCCCAGTGCGGACGTCCCCACCTCGACCAGAACGCGACGGTCGAGGTCTTTTCCGGTTGACCAGCGTCCCGCCTGGGGAACAGATATCTCTTGAAGGCCGCGCTGGGTTTCGGCGGGCGGTCTGGCGGGGACCGATGCCACAAACGGAATCTTCGCCCCCGATGATCGTGGGAATTGGCGCTTCGGCCGGCGGGCTCGAGGCGCTCAAGACTCTGCTGCCCACCCTGCCGAGCGACAGCGGCTTTGTTTTTGTCATTGTCGTTCACCTGCAGGTTAGCCAACCGAGCCTGCTGGCCGAGATATTGCTGCCCTTTTCCTCGATGCCTGTCTCGCAGGTGGCCGAAGATTTGGAGGTCGAGCCGAACCACGTTTACGTCATCCCGCCGGGCTACAATCTTTCCACGATCGACAGTCACCTGCGCCTCTCGAAAATCGAGGAGCGTCGCGAAGAGCGGGCGCCGATCGACCATTTCTTCGAAACCTTGGCGAAAGCTCAAGGCGACCGCTGCGTCGGCGTCATTCTGTCGGGAACCGGCGCGGACGGCAGCTTCGGCCTCAGGAAGATCAAGGAGCACGGCGGCCTCACGATCGCGCAGGACCCTAAGGAATCGCAGTTCGACTCCATGCCTCGGAACGCCATTGCGACCGGGCTTGTCGATTTTGTGCTGCCGCTCGAGGACATGCAGTGGCGCATGGTGCGCTTCGCGACGACCCGGCCTCGCATTGAAATCGCGGAACCGCCGGAAGGGGCGCCCGCGCGCGATCATCAGCTCTTGCAGAGCGTTCTGGCGGAAGTTCGGACGCGGACCAATTTAGACTTTTCCAAATATAAGAGGTCGACTGTGCTGCGCCGCATTCGGCGGCGCATGCAGTTGAATCAAAAAGAGCTGCTGGAAGATTATCTGGATTTCTTACGTGGTGACGCGACCGAGGCGCAATTGCTGGCCGAGGAGTTCCTGATCACTGTCACGAGGTTCTTCCGCGACGCCGAGGTCTACGACTATCTCGAAAAGGAGATTGTTCCGCGATTGTTCGAGGGCAAGACCAGCTTGGAAACGATCCGCGTCTGGTCGGTCGGATGCGCGACGGGCGAAGAAGCCTATAGCGTCGCCATGCTGATGCTCGAACAGGCTGGACGAGTGACGGCTGCGCCGAAGATCGAGATCTTCGCCAGCGACCTGCATGAGCCCTCGCTGCGCCGGGCGCGAGAAGGAGAATATGCGGACTCGATCGAGGCTGAAGTCTCCCCGGAACGCCTCGAACGGTTTTTCGTGCGAGAAGACACCAACTACCGCATCCGCAAGGACGTGCGCGAAATCGTGGTGTTCGCAAATCATAATCTCCTTCGCGATCCCCCCTTTTCCCGCCTCGACCTGATCATCTGCCGCAATCTCCTGATCTACCTTCAGCGCGAATTGCAAAACGACGTCATCGACCTGTTTCATTATGCTCTCAATCCAGAGGGATTGCTTCTGCTCGGCCCCTCCGAGTCGATCGATCGGACGGCCTTGTTCCAGCCCAAGAGCAAGCAGCACGGCGTCTTCGTGCGTCGCAACGTGCCCGCGCCGGAGCCCCGATTGCCGGTGTTTCCCCAGACGCTCGGCCGCCTCGGCCGCTTCGATGCCCCGAGCCTGCGTTTGGAGCCCACCCTCAGTTACGGCGCCCTGCACCAGAAAATGGTCGAGCGCTATGCGCCGCCGAGCCTGCTCGTCGATCAGGACTTCCGCATCGTTCACGCCTCCGAGCACGTCGGGCGATATTTGCAGGTTCCTGGAGGCGAACTCTCGGCCAGTGTCTTTCGCCTTGCGCGCGAGGAGCTGCGAGTCGAGCTGCGGGCGGCCTTGCACGCGGCGGCCCGGAATGGCGAGAGCATCCACTCCCGCCCTGTCGCGATCGAGCTGGACGGCAAACCGACGCAAGTCGTCGTCCATGTGCGGCCGTCGAAAGACGCCGAGCTGGGTAGTCTGCATCTCGTGATCTTCGATGAATATGAGGCGTTCGACAGCGCGCCGTCCGTTCCTCTCGGCCCGGAGGCGGCCGAGGCGCGGGCGGAGCTGGACGCGACCAGGGAGCGTCTGCGCGCCGTCATCGAGCAATACGAAACCTCACAGGAGGAAATGCGGGCGGGCAATGAGGAGTTGCAGTCCATCAATGAGGAGCTGCGCTCCACGATGGAGGAGCTGGAGACCAGCAAGGAAGAGCTGCAGTCCATGAACGAGGAGCTGCAGACCGTCAATCAAGAGAATCGGCACAAGGTCGAGGAGCTGAGCCAGCTCACCGGCGATCTTCAAAACCTGATGGCGGCGACGGAAATCGCCACGTTGTTTCTCGATCGAGAGCTACGAATCCTGCGAGTGACGCCGCGCGCGCGCGATCTGTTCAATGTCCGGGCCAGCGATAGCGGCCGCCCCATCACGGAACTGCGCCACCGCGTCGGATACGGCCAGCTCCAAGAGGACGCGCTGGCCGTCCTCGGACGATTTGTGCCGATCCAGCGGGAAATCCAGAGCGAGAGCGGCGAGTGGTATCTGACGCGGATCGTTCCTTACCGGTCGTCTTCCGATCAGATTCAAGGCGTGGTGATCACGCTGGTGGAGATCACGCAGCTGAAGGACGCCGAGCTCACGGCTCGCAACAGCGAAGAGAAATTCCGCGCCCTCGTCGCCGCCTCCGCCCAGGCGGTCTGGTCCACCGACGCCGAGGGCAAAGTCGTCGAGGACTCGCCGAGCTGGCGCGAATTCACTGGACAAGCGCCGGAGCAAATGCGCGGAATGGGTTGGGTCGATGCGGTACACCCCGACGACCGCGACCAAGTCTCGACAAGCTGGCAAAATTGCATCTCCACACAAACGCCGCTCAACGCCGAGTTCCGCCTACGATATGCGAGCGGCGGCTGGCGCTTTGTGCATTCGCGAGTCGTGCCCTTGCGCGACGGAGCCGGCAAGTTGCGCGGCTGGGTGGGCATGAGCGCCGACGTCACGGACCGAAGGGCCAAGGAGCTCGCGCAGCAGGAGGCGGAAGTGTTGCGCCGCGCGAGCCAGCGCAAAGACGAATTTTTGGCCATACTCGGTCACGAACTTCGCAATCCGCTGGCGCCTTTGCGCAACACCATGGTGCTTTTCGCAAAGCTGCTTCCCGACCATTCCGAGCTTCGACGAATTCGTGAAATTGCAGAGCGGCAAGTTTTGCATCTGACCCGCCTCGTCGACGAACTGCTGGACGTGGCCAAGATAAGCTCGGGACAGATGGAGTTGACGAAAAAGCGCGTCGAGCTGCGCGACATCGTCGACGCCGCGATCGCCAATGTCGATTTCACGATCAAGGAGCACCGCCACGAGCTCGAGGTCGAGCAGAGCTGCGCGACGCTGGAGGTCGAGGGCGACGATGTCCGCCTCGTTCAGATCTTCTCGAACCTTCTCGATAACGCCGCCAAATACACCCACGAGAATGGACGCATTCGCGTTTCCCTGAGTCGAGACGGTCACGACGGCCTCGTATCGATCAAGGACAATGGAATCGGCCTGTCTCCCGAATCCCTGACCCGCATCTTCGACGTCTTCTCGCGGGTCGAGCCGTCGGGTCGAAATCATATCGCCGGCTTGGGGCTCGGTCTCACGCTGGTGCGACGTCTCGCCGAGCTGCACGGCGGCGCTGTGAAGGCTCGCAGCGACGGTTTGGGAAAAGGCGCGGAATTCCTCGTGACGCTGCCTCTCGCCGAATCGGCTGGCGTTGTCATGGCGGTCGACGAGAGTCCTGACCTCCCTACGGCAGGACGAACCATCCTGCTGGTCGATGACTATCGTGATGTGCTCGACAGCATGAAGATGCTGTTGGAAATGGAAGGTCACAGCGTTGCAATTGCGTGCGACGGGCGCAGCGCCCTGGAGAGCGCCGCCGAACACGCGCCCGACATCGTGTTGCTGGACGTTGGCCTGCCGGATATGGACGGTTACGAACTGGCGCGACGGTTGCGTCGCCTCGAAGCGACATCAAAGTCTCTGCTTGTCGCTACGACGGGATTCGGCCAGTCGAAAGACTACGAGCGTTCCGCCGAGGCGGGCATCGATTACCATCTCGTGAAGCCTATCGATCTCGATTCTCTCAGGCAGATCATACGGAAATCACCGCTCCTGTCGATTGGCGGTTCAAAATGAGACTTTGGGATACGGCGTCGAACTCGGGCATTTCATGTGAGACTTTAGCGGGCTAAGTCTCGATTGAAAGGGTAAGGCAGCGCGCGAATTTTCTTGGGCGAAGCTGGCATCGCTCTCGAAAATGCCTCGGTCGATCAACCGGTCGACGAGTTCCATTTTGAGTGCCCAAAATGTTTGTGCCAGTCTCGATTGAATTGCCTGGGTAGGCACTTCAGGCTCAGCCATCTCATTGAAATCATTCAATGGGCGAGTCCCGCCTTGAAATGCAAATCGACAGCTGGGCGCGGCTCGCGCCGGGGGCGCACAATTCTCCGCCGGCGTCGGCTTGGCGTTCGTAGATCAGGTCTCGCGGAACGCGCCGCCCTTCGCCGGCGCACTGCGCGCCACGGCGGCGTCCGCGTCGACGTTGCGCTTGCGCGAGGACGAGGCCGCCTTGCGCGACCCCGAGCATCTCGCCTGCGCCGGGCGCCCGGCGAGGCGGGACACGGCGGCTCTAGCCGCCGACGCCGCGCGCGGGCCGCCCGCCGGCGTCGCGCTGGCGCGGTCGCTGCCCGCGACACGGCGCGCCGAAGCGGAAATCCTCGCCTGGTGGGCGGCCGATGTGGCGCTCGCCGAGCGCCTCGGATGGGAGCGGCCGGTCGCGGTCGCCGCCACGACGCTTCTGCGCCCGGAGCTGCGCGCCGTCGCGCCGAAACTGCGCGCCAAGGGCGCCGGCCGCGTCGTCGCACTGCCGCTCGCCGACGACGCTCTGTCGCCGGCCTGCGCGGCGCGGTCGGCTCGCCTCATGCCGCTCCGGCAGCTCAGCCCCAGCCAACCCGTTGGAATCATGCAATGGGCGAGCCCCTCCTTGAAATGCAAATCGACACCAGCTTAACTGCGAGCGCCGTTCAACGCTTGCGATCAGACGTTTTCCCGGTCGAGAGGACATCGCGCTACATTGGCGATGCCGCCGATGATTTAGAAAGGTTCAAATGGCTAAACCAACTCAGGCTGACGCCGAGGCCGCAGTCCGAACGCTCATTGAGTGGGCCGGGGATGATCCAGAACGCGAAGGACTGCTCGAGACGCCGGCCCGAGTCGCGCGGTCCTACCGCGAACTATTCGCCGGCTATGCGAGCGATCCCCGCGATTATCTGCAACGTACCTTCGCGGAAGGGCGTTGTTGCACGGAGGTGAGTTGGGACGGAATTCGCCCTTTGGCGCGGTGATTATGCGAGGCGCACGAACTGTGC
>NZ_BGJX01000012.1 GCF_009811655.1 Methylosinus sp. Ce-a6 | reverse complement strand
ACATCCGAAACGCCCCCGTTCGGCGAGCCGCAACCATTTCCGTTCCGCCTCCCAATGACAATATCCAATAGGGTGGGCTACGATAATCTATAGAATAGTTGTAAGCGCTCCAAAAGGCGGATCATGCGGCGCCGCAAATGTGAGCCCTCCCACCCTCGCAGGCGCGCTGCGGCGCCGCAGGGACGCGATCGAAACCATTGCTGAATAGCGATTTAAGCTATGGGCGACGCCGGAGGCCTCGGCGCCGCCGCCATGAGATCGCCTCCCCTTCAGGGCTGTGACAGAATGACTTCAGCCGCAGCGCGGCGCCGCTCAGCGGGTGGCGCTTCCCTGCGCCGTCGCGCCGGTCTCGAGCGCATTTCTCACATCCGCGGCGCCCTTGTCGCGCGCGGTGAGCGGCGCCAATCCGAAACGCGTCTCGATCGTCGCGAGAATCGACGCCGTGTCATAGACGGTGTGATCGACGAATCCCTTTTTGGCGAAGGGAGAGAGGATCAGCGTCGGCACGCGCGTGCCGGGGCCGAAACGATCGATCGTCGGCGGCGCGACATGATCCCAGGCGCCGCCATTCTCGTCGGCGGTCACGATGATCAGCATATCCTTCCAGTCGGGGCTCCGCCGCAACCGCGCGACGACCTCGGCGAGATGCGCGTCGCCGCTCTCGAGGTCGGCGTAATGAGGGTGCTGATTGAATTTGCCGATCGGCTTGTAGAAGGACACGGCCGGCAGCGTCCCTGCGTCCGCCGCCGCGAAGAAATCCTCGGCGTCCTTCAGATGCAGCTCCCGCTCCGGCGTTCCCGGCGCGAAATTGGCGAAATAGAGGAAGGGCTGGTGATGGGTCTGGAAAAACTCCGGCGCTTGGCGCTGGCGAATGCGCCCCGCGCGCATATCGTTCCAGCCGCCCGCATACCACGCCCATGACACGCCCTTCTTCGAGAGGAGATCGCCGATCGTCGGCTGCGTCTGCGGCGGCAGGCCGTGTCCCGCGGGCGTCGGCGCGTCGAGCGGCGAGAGCGGCGTCGGCGGCTGCAACGTGCTCACCGCATAGCCGTCGCGCGTCACAGGGCCGGACTTTCGATAGCGCGGCGGGGCGATATGAGCGCTCGGCGGAGAATCCTCCGCGCGCGCGAGAAGGCCGGTCGTCTCGTCGACATCCGCGATCAGCGACGACGGCGCGCCGGGGAATTTCGGCGTGCAGGCGCAGACGAGGAACATGTGATTGACGAAGGAGCCGCCGAAGGCGCCGTGGAAGAAATGATCGGCGAGCGTGAACTCCTCGGCGAGACGCCATTGCGCCAGCCTGCGGCCGTCATAATAGCCCATGACCAGCCCGCCGGCTCCGGAAACCGCCGCGAAGCGATCCATCCTTCCGCCGTTTATCTGCTCCTTCTCCTGGAAATGGTCATGCGTCAGATCCGGCGTCTTCTGCGCGGCGGGAAGGAAAGCGTCGATCGGGAAAGGCGCGTTGGGGAGAACGGCGGGAAAGCGGCGGTCGGCGCCCTTCCCGCCGCGGATGGGCGGCAAGGATTCGAACGGCTTCCCATTCGTGTCGACCTGGACGAAGCGATCGGCGCCGACGCCGAGCCCATCGGCGCCGGGATAGAGGCCGAAGATATTATCGAAGCTACGGTTTTCCGTATAGATCACGACAATGTGGCCGATCGCGGCGAAAGGATTTGCAGCTTCTTGCGCGAGCGCCGGACCGGCGAGGCCGACGAGCAGCGGCCAGAGCGACGCTCCGGCGAAGAGTTTTGCGAGCGTCATGAGCGGGTCCTTTCGAAATAATCATGCCAAAGGCGCAAAGGCGAAGCCGAGACTTGCCGACTGAAAAAAAAAGCCTCCGCGCATGAGCGCGGAGGCTGCGTTTTTCGCCGGGCGACGCCGCTCAATGGGCGTGCTTCTGAGCGACCTCCTGCTGCGGTTTCGGCGTCGCATTGGTGCGCGCAGGCAGGATCGGATAGTCCACACGGGGCTGCTCGCCGGTGAGCGCGCCGAGGAAGGCGACGATCGCCGCGGTCTCATCGGGCGCGAGCGTCGCGCCGAGCTGCGATTTCGCCATGATCGACACCGCCTCCTCGAGCGTCCAGACCTGGCCGGTGTGGAAGTAAGGCGCGCGCAACGCGACATTGCGCAGCGGCGCGACGCGGAAGGAGTAGATATCCGCCGGGCTCTTAGTGACGGCGAAGCGGCCCTTGTCGCCTTCCGGCAGAACCGCCGCGGCCGGCTTCTCGACCGCGCCGAACTGCGTGTAATTGCCGCCGCCGACATTCACGCCGTCGTGGCAGCCGCTACAGCCTTTGTCGATGAAGAGGCGCAGGCCCTTCTTCTCGGTCGCGTCGAGCGCCGCCTCGTCGCCGCCGAGGAATTTGTCGAAGCGCGAGCCGGGCGTCACCAGCGTCGATTCGAAAGCCTCGATCGCCCTGGCGAAATTGTCGAAGCTCGCCGGCTTGTTGTCGCCGGGGAACGCCTTCTGGAAGGAAGCGACATAGCCGGGGATGCTGTTCAGCGTCGCCTCGACATTGGCGGGCGTGTTGTTCATCTCGACGCCGGCCTGCACCGGGCCCTTGGCCTGGGCCTTCAGATCCTCGGCGCGGCCGTCCCAGAACTGGGCGACGTTGAACACGGCGTTGAGAACGGTCGGCGCGCGGCGCGGGCCCTTCTGCCAGCCATGGCCGATGGAGGTCGAGCCGGCGTCGACGCCGCCGAGGCTCAGATTATGGCACGAGTTGCAGCTGATGAGCTGGCTCGCGGAAATGCGCGGATCGAAGAACAGCTGCTTGCCGAGCTCGATCTTGGCGGGGGTGGCGTCGTTGTTCTTCACGGCCTTGGCGGCCGCAGCCGGGGTGATCGGCTTGAAAACGGCGTTGGCGTCCGTCCGCAGATCGCTCGCGATCGCGGCGAACGGGACCAACGCCATCGCGCTCAGCGCAGCGATGAATGCTCGTGACATTTTCCCAGGGCTCCTCCGATGGAGATCGAGCTCTTGCTGCGAACAGCCGCGGCCCGAACCGCCGCCCGCCTACCACAAGCTGGGCCGACGGGCAAAGGCGATAATGCGCCAAACCGGGAGAAATCATGTAATTATAACTATAGCCTCACCATTTTCCCGGTTATTTCGAGTGGATGACATCATCCGGTCCTCAGATATTTTTCGTGCGGCGAGGATCCGAAATATTTGCTGCGCTGCACAGATCACGTTACTGGCGAAGGCCAAGACAAAAACGCATGGCCCTGTGCGAGACGCCTTGCCGATTAGAAAAATTCCAGGCAGGATCGTGACGATCGCGCCGATCGAAAGAAGCGGCTCTATCCGACGAGGGCGCGGCGAACGGGGAGGGAGATATGGCCGTGCGCAAGCGCGTCGCGACGACGCTCGCGGCAATGCTCAGCCTTTCGGGCTTTCCAGGCCTCGGCCTCGCCGAGCCGCTGGGGTTGCCGCCGGTTCCCGTCCCGAAGGACAATCCGCAGACCGCGGACAAGATCGCCCTCGGCGACAAGCTGTTCCACGATCTGCGCTTCTCCTCCGACGGAACGGTCGCCTGCGCGACCTGTCACAAGGACGAGAAGGCCTTCACCGACAGCCCCCTGCGCACATCGGAGGGAATCGGCAAGAAGACCGGCGCGCGCAATGCGCCGACGGTCCTCGACGCCGCCTATTTCACGACGCTCTTCTGGGACGGCCGCGCATCCTCGCTCGAGGATCAATCGCAGCATCCTTTCCTCAATCCGGTCGAGATGGGTCTGCCGTCGCATGAGCCGATTTTGAACATCGTCCGCACGGACCCCTTCTATGTCGAGCTCTTCAAGAGAGCCTTCGGCAAGACCGGGACCGGCGTCACGATGGAGGAGGTCAAGAAAGCCATCGCCTCCTACGAGCGCACCATCATCGCCGGCGATTCGCCCTTCGACCGCTGGCGCTTCAAGAATGAGGAGAATGCGATCTCGGAAGCCGCCAAGCGCGGCTTCGAGGTCTTCGTCGCCGAGGGGCGCTGCGTCTCCTGCCATGTGATCGAGCAGGATCAGGCGCTCTTCACCGACAATCGCTTCCACAACATCGGCGTCGGCATCAACCGCATTCAATATGATGTGCCGCGCCTCTCCGCGGAATTCCTGACCGCCAAGGCGAAAGGCGCGGACGTCGACAAAGTGGTGCTCGCCGATCCCAAGAGCTCGGAGCTCGGACGTTTCGCCGTGACCGATCAATTCGACGTCATCGGCGCATTCAAGACGCCGACGCTGCGCAATGTCGCGGTGACCGCGCCCTATATGCACGACGGCTCGCTGAAGACGCTGAAGGATGTCGTCAAGCACTACAACAATGGCGGCCGCAGCGAGGGCGATCCGGCGCAGGTGAACGACTATCTCTCCGGCGGCATACGTCCGCTGAACCTCTCCGTGCAACAGATGGACGATCTCGTCGCCTTCATGGAGACGCTCACCACCCCCGCCTATTTCGGGGCCAAGACCAAGTAGGACGAACGCCGAGCAGCGCGGTCACGCATCGAGGGAGCCGAGCAGATGAGCGAGTTGATCACCAGGCGAAGCGTGCTCGCGGGCGCCGGCGCCGGCGCGGCGCTGACGACATTGCCGATCAGCATGGTCACGCTCGCCTTCGGCGGAACGCGCGAGGACTTCACCTTCACCTATATTTCCGATGCGCATATCCAGCAGATCAAGGGCGCGAGCTTCGTGCGCAATTGGGACATGGGGCTGAAGCGCGCCGTCGCCGAAGCCAATCTGATGAAGCCCGAATCCGATTTCGTCATTTTCGGCGGCGATCTCGGCCAGCTCGGCAAGCGCGAGGAGCTCGACCACGGCGCCGAGATGCTCTCGCATCTCAAAGGCAAGCTCCATGCGGTGATGGGCGAGCATGATTTTTATCTCGACCTCGGCGATTATTGGAGCAAGCTCTACGGCCCGCATTATTACAGCTTCGACCACAAGGGCGTGCATTTCGTCGTGCTGAACTCCATTCTCACCAGCGAGCAATGGACCTTCCATCGCTGGCCGACGGCAGAGCAGCGAATGCTGGAGATGGCGGGGCTCGACAATCCCAACGGCTCGCCCTTCATGGTCGGAGACAAGCAGCGCAAATGGCTCGCCAATGATCTCGCCAAGGTCGACAAGAAGACGCCGCTCGTCGTCTTCTCCCACTCGCCCTTGCAGAAAATCTACAAGGGCTGGAACTTCTGGACCGACGATGCGGAGGAGGTGCAGGCGCTTCTGCGACCTTTCGACAGCGTCAACGTCATTTATGGCCACGTCCACCAGATCCAGTACAATCAGATCGGCAACATCAGCTTCAATTCGGTGATGGCGACCGCTTGGCCCTGGCCCTATCCGCAGAGCTATGCGCAGGCGGAGAGCCATCTTCCCGTGCTCACCATTCCGATGAACCGGGCCGATCCTTTCTTCGAGCGCGACGCCACCGGCTGGCAGCTGATCGACATAGGCTCGGGCCGCGTGACGGCGCGCTATCAGCTCTGGGACAATGATTCGCGCACCGTCGCCTTCGATCACAAGGCCGGCCATCCGGTCGATGTCGCCTATCAGGAGCCGACGCAGCGCCGTCTGCCGCAAAACCACTTTTGACCGGAGTTCGCCATGCTTCGCTCGACACTGCTCCTCGCATTCGGCCTCGCGGCGATCGGCGCGCCGGCGGCGCGCGCCGACGAATTCACCAAGGCCGATGTCGATCGCTATCAGAAGGAGTTCGAGCAGGTCGCGGCCAAGGGCCGCGAATTATGGACGAGCGGCGCGCTCGGAACCAATGGCGTCGCCTGCGGCCAATGTCATCCCAACGCCGCCAATACGCATCCGGAAACCTATCCGAAGTTCCAGAAACAGCTCGGCAAGGTGGCGCAGCTCTTCGAAATGGCGAATTGGTGCATTCGCAATCCGCTGCAAGGCTCCAATCTCGCGCCCGACGATCCGCGCATGACGGCGCTCGTCTCCTACATCACATTCGAGCGGCGCGGCGTGAAGCTCGCGCCCGGCCAGCATTGAGGATCGCCATGCCGAAGAGCTTCGCCCTCGCCCTGCCCGCTCTGCTGATCGCCGGCGCCGCCTTCGCCGCGGCGGGCGACGAGCCGCGCGCCGCTTCGGCCGGTCTCGCCGGCGCATCCGCTCCGGCCGAGGCCGTGGCGGCGCCCTCGCCCTGCGCGGGCTGCGCCGGACATGATTGCGCAAAATGTCCGCTGGCGCTCGCAGCCGCGGCGGCGCTGGAGAGCGCGGCGTCCGCTCCCGCCGCGCCGATCCGCTGCAGCGTCGACTGAGGCCCTTCTATTCCGACGGCGCCGCCGCCGTCGCGGCGACGAGCGGAATGCCGAAAAAGCTCTCGTCATCGGCGCCCGCGGCCTTGTGCAGCTCGAACGCGTCCTTCCAGACGGCGGTTTCCACCTCATCGGCCGGCCGGTAGGTGCATTTGGCGTCCGAATTGCCGGCCTGGAGCCATCTCTTGCTGTTGCGCACGAAACGATCGAGCGCTTTCTGATCGGTCGGGCGAATGACGCATCTGGGAACGCCATCGACCAGGACGACTTGCGGCAGCATGTCCGATCTCCGACAAAGGGCCTCCAACCGCCTCATCCCTTGTCCCTGCGAGCGGGGACAAGGGGCGGCAGGCGCCGCGCGAAGCGATCATGCGGAAACCGTCTGATTGCTTGTCTCAGAATTAGATAGCAATCGACATGCCATGCGCTGGCCGGCTCAGCCGATGTAATCCTGCACCACGTCGCCCAGAATGCGGTTCACATCGTCGAGCGTGGAGAGGTCGTAGCTGCTGGTTTTTTCTCCCGTCGCCTCGTCGTCGCGCTCGAATTTCGGATGACCGAATCGGATCGTCGTCCCCTCGATCTCGAAGGGGAGCGGCAGCGGCTCCTTCAGCGGGCGCGTGACGAACAGCAGGCCGAAGGCCTTCTGCTCGACGGCGCTCGCCTTCAGCGAGAGATCGACGCCGAACTTCGAGCCGATGTCCTTTTTGATCATATCGTCGAGAAAAGCGACCCAGCGAAAGAAGCTGGAGAAATTCCGCCGCGCATCGGCGAGCACCTGTTCTTCCGCCCTGGCGAGGCTCGCGCTCGGATCGGTCATCTGTGTTGTCCCCGGTCTGCGGCGCCTTTCGCCGAGCAGACCGGGAACTACGCGAATTTTGTGCCGTCGCCGCTCATCGCGGAGGGCTTTGCTCAATATCTCGCATTGATCGTCACATAGGCGGAGCGCGGCGCGCCCGGCATGATATTGTTGTTGTTATGGGCGGCGGCGTAATAGGTCGCGCCGAGCAGGTTCTCGATATTGACCTGCGCGCTCAGCTCCTCGCCGTAGCCGAAGAAGTTCTTGCCCGGGCTGAAGAACACGGCCCCGTCCACGCGCGTATATCCGGGGACGAGCACCGCATTGTCGATCGCGGCGTAGAACTTCGCATTGTGCACGACGCCTGCGCCGACGCCCAGAAAGCCGGGAGACAGGCCGAGACAAGGCGAGAGATCGTATTTGTTCCAGAACGAAAACGTGTCCTTGGGCACGGAGGGGACGATCTTTCCGATATCCGCGAGCCGGTCGGACTTTACGACATAGGCCCCCTGATGTCCGTAGCCCAATGAGACCTGCCACGCGTCGGTCAGATAGCCGACGAGGCCGATCTCGCCGCCGTTCGTGCGCGTGTTGGCCAGAACGGCGGTGGTCGCCGTCGAGGTCAGCGCCTGGTTCGAGCGGTTCAATTGATAGAGGGCGCCGGTCAAGAACAGACGGGGGAGAATCTGCGCCTTGAAGCCCGCTTCGAAGTTCTCGAAGCTCTGCGGCGCGAGCCCGGCGAGCGACGGGGCCAGCAGATTGAACTGGTCACCGGCCACCGGCAGGAACGAACGCGAGTAGCTGCCGTAGAGCGACACTTGCTCGAGCGGCTTCACGACGACCCCGAAACGCGGCGACCAGACATTGTCGACGCGCCTCAACTGTCCCTGGAAAGCGCCCGCGCCGAAATCGAAGCCCGTATACTTCAGATCGAAGCTGTCGAATCTGACGCCGGCGATGACGTCGACATATTTGGTGATCTCGATCTGGTCCTGGACATAGCCGGCCGCGAGGTCGAGATCGGTGTGCCGCCGGCGGTTCGGATTGCTGAAGAACACCGAATTATAGACCGTCGGAGCCCAGAACGGCGTGTTGATCCGCTGCGGTCCGGTGAAAAAATTGTTCCAGCGCGAAAGATCGCGATTGTCGCCGCTCTTCTGATTGCCGACTTCCGCGCCGAACAGGAGCGTATGCCGGATATCCGGCGTCATCTCGAACTTATAGGTGAAGTCCGTCTGGTTGAAGACATTCTGGCGCGGATTGGAGCTGACGTAGCCGTCGATTCTGGTGAGACCCGTCGCCATGCTCACCGGCTGATCCGGGAAAGTGTTCTGATAACGTTTCTCGTAATCGGCGTACACGGTCTGGTTGTGAATATTCAGGCCGAAATCAGTCGTATGATCGATGACCAGCGTGGCGCGATTGAGATCGACTTTCGAATAGCTCGCGTCCGGATTGCCGAAGAACGAATTGATCGGCACGGAAGCCGGATAGGCGGGAATGACCGGATTGCCGCCCACCGACAGGCCGCCGATCGAGGGAACGCCGCGATCGGCCGTGCGGTGATCCCGGAAATGCTCGTAGCTCAGCGTGATATAGGTCTTCTCTTCCGGACGCCAGGTCAGCGTCGGATTGACGCCGTAGCGCTCCAGATCGAAGAAATTGCGAAAGCCGTAGGACTGCTCATAGAGCGCGTTGAGGCGCAGCGCGACCGTATCGGAGACCGCCTGTCCGAGATCGAGCGTCGCGCGCTTGCGGCCCCAGCTTCCGGTGCTGAAGCCGAGCTCGCGAATGGTCTCGCCGTCCGCCTTCTTGGTGACGCGATTGACCACGCCGCCGCCGCCGCCGCGACCGAAGATCAGGGCGCTCGGGCCCTTCAGCACCTCGACAGCGCTGATGTTGTAGAGATCGCGGTAATATTGCGCGTCGTCGCGGACGCCGTCGGTGAAGAAGTCGGCGCTCGTGTCTTGACCGCGGATGGTGATCTGGTCGCGATTGCCTTCGCCCTGCGCGACCGTCACGCCCGGCACATAGGTGAGCGCCTGTCCGAGACTCACGCTGCCGCGATCCTGCATCTGCTGCTTGGTGACGATCGTGACCGATTGCGGAATGTCCATGATGGAGGTGGCGGTCTTGGTCGCCGTGGACGTGCCTGTCGCGACATAGCCCTGAACGCCGATCGGGCCGCGCCCGAAGGATTCGCCGCGCGCCGCGGCCGCCTCCCATGAGCTTTTCTCGCCGCCCGCCGCAACGGGCGCGGGGACGGACGCCTGCGCCGGCGCGCGCGGCGGTTGCGCGCCGCGGCGAATGCTGCGCGCATGGGCGCTCGCATGGGCGGCGGGCCGAGTCGCCGGACGCGCCGTCTCCTTCGGCGCGTCAACTCTCACCGCCGGAAGCGATGTCGTCGACGGCTCCGCCCGAGCGCCGATGGCTGCGCCCGCGAGCACGAATGCGGCGGCCGAATTCAGCAAATTCCGGTAAGCGGAGCCTCGACTCCTGCGAGCCGATCCTCCGTCTCGCAAGCCTTCGATCCTGGACCTTCCATCGACTCCGCTCATCGTTTCTGCTCCGTAAATTCGCATCGGCTCTTTGCGGCCGCGAACGGCCGAGAACCCGCTTTGTGCGTGTTTTTACGGAGCTGGGCGCTGCATCGTCAATCGATCGGCCAATAGATCAGAAATATTGTAATAAACGGGAGATAGAATGACCCGCGCAGCGTTCGTCTAGAAAAATCACTCGCTCGGCGCGGCAAAGAAACACGACGCGGGCGGCCGCGGCGGCGGCCCCCGCTCGGATGCGCGTTTTCGGCGAATTCCCGGCCGCGACTTACGCGCCGGTCGGATAATTCGGGCTCTCGCGCGTGATCGTCACGTCATGGACGTGGCTCTCGCGCAGGCCCGCATTGGTGATTCGCACGAATTCGGCCTTTGTCTGGAACTCGGCGATCGTCGGCGCGCCGACATAGCCCATGGCCGCGCGCAGGCCGCCGGCGAGCTGATAGAGAATCGGCCCGACCGGCCCGCGGAACGGCACCTGACCCTCGATGCCTTCCGGCACGAGCTTCAGGCTCTCCTTCACATCCTGCTGGAAATAGCGGGCGGCGGAGCCCGCCTCCATCGCGCCGACGGAGCCCATGCCGCGATAGGATTTGAACGAGCGGCCCTGATAGAGGAACACTTCGCCCGGCGCCTCCTCGGCGCCGGCGAGCAGCGAGCCGATCATCACCGCCGAAGCGCCGGCGGCGATCGCCTTGGCGAGATCGCCCGAATATTTGACGCCGCCGTCGGCGATGATCGGCACGCCGGCCTTGAAGGCCTCCTCGGCCGCATCCATGATGGCGGTGAGCTGCGGCACGCCGACGCCGGCGACGATGCGCGTCGTGCAGATGGAGCCCGGTCCTATGCCGACCTTGACCGCGTCGGCGCCGGCGTCGATCAGCGCCTTCGCCGCTTCGCGCGTCGCGATGTTGCCGGCGACGATCGACACTTTGTTGGAGATCTTCTTGATGCGGCCGACCTGATCGAGCACCGCCTGCGAATGGCCATGCGCCGTGTCGATGACGATGAGATCGACGCCGGCGTCGATCAATTGCAGCGCGCGGTCATAGCCGCGGTCGCCGACCGTCGCGGCGGCGGCGACGCGCAGCCGCCCTTCCGCATCCTTGGCGGCGTGCGGATGCAGCGTCGCCTTTTCTATGTCCTTCACCGTGACGAGGCCGACGCAATGATAATCGGCGTCGACGACGAGCAGCTTCTCGATGCGGTGCTGATGCAAGAGGCGGCGCGCCTCGTCCTGATCGACGCCCTCGCGCACGGTGATGAGCTGCTTCGTCATCAGCTCGGCGACCGGCTCGCGCATATTGTCGGCGAAGCGCACGTCGCGATTGGTCAATATGCCGACGAGCTTGCCGGGCTTCTCGCCATGGCCGCGCTCGACGACCGGAATGCCGGAAATGCCGTAGCGCGCCATCAGCGCCAGCGCGTCGGCGAGCGTCTCGTCCGGATAGATGGTGATCGGATCGACGACCATGCCGCTCTCATAGCGCTTGACCTTGCGCACTTCGGCGGCCTGGGCGGCGGGGGTGAGATTTTGATGGATGACGCCGATGCCGCCCGCCTGCGCCATGGCGATGGCGAGGCGTGCCTCGGTCACAGTGTCCATGGCCGAGGAGACGATCGGCAGATTGAGCGTGATGTCGCGCGTCAGCCGCGTCGAAATATCGACCTGCGACGGCATGACCAGGGAATGGCTGGGGCGCAGCAACACATCGTCGAAGGTCAGAGCCTCGTGCAACGGCGGTCGTGCGTAAGATGTCATGGAGCCAACTCCCTCGGGGCGCAAAATCCGGCCATGCTCGAGGCCGGACGACGAAGAGACGGCGCCATTGGCCGTCTTCCGGGTTGGCGGGTGCTCATAGCACCAATGTGACGGAAGGCAAAATTTCCGCGCTCCGCCGGTGGAAAACTCGATCGAAGCCCCTGAAAGCCCCCTCCCCCGGCCCTCTCCCGCTGCGCGCGCCGCGCAGTGATGGTAGGGAGGCGCGTCAAGCAATTTCCAACGCCGCCGCTTCCGCGCTCGTATCGAATTGCAGCCGCGCGAGCCGCGCATAGAGGCCGCCCTCCGCGACGAGGCTCGCATGGGTTCCCTCCTCGACGATGCGTCCGCCGCTCATCACCAGAATGCGGGAGGCTTCGAGCACAGTGGCGAGGCGATGGGCGATGACGAGCGTGGTGCGGCCGCGCATCACATCATGCAGCGCCTCCTTCACCAGAGCCTCGTTCTCGGCGTCGAGCGCCGAGGTCGCCTCGTCGAGCAGAAGGATCGGCGCGTCGGCCAGAATGGCGCGCGCGATGGCGAGGCGCTGGCGCTGGCCGCCGGAGAGCGTGACGCCCCGCTCGCCGATCTGCGTGTCATAGCCGTCGGCCAGCGCGTCGATGAATTGCGCCGCCTGCGCGCGCTCGGCGGCCGCGACGATCGCGCTTCGCGAGGCGCCCTCGCGGCCATAGGCGATATTCTCGGCGACGCTCATGCCGAAGACGATCGGATCCTGCGGCGCGAGCGCGATAGCGGCGCGCAACTCGACCGGATCGAGCGCGCGCAGATCGACGCCGTCGATCGTGATCGCGCCCGACGACACGTCGTAGAATCGCTCGAGCAACTGGAAGACGGTCGATTTGCCGGCGCCGGACGGGCCGACGATGGCGACGCGCTCTCCCGGCGCGACGGAAAAGCTCAGACCGTCGACGGCGGCCGGCCCCGGGCTCCCTGGGTAGAAGAAGCGGACATTGTCGAAGACGATGCGCCCGCGGACGGGCTTCGGCAGCGGCGCCGGCTCGGCGGGCGGCGCGACGGCGGGACGAATGGAGAGAATCTCGCCGATGCGGCCGGCGGCGCCGGCGGCGGCGGAGACCTCGGTCCAGACCTGCGACAATTCCCCGAGCGAGCTCGCCGCCAGCACGGCGTAGAGCACGAATTGGGAAAGAACGCCCGTCGTCATGCGTTCCGCCAGCACATCCTGCGCGCCGAGCCACAACATTGCGACGACGCTGCCGAAGGCGAGAAAAATCGTCACCGAGGTGACGAGGGCGCGCGTCTGCGTGGCGTCGCGCGCGGCCGTATAGGCCCCCTCCGCCGCCTCCCCGAATCGCGCGGTCGCGACATTCTGCGCATTGCAGGCCTGCATGGTGCGCATGGCGGCGAGATTTTCCGCCGCATAGGCGCTCGCCGTGGCGAGGCGGTCCTGCGCATGACGCGAGCGCCGCCGCATCGCCCGCGCAGAGCCGATGAGCGGCAGCACGATGAAGGGAATCGCCGTGAGCGCGACGCCGGTGAGCTTCGGACTGGTCAGAATCATCATCACGACCGCGCCGGCGAACATGAAGAGATTGCGCAGGGCGATCGACACCGAGGAGCCGAACACGGATTTGAGCTGCGTCGTGTCGGCGGTGAGGCGCGAGGTCAGCTCGCCCGTCTTGGTCCGGTCGTAGAAGGCGGCGTCGAGAGTCGTGAGATGGCGGAAGAAATCGGCGCGCAGATCGGCGACGATTCGCTCGCCCAACGTCATCACCAGATAGTAGCGCGATCCCGAAGCGAGCGCGAGAATAGCGACGACGCCCACCATCGCGCCGAAATAGGCGTTCACAGCGGACGGATCGTCGGTGGAAAATCCATGATCGATCATGCCGCGCACGGCGAGCGGCAGAGCGAGCGTCGCGAGGGCGGCGACGCCGAGCGCGACCAGGGCGAGCGCGATGCGGCCCTTGTAACGCCATGCGTAGGGAAGGAGCGGCTCCAGCGCGTCGAAGGCGCGGCGCCAGGAGCGAATGTCGGGAGAGGCGTTCTCGGCTGTCATGCGAGCCGATATAAGCGCCGATACGGGCTCATTCCAACCAAGATCGCGCGCGGCGCGTGATTTCGCTGCTCGATCCGCCCCGCCGCGCGCCGCGCCAAGCGGTTGAATCGTCTGGATATGGCGAAAAACGCCGCAATTTCTCGGAAATCGGCTCCGAGACCGATCTGGACAGTCGACAAGGTTATGTTAGGCTCGTCACCGTCCACAAGACAGCCCCGCAGAGAGGGGCGCGAGCGCACCCGTCACCGACGAACGATAAGGCGGGGCGTTCTGGAAACCAAAGGAGTGACACCAATGGCTGAACGCGAATTCGAAATCACCACCAACGTCTATATCTTCGCCGGCGTCGGCGCTCTTCTGCTCGGCGGCCTCGGCGCGGCCGGCCTCGGCGGCGTCGCCAACACGATCTCCGCGGCCGTTGTCGGCGGCCTCGCCGGCGGCATCCTCGGCTTCTATTTCAAATAAGCTGCAAGCCGTTCGTTTCTCCCCCGTCGGGCGTGAAAGTCGGGGGGTCTAGTCCGCAGATTCCCTGACGAATTCGTCCATATGTAACGCCGGCGACCGCCCGTCGCTGGCGTTACTTTTTTGCCCGCCGCCTGCGAGAGGCGCTATCGGACGCGATCTAGACGCAAGTAGAACCACAAGGCGCGGCTTCGCGTAAATGCGCCAGATTGTCGCGCCCCTCCTCAGTCGTCGAAATCGACATTCTTCAGCCGGCCGAACACGCGGTCGGCGTCGAACTGATCCTCCTCCTCGACCGGAGCCGGCGGACTCTTGCCGAACACATCTTCCGTCGTCGTCGGCTCGTGATAGGGCGCGGTGGTGATCTCGGCCGGCTGCAGCGTCTGGCCCTGCTCCTCGAGCGCGGCGGGGCGGTCCTTGGCCGCGCGATTGACCTCGAAATCGAGATCGATCTGCGAGCAGAGACCCAGCGTCACCGGATCCATGGGCGCGAGCGCGGCGGAATTCCAATGGGTGCGCTCGCGCACCGCCTTCAGCGTGCTCTTCGTCGTGCCGACGAGGCGCATGACCTGCGCATCCTTGAGCTCTGGATGGTTGCGCACCAGCCAGAGAATGGCGTTGGGCCGGTCCTGGCGCCGCGACAGCGGCGTGTAGCGCGGACCACGGGCGCGCTTGACCTCCGGCACTTTGACCTTGGAGACCGAGAGCGACAGCCGATGGGCCGGGTCCCTCTCGCCGCGCGCGATCTCCTCGCGGGTGAGCTGGCCGGAGGTGATCGGATCGAGCCCCCTGATGCCGGCGGCGA
The DNA here is from genome assembly GCF_009811655.1 of Methylosinus sp. Ce-a6. Lineage (GTDB taxonomy): Bacteria > Pseudomonadota > Alphaproteobacteria > Rhizobiales > Beijerinckiaceae > Methylosinus. The sequence continues at coordinate 85,149 of NZ_BGJX01000012.1, read as the reverse complement.
CCTCGCCATCGGCGATGCCCTTCACCTCGAGCGGATGCAGCTTGCAGAAATCGGCGATCTGGTCGAAGGCGAGCGACGTGTTCTCGACGAGCCAGACGGCGGTCGCCTTGGGCATGAGCGGAGCATTGCTCATCGATCGATTCTCCTTCGAAGGTCCGCGCGCGAGATAAGCCGCTCCCGCGCCGCGGGGCCGAGGCCGCGAGATTGACGGATAACCATGCGGGGAATGTTCCTCATATAGACCGGCCGACCGCGAAGCGCAATCGCCGATCGGCTCGACGCGTCACGCCCCTTCCCGCGCATGCGCCGGCCGCAGGCTGCGCACATATTCGGGCAGAATAGCGCCGATCGCCGCGCCGAGCCTCGGCCCATGGCGATGGAACAGCAGGCCGGCGGCGATGACCGCGACGCCAATTCCCGACAGGGCGAAGGGGAAGAGAATCGAGTCCTTGAAGACCTCCGACGCCAGATGGCCGAGATAGAGCGTGATCCCGAAAGCGCCGAAGACGGCATAGGCGCGCCGCATGAACGCCAGCGAGAGCAGGAGAAGGCCGAGATTGATCGCGCAATAGGCCGCTTTGCCGATCTCGTCGCCGCTGTGCTGCGCCGTCAGCCCGCCCCAAAAGGCCAAAAGCCCCGAAAGATGCAACCAGAAGGCGAAGTCCCCTCCCCGCCAACGTCTGAGGTCGACGAGCCAGGCCGCGGCGATGACCAGCGCGCCGAAGGCGAGGCTCACATTGGCGCGCTGCTCGAAGGTGAAATGCGCCTCCGTCACCAGCCAGGGCGTCAGGTCCATGGACATGAGCCACAGAGCGAAGGCGATAATCATCGTGAGGAAAGGGAAAGGAAAAAAGACCAGGGCCGCGAGCGCCGCGGCGATCGTCCCGAGCTCCATGGGCAGCCAGCTCGAGCGCACCCAGACGTAGAAATCATGATAGGGGGCCGGCTCGGTCGGATCATGGCCGCCGAGCAGCTGCAGCGCGAAGATGAAGAGCGGCGCCATGGAGACGGCGCAAGTCATGAGGAGCCCCGCAGGCGTGCGCAGCCCGCGGCGGCGCCACAGCCGAGCCCCCGCCGCGACGAAGCAGAGGCCATAGGCGAGCGAGGTGAGCATCAGCGCGCGCGGGCCCCAAAGGCCGAAGGCCGTGGTGCTGAAGAGGCTCATCGCGCCGATCACGATCAGCGCGCCCATGTACCAGAGCACATTGACGACATCGAAGCGCGGCGCGGCCTCCGCGGCGCCGCGCTCGCCGAGAAATCGCGCGAGCCGCTCATGGGCGGCGGCGTCGATCACTCCGGCGTCGAGCGCCGCGGCGAGATCGTCGGTCGTGAATTTCGATCGGGCCATGGCCAATTCTTCCCGTCCGGAGAAGCCTCGGGATCGGACGCGGCCTCGGCCGCGCGCTGCGCCCGACTATAGCCCTCCCACCCCGAATTCGCCCCTGCATAGCGCGCGGATCGGGACGAAAATGTGTGGCGGCGCAACCGTCGATCGACGTTGCGGCCGGGAGGGGGAGCCCTGGCCAGTCTCACCCCCTATTTGACAGGACGCCTCGGTTTTGCCCATGTTCGCGCCCCACGCGGGCCGGGGCCCCCCGGCGAAGCCTCGAGGCGGGCCGCCCGCGACCGGATTTCTAAAAGGACTGCTCGATGAACGTCGTCATCGTCGAATCGGCCGCCAAGGCGCAGACGATCAACAAATATCTCGGCCGCGATTTCAATGTCATCGCCTGCTATGGCCATGTGCGCGACCTGCCTCCCAAGGACGGCTCCGTCGATCCGGCCGAAGATTTCGCCATGAAATGGGAGAGCGACGCCAAATCCGCCAAGCGCGTCTCGGCGATCGCCGATGCGGTGAAGAACGCCGACAAGGTCATCCTCGCCACCGACCCGGATCGCGAGGGGGAGGCCATCTCCTGGCATCTGCTCGACATATTGAAGAAGAAGAAGGCGCTCGCGGGAAAGCGCGTCGAGCGCGTCGTCTTCAACGCCGTCACCAAGGACGCGATCAAGCAGGCGATGGCGCATCCGCGCGAGATCGACCAGGCGCTCGTCGACGCCTATCTCGCCCGAAGAGCGCTCGACTATCTCGTCGGCTTCACCCTCTCGCCGGTGCTCTGGCGCAAGCTGCCGGGCGCGCGCTCGGCCGGCCGCGTGCAGTCGGTGGCGCTGCGCCTCGTCTGCGACCGCGAGCTGGAGATCGAGAAATTCGTCTCCAGAGAATATTGGTCGCTCGTCGCCCATCTGAAGACCAAGGCCAGCGACCCCTTCACCGCCCGGCTCGTCGGCGCCGACGGCAAGAAGATCACGCGCCTCGACATCGGCTCCGGCCAGGAGGCGGAGGATTTCAAGAAGGCGCTGGAGAGCGCCGCCTTCACCATTCGTTCGGTGGAGGCCAAGCCGGTCAAGCGGCACCCCTACGCGCCCTTCACCACATCGACGCTGCAGCAGGAGGCCTCGCGCAAGCTCGGCCTCGCCCCGGCGCAGACGATGCGCATCGCCCAGCGCCTCTATGAGGGCGTCGACATAGGCGGCGAGACCGCCGGCCTCATCACCTATATGCGAACCGACGGCGTCGATATGGCGCCCGAGGCCATCGCCTCGGCGCGGCAAGTCATCGCCAAGGAATATGGCGAGCGCTTCGTGCCCAAGGCGCCGCGCAAATATACGGTCAAGGCCAAGAACGCCCAGGAAGCCCATGAGGCGATCCGGCCGACCGATCTGACCCGCCTGCCCAAGCAGATGGCCAAGCATCTCGAGCCCGAGCAGGCGAAGCTCTATGAGCTGATCTGGACCCGCACCATAGCGAGCCAGATGGAGTCCGCCGAGCTCGAGCGCACCACCGTCGACATCGACGCGCTCGTCGGCAAGCGCCAGCTGGAGCTGCGCGCCTCGGGCCAGGTGGTGCGTTTCTCGGGCTTTCTCGAGCTCTATCAGGAAGGCCGCGACGACGACGCCGACGAGGACGGCGGCCGCCTGCCGCCGATGGCTCCCGGCGAGCCGGCGACGCGCGAGAAGATCGAGGCGAGCCAGCATTTCACCGAGCCGCCGCCGCGCTACACCGAGGCCACTCTGGTCAAGCGCATGGAGGAGCTCGGCATCGGCCGCCCCTCCACCTACGCCTCGACGCTGGCCGTGCTGCGCGAGCGCGACTATGTGCGGCTCGACAAGAAACGCCTCGTCCCCGAGGACAAGGGCCGCATCGTCACCGCCTTTCTGGAAAGCTTCTTCACCCGCTATGTCGAATTCGACTTCACCGCCGATCTCGAGGAGAAGCTCGACAAGGTCTCCAACAACGAGATCGACTGGAAGGAAGTGCTGCGCGACTTCTGGAGCGATTTCTCCGGCGCGGTCGACGGCACCAAGGAGCTGCGCACCGCCCAGGTGCTCGACAGCCTCAACGACCTGTTGGGGCCACATGTTTTCCCGGCCAAGGCGGACGGCTCCGACCCGCGCGCCTGCCCGGCCTGCGCCGCCGGCCAATTGTCGCTGAAGCTCGGCAAGTTCGGCGCCTTCATCGGCTGCTCCAACTATCCCGAATGCCGCTTCACCCGCACCCTCTCCCCGCCCACGGGCGAGGCCGCCGAAGGCGCGCGTCCGGGCGTGAAGGCGCTGGGCCAGGATCCGGAGAGCGGCGCCGAGATCACGCTGCGCGACGGCCGCTTCGGCGCCTATGTGCAGGAGGGCGAGGCGGAGGACGGCGAGAAGCCCAAGCGCTCCTCCATCCCGAAGACGATAAAGCCCGACGAGCTCACCCTCGAGCAGGCGATCGTGCTGTTGTCTCTGCCGCGCGAGGTGGCGAAACATCCTGAGACCGGCGAGCCGATCGTCGCCGGCGTCGGCCGCTTCGGCCCTTATGTCCAGCACGGCAAGACCTACGCCAATCTCGGCCGTGACGACGATATTCTCTCGATCGGCGGCAATCGCGCCATCGACCTCATCGTCACCAAGGAGAGCGGCGGCGGCTCGCGCTTCGGCCGCGCCTCGGACCCGGGACGCGCGCTCGGCGAGCATCCGCAGGGCGGCGCGATCACGGTCAAGAGCGGACGCTTCGGCCCTTATGTGAACTGGGGCAAGATCAACGCCACTCTTCCCAAGGGAACCGATCCGGCGAGCCTGACGGTGCAGCAGGCGATCGATCTTCTGGCCGCCAAGGCGAACGGCGCCGCCTCCGCCGGCGGCAAGCTGCTCGGCGAGCATCCGCAAGGCGGCGCGATCACGCTGCGCGAAGGACGCTACGGTCCTTATGTGAATCTCGGCAAGGTCAACGCCACGCTCCCCAAGACGATGGGCGTGGAGGATGTGACGCTCGAGGAGGCGATCCGGCTGATCGAGGAGAAGGGCGGGCCGGTGAAGGCGAAGAAGGCGCCCGCCAAGAAGGCCGCGCCCGCGTCCAAGGCCAAGGCGCCGACGAAAAAAGCCGCCGCGAAAAAGACGATCGAAGCGAGCGACGAGGTCCCCTTCGAGGATTCGAAGCCCGTGAAAAAGGCCGCCGCCAAGGCGCCGGCCAAGAAGCCCGCGAAAAAGGCGGCCTCGGGGAAGTGAGCGGCGCGAAATCGCGACGCCCGATGTTGCTTCGATGCACTTAAGGCGTCATATTCACGAAATGTCGACGAAAATCGCCTATAGAATGCGCAACGGCTAAAGGACGATCCGATGCTGCTGCGCTTTTCCGCCGCCAATTTCGGCTCGCTGCGGGACGAGCAACAATTGTCGATGATCGCCTCCGCGCTCAAGGACGAGCCCGTGGGCCTCATCGAGACGCCCGCGCTGCGCTCGGAAAAAATCCTTCCCTCGGCCGTGATCTACGGCGCCAACGCCTCGGGCAAGAGCAATCTCGTGCGGGCGATGGCGCATATGAAGGAGTTGGTCCGCAACTCGCACCGCCAGGGCGAGCCGGGCGCGCCGATCCCGCTGAAGCCCTTCCTGCTCGATCCGGCCTATGCGACGAAGCCGAGCGTCTTTTCCATCGACTTCGTCTGGAACGGCGCGCGCTACGCCTATCGCTTCGAGGCGCTGGGGAACGAGTTCACGCAGGAATCGCTGCATGTGTGGCGCGGCGGGCCGGTCACATTGCTGTTCGAGCGCGATCGTCAGGAGTTCAAATTCGGGCGGAGCTTGAAGGGGCGGAACAAGGTCATCGAGGATTTGACGCGGCCGAACAGCCTTTTTTTGTCGGCAGCGGCGCAGAATAATCATGAGGAGTTGAGTGAAGCCGCAAAGTTTTTTTCTTCATCGACAATTGAATTGGCGGAAGTCGAACCAATAGCGTTTCTTTCTTCTAAGCTTGCTAGCCAGGGCGTCGATCCGAGAGCAATTTCATTTCTTCGGGGAATTGACACTGGGATCACTGAAGCTCGAGTCAGTGAGCGCCTCGCTGAACAGCGCGAGCTGGAACTCCAAGAGGCCCTGCTAACTGCAGTCGAAAAATTTGTAGGATCACAGGCACCGAACGAGGTAAAAGTCGAAGTATTGGGTAATCATCGGTCGCTTCAATTTGGTCACAGGACGACAGACGAACGCACCGTATTTCTCGATATGTCGGATGAAAGTGCGGGGACTATTCAAATGCTCGGCGTTCTCGGAAACGTGTTCCGTGCGCTTGAACATGGCTACCTTTGTGTGATCGATGAATTCGGGAGTCGATTGCACACTCGAGCGTCTGAACTGGTTCTCTCCCTATTCGCGTCCAAAGAAACGAACCCCAAAGGCGCCCAGCTGATCGTGACGACGCACGACACCAATCTGCTGAACGCCCCTGCCCTCCGACGCGATCAAGTCTGGTTCACCGAGAAGGACGAGACCGGCGCGACGCATCTCTATCCGCTCACAGACATAGAGACGCGCAAGGGCGACAATCTCGAGAAGGGCTACCTGCAAGGCCGCTATGGCGCGATTCCCTTCGCCGGCGCCGCCGCCGATATTTTCAAGACGAACTGACGCATGGCGCGCGACCACCGGGATCTCGCGCGCGAGAAAGCCAAGCGCCAGCCGAAGCGCCGCATCATCATCTATTGCGAGGGAAAGAAGACCGAACCGTCCTATTTCCGCGCGTTGGAGCGCCACTATCGGAACGCGCTGATAAAGGTCGAGACGATTCAGGCCGGCGTGCCCATGACCGTGGCGGAACGCGCGGTCGCGCGGGCGATCGAGGAAGGGCTGGCGAAGCGAAGCCGACGCAAGCCGAAAAACTCCTTCGAGGAAGGCGATCAAGTCTGGGCGGCCTTCGACGTCGACGATCATCCACGCTTCGACGAAGCGGTTGCTCTATGCATTTCGACCGGAGTCGGAGTCTGCCGTTCGAACCCTTGCTTCGAGGTGTGGCTCATCCTGCATGAGCAAGAGTTTCATAGCCCCGCCGACCGTCACGCTGTTTGCATACATCTCAAGCTTCTACGTCCCGAATATGATCCGAACGGCGCCAAGACCTGCGACTTTGAGGAAATGGTCACGCGAGTCGAAATCGCCGAGCAACGCGCCAGAGCGCAGCTGCAAAGCCGCGAAAAAGAACGGGCGCCTTTCGGGCGCCCGTCCACCACCGCCGGCGAGTTGACCGCCGCTATCCGCGAGGCCGCAGCGCTTCACAGGCCGAAGCGCTGATTTCCCCTCACTGCGTCAGCCGCAGCGAGCCGAGGCCCGTGCCGATCGTCGAAAAGGCGAGGTTGAGGCTATCCGCGTCGGTCGCCGCGAAATAGTGCTCCGCGTTGGTGGCGCAGTTCCTCAACAGTGTCAGGCCCTGAGAGTCGATCGGATCGGTCGAGATCGAGAAGCCGATGGTGAAAATCTCGATTCCCGCCGCCTTGGCGTTCGTGCAGGCCTCGAGCGTCAGCTCGTCCACGGCGCCGCGCGACGTCGATAGGTAGCTCGAGCTGCTTCCGGCCGAGGCCGTCAGCTTCGACCGGTAATTGACGCCGTCGCCCGTCCTGCCGTCTGGAAGACGCGCATTGGCCGTGCCATTGTAGGTGTAATAGCCGAGCGCCTCGTAATCCGACCCGACCACTGTGCTCGTCTGCGTTCCCCAATGGTTGAAACCGTCGGTCATGAACACGATGACCTTGTGATTGCCGGCGGCGCTATAGGCATTGCCCTGCGCGAAAGGCCCGACCGGCGAGATCGTCCGCCAGCCCCACATGAAGCCGGCATGCAGATTGGTGTTGCCGTTGGCGGCCAGCTGGCCGATCTTGTTGGTGATCGTCGTCTGCGTCGAAGAGAGTTGAAGAACCGTCTGCGTCCGATTGTCGGGGCAGAATTGGTTCGGCCCGAAGAAGCTCGTCGGACCGAAGGAGCCGCTGATCGAAGCGCTCCCCTTATATTTGCAGATGCGGGTGAGCTTGCCCCATTCGCTGGTCGCCGTATTGCTGCAGACCGAGGATTTGGTGTCGTTGTCGGCGAGATAGCTGTTGCCGTAATTTTCGTCGCCGTCGGGTTCGTCGGGCGCGAGATAGGGAACGAACAAGGACTCGGCATTGGCCAAGGAGATCGTCACATCCTGCACATTATACGGGTAGGCGGGCTCCTCGAAGCAGCCGCGCCAGTCGAGACTCGAATTGCGCGCCTTGAGCTTGTTGAAAATATCGAAGCGATTGGTGAAACCGACCGCATTCGCATCGGCCTTGGCCTTCACGGGGTCGACCTTGCCGCTGCTGTCGACCTCGCCATTGCTGAAAGCGATCCAATGCTGCGAATTGGCGCCGGCGAGGTCGATCCATGACAGGCCGCGATTGGTCGAGACGGAAGGATCGACCGCGACGACGCCGCCGGCGAAGGGCGCCACCGAGAATTTCACCCGCCCCGGCGCCTTGGAGAACATCGTATTCACGAAGCTCGTCGCGGCGTTCTGCAGCGCCTGGATCTTGGTCGTGCCGCTCGTGCTCCGCCTCATCGAGCCGGAATTGTCGAGCACCAGCGCGATCTCATAGGTGTCCGTCGGGCTGACGCCGCCTTGCAGCGCCGCGCAGGCGGTCACCTGGGTCGACATCGTGCTCGTCCCGGCGATCTTCATGATGGCGGTCGAGATCTGCGCCTGCGCCGTGATGCAGAGCGACAGCCGATCCGTGGCGATCGTCGCCGAGCTCACCGCCGCGGTCGGATTGCGATAATTGGCGGAGAGATAGACCTGCGCCTGGCTGCGCGCCTGTTGATCCGTGGTGGAGCTGACGATGCCTTTGGCGACGGCGAGCACGGCGGAGTCCGCCGCCTGCTGCAGCGAGCCGCGCGCCGCCGCTATGCGTCCATAGTCGATTCCCGCGCCGATCATCATGACGGCGGGCATGAAGCTCAATCCGAGGATGATCGCGACATTGCCGCCGCGATCCTGCATGAAAGAGCGAGCCGATCGCCCCGGTTCCGACATAGGCCGCATTGTGACACTCTCGATGGCGCAAATCCGATTGCTTACGCTTACGGCGAATTTCTCATCCGGCTCTAAATCGATCCGAGCGATCGGGGTTAATTTTTGATAACCTCGTGAAAGCGTAAACGGAGCGTCAACGGCGCGGGCGACGCGCGTTCGGCGGCGGGCGGTGTATATATTGCTGTCCCGACATTGATCCGAGCGACGATTCCGCGGCCTTCGAGACCGACTTTGACCAAGAAATCGCACGAGCCAGGCTCGCCTCCTTCCGCCCTCCCCTCGCGGGAGGACATACTCGCCTTCATCGCCCGCGAGCGCGAGGCGATGAGCCGCGCCGGCCATACGGGAAAAATCGGCAAGCGCGAGATCGCGCGCGCTTTCGGCGTCAAAGGCGCCGACCGCATCGAGCTGAAGCGCCTCTTGGCCGAGCTCGAGGGGGAGGGCTCGGTCGAGCGGCGCGGCAAGCGTTTCACGCGCCACGGCGCGCTGCCCGCCGTCGTGCTGGCCGACATCGTGGGCCGCGATTCCGACGGCGAGCTCGTCGCCGCGCCGGCCGAATGGGACGCCGACGAGCTCGGCCCCCCGCCCCGCATCCGCCTATCGACGCCGCGCCGGCCGAAGCCCGGCGAGCCCCTGCCCGGCGTCGGCGACCGCGCGCTGGTGCGCGCCGAGCCGGACCGCGACGCCGGCCCCGACGAGCCGCCCTACGCCGGGCGCGTGGTAAAACTCTTGTCGAAGGCGCGAACGCGCGTCATCGGCGTGCTGCGCGTCGCCGCCAATGGCGTGGCGCGCATCGAGCCGGTCGACAAGAAGCAGGCCGGCCGCGAGCTTTCGATCGCGGCGGAAGATCGCGGCGAGGCCGAGGACGGCGATCTCGTCGCTGTCGATCTCATCGGCAAGACGCGCATCGGCGCGCCGCGCGCCCGCGTGCGCGAGACGCTCGGCTCGCTCGCCACCGAAAAAGCGATCAGCATGATCGCGCTACGCGTCCATGGCATTCCGGACGAGTTCCGCGCCGAGGCGATCGCCGAGGCGCGGGCGGCCGAGCCTGCCCGCCTCGAGGCGCATCGCGAGGATTGGCGCGAGCTGCCGCTCGTGACCATCGATCCGCCCGACGCCAAGGACCATGACGACGCCGTCTTCGCCGAGCCCGACGCGGCGCCGGACAATGAGGGCGGGCATGTCGTCACCGTCGCCATCGCCGACGTCGCCTATTACGTCCGCCCGCATTCGGCGCTGGACAAGGATGCGCTGGAGCGCGGCAATTCGGTCTATTTTCCCGATCGCGTCGTGCCCATGCTGCCCGAGCGCATCTCCAATGATCTCTGCTCGCTGCGCCCGAACGAGGATCGTCCGGCGCTCGCCGTGCGCATGCGCATCACGCCAAAGGGCCATAAGCTCGACCATTCCTTCCATCGCGTGATGATGCGCTCCAAGGCCAAGCTCAATTATGCGCAGGCGCAGGCGGCGCTCGACGGACGCCCGGACGAGATTTGCGCGCCGCTGATGGAAGGCGTGCTGGAGCCGCTCTATCGCGCCTATCAGGCTGCCGATCAGGCGCGCGAATTGCGCGCGCCGCTAGAGCTCGAATTGCCCGAACGCAAGATTCTGCTGAAAGCCGACGGCACGGTCGATCGCGTCGTCGTCCCGCCGCGTCTTTCCACCCATCGCCTGATCGAGGAATTCATGATCCTCGCCAATGTGGCGGCGGCGGAGGTCCTCGAGGAGAACCGGCAGAAGCTCATCTATCGCGCCCATGACGAGCCTTCGCGCGAGAAGGTCGCGGCGCTCTCGGAATTCCTCGCGACGATCGGCGTGAAGCTCGCCAAGGGGCAGGTGCTGCGGCCTTCGCATTTCAACGTCATTCTGGAGCGCGTGCGCGGCAAGGAGCATGAGAATATCGTCAATGAGATCATTCTGCGCACGCAGGCGCAGGCCGAATATACGCATGAGAATTACGGCCATTTCGGCCTCAACCTGCGCCGCTACGCGCATTTCACCTCGCCGATCCGCCGCTACGCCGATCTCGTCGTGCATCGCGCGCTGATTCGCGCGCTGAATTTCGGCCCCGGCGCCATGCCCGATGTCGCGGCCGGCGAGCTCGCCGAGGTGGCGGCGCGCATCTCCGGCGCCGAGCGGCGCGCCATGGCGGCGGAGCGCGAGACCGTCGACCGGCTCATCGCCGCCCATCTCGCCGCGCAGATCGGCGCGCGCTTTCCGGCGCGCATCTCGGGGGTGACGCGCGCCGGCCTGTTCGTGCGGCTGCTCGACACCGGCGCCGACGGCTTCATTCCGGCGGCGACATTGGGGCGCGAATATTTCCGCTATGACGAGGCCGGCCATGCGCTGACGAGCGGCTCGGGCGAGAGCTTCCGCCTCGGCGACATCATAGAGGCGCGGCTCGTCGAGGCGACGCCGATCGCCGGCGCGCTGCGTTTCGAGGTGGCGGGCGGCTCACGCAGAGCGGCGCCGATGAAGAGCGGCCGGCTCTCGGGGCGCGGCCGCGTCGAACGGGCGAAGCAGAAGCGCCGAAAGTGAGGCGGGCGGCGGCGAACGGCTCGCCCTGCGCCGGCCGCAAACCATGACTCGCGCCTCATCGCAGCCCCGACGACACTATCGCCGCGCAATGGCCCGAAAGGCGGTCTCTCATTGTGACGACGAAGCCGCAGAAAAGAGCTCGGACGGTTTCACCGGAGCTTTCCGGCCTCCTCTCCGGCAATTTCGCCCGAGAAGGTCGAGTCCCGAGCCGAAGAAAGCGGCGGCTCCTTCGAGCGATCTCACACCCGACGGGGGCATTCCTCGCGACGAGGCGCGGCGCCCAGAGAGTTCCGCGAAGCACAAAAAAAACAACACCATCGTCCCTTGACGCTATTTTTGTCGCCGAGTAATCTCTCTACCGTCAAAATAATTTCGGAGCGTAAATTGCTTTCTCCATACTCAGGGCTTGAGAGCCGTTCTTTTTGGAAAACAGGCGTCGTTGAGAAACATCCTCTCGAATTGAAAGATTTATATATAAAGAAATTCGATATCGGTCGAAACGATTGGATCGCCACGGCGGGGAGCTGCTTCGCTCAACACATCGCTAACCGGCTGCGGCTTCGCGGATTTCAGGTCATCGACGCCGAACCGCCGCCGCCTGGCCTTGACAGCGAGACCGCCAAGCAATTCGGCTTCGAACTCTATTCCGCTCGGTACGGAAACGTATACACCGTTCGTCAGCTGCTGCAATTGATCCAGGAGTGCAGTGGCCTTCGCGCTCCCTTGATCGGCGTTTGGGAGAAAAATGGCCGCTTCTATGACGCGCTGCGTCCTTCGGTCGAACCGAAGGGGCTGTCCTCGCCGGAAGCGGTGGCTGCGCATCGGAGCCAGCATCTTTCTCGCGTCCGATCCATGCTCGAACGAACCGATCTGCTCGTATTTACCTTGGGGTTGACCGAGGCTTGGATTCATCTCGCGGACGGGACGGTCTATCCGACAGCGCCGGGCACGATCGTCGGTTGCTATGACCCTTCGTCATACGCATTCAAGAATTTCAGCTACGATGAAGTGCTGCAAGATTTTCTCGAATTACGAACCTTGCTGAAGTCGATCAAGAGCGACATTCGTTTCATGCTCACAGTGTCGCCGGTGCCGCTTACCGCGACCGCCGGCCGCGAGCATGTTCTGGCGGCGACGGTCTATTCCAAATCCGTCCTTCGCGCGGTCGCTGGCTATCTCGCGATGTCGTTTCCAGACATAGACTATTTTCCCTCATACGAAATTATCGCGGGCGCACCGGCGCGTGGCTTTTTCTATGAAAATAACCTGCGGTCTATTTCAGCCGTGGGCGTGGATGTCGTGATGCGCACATTTTTCCGCCAACACGGCGCCGCCGAGGCGCCGTTCGATTCACCGCCCAGCCGGCCAGACGAGGCTCGTGCGCCCAATTCGAGCGTTGCCGCGATCAATGCCCTGCAAGAGGTATTCTGTGACGAGGTTCTCATCGAGGCTTTCGCCCCATGACTAAGGTTTGCCTGATCGGAGATTCGCATCTCGGAGCGCTGAAGGGCGGGATCGAAGAGAATAACATCTCGGAGCAAGGATTCGAGATGACTTATTTCTCCCTACACACTCGGCATTTTCCGGCGCTGCGGCTTCGAGGACGCAGAATCGAGGGGGAGGCCGACGAACTCCGGCGCGAACTCGCGATGTTCAGCGGAGGACGTGACTCGATCGCCATCGATGACTTTGACGAATTCGTGATCGTCGGGCACGGCATCTACATCGGATATCTGGTCGATCTATATAGGGACTACTGCTGCGACCATATGCCCGGTCCCGCTCGCGGCCGTTACCTCTTGTCCGACTCTTGCTTCATAACGACGAGCCAGCACATACTGGAGCGTTCCGAGGCGATCGGCATTGGCAAAATGATTCGATCGATTACGCGCAAACCCATCACCTATGTGGCCGCCCCAAACCCAGGGGCAGGGCTTGCCGAAAGCGAAATGCCGGAGGTATTCCCTCCATTTTATCCGGCTGTGGAATTCGGCGACGCTGAGGCGGTTGCGCTGCTTTTCCGCGAGGTGTGCGCCGCTCTCGCCACCGCTCACGACGCGAGAGTCATCGCCCCCATCGAAGACGCCGCAGAAAACGGACTTTTCAATCGTCACGAATTCTGCCTGCTGGCGGAGCGAGACACCGAAGGCGCCCCTCTCTCCGATCGAATTGGAGCCATGCTCCACGGCAATAGTCGTTATGGCGCGATGCTCGCCCGAGCCGTCCTCGATAGAGGCGAGTCGCCCTAGCTAGAGTCTTTCCGTATTTCATTGAAACACGGAAAGACTCTTAGTTTTTGTTTTGACGCGTTTCCGGACGCCGAACCGGCGTCCACTTCGGCTGGAACCGCTCTAGCGCCCGATATTTCGTCGTGTCGCCCTTGCGCAGATGGTCGAGCAGCAGGGCGCGCTCTCGCAACGCCTCGCGGCTTTCATTGCGTTTCCCGCGCGCAAACCGCGTCGATGATGGATACGGCCGCGTCGATTTCGCTTTCCTCGACCGTGAGCCGAGGAAATAGGCCGAGGAACGATCCCATGGCGCGGGTGAGGAGTCCGCGTTCGGCGAGCATCGCGCGCATCGGCTCCGCCTCTCCGGGACATGCCAGGCCCTGCATCAGGCCGATGCCGCCCAGCGCCGTGAACGCTCCGCGGCGCTTATAGAACAACTCTGTGAGCCGGTCTTCGAGACGCCAACTTCGATTCTGCACCCGTTCCAGAAGGCCCGGAGTCGCCAACGCATCCACGAGGGCGCGCCCGGTCAGGAGCGCCGCCCGATCGACGAGGCGCGGGCGGCCCGGCGCCCCGCGCGCCAACCTTTGCGTGACGACCAGCGCGGCCAGCGGCGGGGCGTCTCCATGCCGATGAAGGGCGACCATCACGTCCGGGGGCACGCCCGTCCATTCATGCGCCCACAGCATGCCCGAGCGACCGAGGCCACAAAAGCTTTCGTCGAAAGCGAGGACGAGTCCATATTCGTCCGCGGTCTCGCGCAGTCGGGCGAGCAGCGCTCCCGGGACAAGCTCGAAACCGGTTTTCGTCCTCACCGGAGCGATCAGAATTCCAGCGGTCTTATTGTCGATTTCCGCAGCCAATGCGCCCGGATCGTCGGTTTGGAGCGTTAAGACTTCGCCATCGCCGTCCAAGCCAGGGGGCGGGCCTCCCGCTCCATCCGAAGCTCCGGCGCAGACGATGAGCCGGCGCCGCTTCGGACGGCCGACGATCCGATGGTAACGCCGGATCGTCTCGACTGCGTAACGCCAAGCCTCGGCCTCCGAGTGAAACAAGAAGACGCGGTCGCCAAACGAAACGGGCGCGATTTTGGCGCAGAGCGCGTCGGAGAGGTCGGCTGCCTCCAGCGCCAATTCTGGCGCGCGAGACGGCTCGTCCATCAGCTGCGCCGATCCCGCGGACTTCTCCGGAAAGCCGAGCGACGAACCGGAAAAGTCGAGCGGACTCGCCGCCACGGACCCGTCGCCGGCGATGAGGTCATTGGGCTCGTTGGCCGAATCTGATGATGCGCTCGACATGTTCCGCTGGTGGAGGGCGAGGCTGCGCGTTTGTGAAGTGTCGAGCGCGCCTCGCTCCCGTCGTGAATCATCAAGCAAGGATGGAGCCATATTGGCGGCGAGGGCCGCAATTCGACGTCAGGCGACACCCACGACGCTCCGGAAAGCTGAGAACAAGAGCGGAACAATGCCGCCTCTTCTCCCCGCGCGCCGCAATGTCCCGGCGTGGATGCCCGCGACAAGCGCGGGCATGACGCGGCCCGCGTCCGGCCGCCTTGACAAAGGCGCCCGCGTCCTTATGGTGCCGGCCAATTCGCCGCCGGGTTCGTGATGGATCGGGACCGGAGCGAGAGTGTCCCCTCACGATTTCAGGACTGACGGCAATGGCCAAATCCGCCATGATCAAAATCAAGCTTCTGTCGACGGCCGACACGGGCACGTTCTATGTCACCAAGAAGAACGCCCGCACGAAGACCGAGAAGCTCGTGTTCAAGAAATACGATCCCGTCGTGCGCAAGCATGTCGAGTTCAAGGAAACCAAGATCAAGTGAGGCGAGGCGGGCCCTCCCGCCTCCACCCTCGCGGCGGGCGCCGATAAACGAAACGAGCCCGGAACGGGATTTCCGTTCCGGGCTCGTTTCGTTTCAGGATGGAAGATTTTTCTCCCCCATCGCCTGCCGGCCGTCGACCGCCTCGTCTCCGCCGAAACGAAGGCGGCCGACTGGCGCTGGCTTTAAGGAGGCCACTCCAACCAACGCCAGCCGGCCAACCCCACGGACCCAGGAGATGCGGCGGACCTGAGCACTCCGCAGGGTATTCGAAGTTGTTTGCCGATACGCATCGAACGCAGAAAGCACGTCTCGGGTTCTTCTTTTTCTTGCCCCGACGCTGCCTGACGCGCACCTCGTTTTGGCATGGCCGAAGTTAGCTCAGCTGCATAAAAATGCAACCATCTGGCAAGATTTTCTACAAATTTCAGGATATGAAGCCGAAAACAGCGGGTTGCGCAACGAGCCGCCCGCGCTCCGGCGGTTGCCGCGCGCCTGCGGCGGATGGCCGTCCACGCCGCCTTTGCTCGGGACCGAGCTTTGTGGCAAACCCACCCGGCCGGGGGCCGCGAGAACGGGCGGTTCATCGCCGCCGAAGAAGAGCGCCGCCAGGGCGCGGCAAGAGCGCCGCCAGGGCGCGGCAAAAATGCGCCGCCAGGGCGCGGGAGGAACAAAGATGACGATGCGAGGTCTCGGATTGGCGCTGGCGAGCGTCGTCGCGCTGGCGCTCGCCGGCTGCAGCGGCGGGCGCGAGCCCAATGACGCAATCGGCGCCAAGGTGCTGCGCAATCTGCTCTCCAAGCAGGGCGTCGGCGGCAAGCTGATCTCCTTCAGGAAGACCGATGGACGCGCGTTGAAGACGCCGAGCGCCGAAGCCTATGAGCTCTGGTACGAGGCCGAGGTGCAGTTCCCCGAGGCCTATGAGGCCAATTGCGCGGACGAGCGCTCGCGCGGGCGCTGCGCCTATCTCGGCCTGGCGCAGAACCAGAGCTTCCAGAAGGGCGAAGTGCTGAAGGCCGAGGGCACGCTCCACTTCGTGCGCTCCGCCAAGGGCTGGGTCGGCGAGGACGAGAGCGCCTACTGACGCATATTCCCGAAAAGTGCGAAGCGGTTTTCGGAAAAGAACATGCGAATTCAAGTAGCTTTAGAACATTCGGACATGATTTGTCCGAATGTTCCAAAGCCGACCGCGCGAGCGGCGGCCGGACAAAGGAGAGCCGTTCCAAGTCATGGTCCGTCCGCTCGTCGTGATCCCCGCCCGAATGGGCTCCTCCCGCCTTCCGGGCAAGGCGCTCGCGCCGATCGCCGGCCGGCCGATGATCCTTCATGTCTTGGAAAAGGCCCTCGCCGCCGCGATCGGGCCGGTCGCGGTCGCGACGGACTCGGACGAGATCGCCCGCATCGTCGAGGCGGCCGGCGGCCGCGCGGTGACGACCGGCGGCTCTCACGCCTGCGGCAGCGACCGCGTCAGTGAGGCGGCGGCGGCGCTCGACCCGGCGGCGGCCCATGACGTGATCGTCAATCTGCAGGGGGACCAGCCCGACATTCCGCCCGGCGCGCTCGCGGCCGCGCTGGAGCCGCTCGCGGACCCGTTTGTCGATATCGCCACGCTCGCGGCGCCCGCCGGCCTGAGCGAGCGCGACGATCCCGACGTCGTCAAGCTGATCGGCTCGGAGGTCGCCCCGCGGCGGATGCGCGCCCTCTATTTCACCCGCGCCCCGGCGCCGCACGGCGAGGGGCCGCATTATCACCACATCGGCGTCTATGCTTTCCGCCGCGCGGCGCTCGCGCGCTTTGCCGGCCTGCCGCCCTCCCCGCTCGAGATTCGCGAGCGGCTGGAGCAGCTGAGGGCGCTCGAGGCCGGGATGCGCATCGACGCCATGATCCTGGACAAAGCCCCGCGTGGGGTGGATACCAGCGCCGATCTGCAACGCCTGCGCGATGAGCAGGCCGAACTCCAACGGAGCCGTCGATGAGCGAGCGGCCGAAAATCGCCTATCAGGGCGAGCCCGGCGCCAATTCCGACATCGCCTGCCGGGACGCCTATCCCGATTGCGAGCCCCTGCCCTGCGCGAGCTTCGAGGACGCGTTCGCGGCGGTCACGGAGGGCGTCGCGGCGCTGGGGATGATCCCGATCGAGAATTCGATCGCCGGCCGCGTGGCGGATATTCATCATTTCCTGCCCAACGCCGGGCTCTACATCATCGGCGAATATTTTCTGCCGATCCATTTTCAGCTGATGGCGCCGCGCGGCGCGACGCGCGAGACGCTCCGCGGCGTCTATAGCCATGTCCATGCGCTCGGCCAGTGCCGCCGGATCATCCGCGAGCTCGGCCTTATCGCCCATACGGCGGGCGACACCGCCGGCGCCGCGCGCGAGGTGGCGGAATGGAACGACAAGAGCAAGGCGGCGCTGGCGCCGCGCCTCGCCGCATCCATCTACGGCCTCGACATTCTCGCCGAGGACGTCGAGGACGCCGCGCATAACACGACCCGTTTCGTCGTGCTGTCGAAGACGCCGAAGCGGCCGGCGCCCAACAATGGCCCGACGATGACGAGCTTCGTCTTCCGCGTGCGCAACGTGCCGGCGGCGCTCTACAAGGCGCTCGGCGGCTTCGCCACCAATGGCGTGAACATGACCAAGCTCGAGAGCTATATGGTCGACGGCGAATTCGCGGCGACTCGCTTCCTCGCCGATGTCGACGGCCATCCAGACGAGCCGCCGCTCGCCCGCGCGCTCGACGAATTGCGTTTTTTTTCCAAGGAATTGGAGATCATCGGCGTCTATCCGGCGCATCGCTTCCGCATGGAGAACAAGCGTTCCTACGAATATGGCGATTAGTTTTCAGCCGGGAGAGCCCCATGGCCGCAGCCTATGACAAAGACAATGTGTTCGCCAAAATCTTGCGCGGAGAAATCCCCTCGCAAAAGGTCTATGAGGACGATGTGGCGCTCGCGATCATGGACATCATGCCGCGCGCCGAAGGCCATGTGCTGGTCATTCCCAAAGCCCCCGCGCGCGGCCTCCTGGACATAGACCCGGCCGCCCTTTCCGCGCTCATCACCCGCGTGCAGCATGTCGCCAAGGCCGCCAAGCAAGCCTTTTCCGCCGACGGGCTGACGCTGCAGCAGTTCAACGAGAGCGCCGGCGGACAGGTGATCTTCCACCTGCATTTCCATATTCTGCCGCGTTTCGAGGGCGTCGCCCTGCGCCCGCCGGGAACCCTGGCCGACGGCGAGAAGCTGAAGGCGCAGGCCGAGAAGATCAAAGCCGCGCTCGCCCCTTTCAACGGCTGAGCCGCGTCATCGGCAGGACGAGCGCGGCCGAACCTCACGTCGCTCATATGTGTTTGACGGCTCGGCGGCGGCGGATGTGACATTCAAGCCCGTCCGAAGACTCTCCTGAGCTCGCCCTTCGCCGCCTCCAATACCCGTTTGCGCTCGGCCGGCAGATTGCGGCCGGCGCGATTTATGTAGAAATTCAGCATGGACATTGCCGAGCGGAATGGCGCGCTCTTGCGGCGCCCACTCGCCTCGGCCGAAGTTTTGAGCGAGCGCGCGATGGCGATAGGCTCGTCGAGCTTGAAGACGTCCGGCTCGAGGTCCAGCGCATTGCTCTTGCGCCCGACCTCGGCCGACCAATAGGACGGCTTGCCGCCGTTCGCGCCGGTCACGCGGCGCGCGCGCTCTGGCAATGATGGCCCCCGGGCTGGGAGACGCCGCGCAGAACCGCGCCAGAGAGACCGGCGTCGCGATCCATGGCGATATCGGCGAGCGACACGATGCCGACGAGCCGCTTGCGGCGATCGAGAACGGGCAGACGCCGCAATTGCTGCTCGGCCATGTTCTGCGCGACATCCTCCACCTCGTGGTCCGCGTAGCAATAGCGGACGTCGCGGGTCATGACGTCGCGGATCTTGGTCTCGACGCCCTTGCCGGCGGCCACGGCGCGCAATGCGATGTCGCGATCGCTCACCATGCCGACAAGGCGATCATTCTCGCCGACGGGCAGAAGGCCGACGTCGAGCTCGGCCATTCGTCGCGCCGCGTCGCAGATCGTCTGATCCGGCTCGACGAGGCAGACGTCACGCGTCATGATGTCTTCGACTTTCATCATTCGCCTCCATTGTTTCGTATGAGAAAACGGGCGGGGCCGGCGAAAGTTCCTCGAACGCTTTCGACGACCGAGCGCCGCGACCGCGAGACCGCAGGCGAGCGGCCGCGTCACGCGAATGGCGCCGCCGGGCGGCGGAACAATTTGCGAAAGCGGAGCCTGAAGAATCATTGCTTCCCGGCGAACATGCGCAGCGCCGCCGGCGAGAGGCCCTGTCGCAGATCGAAATAGCCGGGCCAAGGATCGGCGCGCGGCGCAGAGAGGCGGTTCTCGACCGCGTCGAGCGAATAGCAATCGGCGCGCTCGAGCCGGCCGAGCTCCTCCCAGGAGACCGGCGTCGCAACCGAGGGCGTCTCCCGCGCGCGGGGCGAGAAGGGCGCGACCGCGCTCGCGCCGCGCTCATTGCGTCGATAATCGATATAGATGCGGCCGACGCGCCGCGCCTTTGTCGCCACTGCCGTGAAACGCGCCGGATCATCCGCGGCGAGGCGCGTCGCCACGCCTCTGGCGAAGCGGTTGAAAGCCGGCCAGTCGAGCCGGTCGTCGAGCGGCGCGACGACATGCAGCCCCTTGCCGCCGGTGAGCAGCGCGAAGCTCGCGAGCCCCGCCGCCTCGAGCAGAGCGCGGAAATCCCGCGCGGCGCGCTCGACCTCCCCGAAAGACACCTTTTCGTCCGGATCGAGATCGAAGACGAGGCGATCGGGACGCTCGACGCTGTCGATATGGGCTCCCCATATGTGCAGCTCCAGCGCGTCGATCTGCGCCGCGCCTTCGAGCCCGGAGAGATCGTCCATGACGAGGAAATCTTCGCTTTCGCCATCGCTCCCGGCGATCGGCGCGGCGATGAGGCCCTTCGGCAGGCCGCGCCGGTGATGACGCTGAAAGAAGCATCCGCGCGCGGAGCCGTTGGGACAGCGCAGCAGCGAGAGCGGCCGCCCGGCGATATGCGGCAGCGCGGCCGGCGCGACGCGCCGCCAATAATCGAGGAGCCTCAGCTTGGTGACATGGACGGCGGCCGGATAGAGCGGCTTGTCCGGATTGGTGAGGCGGATCATCGCGCGCCTCCGGGTGCGTCCGCGCCCACTTCCCGCGCCGGCTTGTCCTCGCGCAGGCCGTTGAAGACCGGATGGCGCAGCAGGCCTTCTTTCGTGCGCTCCGTGTAATCGATCTCGACGACGAGGCGCGGCGCGACGAAACGCGCCTGACGCGCGATCTCGGCCGGAAGCGCGGCGAAGGGCGAGCTCTTGCGCGCGAGCGCGCGCAGCGCGGCGCCGATACGGGCGAGCGCGCCGTCGGAAAAGCCGGCGCCGACGCGGCCGCGATAATGCAGCGCGCCATTTTCGAATTCGCCGAGCAGGAGCGAAGCGAATTCGCGCCCCTTCTTCGTCGAAGGTCGATAGCCGCCGACGACGAATTCGTCGCGGCCGAGACATTTGACCTTGATCCAGGAGCGCGTGCGCCGAGAGAGATAGGGCCTGTCGATCCGCTTGGAGACGACGCCCTCGAGCCCCATTCGCCGGCACTCGGCGAGAAAGCGCGCTCCGGCGCCGACCACATGGCCGCTGTAGCGTATGGCGGAAGGCGCCTCCTCTAGAAGCGCGGCGAGGCGCGACTTGCGCTCGATCAGCGTCTCTCCCGAGACATCCTCTCCGTCTTGCTCCAGCAGGTCGAATGCGTAGAAGAAAAGCGCGCGCGGGCGCTTCTCCAGCAGTTGCTGCAAGAGACCGAAATCGCTGCGGCCTTTTTCGTCCAGAGCGACGATCTCGCCGTCGACGAGCGCGCTTCTCGCCGGCAATTGCGCGGCGGCCTCGGCTATCCCCGAAAACTTGCTCGTCCAATCGAGACCGGAGCGCGTGTAGACGCGGCTCCTGCCGCCGGCGGTGGCGACGAGCGCGCGATAGCCGTCGAACTTGATCTCATGCAGCCAATGCTCGCCCTGGGGCGGCGCGGCGGCCGGCGTCGCGAGCTGCGGCCGGCGGAATTTCGGCAGAGGCCGGCGCGCGGCCTCGCCCGCCGCGATCTCCTCGAAGCTGCGGCCCGTCGCGACGCTGCGCGTCCATTCGCGCATCGGATCGAAATCCGCGTCGGCATTTGCGTCCTTCGTTTTGACGAGCAGCCAATTCTCCTTTTTCTCGCCGCTCTTCTTTTTCTCGCCGCGGCGGCGCGGCGTTCGGATGAGCGCGAAACCGCCCTCGAGCCGCTCGCCGCGCAGCGTGAATTCGAGGCGCCCCTCGTCGAGGCCGCGGCGGGGATCGCCCTTGGGCGTCCAGCGGCCGCGATCCCACAGCATCACTTCGCCGCCGCCATATTGACCCTCGGGGATCGTTCCCTCGAAGCTCCCATAGTCGAGCGGGTGATCCTCCATGCGCAGGGCGAGGCGCTTCTCGCGCGGATCGAGGCTCGGGCCGCGCGTCACGGCCCAGCTCTTCAGCACGCCGTCGAGCTCGAGACGAAAATCGAAATGCAGGCGACGCGCGCGATGCTTCTGCACGACATAGGCGCCCTGCCCCTTCGTCCGCAGGGCGCCGACGGGCTCCGCGGTTCGGCGAAAATCACGCTTGGCGCGACGGGCCGCGAGCGGCGGCTCGCCCTCGCCTTCTCCCCGCGCGCGGGGACAAGGAGCGGCAGGCGCCGCGCGACGCGCCGAGCGCGCAGATGAACCCATGGCGCTCCTTTTGCGCCGGTCAGGCGCGCTTCTTGGCCGCTCCCTTCGTCGCGCTCGGCGTCTTCGCCGGCTTGGCGGCGGGCGAGGCGGCCGCGCGCGCCTTGCGCGCTTGCCTCGGCGCGCTCTCGCCGACGCTGCGCTTCAACGCCTCGATGAGATCGATGACCTTGCCGGGGCCGCGCCGCTCTTCCTCGCCCGTGGTGACGATCGCGCGGCCTTCGCGCTTGCGCTCGACCAGCGCGCGCAGCGCCTCCGCGTAGGAATCCTTGAAGACCTTCGGATCGAAGGGCGCGGTCTTGCGCTCGATGAGCTCGGTCGCCAGCGCGACCATCTCCGCATCGCTCTCGCCCTCGCTGATCTCGGCGAAATAAGGCTCATAGGCGCGCAGCTCATTCGCATAGCGCAGCGTCTCGACGAGCAGGCCCTTGCCGAGCGGCGTCACCGCGACGATGCTCTCGCGCCCGCGCATGGCGAGACGGCCGATGCCGATCTTGTTCGCGCGACTGAGCGCCTCGCGGATCACCACATAGCCCTCGGTCGAGACGTCGCCCTCCGGCGCGAGATAATAGGGTTTCTCGAAATAGCGCGGATCGATCTCGTCGCGTCCGACGAATTGCACGAGCTCGATCGCCCTGCCGCTCTCGAGCTTGATCTCGTCGAGCTCGTCCGGCTCGAGAACGACATAGGAATCGTCGCCGATCTCGAAGCCTTTGACGATATCGGCCGCATCGACCGGACCGACGCCGGGCGCAACCTTCTCGTAGCGCACGCGCTTGCCCGTGGGCTTGTGGATCTGATGCAGCGCCGTGGTCTGGGCGCTCGCCGACGCCGCATAGAGCTCGACGCCGATGGAGACGAGGGAGAGGCGCAGATAGCCCTGCCAATAGGCGCGCGCGCGAGGAGCCATGAGGTCGCGACCTTTCTTGCTTATCCCCTCATTTAGCGCCGCGGCGCGCGCGGGCGATGGCGGCGTTGAGCTCGCCGCCATAGATGAAGATGACGGCCGAGAAATAGAGGAACACCAGCGCGATCATCGCCGAGGCGAGGCCCGCATAGGTGAGCGCGTAGCGATCCGAGAAAGCCGCGAGATAGCGGCCGAAGGCGGCGCCGGCGACGAGCCAGAGCAAGAGAGTCGCCAGCACGCCGGGGCAAATGTCGCGAAAGCGCCGCCGGCCCGCCGGCAACCAGAAGTGAATGGCGAAGAGAGTGAGCGCCAGAATCAGCGTGGCGATGGCGTAGCGCGCCAGATCGACCATGGTCGCAAAGGGCGGAAACCAGTCGAGATAGCGCGCCGCCGCATCGATGATGAGCGGACCGAGCACGACCAGCACGGAGAGCGCCAGCAGCGCCGCGGCGCTGCCGACGACATAGAGGATCGACTCGAGCCGCAGCAGCCACCAGCTGCGCGTCTCCTGCGTCTCATAGGCGCGGTTCAAGCCGATGCGCAGGCTCTCGAGGCCGCTCGAGGCGAAATAGACGGAAAAGAGCGCGCCGAAAGTGAGCGTGCCGCCGCGCGGCGTCGTCGCCACGCGTTGGAGTTCGCCGGCGATCGGGCCTGCGACCTCGCGCGGCCAGACGTCGAGCAGCAACCGTCCCGCCTCGTCGGCGAGGCTCTTCGAGCCGATGAGGCCGGCGAGCGCCGTCACCACGATGAGAAAGGGAAACAGCGACATCAGCGTCGACAGAGCGATATGGCTGGCGATGGCGAAACCGTCGCGCTCGCTGAAATGCAGAAAGGCGTCGAGCGGCGCGCGCAGGACCGCGGGCAGGCGCTCCGCCTGCGGGGCGAGCGGCCCGAGGGCGCGCCGAAAGACCGCGTTCTCGACTTCGTCCACGCCGCTCGTCCCCGCGCTGTCCGGGCGGGAATATAGAGCGTTTCCAGCCGAAGTGGACGCCGGTCCGGCGTCCGGAAACGCGTTGAAACAGACCCGACCGCGCATGGCGCGCGACGGCAACTTTCACCCTCGCGGAGCGTTGACCTTCGTCAGACGCCGCGCCGCAGCAGGCCGCCGACGAGGGCGATGACGAAGAGCACGACCGCCACCCAGAAGAGGATGCGCGCCGCCTCCACCGCGGTGCCGGCGACGCCGCCGAAGCCGAAGAAGGCCGCTATCAGACCGACTACCAGGAAGACGATGGCCCAGCGCAGAAGATCGCTCATTTCTTTCTCCCCGTTTCGAGGATGGATAGGGGATAACGCCGACGCGCCGATCGGGTTTCGCGCCGAATGGAGACGCGGATGAGCCTCGGTCAGAGAGCGCGAGCGATTCCGCATCCCGACGGCGAGCGCAGCTTCATGCTGAATTTCGGCCCCGTGCATCCGGCCGCGCATGGCGTGCTGCGGCTCGTGCTGGAGCTCGACGGCGAGGTCGTCGTCCATGCCGATCCGCATGTCGGCTTTCTGCATCGCGGCACCGAGAAGCTCATAGAGGACAAGACCTATCTGCAGGCCCTGCCCTATTTCGACCGTCTCGACTATGTCGCGCCGATGAATCAGGAGCACGCCTTCTGCCTCGCCGCCGAGCGGCTGCTCGACCTCGAGGTTCCGAGGCGCGCGCAGCTCATTCGCGTGCTCTATTGCGAAATCGGCCGGCTGCTCTCGCATATGCTCAACATCACGACCTGGGCCTCGGACTGCGGCGCGCTGACGCCCAATCTCTGGGGCTTCGAGGAGCGCGAGAAGCTGATGGCGTTCTACGAGCGCGCCTCCGGCGCGCGCATGCACGCCAACTACTTCCGTTTCGGCGGCGTGCATCAGGACCTGCCGGCCGCGCTCATCGACGACATAGAGGCGTTCTGCGACCCCTTTCTCGAGACCTGCGACGATCTCGAAGGGCTGCTCACCGACAATCGCATCTTCAAGGCGCGCAATGTCGACATCGCCGCCGTGACGCTGGAGGAGGCCTGGGGCCTCGGCTTCTCGGGCGTGTTTCTGCGCGCATGCGGCGCGCAATGGGACTTGCGCAAGGCGCAGCCCTACGAATGCTACGAGGAGATGGATTTCGACATTCCGGTCGGGCGCCACGGCGATTGCTACGACCGCTATTGCGTGCGCATGGCCGAGATGCGCCAGTCGATCCGCATCATGCGGCAATGCGTGGAAAAGCTGCGCGCGGCGGCCGGCCAGGGGCCCGTCGCCGCCCTCGACGCGAAGATCACGCCGCCGCGGCGCGAGGTCATGAAGCGCTCGATGGAGGCGACGATCGAGCAGTTCAAGCTCTATAGCGAGGGGTTCCATGTGCCCCCCGGCGAAGTCTATGCGGCGGTGGAGGCGCCCAAGGGCGAGTTCGGCGTCTATCTCGTCTCCCACGGGCTGAACAAGCCCTATCGCTGCAAGCTGCGCCCGCCCTCCTACGCCCATCTCGCCGCGGCCGACCGCCTCTCGACCGGCCATATGCTCGCCGACGTGTCGTCGATCGTCGGCTCGCTCGACATCGTCTTCGGAGAGATCGACCGCTAGAGCGCTTTCCGCTCGAACGGAACCAGTCGGATCGGATTCCGGTCTAAAGGAGAGAAACGATGCCGATGACGCTCGCGGAAAAGACCTGCACCCCCTGCCGCGGCGGCGTTCCGCCGCTCGAGCGCGCCGAGGCCGAGGCGTTGCTCGCGCAGGCTCCCGATTGGGCGCTGCTCGACGAGGCGCGCCGCATCGAGCGCGGCTTCCGCTTCGCCAATTTCCGCGAGGCGGCGAAATTCGTCGCCCTGGTCGGCGAGCTCGCCGAGGCGGAGGGCCATCACCCGGACATCGCCTTCGGCTGGGGCTATGCGACCGTGTCGCTGCAGACGAAGAAGATAAAGGGTCTGCATGAGAACGACGTCATAATGGCGACGAAGATCGACCGCATATTCTCACGCTGGCAGGGCCTGCCGGCGGGACGCATGTGACGCGCCGACGCCTTTTCAAAAGCCCCGGGCTCTAGTAGATATCCGTCTCGCGGTCCCGGTAGCTCAGCAGGATAGAGCAACGGTTTCCTAAACCGTAGGTCAGGGGTTCGAATCCCTTCCGGGACGCCACCCATCACCGGCCGCGCCATCGGGCGCGATCTTTTGCGCTCCGGCGAGTTTACGGCTTTTCATTTGCGGTCGACGACGGATCCGCCTTAAAAATCGCCGAATCAGACTCCAGAGCATTGGCTCCGGGAAGGGATTGAACATGGCCGCGCGTAGAGTTTGGATTGCCGGACATAAAGGCATGGTCGGTTCCGCCATAACCAGACTTCTCGAAGGCCGAGGAGAAACAGTCATGAAGGTCGATCGCTCGGTGGTCGACCTGCGCAATCAAATCGCTGTCGAAGTCTGGCTGAAACAAAATCGTCCTGACGCCATCGTATTCGCGGCGGCCAAGGTCGGCGGAATCTACGCCAACGACACCTATCCGGCCGATTTCATCTATGACAATCTCGCTATTGAGACGAATATTATTCATTCGGCGCATGTCGCGGGGGTGGACCGTCTCGTGTTCCTCGGCTCCTCCTGCATCTATCCGAAGTTCGCGCCTCAGCCGATCACCGAGGACGCGCTGCTGACCGGCCCTCTCGAGCCCACCAACGAATGGTACGCGGTCGCCAAGATCGCCGGCATCAAGCTCTGTCAGGCCTATCGCAAGCAATATGGCCGACGCTACATTTCGGTCATGCCCTGCAACCTATACGGGCCGAACGACAATTTCGACTTGCAGACGAGCCATGTCCTTCCGGCGCTCATCCGCAAGTTTCATGAAGCGAAGCAGGCCGGCAAGCCCGAAGTGGTCGTCTGGGGCACGGGGACGCCGCTGCGCGAATTTCTGCATGTCGACGATCTCGCGCGCGGCGTCGTGTTCTGCCTGGACAACTATGACGGCTATGAGCACATCAATTGCGGCGCCGGCTCCGAAGTCACGATCCGAGAGCTCGCGGAAACCGTTCAGCGCGCCGTCGGTTTTTCGGGTCGGCTCGTGTTCGACACGACCAAGCCGGATGGGACCCCGCGCAAATTGATGGATTCGAGCCGACTTCGCGAGCTCGGATGGGCTCCGACGATTCCTTTGGAGAAGGGCGTCGCGGATGCGTATCAATGGTTCCTGAAACGGGAAAAGGCGCCCGATAGGTCCGTCGTCGAGGCCGTCGGTTGACATGGAGCCGCCGACGATCGTTTCGGCGCTCGCTTCGCAAGACGACGCCGAAAACGACCGCGTCGCCGCTTGCGCGATCGGTCGGACGATCGGCAAGGGACGCGACACAAACGATTTTCCCATGTCTCTTCGTGGCCGTCTCATTTGTCATCAACCAGTTGACTTGATGATATATCGAGATATTCGTCATTGATCGGCAGCTGCACGAGGCGCGCGCATTGATAGCTGGATCGGCCAAAAATCTCGTTACTTCCGCCCTGAGATCGATGAACCTCGGCAGGTTCATTGTTCGTCGCAGCTTCCCGATCGTCCCACTGCTGGACATAGAGGCAAGTTCGGATGCGGTCGACGCGTGGACTGTCACCGGCCCAGATCCGCAATTCGACCTCGCCGGCTTCGGCGCCATTCCCCTTCCCGCGGGCGCCTACGCCGTCAGCGCCATCGGCGGCGGCGCTCTAGCGCAACTCCACGAAGCCTGTTTCTACGTCGACACCGGCGCGGGTCTTTCCGAAGACGAACGTCTCCCCATCCGCTTCCACGAAGAAGCCGATGGAGGCTTCACCGCTTATTGCCGTTTTGAAAAGCCGGTGACGCGCATCCGATTCGATCCGGCCGACGGCTCGACGCCGACCTTCTCGCTTCGGCGGCTCGAATTCCGTCCTGCCTCGACCGAGCGGCAGGCCGCACGGAGCCGACGCGAGAATGAAGGACGCGTTCGCCTGCTGCTGAACCTGGTGCGACTGCTCCCGGAGACCGAGGGCGCCGGCGGCGCCGGTCGCGTCTGCAAAGCCTATCTCACGCACCTCCCGGACTTCGTTTCTCTGCGCGTCGTCGTCGCCCCCTATCACGCCCATCTCGCGGCGCGCTATCCGAGGGCGGAATTCGTCGTCGTCGAGGCCGACGACACCGCGCAAATGACGCAGCATCTCGAATGGTGCGACTGCTACTTCGATCCGCTGAACGCGCTGCGTCCGACCTACATCCCGAAGCATGTGCCGGTGCTCGCCTTCATTCACGATCTGCAGCACATGCATCATCCGACATTCTTCTCGGACGCCGAGAACGCCGCGCGTCTTCGCGAATACGGCTATGTATTCGATCGCGCCGACCTGCTCCTCGCCAATTCAGAGTTCGAGCGCCGCAACTTCGAGACGTTCTACGATGTCGACGAAGTGCGCGCGGTGCATTTGAGCGGCTTCATGGCCGAGGACTCCGGCCAGACGCGCGCACATTTCGAGAATACGCGCGCCAAAAATCCCATCGATCGGCCTTATCTCATTTATCCCGCAGTGCCTTGGGTCCACAAGAATCACGAAATATTACTGCAGGCGATCGCCCTGCTCCGCCGCCGCGGTCTCGACGTTCCGATCATGCTGACGAACGCAGGCGCCAAGAAGGACCGCGTCGAGCGCCTGATGGGATGGGCTCGGCGACTCGGAGTGGCCGACCTCGTTCAGATCGAGTCCTTCCTTCCGGAGTCGACGCTGCTGCATTATTTCGTCCATAGCGCCGGCCTCGTCTTCCCATCGCTCTACGAAGGATTCGGCATTCCCCTCGTCGATGCGATGAAGCTCGGCGTCCCGATCCTGACGGGGACCTCATCGGCGATCAGAGAGATCGGCGGCGACGCATGCGCCTATTTCCAAAACGAACGAAACGCGCTGGCCGTCGCGGATGATATCGAGCGCTTTTGGCTCGATGACGATCTGCGCCGCGATCTCGTCGAAAAAGGCTATGCGCGGGGTGAAAATTTCTCGTCGCGGAAAATGGCCGAGCAATTGACCGAGGCCGTCGAATATCTCGTCGATCGAAAAAGAAGCGACGCCGAGACGAATGCGCCGGCTCGCCGCCGCGTGAAGCGCTCCGCCGTGATCGAGCGGCTCGCGGTATTCGCCCTCTATCTAGAGCCGCTCGACTCCGAGCAGATCGCCGCGCTGCAGGAGATCGAAGACATCGATCTTCATCACGCCAGACTGTTCGGCGCGCAGGCCAAGGTCACGATCGGCGTCGACATCTCCTTGCTGGACGACGAAAGGCTGCGATCCGTTTTCGCAAATGCGAGTCGCTTGATCGTGCTCGATTCGTCGCAGTCCCGCGCGCGCGAGCTCGCGACGCTGGACTTCAGCCATCGCTACAATGACGCGCTCTACCAGCTCGTCACCACTCTGCCGCAGAGCGGCTTCGCCTATCGTGCGGACCTCGTCGAGGCCATTTTGATGGCGCTCGATCTCAATCCCTCGGCGACCTATGCGGAGATCGATTTCGACGCCGTGAATGTGACGCTCGATCCGCCGCCCTCGGAGACGGCCGGCGTTCTGCAATATGAGGAGCGCCGCAAGCGCGGCTTCATGGTCGCCGACGCGATCATCCGCCGCGGCGCCCCGCTGAGCGATCTCTATAACGGCGATGTCGCCTATCTCAGCGCCTTTTGCACCCGGGGAACGCGTCTGCGCTTTCCGGGCCGCTCGCCATTCGCTGAAGACTCTCGAGCCGGCGGTCGTCGACAATGAGAATGCTAGACTTCTTCCTTCGACGCAACGACCCGGCCAATGCCGAGAGCGAAGCTCCATTGTCCTTCGAGCAAACGCGCGAGGCGCAGCGGCCCGCCGCGGAGGCGCCGGACCAGCGGCGGAAATCCAGGCATGTCTATCCGATCGTCGGGGTCGTCACGCCGGTCCGCAACCGCCGGGACTGGACGGTCGGATTTGCGCAGAGCATGCAGAACCAGGACTATCCGTTCTTTAGGCTCTATATCGTCGATTCCGGTTCGACCGACGGCACGCCGCAGGCGCTCCGCGCGCTCGGCGCGAGCGAAATCGTCGTCATAGACGATCCCGACTGGCATTATTGGACGGCGGCGACGAATTCCGGCGTGAAAGCCGCTCTGAACGACGGCTGCGACTATATTCTGACGCTCAATGACGACGCTATCCTTCCAAAGGACTTCATCACCAACATCGTCGAAGGCGCGCTCGACAGCAATGCGCCCATCGTCGGCGGCGTGATCTCCTACGCCAATGAGCCCGGCCGGCTCTGGGCGGTCGGCGCCTATAATGATTGGGAGAGCGGCGCATTCGTGCAAACGAGCTTCGCCAATGTCTTCGAGGATGCGCTCGACGCGAAAGAGCGACGCGGCGCCGACATGATCGAGGTCGACTATCTATGCGGCAATGGCACGCTCGTTCACAAATCCGTTTTCGAGACGATCGGCCTCTACCAGCAGCGCAACGCGCCGCATTATCACGCGGACAGCGAATTCACGATGCGCGCCGAAAAGGCCGGCCTCCGGCGCATGATCGCTCTTCGCGCGCGACTCTATAATCGCTTCACGCTCGACGCCGATGGCCCCTTCTCGAAAAAGAACATGAAGTTCTTCTCGCTGCGCTCGGCCAATTTCGTGCGCCCGATTCTATATATTCTGAACGAATATTGTCCAGCCGAGCATCGCACGCGCGCTTTCGTCTTATACTATGGCCGTTATCTTTCGCTGCTCGACGCGCGCGCGCGCTCGAAGCTTCTGCGCTGCGTCAAATTCATGACGCTCTCGCCGAAGGAGCGCCGCGGCTTTGTTCCTCGCCTCATTCCGCCCGCCGATCCGGCGTTTCTCGCCTGCGACGACATCGACATTCTGCTTTCTCTGCCCGACTTCGAATTCGTCTTGCTCGCCTACGCCTATCTGCTTCAGCGCGGCTGCACGGACAGCGAGCTGCGCGGCTACGCGCATGCGGTCACGACCGGCAAGGCGCGTGAGGTCGTAATTCGAGAGTTCACCGAGTCGGGCGAATATCGCAGTCGTCCGGATCGTCCTCTCCTCGCAGAGTTGGACATTGCGCTTTCGGCTCCGAGCTTCGGCGGAGCGAGCGTCGACGCCAAGCGGAATTTGACGGCTTCGCAATTCACTCTGGCCTGCCTGATCGCGACGGATGAACGCCTTCCCTCGCGCGACGAGTTTTTCGAAGGGCGACGCCTCGTCGAAACGCGCGGACGAGGCGCGCTCGTCGAGCAATCGAAGCAGCGTCTCGAGCGCGGGGCGTCCAAAGCCTTCGAGGCTCTCGCCGAGGAAGCGGCGATGCTCCCGGCGGCGCAGGCCGCCTGCGGCGACGCCGTCGCCGTCTATGTCAATATCGATGTTCTCTGCATGGCGGCCGTCGATCCGAAAGCGCGCACCGGAATCTATCGTTATTCGACAAATCTCCTGAGCCAGCTCCTGCGCGATTCGCGCGTGACCTTGCGCGTCTTCTATTCGCAGGGGCTGCGACAAAATTGGAGCAGACTGACGCAAGCCGAACCCGTGTGGCTCGAGCACGAGGCGCGTTCCGATGAGCCGATCCCGGCGCGGGCGGTCGTGCTGTTCCCTTATTTCCCGATCGACGCCGCGCCGGCGCGCCTCGCCGCTCTGCCGCAGAGCATGATGGTGCATGACCTTTTTCCGCTGGAGCGACCGGAATGGTTCAGCGCCGAAGCTTCGGCGACGTTCCAGCGCCAGCTCCGTCAGTTGCTGACGATGGACCATATCTTCTGCAATTCGGAAGCGACCCGGCGGCAGCTGCTCGACGCGCTGCCGACTTTGCGCGCATCGACCTCCGTCGCCTATCTCGCAGCCGATGGCGATGGCGCTCGGTCGCAGCGGCGCGATTTGCGCAAGATCGTCGCGCTCCCATGGCGCTCGCGCTACATATTGTGCGTCGGCACGATCGAGCCGCGCAAGAACCTCCTCACCGCGATCGCCGCTTTCGCGCGGATCGTGGATCGGCCCGACGTTCGTGATCTGCACATGCTGGTCGTCGGCCAGGAAGGATGGAACGTCGATCTCGACGAGCTCCATCAGACCGCCACCGACATGATGAAAAGGATTCACTTCCTCGGCCGGCTGAGGGACGAGGACCTCTGGACGCTTTATGAAGGGGCGGTCTGCACTGTTTTTCCGTCACTCGCCGAAGGCTTCGGGTTGCCGATCCTGGAATCCTTCGCCTGTGGCGTTCCGGTCGTCACGTCGCGTGGATCGAGCACGGAAGAAATCGGCGCCGACGCCGCCTTGCTGGTCGATCCTCTCGATCCGCATGAGATCGCCGCGGCGATTCTGCGCCTCGCGAACGACGCCAATGAGCGGAAGCGCTCGAGCGCGGAAGCCCGACGCCGCGCGCAGGACTTCTCCTGGGCGCGCTGCGCCGATGCCCATATAACGGAATTCGAACGCCTGACGGGCGACATGCGCGGGTCGATAATTCATAAGCCCTAAAAAAAGCGCCCCTCGAAAGGGGCGCTTTCTGTTCGGCCGAGAGATCGCGTCACGCCGTCTGCTGGATCGCCGAGAGCTTCCAGGCCAAAGGCCCTTCGCCGGCCGGACGGCGGAACGTCCACACCTCGGTCGATTGCGTCGGCTGCGAGGCGTCGCCGGAGACGACCTTGCCGGTCGCCCGATCGATGAAGAGGTCGATCAGCGAGAAGCGCATGGCCACGGTCGCATATTCGTCCGTGCCGTCGCGCCAGGCCTCCGAGAGATCGCCCTGCAGCAGCTTCACGCCGGAGATGCGGTTGACGACGCCCTCGCGCGCATTGGCGCGAATGTCGTCGGAGAAATAGGAGACCATTTCCGGCGTCGCGAGCTCGTGCAGCCGGGCGATGTCCTCCTGGCTATAGGCGGACTGCGATTCGGCGAGCACGCGCTCGAAGGCGGAGAAATCCTCCGGGCGCAGAGTGAGCGGCTCGCTGGCCGGAGTGCGCGGCGTGGCGCCACCGAGGCCCGTTCCGCCGCCCGTAAAGGCGAAGGCGCCCGGACGCGCGCCGCCGCCCGCCCCGCCCATAGCGCCGGCCAAGCGGCGGCCGGCGAACCAGTTGAAGGCGAGCCGCGCCAGAAGGACGATGATCGCGATCTGGACCAGAAGGCCGATGATGGAGGCGAAGCCGCCGAGCCCGCCCAAGAGGCCATGGCCGGAAAGCAGGCCGAAGAGGCCGGCGCCGAGCAGGCCGCCGGCGAGGCCGCCGAGCAGGCCGCGGCCGAAGGCGCCGCCGGCCGGATTGGCGGCGGGAGCGGCGGCCGGACGGGTCGGCGCGGCCGGGGCGGGTTGCGGCTGCGGCGCCGGCTGCGGCGCGATGCTGCGCTCCACTGGCGCGGCCGGACGCGGCGCGGTCGTCGTCGCGGGCGGCGGCGTGTGGGTTCGCGTGCCGCGGCTTCCC
Organism: Methylosinus sp. Ce-a6; assembly: GCF_009811655.1. GTDB lineage: Bacteria > Pseudomonadota > Alphaproteobacteria > Rhizobiales > Beijerinckiaceae > Methylosinus. The sequence goes on along the minus strand of NZ_BGJX01000012.1, from coordinate 52,139 downwards.
GAGCTCGCGCCGCCGCCCATTTTGGCCTCGGCGAGCGCCGGGGCGAAGGCGATGAGCGCGGCGAGCGCGAGCGCCGGCAGAGATCTGGAGTACGATGTCCAAGTCGACATGACTATCCTCGAGCGGTTCGCCCGAAGAAAAAGGGAATCACTCGGGCGTCATCTATATAGGAAGGACCCGACCTTGCGGCAAAGGGCCGTGCGGCGGGACGCGAGAAGGCTTCGGGAGGCTCGCTTGACGCCGAAACTGGTCTTCGTCGCCGCCGTCGCGCGCAATGGCGTGATCGGCGCGCAAGAGCGGACGCCCTGGCGCCTGAAGAGCGATCTTCGACGTTTTCGCGAGCTCACCTGGGGCAAGCCGCTGCTCATGGGGCGGCGCACATTCGAATCGATCGGGCGCCCCCTGCCCGGCCGTAAGACCGTCGTCTTGTCGCGCGATGCGGAATTTCGCGCCCAGGGGGAGCATCTCGCGCGCAGCCCGGAAGAAGCTCTCGACGCCGCCGCGCGGCTCGCCGAATCGATGGGAGCGTCGGAGATCATCGTCGCCGGCGGCGCGCAGATCTATTCCGCCTTTCTCGCGCGGGCCGATGTGATTCATCTGACCGAGGTCGCGCTCAACGTCGCGGGCGACGCCCGGTTTCCCGCGCTCGACCCCGGGGAATGGCGCGAGACCTGGCGCGAAACGCCGCGTCGAACGGACGAGGACGAGGCGGATTTCCACTATCTGCGGCTCGAGCGACGATGAGCGCCGCGAAGGCGCAAACAGCTGTTGCAGGTCGAAGAGCCTGAAGCTATAAACCGCCTCGACCAGCGGCGGCCGCTTCGCGGACGCCAGATCGGAGTGTAGCGCAGCCTGGTAGCGCACCTCGTTCGGGACGAGGGGGTCGGAGGTTCGAATCCTCTCACTCCGACCAAACAGCTTCATAAGCGAAAAGGCTCTAGCGCGGGCGAAAAAACCAATCGACCGTCGCGCCGAGCGCCACGCCGATGCCGATGGCGAGCGTCACGCCGCCCGCGAGACGACAGAAACGCGCCGCTCCTTCCGGCAGGCCGAGAGGGCGAAGAGCCGGCGTCAGAAACAGCGCCAGCGCGATCCCGGCAAGCGCCCGTATGGTCAAATCGGGATCGAACATTTTGCGGCGTCGAAGCACAAAAAACGCCCCGCGCTTACATCCGGCGTCGGGGCGCTTCGCTGTTGCGTCCGGTTCCGGGAAACCTTCGGCTTGCTCATAGATTAGGTGGCTCTGGTCTGTGATGCAAGCGTGAGCGCCGTGGATTGTCGAGTCTGCCGCCGCGCCGGGCGATCGCAAAACGCCGGCGGCGATTGGGCGGCCCGGTCAGCGCGAGCCGATCGAGACCGGGGTCCATCCGCCCGTCTCCATCTCCACGGCGAAGGAGACGCCGCGGGCGACGAGCTTGTTGCGATCGGAGACGCCGGCGATGGGCGCGCGATCGGAGGTCGCGATCTCCGCGATCGGGGCGCCGGGAAGCGCCGGCAGCTCCGGCCGCGCCAGTCCGCTGACGCGCCCCGCCACAGGCGCGCGAACCGGCTCCTCGGCGAGAAAGCCCAATATCTCCTCCGCCTCGACCCGATCGCCGATGTTCATGCGCCAGGCGAGCGCGCCCTCCCGCGGAGCGATCACGTCCCAATAATCGAGCGCGAGGCGGTCGCAGGCGCGGCGGCTCGGGGGCGGATCGCCCGCCCGCAGCACCGCGCCCGGATCGAGCCCCTCCGTCGCGATGGCGAGATCGCAGTCCACGCCGGCCACGAAGCCGGAGCCGACGCCGATCGTCAGCTCGGCCAGATCGGCGAGCGAGCGCGCCGGCCGCCCGTCATGATCCGGCGCTGCGATGACGACATCCCATGGCCAGCGCTCCACGACCTCCTCGAAAGGCCGCAGCAGCAGGGGAAGAAATTGCCGCGTCTGCATGCCGCAGAGAAATTCGGAAGGCCGGTCGGCGCGGCGGGCCTCGACCCCCGCCACGGCGGCGATCCCGTCGAACCAGGCGTCCGCATAGCACATGCGCCGGCGCAGAGCGCGCGGCGGCCGCTCCTGATGGAGCACCGTCGCATAGCCTTCGCCGATCAGCCGCCTCGCCACCGCCGAGGCTCTTTCCCCGACGCCGCAGACGAGGACGCATTGCTCTTTGTTCATCGACCCTTCTCAGCCTCGATACGCGCGCGACAATCGTTGTGTATCAGAATTATATATTGCGGCGCAATCCCGCCTGCTGCAGCGCAGCGCGCGACCGCCCGCCACCCGCGTCCCGCCGAGATCGAAAGGGATGCGGGACGCCGGCGCCTGCTGTATAGCAGACCTCCCAGCGATCCTGCGCGCGCCAAATGACCCATCCGCACCGCCTCACAGTCCGCGTCTATTACGAGGACACGGATTTCTCCGGCCTCGTCTATCACGCCTCCTATCTGCGCTTCATGGAGCGCGGGCGCACCGAGCTGCTGCGCGATCTCGGCCTCGGCCAGCGCGCGCTGCTGCAGGGCGCGGGCGGAGGCCTGTTTTTCGTCGTGCGGGCGATGACGATCGACTTCCGCAAGCCCGCGCAGATGGACGATTCGCTCTGCGTCGAGACGATCGTCCGGGAGGTGTCCGGCGCCTCCTTCGATCTCGATCAACGCGTGACGCGCGGCGACGAGACGCTGGTTTCCGCGCAGGTGAAGATCGCCGCGGTGGAAGGCGGCCGGCCGCGCCGCCTGCCCTCCGACGTGCGCGCGAAATTCGCCTCCGTCGCCGATCCTCGCGGCTCTTGACCTTTACGGTCCCTTAAGCCTTCCGCTCATATTTCTCTTTGTGCGGCGCATCCTGGACAAAATCTCGGCGGATTCGCGCTCCATACCGCTTTGGCTCCGCAGCATTTGGCGCGGCGCTGCGGGAGCGAGCGCGACTCGATTTTCCTAAAATGTTCGCCGCCCGGTCTCGGCGCGAGCACGAGCCGACGATTCCGCCACGCCGAGAGTTTCGCCGCCGACCCCGCGACTTCCGAGGACGACTTTCATGAATCCAGCCGAAATCGCCGCCCCGCTCTCCGGCGCCGCAGAAATCTCCATCTGGGGCATGTTCTGGGGCGCCCATATCGTCGTGAAGCTGGTGATGGTCGGCCTGCTGCTCGCCTCGGTCTGGTGCTGGGCGATCATCGTCGACAAGGCGATTTTGTTCTCCCGCACGCGCCGCGCCATGGATCGTTTCGAGGAAGTGTTCTGGTCCGGCTCCTCGCTCGAGGATCTCTACGCCAAGCTGCAGGAGCGTCCGACCGCGGGCATGGGGAGCCTCTTCATCGCCGCCATGCGCGAGTGGAAGCGCTCCTTCCAGAACGCCGGCGCCTCCTTCATGGGATTGCAGGCGCGCATCGACAAAGTGCTGGACGTCTCCATCGCCCGCGAGATCGAGAAGCTCGAGTCCAATCTTCTGGTGCTGGCGACGGTCGCCTCGGCCGGCCCCTTCGTCGGCCTGTTCGGCACGGTCTGGGGCATCATGACCTCCTTCCGCTCGATCGCCGCCTCCAAGAACACCTCGCTCGCCGTCGTCGCGCCGGGCATAGCGGAGGCGCTGCTCGCCACCGCCATCGGCCTCTTCGCCGCCATTCCGGCGCTCGTCGCCTATAACAAGCTGCAAGGCGACGTCGCCCGCACGCAGGCGCGGCTCGAGAGCTTCGCCGACGAATTCTCCGCCATTCTGTCGCGCCAGATCGATCAGCACGCCGGCCAGTCCGGCCGCGACCGCGCGGCTTGAGAGCGGGAGACGCGCATGGGAGCCTCGATCGCCGCGGGACGCAAGGGCTCGGGACGCCGGCGGCGCGGAACGCCGCGCTACGGCGCCATGGCCGACATCAATATGACGCCCTTCATCGATGTGATGCTGGTGCTGCTCATCATCTTCATGGTGGCGGCGCCGCTGCTCGCGACCGGCGTCGCCGTCGATCTGCCGCAGACCAAGGCCGGCCCGCTCAATGTCGATCAGAAGCCGCTCGCCATCGCCATCGACGACAAGGGGCAGGTCTTCCTCATGGATCAGCCGATCGAGATCGGCCAGCTCCTCGACCGGCTGAAGGAGACCGCCAAGGCGGGCTTCGACGAGCGCATCTATATGCGCGCCTCCAAAACGGTGAATTACGGCCGCGTCGCCGAGATCATGTCGCTGGTGACGACGGCCGGCTACAAGAAGGTCGCGCTGGTGACCGAAGTGGACAAGAAGTGAGGGCGAGAATTGAAGCCCTCGCGCCACGAACCCGGCCTCCTCGTCTCGGCGGCCGCCCATGCCGGGCTGCTGCTGGCGACGCTCGTCGCCTTTTCGGACGCGAGGAAATTCGATGACGCGCAGGAGACCGTGCCGATCGACATCGTCACGGATGCGCAGCTCAATCAGGTGATGAAGGGCGAGAAGACCGCGAAAGAGGTCAAGCCCGTCCAGCGCGCCGACAAGATCGCCGAGCAGCGCGAGACGAAGCCGCTGCCGCCGCTCGCCGAGGCGACGAAGGACGTCGCCGCCCCGCCCCCGCCGCTCGAGCGGCGGCTCGAAGAGCCGGAAGACAGGCCCGAGGCCCCGCCGCCGCCAAAGCGCGTCGCCGCTTTGCCGCCGACGCCGGAGCCGCCCGTCCGCCCCACACCGCCGAAGCCCGAGCCGCCCAAGCCCGAGCCGCCCAAGCCGCAGCCGGCCAAGGCGGAGCCGCCGAAGCCGGAGCGCGCCAAGCCCGCGCCGCCGCCCGAACGCGAGGAGCCCGAAGAGGCCGAGGCAGTGAAGCCGAAGCCTCCCTCGCGGCCCAAGCCCGAGAAGGAGGCGAAGGAGACGCCGCAGCCGCCGCAAAAGCCCAAGCCGAAGGACGAGCCGAAGCCCCCGGAAGAGGCCAAAAAGCAAGAGGTCAAAAAGCAAGAGGCCAAGCCGAAGGAGCAGGGCAAGCAAAAGGACGAGCCGCGGCTGAAGGTCGACGAGGTGGCGAAGCTCCTCGAGAAGAAGAAAACCGCCGAAAAGGGCGCGCCGGGCGAGGCTGACGAGGCCAAGAAATCCGACAAGCCGCCGGCAAAACCGAAATCCGGCGACGAGACCGCGCCCAAATCGAAATTCGACGCGGCCAGTATCGCCAATCTGTTGAGCCGCGAGGCGCCGCAGCGTCGCGCCGCGACCGGCGCGGAGCTGACCAAGACAGCCTCGCTCGGCGCGCCCACGGCGAGCGCGCCGCGCATGTCGCCGACGATGCAGGCGCAGATCGACGCCTATACGGTCGAGCATTATCGCCGGTGCTGGCAGGCGGCGCTGTCGATCAACGCTCAGACCTATGTGCCGCGCGTGGAGTTTCGCCTGACGCGGGAGGGCGCGCTCGAGGGCGCCCCGCGCCTGCTCAACCCTTCTTCCGATCCCGTCGAGCGCAGTCGCGGCGAGCAGGCGCTCGGCGCCGTGCGGCGCTGCAGCCCCATGCCGATTCCCCCCGCCTTCGCATCCTATTACGATTATTGGCGCGTCACGGAATTGGACATGAGAGAAGATATGTAGCGGCGGCCTCGCCCCTCCGCCCCGATTTGAGAAACGCCCAGGACCCGCATCGCATGACGCTCCACCTCTCCCGCCGCTCCGCCGCCGGCCTCATCGCCGGCGCGACCCTCTCGCCGCTCTTCGCCGCGCCCTCGCGCGCGGCGCGCGTGCTCGATCTGCGCGCGGGCGGCGGCTTCCAGCCCGTCTCCGTGGCGGTCACGAATTTTTCCGGCGACGAGGCGGCGCGCATAGTGACGAGCGTCATCGTCAATAATTTCAAGCGCTCCGTCTTCCTGCGGCCGATCGAGCCGGGCGGCTTTCCGGAGTCCGCCGGCTCCGAAGCCGCGCCCAATCTCGATCTCTTCCGCACGGTCAATGCGCAATTCGTCGTGACCGGCCGCTCGCAGCGCAGCCCGGACGGGCGGCTCAAGACCGAGTTCCGCCTGTTCGACGTCTCGACGGGCGAGCAGGCGGCGGGCCAGCAATATGTCACCGACGCCGCCAATATGCGCCGCGTCGCCCATCTCGTCTCGGACGCCGTGTTCACGCGCATCACCGGCGAGAAGGGCTTCTTCGACACGCGCGTCGTCTTCGTCGACGAGAGCGGGCCGAAGGAGCATCGCCGCAAGCGCCTCGCCATCATGGATCAGGACGGCGCCAATGTGCGCTATCTGACCCGCGGCGAGGAGCTCGTGGTCACGCCGCGCTTCTCGCCCTCGTCGCAGGACGTCACCTATATGTCCTTCGGCTCCGCCGATCCGAAGGTGCTGCTGCTGAACATAGAGAGCGGCCAGCGCGAGGTGGTCGGCAATTTTCCGGGCATGACCTTCTCGCCGCGCTTCTCGCCGGACGGGCAGAAGATCGTGATGTCGCTCTCGCAGGGCGCGGCCACCAATCTCTACGCCATGGATCTGCGCTCGCGCACGACGACGCGCCTCACCGACACCAACGCCATCGACACCTCGCCCTCCTATTCGCCGACCGGCGGCGAGATCGTCTTCGAATCCGACCGCGGCGGCTCGCAGCAGATTTACGTGATGGGCGCGAATGGCGGCGGCGCGCGGCGCATCTCCTTCGGCTCGGGCCATTATTCGACGCCGGTCTGGTCGCCCAAGGGCGATTACATCGCCTTCACCAAGCAGTCGAGCGGCTCCTTCGGCATAGGCGTGATGAAGCCGGACGGCTCCGGCGAGCGCATTCTCACCGAGGGCTTCCACAATGAGGGCCCGACCTTTGCGCCCAACGGGCTGTTCCTGATGTTCTTCCGCGATCCGGGCGGCGGCTCGGGCGCGAAAATCTACATGGTGGATATTTTCGGCCGCTCGGAATTCCCGGTGCCGACGCCGTCCTACGCCTCCGATCCGTCTTGGGGGCCGCTGCAGGACTGATTCTCACGGCGCTCGATAGGCCCTCTCTCCCGCGTAGCGGGGAAGGGTACGGGAGGTTCCTCCCCTATTCCGGTTCCAAAGACCCATACGCATCGGCGACGCCGCCGATGAGATTGGCCGAGAGCAGCAATTCCGTCGAGAGCTCGCCGCCCTGCGGACGCAGCCGCACGCCTGCGGCGATCGCCTCGGCGAGCGCGCGCCGCGCCGCGACCGCCTCCTCGATCGAGACGGCGACGAACGAAATCTCCTCGCCCGGCCGCGTCTGCGCCAGGCGCCCGATGTCGGCGCCGATGACATTGGCGATCTTCGGATAGCCGCCGGTCGGCTGGCGATCGGCCATCAAGACGAGCGGCGCGCCGTCGCCCGGAACCTGTATCGCGCCGAGCGCGACGCCGTCGGAAACGATGTCATGGCCCTTCGCATGGGAGAGGCGCGGCCCTTCCAGCCGATAGGCCATGCGGTCGCTGCGCGGCGAGAGGCGCCAGCGCGCCGACAAAAATTCGTCGATCGCCTCATGGGTGAAATAATCGGCCTGCGGGCCGAGCAGAACGCGGATCGGCGCGCCGCTCGCGGCGAGCCAAGGGGCGTCGATCGCGAGCGGCCCGCGCGGCGGCGCGAGACCCGCGAGCGGCAGCGCATCGCCGGCGCGCAATCCCCGTCCCTCGAGACCGCCCATTCCAGATCGCGTGTGCGTGGCGAGGGAGCCGAGCGCCGGCGGCAGATCGATGCGCCCCGCGACGGCCACATAGCACCATGAGCCGCTCCGCCCCGCGCGGATCGTGAGCGAAGCGCCCGGCTCCAGCGGGAGCGCGCAAGCGCAGGGCAGCCGCGCGCCATCGAGACGAATATCGAAATCGCCGCCGGCGATGGCGAGGCCGATCGTTTCGCCCGAGGTGACGAGCTCGACGCCGCCGAGCGAGACCTCGATCGCCGCAGCGCCCCGCGGCGCGCCCACCGCCTGATTGGCGGCGATGAAGGCGCGCTCGTCCATCGGCCCCGCCGGCGTCACGCCGAAGCGCAGGCTCCCGCATCGTCCAGCGTCCTGAATAGTGACGCCCGGCCCCGCCGCACGAACGAGGAGCCGCCCGCTCGTCTGCGTGCTCATGGGCGAGCGTCCAGCATCTCGCGCCGCGCGACGATCTCGCCGCCCGCGCTTCTCTCGGCGAGCGCGCGAAAACGCGCGTCGTCGACGGGCTCGAAGCGCAGCGCGTCGCCGACATTCACGAAGAAGGGCGGATCGCGTTCGAGCGCGATGAGCCGCTCGGGCGTGCGGCCGACGACATACCAGCCCGTCGGCATGGGATCGGCGCCGATGAGCGAGAGGCCGCCGCCGATGAGCACGGCGCCTTTCGGCGTCGGGGCGCGCGGCGCGGCGCGGCGCGGAACGGCGAGCGCCGGCGGCAGGCCGCCGAGATAGCACCAGCCCGGCGCGAAGCCATACATATAGGCGCGATAATCGCCGCCCGCATGGAGCGCGGCGACGCGCTCGGGCGACAGCGACAAAGATTCGCCCGCCGCCGCCAGATCCTCGCCATGGGGCGGATCATAGCAGCAGGGAATGATCCAGCGGACGCGAGGCGGGCGCTCCGCCACGCCCCGCGTCTCCATCGCTTCGATATGAGCGACGAGCGCCGCGCGGCCGAGCGCGAGCGGATCGTAGTGGATCATCAAGGAGCGATAGGTCGGAACCGTCTCGACAATTCCGACGAGCGGCGCGGCGCGCAGAGCGGCGTCGAGCGCCAGCACGCCGGCGTTGATCGCGGGATCGACGCTGTCGCCGAATTCGACGACGAGCGCCGCCTCGCCGGCGTCGAGACAGCGCGGCGCAGGATAGCGCATCGCCTCACGCCTCCGACGGCGCGAAGGGAAAGAGCTCGTAGCCGGCGCGCTCCAGCGCCTTGCGCAGGCGCCGCGTCATCTCGACGGCGTGCGGCGTGTCGCCATGCACGCAGATGGAATCGATCTGCGTCGGCAGGCGCTTGCCGCTTTCGGTGACGATCGCCCCGTCTTGCAGCATGGCGAGCGCGCGCGCGGCGGCCCAATCCGCATCTTCGATCACGGCGCCCTTCTGGCTGCGCGGCTTCAGCCGTCCGTCGTCGAGATAGGCGCGATCGGCGAAAACTTCATGGGCGATGGGAACGCCCGCATGTTCGGCGGCCGCCACCTGCTCGCTGCGCGCGATGGCGAGCAGAGTGAGGCCCGCGTCGACGGCGTGCGTCGCCCGGGCGACGGCCAGCGCGATTTCCGGCTCGACTTCCGCCACATTGGCGAGCGCGCCATGGCATTTCACATAGGTGAGGCGGTGGCCGCTATAGCGCGCGAGCCCCTGCGCCGCGCCGATCTGATAGGCGACGAGACGCTCGACCTCGGCCGCCGAATAGGGAATGCGCCGGCGCCCGAAACCCGCGAGATCGGGAAAGGACACATGCGCGCCGATCGCGACGCCGCGGCGTTTGGCGAGCGAAAAGCAGCGCGCCATTATATCCGGGTCGCCGGCGTGATAGCCGCAGGCGACATTGGCGGAGGTGACGAGGCCGAGCATGGCCTCGTCGTCGCCCATGCGCCAGGCTCCGTATCCTTCTCCGAGATCGGCGTTGAGATCGACGGTCGACACCTCGTTTCAGCTCCCCGCCCGCCCGCCGTCCTCGGCGAGCTTCTCGCTCGGGATCGACGGCTCGGGCGCTATATCGTCCCACATCCACGCTCGCATCATCGAGCGGCAATCGCCCCCACGCCCTCTGCGCCGAAAGACCCGGCTATTCGGCCGCGAGCACTTGCGGCGGCGGAAAGGCGACCTCGATCAGAGTGCCCTGATTCTTGCGGCTCTTGATCGAGAAGGACGCGCGATTGGCCTCGATCAGCGCCTTTGTCACCGGCAGGCCGAGCCCGGTGCCGCCGCGCGACGCGCCCAGCTGGCGGAAGGGCTCGAGCGCCGTCTCGATCTCGCTCTCCGACATGCCGACGCCCGTATCCTTGACGCGGATCACCACATATCCGGCGTCGGTCAAGGCGCTCGACACGATCACCTGTCCGCCGGCCTCGTTGAACTTCACCGCATTGGACAGAAGGTTGAGCAATATCTGCCGCAGCGACCTGCCGTCGGCAAGGATGCGCGGCAGGCGCGGCCACAGCGACAGTCGGATCACCACACGGCTGCGATTGGCCTGCGGCTGCATGATCGACACGCATTCCGAGATGACGGCGTTGGCGTCGATACGCTCGACGTCGAGCTCGAATTTTCCCGCCTCGATCTTGGAGAGGTCGAGCAGATCATTGACGAGGCTCAGCACATGCTCGCCCGAGGTGTGAATGTCCTTGAGATATTCCTTGTAGCGCTCATTGCCCATCGGGCCGAAGCGCTCCTCCATCATCACCTCGGCGAAGCCGATGATGGCGTTGAGCGGCGTGCGGATCTCATGGCTGACCTTGGCCAGAAAATCCGTCTTGGCGGCGCTGGCGCGCTCGGCCTCGAGGCGGGCGGCCTCGAGCCCGTCGTCGGAGTCGCGCCGGCCAATGTCGCGCAGAATGACGCAACGCCTCTGCTCCGACGGCGCGTCGAGCGGAAGAAGCGTCAACTGCGCCGCGATCGATCGGCCGTTGCGGATGCGCGCCGAGACCTTGAGGCCCTCCCTGGACTCACGAAGGATGGATCGGCGCAGAAAATCGGCGACGGCGCCCTGATCCGCGTCGCTGAACAGCGAAGCGAGGCCGCAGCCGATGAGAGCGCGCGCCTCGCCGCCGACGAGGCGGACGAGAGCGGCGTTGACGCTGCGCAGCCGCCCGTCGGCGTCGAGGACCGCGACGGCGTCGCTCATCGCGTCGAGGACGGCGCGCAGCTCCTCCGCCTCCTGGCGGCGAGCCTCGAGCTCCTGTCGGCGAGCCTCGAGCTCCCGGCGGCGAGCCTCGAGCTCCTGGCGCAGGGCGCCGGCGCGGGCGGATTCCGGCGCGGCCGAGGCCGGACGCGCGCCGCGCAACGTCACCAGCGTGGCGGGAACGCCCTCCCATTCGATCGGCTCGAGGCGCGCGTCGGCCTCGAGCGGCTCGCCGTCGCAGTCGAGCACCTCGACGACGCCGCCCGCGGCTCCATCCGCCGCAGTCGGCGGACGGCGGCCGGAAAAGAGTCGCGCGGCGCCGCCGGCCGCGGCGAGCGCGGCGGCGTCGGAATAGCCGAGATAATCGAGCAGGGTTCGATTGGCGTAGAGCGCCTGCGCCCCGCGCGCCACCAGCACGCCGATCGGCAAGCGATCGAGCAGCGCCGCGGCGCGGCCCGGATCGCCGGGAAAGGCGGCGTTCTCATTGCAAGGCGCGGGCTCCGTCTGGGGAGGCGCCGGCTCGGCCGAGGTCGCCGCGACCTGTCCGGTCGCCTGCTCGATCGTCTCGAATAGATCGCGCACCGAGCCTTTGGCGGGCTTGTGAGCCGCGGAGGCGAGCGCGCGCGCGATTTCGTCGAAAGCCGTCTGCTCATTCGGCGACAGCGCCTCGCCGATGGAGGCGGCGGCTTCCTCGAGCCGCGGCGTCGGCCTCAGCGGCACGATTTTCGCGCCGCCCACGAGCGCCGGCGCGGGCTCCGCCTCGACAGGCGGCTCGACAGCCGGGACATTCGGCTCGGCCGTCGCGACGGCCAGATTCGCGAAAGGCGCCTCGGGCTCGCTGCGCAGCCGGTCGAGATGCAGCACCCCATAGCCCTGATAACCGCCGAATCGCCGCGCGTCGTCGAACGCCGGCAGAGCGCCGAGCGTGACCGGAACCCGCGCCGAGCCGCCGTCGAGCGGCCAATCGAGCTCTACCCCGCTCCAGGAGCGGCGGGATGCGAAAGCGGCGGCGAGGCGGTCGTCGGGCGCAAGGCGCAGCCGGCTCGCCAGCTCGAGAAAGGAGCGCCCGGCTATGTCGCCATTCTCGCGCCCGACGACGTCGGCGAGCGCGTGGGTGACGTCGAGAACGCGCCCCTCCGCGTCGCTGCGCCAGAGGAAACGCTCCGGCCGCGCCGGGCGCGCCGGCGCGGAGACCGGATCGGGTTCGGAAGCGAGCTCTCGGGCGACGGCCGCGGCCGACGCGTTTTCGGATTTCGCCGAGCGCATGCCGAGCATGGCGACGAGGAAAAGAGGCCGCCCGCCCGCCTCTGCGGCCAGGCCGCGGCACAGCACGGTCGCCGTCTGCGCGATCGGCCCGAAGGAAAAACGCAGGCGCTCGAGGCGCGGCGCCGCGGCGTGGCTCTGGGCGCAGGAGAGCTCGCGCAGGCGGCGCGCGCCCTGCTCCTCGCCCCGGAACAGCCGCTCGCCCAGCGCCGCGAGATCGGCGCCGAAGACGGAAAGGGCGGATTCATTGGCGTGGACGACCGCGAGCGGCTCGCCCGCGGCCGCGACGATGGGCGCGCCGGACGCCTCGAGCGCGGCGAAGGCGGCATCGGCGCGAATCCGCGCGGCGACCGTTTCGCTTTCGATCCCCCGCCTGTCGTGCTCGCTCATATCGACAGCGCCTCTTCGGACGCGACAAGCGCCGGCTTCCCGGCGCAAAACGGCGGCGCGGGAAGACGCGACGCGGCCGATCGAAGCTGAGCGATCGGTTAAGAGAAACTTAAAGGCTCGACACGGCTTGGTCTATGCGGCGCAGGACATTTTAACAAGCTTCGACGATTCATGATGAACGGGCGCTCTGAAGAGGCGGCGCGGCCCGAGCGCCCGAATGCTCTGAAAAGGTCCCGCGCCGCCTGCTCCCTCTCAATTTCGGTAAATCGAGCTTGTTGTCCATAAAAGTACGGTTTACCGTCTCCTACATATTTTACCGAACAATTGGAGAGTGGGATGTTCGTGGACTCTGTAGCGTCCGAGATTCGACAGATTTTGGGACACAATCTATCTTCCGCGCGAAAGCGGCGAGGTCTCACAATCGTCGGACTTTCCGAAGCCAGCGGCGTCGGAAAGGCGACGCTTTCGGGGATCGAGCGGGGCGATGGCAATCCGACGATCGAAACGATATGGCGTCTCGCGACATCGCTGGGCGTCTCGTTCGGAAGCCTCATCGAGGGCGACCGAGGGCATACGATATCGCAGGAGGGGATCGCGGTTACCCTGATCGATCGTCAGACGTTTCCGCGCGTGGTCGAATCCTACATCATGGATCTGTCCGAGGGGGCGACGCGAAACTCTCAGGCTCACAACGAGCTCGTCGAGGAGCACGTCACCGTTCTGAGCGGCTCCGTGGTCGTTGGGCCGCAGGAAGCTCCGCTATGCCTTCCGGCTGGAGAAAGTCGACGCTTCCGAGCCGACTCTCCCCATTTCTATCGAGCGGGGCAGGACCCAGCGCGGCTGCTCGTCACGATCGTGTATCCGCTCGTCCACGACGACGCGGCCACGCCCTTCGATCTCCATTTCAAATGGCCGGAGCATCGAGACGATTGGGAGGGCATACGGCGGGTAGTGGAGCGCGTGTGCATAGAAGTGCAGAATGGAGTCGAATTATACCGGATCATTTTCGGCGAGTGTCCCCTGAGCAGGCCAGAGGCGCGAGCGCGGCTCGACAGTGAATTGCTCGCGAATCGAAAGAGCGAGCAGCCGCTGCGCTTTTTCATACTGGACAACGCCTCGCCGAGTCTGGTCGTCTTTGCGCGGCCGTCGCGTTTCGCGCGTCTGAGGGATCCTGCGCCGTCGCAACCGGCGATCGCGGCGGAGGCTTGGCGACTTGCCGATATGGCGCGCCGCCCGCAAATAATCGATCTCGAGGAAATCGAACGGTTGCGGATCGTCGCGCGATCCTCGTCGCTCCTGAATGCGGCCCTCGCGGCCGAAGCGTTGACGGCGTTCGGACTGCCGACCATTCCGACCGGCGTCGCTCACAAGACGCAGACCACGATCGGCGAGCCGGAGAGAGGAGACGACATCGTCCTCTTCGAGGACCGCATCGACGTGGACGCGTACGAGGCCTATGAACTCGTCCATCCCGCCTATGCCCGCCAGTCGCTTCTGGCGGCCCGAGCGCTACCCACGCGAAAGCCCTATCAGCCGCTGAACGTGATCGACGCCGGCTCCGGCCCCGGGCTTCCGCTGCAAATGCTGCTGGAGGCGCGGTCGGATTTGATGATCACGGCCGTCGATCCGAGCGAAACCGCTTTTAGGCATCTCTCGCAAAGATTCGCGGGAAACGCCCGCGTGACCCCCGTGATGGCGGGAATCGACAGCTACGACCCCGAAAACATGCTGTTCGACGCCGCTTTGTCGATCGGGGCGTCGCATCATCTCGATACTTCGTCGTTTTTTCGCGGCGTGGGCCGCTGCCTCCGACCCGGAGCGACCTTCGTCTTGAGCGACGAAATGATCTCGCCCTTCGCGAGCGCGTCGGAACGTCGGTCGAATCTCATCGCTCATCACCTGCAATATATCGTCGACACGTTGATTTCCGTTCCGGACGAAAGCCTCGATCCCGCGGACAGAATTCTCGCGGATCGGATGCGCCAGGAGGCGCCGGCGTGCCTTTTGTTCGCGCGCGCAGGGTTCGGCGACATGGCGACGAGCCGCTTGCGCGGCTTTCTCCAGGAGATAGCTTCGCTGAATTTGCCGGAGCCCGCTTCGCATCCGTTCATGGCCTTCTATCGCTTTCATGTTCTCGAACTTCAGGCGCTCGTCGCCGGTCTCGATTATGAAGTCGAGCAGAAGACTCACGCGCGTCGGCTTCTCGAGCTCGCGGACCATGCCGGGTTCGAATGCATCGATCACCAGCGCATTTTCGCCACACATGGAGAGAGCGAATGGGACGGGGGAACGCATTTCTTCGTTCTGAGGCGGCTGTGACGGCGCGGCTGTCCAACGGAGCCGCGGGGCTGCGCGCCGCGGCTCCGATCGCCATCGGCTATTTTCCCGTCGCGATGGCCTTCGGCGCCGCGGCGGTGAAGCTCGGCCTCGAGCCTGCTCAGGCCATCGCGGTCTCGGCGCTCGTCTTCGCGGGCGCCAGCCAGTTTCTCTTGTTGACGGCCCTGGCTTCGGGAAATGCGCTCCCGATCGTCGTCGTCTTGTCGGGTCTCGTCAATCTGCGCCATCTCCTCTACGGCCCGATCCTCCTGGACAGGCTGCCGCAGAGCGGATATGCGCGATTCCTCTTCGCATTCGCCCTGACCGACGAGGTCTTCGCCGCGACCCTCGCGCGCCGTTCCACCGTCCCGGAAAAATTCGGGACCGCATGGCTCCTCGGCCTCGGATTCGGGGCCTATGCGAGCTGGGTCGCCGGAACCGCTCTCGGCGGGCTCCTCGGAGAGGCCCTCGAAAGAGACGCCCCCATGGCGGCGGAGGCGACTGGTTTCGCCCTGCCGGCTCTCTTCGTCGCGATCACCTGGCTCAATCTGTCCCGCGAAACGGCCATCCCCATGGCGGCGTCGGCTGCGGTCGCCGCCGTTTGCGCCTGGCTGGGATATACGACTGTCGGCCTCTTCGCCGGCGCGGCGCTCGCCTGTCTCATTCACGGAATGCGCCGATGAGCTCTGACGCTGGTCATTTATGGGCCGCGATCGTCGCGATGGCGGCGTCGACCTATGCGACGCGCGGCCTGCCATTCCTCGCCGATCGCGACAGCCGGGCCTTGTCCCTCCTCGCGAGCGGCGCCGGTCCGCTCAAAATGCTGGGGCCCGCCTTGCTGGCCGGCCTGGCCGCGGTCACGGTGACGCCGAGCGTCGCCCACGCCTGCGAGGCGAATCGCCTCCCCGTCTATCTGTCGGCCCTTTTCGCCACTCTGCTCGTCCTCCGCTCGCGTCCAGACGCTGGCCTCGCCGTTCTCGCCGGCGTCGCCGCCTATTGGCTCAGCCTCACAGCTCTGTGACCGTCTTCGCCGATCATAAGCATGTTGCATTGCAGCATGAGTTGAGCCATATTCGGCCGGGCGGTTCACGTTCCTGCCGCGCGGCGCGCGCGAACGGCTCCGCAGACGGTCGGCCGAGAGCGGCCGCGCATCCGGCCGGCGGCCGACCCGACGAGAAGGAAGCATTCGTGAGCGAACCGATTTATCAGATACCGAACGAAGTCCGCGACTTCGCCGAGAAGAGCGTCGAGCAGGCGCGCAAGGCTTTCGAGGGATTCGCCGGAGCGGCGCAGAAAGCGATCGGCTCCGTCGAGACGACGACCGCCACCTTCCAGGTCGGAGCCAAGGACGTGAGCGCCAAGGCGCTCGGCTACGCCGAAGCCAATGTCAACGCCGCCTTCGACCTCGCTCAGAAGCTGCTGCGTGCGAAAGACCCGCAGGAGGTTCTCCAGCTCCAGGCGGAGTATGTGAAGAGCCAGGTCGAGACGATCCAGACCCAGGCGAAGGAGCTCGGCGCCGCGCTGCAGAAGGCGACGACCGGCAAGTGACCTGCGAGTGAGTTGCGACGGCGCCGCGGCGGCGACGCGCGGCGCCTCGACGAGACGCGTTGCGGCGTGAGTTTGGCGGCTTTTTCCTCGAGCATCGCGCCGACGCGATTACGGTCGGCGCGCCGGAACCAGAGCACAGGAGCCCGAAGCTATGGCCATCCCTACGAGAGGTCCTTCCAAACGCCCGGCGCCGCCGAAAGAGCCGCCGATCACCCTCAAGGACGCGCTGGACGACGAGGAGCCGGCGGCCGCCGCGCCCGCGCCGCCCGCCGCCGAGATCGAAGCGGTCTCCGCCGCGCTGGAGCCCGTCGAAGTGGCGCTGGCGACGGCCGAGCCCGCCGTCGAGACCACGGCGAAGCCGATTTTCGAGACCCTGGCCGCCGCGCCCGTCGTCGAAACCTTCACCCCGACCCTGTCCATTGTCGCCGCCACGCTCGAGACATCGGCGCCGAAGCCCGAGTCGATCCCGCTCGACCCGAGCGTCTGGTCGCTGAAGGCGCTCGATCTCGTAAGCGAGAACGCCGCCGCGGTCCTCGATCTGGCGCTGGCGCTCGGTCAGGCGAAATCGGTCGGGGAGGCGGTCGAGGCGCAGTCGCGCTTCGCGAGCGAGCGCTACTCGAATTTCGTGAAGCGCGCCAACGAGCTCGTCGAGCTGTCGAGCCTCTGGTCGCCCTTCCGCTTCGCCGTTTCGGCCTTCGTGGCGTAACGGTTCAGAGCGTCGCTTCGATCAGCGCGCGCAGTTCCGGCGTCGCCTCCGGCATGACGCCGAACCAGTCGCGGAAGGCCGGCCGCGCCTGATGGATGAGCATTCCGAGCCCATCCACAGCGACATTGCCGCGCGCGCGCGCCGCCGCCAGCAGCGGCGTCTCCAGCGGCGCATAGACGATGTCGGAGACGAGGGCGGCGGTCGGCAGGCGATCGAGCGACAGATCGAGCGGCGATTCGCCGACCATGCCCTGATTCGTCGTATTGACGAGAAGGCCCGCGCCGGCGAGACCCTCGGCGCGCTCCTCCCAACGGAAGGCGGCGACCGGCGGCCCGAAATCGGCGGCGATCTTCTGCGCGCGCTCGAGCGTGCGGTTGAACAGCCGCACCTCCGCCGCGCCGGCGTCGATGAGGCCGGCGATGACGGCGCGCGCGGCCCCGCCCGCGCCGATGACCACGGCCGGCCCGGCGTCCGCCCGCCACATGGGGGCGGCGGCGTGCAGTGAGGCGGTGAAGCCGAAGCCGTCGTAATTGCGGCCCGAGAGCGTCCCGTCCTCCTCCACCACCACGCAATTGACCGCGCCTATGCGCCTGGCGCTCGCGTCGAGGCTGTCGA
The DNA here is from genome assembly GCF_009811655.1 of Methylosinus sp. Ce-a6. Classification (GTDB taxonomy): domain Bacteria; phylum Pseudomonadota; class Alphaproteobacteria; order Rhizobiales; family Beijerinckiaceae; genus Methylosinus. Next base: position 34,622 of record NZ_BGJX01000012.1, on the reverse strand, counting down.
CGATGGACAGCGCCCTCTCCTTATGCGGGATGGTGAGATTGCAGCCCGAGAAATTCAACGACGGCAGAGCGCGCAGCGCCGCCTCGAGCCGGCCGGGCTCTATGGCGAGCGGCGCATAGGCGCCGGCGAGGCCGTAGCGGGCGAGCCAGTAGCTGTGGATTTTCGGCGAGCGCGAATGGGAGATGGGCCAGCCCATCACGCCGGCGAGGAGAAAGCGGTCCTGCCCATGCATGTTTTCGTTCCCCGCATATACCCCATCCGCTACGGGATGGTTGGGGTGAAGGTTTCCTCATCCTGAGGAGCCGCGAATCGGCGTCTCGAAGGACGAGGAAACCTTCATTCCGCGTCCTGGAGCTCGCCCTCGTGCTTTTAAGACGGCTCCTGCGGAGCCTCCTCGGCATGAGGGCGAGGTAGCGCCAGGCCCCTATCGCTTCGCCGCGCAGGCGCCCTCGCCTCGAGCCGCTAGCGCAGAGAACAAGGCCGCGTCGGAGTCGACGCCCGCATTATCGGCCGTCAGCAGCTTCTCGCCGTAGAAAATCGAGTTGGCGCCGGCCACGAGACACAGGATCTGCGCCTCGCGCGAAAGGCTCGAGCGGCCCGCCGACAGGCGCACCCGCGACTTGGGCATGAGGATGCGCGTCGTCGCGATCATGCGCACGAGCTCCAGCGAATCGACGGGCGGCCGGCCGGCGAGCGGCGTGCCTTCGATCGCGGCGAGCGCGTTGATCGGCACGCTCTCGGGATGCGGATCGAAGGAGGCCAGCACTTGCAGCATATGGGCGCGGTCGCGCACGCTCTCGCCCATGCCGATGATGCCGCCGCAGCACATTTCGATGCCGGCGCGCCGCACGGCGGCGAGCGTCTGCAGGCGATCCTCATAAGTGCGGGTGGTGACGATCTCGCCGTAGAATTCCGGCCCGGTGTCGAGATTGTGATTATAGGCGGTGAGACCCGCCTCCACGAGCGACTTCGCCTGCCCGTCGTCGAGCATTCCGAGGGTGACGCAGGCCTCCATGCCGAGCGCGCGCACGCCGCGCACCATTTGGAGCACGGCCTCGAAACGCTCGCCCCTGGGCGCCTGCCGCCAGGCCGCGCCCATGCAGAAGCGATCGGCCCCCGCCTCCCGCGCGCGCGCGGCGGCGCCGAGCACCTCGTCCACCTGCATCAGCTCGACGCGGTCGAGCTTGACCTCGCGGTGATGCGCCGATTGCGAGCAATAGGAGCAATTCTCCGGACAGCCGCCGGTCTTGATGCTGAGCAGCGCCGCCTTCTGCACGTCATTGGGATCGAAGAAGCGGCTGTGCAGCGCGCTCGCCCGCGCGACGAGCTCGAGCAGAGGCGAATCATGGATGGCGACGATCTCCTCCAGCGTCCAGTCGTGACGGAGAGTGAAATCGGCGGGAGCGTTCATCGGGCGGCGCCTTCCTCGAGCGTTGCGGTTCAGCGGGGTTTTTTGGCGAGGCGGCGCTCGTTGCGCGTCAGCGGACGATCCGGCTCGTCGCCGCCGCCGAGGGCCGAGGGCCGCGCCTTGCGCTGGAGCGCGGGGTCGGTCCCGCGCAGAATGGCATAGACGACATAGGCGACGACGGCCAGATCGAAACCGGTGAGGCCGAGCGTGAACCAGGCCGGCGCGAACGCCGCGCCCGTGCCCAGATAATGGAACTGCAGATGCCAGAGCGGATGCAGCGCGAAGCCGACCGCCAGCCACCAGGGCGAGCCGATGAGGCCGAGCAGCGCGAAGGAGCCGAAGATGGCGAAGCCGGTCATCTCTATGCCGAACCAGGCCTTGGGATCGTCCGAGGCGAAGGAGAGGCCGACATAGAGCGCGGCGCAAGCGACGAGCCCATAGGCGAGCGCGCGGCGGGAGCCGGCCCGCGGATAACGCTCCGACCAGCGGGCGAGAAAGGCGAAAGCCGCGCCGAGCAGCGCGCCGACGGCGGCGGGGATCAGAATCGAGGACGCGTCTTCCATTCTCGTGAACTCGTGAGGTTACGGCCGCAGCGAGGTCTATAAGTCGGACGGGCGGGGCGGACAAGGGAGGGAGCGGGTCGGCGAGGATGCGGCGCGCATGGGGAAGCTTCCGCCAGCGGGGGAGAAAAACACGCTTTGCATAAAATGCTTGCCGCGGAATTCAGAAGACCTTTGCGACTGCCACGGCCGTTTCGCCCTCGCAATCTGTCAATAGTATGATAAAGTATGATCGCTCATTTGACAGGAGGCCGCCCATGGCCGAGATCGAACGGCTCACCATCACGCTGCCGACCGACATGGCCGCCGTAGTCAAAAGCGCCGTCGCCGATGGCGACTACGCCTCGACCAGCGAAGTCATCCGCGAAGCCATCCGTGATTGGAAAATCAAGCGCGCCTTACAGCTTCAGGAGCTGGCCGCGCTGAAGGCCGACATCGACAAAGGGCTCGCCGACGTCGCCGCAGGCCGCGTGAAGAAATTCGACGCCGACAGCATCATCGCGCGAGGGAGGAAACTATTGGCGAGCCGCTGTTTCTCCGCCTGACCGATGCGGCGGAAGCCGATCTCGCCGAAATCTGGGCTTATGTCGCCGCAGACTCGGAGGCGGCCGCGACGCGGTTGCTCGACAAGATCGAGACCACTTGCGCGGTCTTGCTCGACTTTCCCTCGGCAGGGACTTCGCGCGATCGACTGGCGCGCGGCCTGCGCGTGACGTTTCACCGCAGTTACGCGATCTACTATGCCGTCACCGCGACCGAGGTCATTATCGTGCGTGTGCTGCATGGCGCGCGGGACGCTGCCGCAATCGCGGAGCATGGGGGATTTTCGGCTCGATGATCGGCGCATGTGGTCCCGAATGTCGCCTTCGTATCGAAAGCCGAGCCTAGGGCGCCCATCCTCGCCCACACCGCCCCCCTCCAAAATCTGCTATAGCTGCCTTCACTTACCGCGCCTATCGGCGCCCCCGCCCGAGGATCGACGCCCCATATGCAAGTCGAAACAGACGCCGCCAATTTCAGCTCCTCCGCCCAGCTCGACGACCAGTCGCTGCTCGCCGACATTCGCCTGCTCGGCCGCCTGCTCGGCGATACGGTGCGCGAGCAGGAGGGCGTCGCCGCCTTCGAGCGCATAGAGACGATCCGCCGCCTCTCCGTCGCGGTGAGCCGCAATGGCGACCTCGAGGCCGACCACAAGCTCGAGGCGCTCTTGCGCTCGCTCTCGGCGAGCGAGGCCGTCACCGTCATCCGCGCCTTCAGCTATTTCTCCCATCTCGCCAATATCGCCGAGGACCTGCATCCGCTGCTCGGCGAAGAAGGCTCCGCCGAGCCGAGCCTCGCCAATACTTTCGCGCATCTGCGCAAGGCGTCGATCGGCCCCGGCAAGGTGGCTCAGGTGCTCTCCAACGGCTGGGTGTCGCCGGTGCTCACCGCCCATCCGACGGAAGTGCGGCGGAAAAGCCTGCTCGACGCCGAGCACGCCATCTCCGCGCTGCTGATCGCGCGCCAGCACGCGCGCGACAAGACGGAGCTCGCCCGCAACGAGCTGCAACTCCGCGCCCGCGTCTCGCAGCTCTGGCAGACCGAGCTGTTGCGGCAGGCGCGGCTCACCGTGCGCGACGAGATCGCCAACACGCTGAGCTACTACCGCAGCACCTTCCTGCGCCAGATTCCTCTGCTCTACGCCGAGATAGAGGAGCGGCTCGACGGCTTGCGCATTCCGCCCTTCCTGCGCATGGGCACCTGGGTCGGCGGCGACCGCGACGGCAATCCCAATGTGCGCGCCGATTCTCTCGCCAATGCGCTGCGCATGCAGAGCGAGACGGCGCTGCGCTTCTATCTCAACGAAGTGCATGAGCTCGGCGCCGAGCTCTCGATCTCGCGCCGCTACGCCGGCTGCAGCCAGGCGCTGGAGCAGCTCGCGGCGCGCTCTGGCGACGACAATCCGCATCGCGACGACGAGCCCTATCGCCGCGCGCTGATCGGCGTCTACGCGCGCCTCGCCGCGACGCTCGAGGAGCTGACCGGCCAGCAGGCGCAGCGCCACGCCGTGACGCCGGCGAATCCCTATCCCAATCCGCGCGCCTTCCTCGCCGATCTCGAGATCGTCGACGATTCGCTGCGCTGCCATCACAGCGAGGTGATCGCGACGCAGCGCCTCGAGCCCTTGATCCGCGCGGCGGAAGTCTTCGGCTTTCATCTCGCGACAGTGGATTTGCGGCAGAGCTCCGATCGTCACGAGCAGACGATCGCCGAGCTGCTGAAAGAGGCGCGCGTCGCGCCGGACTACGCCGCTCTCGCCGAGGACGAGAAGCGGCAATTGCTGCTGCGCCTCCTCGGCGATCCGCGCCCGGTGCGGCTCGTCGACGCCGACTATAGCGAGGATACGGCGAGCGAGCTCGCGATCTTCGAGCGCGCCGCCGAAATGCGCAAGACCTATGGCCACGAGTCGATCCGCCACTACATCGTCAGCCATACGGAGACGGTGAGCGATCTCTTGGAAGTGCTGCTGCTGCAGAAGGAATGCGGCATGATGCGCGGCACGCTCGATCCGCGCGACGCCGGACTCGTCGCCGCCGAACTCATCATCGTGCCGCTGTTCGAGACGATCGGCGATCTGCGCAACGCCGCCGGCATCATGCGCGACTTCTATGCGCTGCCGGGAATCGTCAAGCTCGTCACCAATTCGGGCGCGCAGCAGGACATCATGCTGGGCTATTCCGACAGCAACAAGGACGGCGGCATTCTCGCGAGCATATGGGAGCTCTATCGCGCCTCCACCGCGCTCGCGGAGTTCTTCGCGGGCCTGCCCTCCATCGCCATGCGCCTTTTCCATGGACGCGGCGGCACTGTGGGACGCGGCGGCGGCCCGAGCTATGACGCGATTCTCGCGCAGCCGCCGGGCACGGTGAACGGGCAGATCCGCCTGACCGAGCAAGGCGAGGTGATCGCCGCGAAATACGCCAATCCGCAGATCGGCCGCATCAATCTCGAGCTGCTCGTCGCCGCGACGCTCGAGGCGACCTTGCTCTCGCACAGCAAGTCGCCGCCGCCGGAATTCCTCGAGGTCGCGGAAAAGCTCGCGCAATGGGGCATGGACGCCTATCGCGGCCTCGTCTACGAGACGCCGGGCTTCGTCGATTATTTCTTCGCCTCGACGCCGATCTCCGAGATCGCCTCGCTCAACATCGGCTCGCGGCCGGCCTCGCGCAAGCCCTCGCGCAAGATCGAGGATCTGCGCGCCATTCCCTGGAGCTTCTCCTGGGGCCAGGCGCGCCTCGCCCTTCCCGGCTGGTATGGATTCGGCTCGGCGATCGCGCGCTTCCTCGACGGCGACGATGGCGTGAGGCTCGAATTGTTGAAGCGCATGTATCGCGAATGGCCCTTCTTCCGCACGCTGCTCTCCAATATCGACATGATCCTCTCCAAGACGGATCTCTCGATCGCGCGTCATTACGCCGGGCTGGCGCCGGACCAGACGCTGGCCGAGCGCATCTATGGCGAGATCGAAGCGGAATGGACGCGCGCCAATCGCGCGCTCGCCGACGTCACGGGATCGAGCCAGCGGCTCGCCGACAATCCGGCGCTCGCCCGCTCGCTGCATCACCGCTTCCCCTATATAGCGCCGCTCAACTATCTGCAGGTGGAGCTCATTCGCCGCTGGCGCGGCGGCCAGACCGGCGACGACATCCGCCAGGGCATATTGATGTCCATCAATGGCGTCGCCGCCGGCCTGCGCAATACGGGGTGACGCGCGCGCGTCAGCGCGCCATCGAGACGATCACCTTGCCGAATGGGCCTCGCCCGAGATGAGCGAAGGCTTTGGGCGCCTCGTCGAAACCATAGACGTGGTCGACGACCGGCGCGATGGCCAAGCGGTCGATCGCCTCGACGAGATCCTCGAAGGCGCGTCTGTGGCCGACGGCGACGCCTTGCAATATGGCCCGCCGCAGCATGAACGGCAGGGCCGGGAATTGGAGCGTCTCGCCCGCGAGCAGGCCGATCTGCGAGATGCGGCCTCCGCTCGCCAGGGCTTCCATCGAGCGGCGAAGATTGTCGCCGCCGATCGTCTCGAGAATATGGTTCACGCCCCGTCCGTCCGTCAAAGCGAGGACCGCAGCGGACCATTCGGGCGTCTGCGACGTGTCGACGCCATGATCGGCGCCGAGCGCCTCGACCCGGCGCAGCTTGGCGGCGTCTCGCGAGAGGACGATCGTCCTTGCTCCGAGCGCGCGCGCGATCTGCAGGCCGAACAGCGAGACGCCGCCCGTTCCCTGGATCAGCACGCTCTCGCCCGCCGCGAGGCGTCCTGTCTCCACCAGGGCGAACCAGGCGGTCAGCGCCGCGATGGGCAGCGTCGAGGCCTGCTCGTCCGAGAGCGAGGACGGCGAACGCACGGCGACCGTCTCGGGCAGCACGATGTAATCGGCGAGCGCGCCGGGCAGCGGACCGCCGAGCGATTCGCCGTAGCGGCACAGCGAGACGGGCGGCTCCCCGTCGATCCAGCGCGTCCAGAAATTCCCCATCACGCGATCGCCGACGCGAAAACGCGTCACGCCCGCGCCCGTCTCCACGACGGCGCCCGCGAAGTCCGAGACCGGCGTGAACGGCAAGGCGGGCGGCTCGGCGAGGAGTCGACCCTCCGCGACCAGGCTGTCGCGATAGTTCAGCGACACGGCCGCGACGCGGATCAGAAGCTCGCCCTCGCCGACGGGCGGAATCGGGATGTCGGCCCGTTCGAGATTGTCGACACCGAATTGGCGCAGACGCCAGACGCGCATCGAACCGCTCATGAGACTTTTCCTTTCGTCGGGCGGCCGCCGGGACGGCGGTCGCATCCGGCGAGGACTGTATTGACAATCGTCCTTCGCGCATGGCGCTCATTTGGACGAGCATTTCCGCGATATTGTCGTCAAAGGATCGATGGGATGAGCCTCGACCCGCGTTCGCATCTCTCCGGCGTCGCCGCTTTCGTCCATTCTGCGCAATCGGGAAGCTTCACGGCCGCCGCGGCGCAGATGGGCCTCTCGAAATCCGCTGTCGCCAAAACAGTCGGCCGGCTCGAGGAGAGACTCGGCGCGCGCCTCCTCGACCGCACGACGCGCAGCCTCGGACTGACCGCGGATGGGCGCGCCTATTACGAGAGCTGCCTGAAAGTCCTGGCCGAGCTCGAGAGCGCAGAGGCGCTTTTGGCGTCCCGGCGTCAGACGGTCGGCGGCCTGCTGCGCGTCAGCCTGCCGATCGCCTTCGGGCGGCTGTGGGTCATGCCGGCGCTTTTGGAGCTCGCGCGGCGCCATGCCGAGCTCGACCTCGACGTCTCCTTCACCGACCGCAATGTGCTGCTGGTGGAGGAAGGCGTCGATCTCGTCGTTCGGCTCGGCGAGCCCGGCGATCTCGCGACCCTCATCGGCCGCAAGCTCGGGACGCAGCGCGCGCTTCTTTGCGCCGCTCCCGCCTATCTCGACGCGCGCGGGCGGCCGAAAACGCCCGCCGAGATCGCCGGACATGATTGCATCGCCTTTTCGCGCGACGGCCGGACGTTTCCCTGGCGCCTGCGCGGAGAGGACGGCGCGGCGACCGAGATCGATGTTCGGCCGCGGCACAGGCTCGGCCATGGCGAAGCGCTGCGCGACGCGGCGCTGGCCGGCGCCGGCCTCGCGCTTCTGCCCCTCTGGCTCGTCGACCAAGATTTGAAGAGCGGACGGCTCGAATCGCTGCTCGCCGAGGCGACGGAGCCCGCGCCGATCCACGCTCTCTGGCCGCGCGCCAAGGATATGGCGCCGAAAGTCAGAACGGCGGTCGACGAGCTCCTGCGCCGTTTCGCGCCCGTTCCGCCCTGGGAGCAGCCCGGTCTCGAATGACGGATCGCCGGCGACGCCGCTCCGATTAGAGCGGGCCTGCGCCGCGACATGAGCGCCTCGTCCTGCACGGCGCAAGCTCATTCATTGCACAAATAGTCGTATTCAGATGCTGCGCGCGGCGAGCTTGCGCTCCCAGTCGAGCGCCTGACGCACGATGGTCTCGAGATCGTCGTAGCGGGGCGTCCAGCCGAGCCGCGAGCGGATGCGATCGTTGGCGGCGACGATCGCGGCCGGATCGCCCGGCCTGCGCCCGGCGAATTCGACCGGAAAATCGACGCCCGAGACGCGCTTGACCGTATCGATGACCTCGAGCACCGAGAAGCCATGCGCATAGCCGCAATTGCAGACGAGGCTCTCCCCTCCCCCGCGCAGATGGCGCAGCGCGTCGAGATGGGCGCGGGCGAGATCGGTGACATGGATATAGTCGCGCAGGCAGGTGCCGTCGGGCGTCGGATAATCGGTCCCGAACACCTGTATTCCGGGCCGCAGCCCCAGCGCCGCCTGCACCGCGACCTTGATGAGATGGGTGGCCCTCGGCGTCGACTGGCCGGAGCGGCCTTCGGGGTCGGCGCCCGCGACGTTGAAATAGCGCAGCGCTACATAGGAGAGGTCATGCGCCCGCGACACGTCCTCGAGCATCCACTCGACCATCAGCTTCGAGCGGCCATAGGGCGAGACCGGCTTCAGGCTCTCGTCCTCCGTCACCGGATTGCGCTCCGGATCGCCATAGACCGCCGCGGTCGAGGAGAAGATGAAACGCTTCACGCCCGCCGCCACGGCGCCCGCCAGCAGCGCCCGCGCTTTCGCCGTATTGTTCAGATAATAGCCGAGCGGATCGGCGACGGAGTCGGGCACCACGATCTTGGCGGCGAAATGGATGATCGATTCGATCGCATGGCGGGCGAAGAGGTCGCGCAGCAGCGCTTCGTCGCCGAAATCGCCGACAATGAGCGGAACCTGCTCCGGGACCGCCCAACGAAACCCCGTGGAGAGGTCGTCCAGCACGACGACGTCTTCGCCCGAATCGAGCAGATCGAGCGTCATATGGCTTCCGATATAGCCGGCGCCGCCGGTCACGAGAATGGTCATTCCGCGCAATTCCTGCTCGAAGCTTCCTCACGGGAAATTAACGGGCAATGGTTAAGGACGAATTCTGACCCGGCGTGGACTGGGCGCTCGTCCGTCGCCATTGCGGGGAAAATCGATTTCGACTTTTCCGAAATTCGGCTCGGGCGTCGCGATCTCGCGCTCGGGTCACACTCGCTCCGAATGGACTAAACATGAGCAAACCTATTCGCAAGGCTGTTTTCCCCGTCGCAGGTCTCGGCACGCGTTTCCTTCCCGCCACCAAGGCGGTTCCGAAGGAAATGCTCACCGTCGTCGATCGCCCCGTGCTCCAGCATGTGGTGGACGAGGCGCGCGAGGCCGGCGTGGAACATTTCATTTTCGTGACGGGGCGCAACAAGGGCGTCATCGAGGATCATTTCGACATCGCCTATGAGCTCGAGGACACGCTGAAGAAGCGCGGCAAGGTGAAGGAATATGAGGCGCTCGTCGCCGATCTGCCGGCCGCCGGCGCGACCAGCTTCACCCGCCAGCAGGCGCCGCTCGGGCTCGGCCACGCAGTCTGGTGCGCGCGCGAGATCGTCGGCGACGAGCCCTTCGCCGTGCTGCTGCCGGATATGGTGACGCTCGGCAATGGGCCGAAAAAGAGCCGCTGCCTCGCCCAGGCCGTGGAGGCCTATGAGAGGCACGGCGGCAATATCATAGCGGTGGAGGAAGTGCCGCCGGAGGAGACGCACCAATATGGCGTCGTCTCGGTGGGCGCGGATTTCGGCGCGAGCTTCGAGATCACCGGCATGGTGGAGAAGCCGCCGCGCGGAACCGCGCCGAGCAATCTGATGATCTCCGGACGCTATATTCTGCAGCCCGAGATATTCGACATTCTGGCCAAGGGCGAGAAGGGCGCGGGCGGCGAGATTCAGCTCACCGACGGAATGGTGGCGCTGAGCGCGTCGCAGGCCTTCCACGGCGTGCGTTTCGACGGCAAGACCTATGACACGGGCTCGAAGCTCGGCTTTTTGGCCGCCAATCTCGCCTTCGGCCTGGCGCGTCAGGACATAGCCGATGGGCTCAAGTCGGAGATCGCCAAGCTGCTCGGCTGATCGTAGGCCCCCTCCCCGCTCGGCGTCGCTCAGGCGACGCGAGGGCGGGGCTGTCGTCTCTCCTGTCGAAGAATTGCCTTTGTCGCCTTGATTTCCGCGCTTCCTAGTGCAACTATTGCATCTCATTTCGAGGTCGCGTCGTGCCGACATTGCAACAATTCGGCGCCGTCTACATCCGCATGTACGCCGACGATCACCGCCCGCCGCATTTTCACATTGTCTCGACCACTTTCGAGGTTTTGATCGCGCTGGACGGCCTCGAGGTCATCGCCGGCCGGGCGAAGCCCGCGCAGATCGCGGAGGCCTTGGAGTGGGCGCAGCGGAACGGGGACAAGACTCGCAGCCGAATGGGCGCGGCTCAACGAACGGGGTTGAAATGCCGAGGAAGGTTTTGCCGCGCATCGTGGCCGTGAAGGTCGATGGCCGCAAGCCGTGGACGCTGCGGCTCGAATGGAACAACGGAGAGTCGAGCAGAGTCGACGTGTCGGGCCACATCGGCGCCTACAAGCTCTACCAGCCGCTTCGCCAAGCTCCAGAATTGTTCAAGTCGGCTCGGCTCGGCGACCTCGGGACCGATATCGTCTGGTCGGACGAGATCGATATGAGCGCGGACACCCTTTGGCGGCTCGCGCAGGAACAGGCCGGCGCCACAATGTCGGCCGGCGAATTCAAGAGCTGGCGAGAGCGGCGGGCCTACACGCTCGACACGGCCGCCCGAGCCCTCGGAATCGGCCGGCGGATGGTCGCCTACTACGAGCAGGGCGAGAAGCCGATTCCTCGCGTCGTCGCGCTCGCGACCCGCGCGCTGGACGCGGACGGCCAGCGCCTATCGCGTCAGAAGGTCGAGGTATCGGCGGGAGGCGGCGCCCATGCGAAGCCGAGGGCGAAACCGGGGAAAGGCCGAGCGCCAAAGGCCGCGATGCGAAAGAAGGCGTGAGAAAAGTCGCCCGGCCGGCGCCTTTCTGAAACGATCACGCCAAAGAGGGCGCCCCGAAAGCCGCTTTACCCCTTCCGCTTGGGCCGCAGGCGGATGATCACGTCGCAGCCGACGATCTCCATGCCCTCCGGCGGCGCTGGGAGCTTGGCGAATTCGACGGAGCCGTCCGCCACGTCGAACATGCGCTTGCTCACCTCGTCCATGAAGTGATGGTGCGGCGCGGTGCGCGTGTGGAAATAGGTGCGCGGGCCCTGCACGGCGATCTCTCGCAACAGGCCGGCGTCGGCGAATTGATTGAGCGTGTTGTAGACGGTCGAGAGCGACATCTGCAGCCCGGCCTCGCGCGCTTCGGCGTGCAGCGCCTCGGCGCTCACATGGCGGTCGCCATTGCCATAGAGCAGCTTGCTGAGCGAGATGCGCTGAGAGGTGGGGCGAAGGCCGGCCGCTCTCAGCTTGGCCTTCAGCTCATGCTCGTCCTTTATGGGGCCGGGCTTTTTTCCGAGCTGGATCGGCGCACGAAAACTCGTAATCATGGGTTGATGCGTCATTTCCGTTCGCCTCAAGTCCTATCCTGTTCGCGGCTCCATGTGGAAGTCGAGACATGACGATTGAAAACGCAGCGCAGCGAAGTGTCAAACAAAATGGCCAAAAGTGTAAAGATTCCAAAGAATGGCCAAGCTCGGGGACAAAATTGCGACAAGGTTTCGCTCACGCCCGCGCCAGTCGCCGCGAAGCATGCAGAACATTGCCGGCCGTTTTCCTACTCTTTGTCCTGACGGCTTTTTCCAGTCCTTTCGCGGTGGCGCGGGAAAGCGCCGTTGGTTCTGATCTCGACCATTTCCTGCAGCGACTTTGGCCCGCCGCGCGCCAAGCCGGCGTCGCGCGCGAGATTTTCGATTCCGCCGTCGCCGGCCTGACGCCGGAGCCAGGATTGCTGCGGCGCCCACAGGCTCAATCCGAATTCACGATTTCCATCCCCTCCTATGTCGCCGACGCGGTCGCGCCGGCTCGCATCGCGCGCGGCCGCGCGATCGCGGGCGAGCTCGCCGGCCCGCTCGCGACGCTCGAGGGGCGCAGCGGCGTTTCCCCGGAAGTCGCGCTCGCCATATTGGGCGTGGAAAGCAATTTCGGTTCCGCGACCGGCGGCGCGGACACTCTGCGCGTGCTGGCGACTTTGGCCTATGCCGGCCACAGGGGCGCGATTTTCGCGGATGAATTCGTCGCGGCGCTCGTCATGCTGCAGAGAGGCGATGTGACGCGCGCGCGGCTGCGCGGCTCCTGGGCTGGCGCGATGGGCCAGCCGCAATTCCTCCCCTCCGCCTATCTGAAATATGCGACGAGCTATGCCGGCGACGCCGCGCCGGACATTTGGACGAATCGCCTCGATTCGCTCGCCTCCATCGCCAATTTCCTGAAATTCTCGGGCTGGGACCCGCGCCTGCCTTGGGGTCTCGAGGTCGTCCTGCCGAAAGGCTTCGACTACGCCGAATTCGACCTCGATTTCGCGCAATGGCGGGCGCTCGGCGTCGCGCCCGCGGATGACGCGGCGCTGCCGGCGAGCGGGCCGGCGAGCCTCTATCTGCCCGCCGGCGCGGCCGGGCCGGCCTTTCTCATCACCGATAATTTCGAGGTGATCCGCAAATACAACACGTCCGACGCCTATGCGCTGGCGATCGGCCTGCTCGCCGACCGAATCGCCGGACGGCCGACGCCGATCGCGCCCTGGCCGAAAAAGATCGCAGCGCTCTCGACCGCTGATTGCAAGGAGATGCAGCGCCTGCTCGCCGAGCGCGGCTTCTATCGCGGCGCGATCGACGGCAAGCTCGGCCGCACCAGCCGCAACGCCGTGCACGCCTTTCAGCTGAGCGAAGGCGTGCGGCCGGCGGACGGCTTCGCGACGAAAGAGGTTTTGGAGAGATTGCGAAAATAGTGAGTAGCGAGTGGTGAGTAGAGAGAACGCTACTCACTACTCACTCTTCGCTCACTTGCCGGCGAGCTTCTGCACCGCCTGCAGCGGCACCTCGTCCAGCCCCGCGCCGCCATGGGCGACATGGTCGATGATGCCGGCGCGCATGCGCGGATCCCAGAATTTCTTCAAATGCTCGGCCGTGCCGGCGACGGCGTCCGAATGCCGCTGGGCGGCGAAGAACTTGCCGATCTGATTGGCCATTTTGACGAGCTTCTCGGCCGGATTATGCGACATGGGTCGAGACCTGTTCCAATATGCGTTCGGGGTGGGTGAAGATTTCGAAGTCGCGGCCGCGCACGACCGCGACGAGCGTCATGCCACATTTTTCCGCCATTCGCACGGCCAGAGCCGTGGGCGCGGAAACGGCCGCGATGATCGGCGCGCCGATGCGGGCGGCCTTCTGCACGAGCTCGACGGATATGCGGCTCGTCATCAGCACGACGCCGCTCGACGCGGGAAGGCCCTGGCGCGCCAAGGCGCCGGCGAGCTTGTCCAGAGCATTGTGGCGGCCGACGTCCTCGCGGACGATCAGCGCATCCGACTCCGGCGCCCAGAAGGCGGCGGCATGGACGGCGCGCGTCTCGCGGTTCAAGGGCTGCGCGCCGGGCAGGCGATCCATGGCGGCGATGAGCGCCTGCGAGGACAGGCGCAGCGCATTGTCGAGCACGGGCAGCGGACGGCTCGCCTCTTCGAGGCTCTCTATGCCGCAGAGGCCGCAGCCGGTCGGCCCGGCCATGGAGCGCCTGCGCGCCGCATAGGCCTCCTGCCGACCGCCGGCGAGCCAGCTGCGCAGCTCTATGCCGGCCTCGGAAGAGACGATCTCGAACGCGCCGGCCTCGTCGACCCTATCGATGAGGCCCTCGGTGAGCGCGAAGCCGATGGAGAAATCTTCGAGATCGGCGGGCGTCGCCATCATCACCGCGTGCGTCGAGCCGCCATAGGTGAAGGCGATGGGCGTTTCTTCCGGGACGATGCGGGAACTATCCGACGCAGCGTCATTACGCCGCGCGATGCACGGAACGCGGACACTGGCGGCGGGAAGCTCCTCTGTCATTTCGAAACGCCGTTTCTTCCTCCAGCGCGCGCCCCTTCTCCCGCCTGCGGGAGAAGGTGGCCCGGCGCAGCCGGGTCGGATGAGGGTCCATCGAACGGACCAATCATCTCGAATACCGGCAATGTCGAGTCGATCGCCATATCGCGAGCGCCCTCATCCGACCCCGCTTCGCGGGGCCACCTTCTCCCGTGAACGGGAGAAGGGTCACGCCCATCGATACCGCTTACTCCGCCGCGATGCGGCGGGCGTTGTCGGAGAGCTCGCGATATTGCTCCTGCCATTCGGTCGGGCCGTTGGAGGGCGATATCTGCACCGCCGTCACCTTATATTCGGGGCAATTGGTCGCCCAATCCGAATTATCGGTGGTGACCACATTCGCCTGCGAGAGCGGGTGATGGAAGGTGGTGTAGACGACGCCCGCGGCCACGCGGTCGGTGACCTTGGCGTGCAGCGTGATCTCGCCGGCGCGGCTCGCGATGCGCACCCAATCGCCGTCGCGCACGCCGCGCAGCTCGGCGTCATGCGGATGGATCTCGAGCACGTCTTCCGGATGCCACTGGCTGTTCTCGGTGCGCCTGGTCTGCGCGCCGACATTGTATTGCGACAATATGCGGCCGGTGGTCAGCAGCAGCGGGAAGCGCGGTCCGGTCTTCTCGTCGGTCGGGACATATTCGGTGATGACGAATTTTCCCTTGCCGCGCGTGAAGCCGTCGATGTGCATGATCGGCATGCCTTCCGGCGCCGCATCATTGCACGGCCATTGCACCGAGCCGTCCTTGTCGAGCTTCTCGTAAGAGACGTTCTTGAAGGTCGGCGTCAGCCGCGCGATCTCGTCCATGATCTCGCTCGGATGCGAATAGCTCCAGTCGAGGCCGAAGGCCTTGGCGAGCATCTGGGTGATCTCCCAATCGCCATAGCCGTTCTTCGGGCTCATCACCTTGCGGATGCGCTGGATGCGGCGCTCGGCGTTGGTGAAAGTGCCGTCCTTCTCGAGGAAGCTCGCGCCCGGCAGGAACACATGGGCGTAATGCGCCGTCTCGTTCAGGAAGAGATCCTGCACGATGACGCATTCCATCGCCTCGAGCGCACGGCTGACATGCTTGGTGTCCGGATCGGACTGGAGAATGTCCTCGCCCTGGCAATAGAGGCCCTTGAACTCGCCCGCGATGGCCGCGTCGAACATGTTCGGGATGCGCAGGCCCGGCTCATTGTCGAGCGTGACGCCCCACGCCTCCTCGAAGCTCTTGCGCGCCGCCTCGTTGGAGATGTGGCGATAGCCCGGCAGCTCGTGCGGGAAGGAGCCCATGTCGCAGGAGCCCTGCACATTGTTCTGCCCGCGCAGCGGATTGACGCCCACGCCGCGACGGCCGAGATTGCCGGTCGCCATGGCGAGATTGGCGATCGCCATCACCGTCGTCGAGCCCTGGCTGTGCTCGGTGACGCCGAGGCCGTAATAGATCGCCGCGCGCCCGCCGGTGGCGTAGAGTCGCGCCGCGGCGCGAATGTCTTCCGCCGGCACGCCGGAGAGCTTCTCGACCTCCTCGGGGCTGTTGCGCTCGTCGGAGACGAAGGCCGCCCAATCCTGGAACTCGTCCCAATCGCAACGCTCGCGGACGAAGGCCTCGTTCACGAGGCCTTCCTTCACGATCACATGCGCCAGCGCCGTGACGATCGCGACATTGGTTCCGGGCTTCAACGCCAGATGATAATTCGCCTCGATATGGGGCGAGCGCACGAGATCGATGCGGCGCGGATCGACGACGATGAGCTTGGCGCCCTCCCGCAGGCGCTTCTTCATGCGCGAGCCGAACACAGGATGCGCGTCGGTCGGATTGGCGCCGATGACGAGAATGACGTCGGAATCGTCGACCGAGTCGAAGTCCTGCGTGCCGGCCGAGGTGCCGAAGGCCTGGTTGAGGCCATAGCCCGTCGGCGAATGGCAGACGCGCGCGCAAGTGTCGGTGTTGTTGTTGCCGAAGCCGGCGCGGGTCAGCTTCTGGACGAGATAGGTCTCCTCGTTCGAGCAACGCGAGGAGGTGATCACGCCGACCGAGCGCTTGCCGTGCGTCTCGATGATCGTCTTGAAGCGATCGGCGGCGAAGGCGATCGCCTCGTCCCAGGAAACGACGCGCCAGGGATCGGTCGCCTTGTCGCGGATCATCGGCGAGGTGATGCGCTCCTTGTGCAGCGCATAGCCATAGGCGAAGCGGCCCTTGATGCAGCTATGGCCGTGATTGGCCTTGCCGTCCTTCCACGGGACCATGCGGACGATCTCCTCGCCGCGCATCTCCGCCTTGAAAGTGCAGCCGACGCCGCAATAGGCGCAGGTGGTGACTTCCGAATGCTCCGGCTGGCCGATGGCGATGACCGACTTCTCGGTGAGCGTCGCCGTCGGGCAGGCCTGCACGCAGGCGCCGCAGGAGACGCATTCCGACTCCATGAAAGCCTCGGCCATGCCGGGGGAGACGCGGCTGTCGAAGCCGCGGCCGTCGATCGTCAGCGCGAAAGTGCCTTGAGTCTCCTCGCAGGCGCGAACGCAACGATTGCAGACGATGCATTTCGACGGGTCGTAGGTGAAATAGGGATTCGACTCGTCCTTCGGCATCCACTCGAAATTGGCTTTGCCGTCGACTCGGCTGCGGGCGAACACATGGTTCGCGCCGTCATAGCCGTAGCGCACGTCGCGCAGGCCGACCGCGCCCGCCATCGTCTGCAGCTCGCAATCGCCATTGGCGGCGCAGGTGAGGCAGTCGAGCGGATGGTCGGAGATATAGAGCTCCATCACGCCGCGACGGATCGCCGCGAGGCGCGGCGTCTGCGTGTGGACGGTCATGCCGGGCAGAACCGGCGTCGTGCAGGAGGCCGGCGTGCCGTAGCGGCCATCGATCTCGACGACGCAGAGACGGCAGGAGCCGAAGGCTTTCAGGCTGTCGGTGGCGCAGAGCTTCGGGATTTCGGTCCCGACCTCCATCGCCGCGCGCATGATGGACGTGCCTTCCGGCACGGTGACGGATACGCCGTCGATGGTCAGAGTGACTTTGTTCTCCGACTTCGACGCGGGCGTGCCATAATCGGTTTCTTTGACGAGGCTCATGGCTTTGCTCCTCACTCGGCGGCGGCGGGAAGCGTCGCTTTGCGGAAATCTTCCGGATAATGACGAAGTGCGCTCTCGACTGGATATGGGGCGAAACCTCCGAGCGCGCAGAGGGACCCGAATTTCATCGTGTGGCAGAGATCGGACAGGAGCTCGATATTCGCCTCCACATCGACGCCTTCGACGATTCTGTCGATCGTCTCGACGCCGCGCGTGGAGCCGATGCGGCAGGGCGTGCATTTGCCGCAGCTCTCGATCGCGCAGAACTCCATGCCGAAGCGCGCCATCTGCGCCATGTCGACCGTATCGTCGAAAACGACGAGGCCGCCATGGCCGATGAGGCTGTCGTGCTTCTGGAACGCCTCATAGTCGAAAGGCGTGTCGAACAGCGACGGCGGCACATAGGCGCCGAGCGGGCCGCCGCATTGCACGGCGCGCGCCGGACGGCCGGAGAGCGTGCCCCCGCCTATGTCATTGACGATCTCGCCGAGCGTCAGGCCGAAGGGCGTCTCATAGAGGCCGCCGAATTTCACATTGCCGGCGATCTGCAGCGGCATGGTGCCGCGCGAGCGGCCGACGCCGAAGGAGGCGTAATATTCGCCGCCCTTGGCGAGAATGGCCGGAGCGGTGGCGAGCGTCAGCACATTGTTGACCACGGTCGGGCGGCCCATGAAGCCGACATGCGCCGGCAGCGGCGGCTTGGCGCGCACGATGCCGCGATGACCCTCGAGGCTCTCCAGCAGCGAGGTCTCCTCGCCGCAGACATAGGCGCCCGCGCCGATGCGCAGCTCTATGTCGAAGTAAAAGCCGGAGCCGCGCACATTCTCGCCGAGCCAGCCGGCCGCGCGCGCCGCCGTGAGCGCCTCGGTCAGCACCTCGGCGCATTGCGGATATTCGGCGCGCAGATAGATGAAGCCCTTGCTCGCGCCGATGGCGTAGCCGCAGATCGTCATGCCCTCGATGAGGACGAAGGGATCGCCCTCCATCACCATGCGGTCGGCGAAAGTGCCGCTATCGCCCTCGTCGGCGTTGGTGACGACATAGCGGCGGTCGGCCGGCGCGTCGGCGACCGTCTTCCATTTGATTCCGGCCGGAAAGCCCGCGCCGCCGCGGCCGCGCAGGCCGGACTTCGTCACTTCCTCGATGACCTTGGCCGGGCCGATCTCGAAGGCCTTGGCGAGCCCCTGCCCGCCGCCGTGAGCGACATAATCGTCGAGGTTCACGGGATCGATGATTCCGACGCGCTCGAAGGTCACGCGCGTCTGCTTGGCCCAATAGGGATGCTCCTCGACCTTGCCGATGGAGAGCGGATGCGCCCCGCCCTTCAGAAAGCCGGCGTCGAACAGCGAGGGAACGTCGGAGGGCTTCACATTGCCATAGCCGACGCGCCCTGCCGGCGTCTCGACCTCGACCAGAGGCTCGAGCCACAGCAGGCCGCGCGAGCCGTTGCGAATGATCTCGATCTGCTCGCCGCGCGCCGCGGCCTCTTTCTCGATCGCGGCGAGGACGCGCTTGGCGCCGACCGCGAGCGCGGCCATGTCGCGGGGAACGTAGACTTTGGTCATGCCTTTTGCGCCTCCGACGCCAATTCGTCCAGCAGATCGCCGTCGACGCGGCCGATCGGCTCGCCGTCGAAGAGCGCGCCGGGGCTGTGGGCGCACAGACCGAGGCAATAGACCGCTTCGACGGTCAGCGAGCCGTCATTGGTCGTCCCGCCCCATTCGAGCTTCAGGCGCTCGAGGAACTCCCTGGCGATCTTCTCCGATCCCATCGACTGACAGGACTCGGCGCGGCACAATTTCAGCACATGGCGCCCGGCCGGCGCGCGGCGGAAATCATGGTAGAAGCTGACGACGCCGTGCATCTCCGCCCGGGAGATGTTCAGCGATTGCGCGATCTGCGGCACCGCCGCCTCCGGCACATAGCCGAATTCTTCCTGAATGGCATGCAAGATAGGCAGGGCAGGACCCTCGAGCCCGAGATGGGCGTCGATGATCTCCTGCGCCCGCGCCTCGTTCCACGGAACAGCGCCAGACATTTCTTCCCCGTTCTTATCGAGCCGGCCCGTTCTTACAGAGCGGGCCTTCCTGAGCGACAGCCGCCCATTTTAGGTAATTGCTTGGACAGTGCAGCAAAAAACCGTCGGGATCAATAATCTGGAATGGTTAGATCATAGGCGAATCCTATAGATCGCCAATCCCCTGATTTCGCGCGAACTTCTTCGCCTCCGCGACGAGCGCGGCGACCTGCGGAATGGTCGGCTCGCGGTGCGGAACCACGAGGCCGATCTCGTGAACGGCCTCGGGCTCGACGATCGGGATCGAGCGCAAGGGGGCGGCGACGCGCAGCGAGTCGACCAGCTTTTCGGGTAGGATCGTGGCCCAGCGCCCGGTCTTCACATGGGCGAAGAGCACGATGACCGAATTGGATTCGAGCGCGGGCTCGGGCTCGCCGCCGGCGTCGCGGATCAGCCGCTCGACGATGCGGCGATTCTGCATGTCGGGCGTGAGCAGGCAGAGCGGAATGCGGCCGACGTCGGCCCAGGTCACCTTGTCTCTGTTGCCGAGCGGATTTTCGGCGGCGGTGAGCAGCCGATAGCGTTCGGAGAACAGCGGCACGGTCCTCACACGCCCCAAGGGCTCGTTGTCGAGATAGGTGAGTCCGGCGTCGATCTCGAGATTGTCCAGCATCGACAGGATTTCCGTCGACGAGCTCGTCAGAATGGTGAAGCGCACATTGGGGTGCTTCTCGCGAAAAGGCGTCGTCAGCGCCGGCACCATGGTCAGCGCCGTCGGGATGGCGGCGATCTTGAGCGGCCCGCCGAGCCCCTCCTTCAGCGCGCGGACCTCCTGGCGCATCGCCCGCGCGTCGGCGACGATGCGCTTGGCCCATTCCAGCACGCGCTCGCCCTCGGCGGTGAGGCTGTGGAAGCGCGAGGAGCGATTGACGAGCAGCACGCCGAGACTGTCCTCGAGCTGCTTGATCCCGGCCGAGAGCGTCGGCTGCGTCACCCCGCACAGCTCGGCTGCGCGGGAGAAGCTGCGCTCCTTGGCGACGGTGATGAAGAACTCCAGCTTGTCGATCACTTGAGGCTCGGCTCCCTTCGCGCCCTCGAGGGACCGAATGGGACGCTCGTGGAACTATATACCTAAAGGCTCGGCCCAGCGAATTCATCGCACGAATGGGGCACGAATGGGGGATGTCATATATCGTGGCGCAGCAGCGAGGGAGCCCGCCATGCCGCAGAGTCCACTCTATGAGACCGATTTCCACGCCTGGGCGAAGGAACAGGCCGCCCTGCTGCGCGCCGGCAAGCTCTCGGCCGCGGACATAGAGAACATCGCCGAGGAGATCGACAGCATGGGCCGCAGCGAGAAGCGGGAACTGATCAGCCGGCTGTCCATTCTGCTGGCGCATCTGTTGAAATGGCGGTTTCAGCCGGCGCTGCGAGGAAACAGCCGGCGTCTCAGTATTCGCGAGCAGAGGCTGAGAATCGAACGCCATTTGGAAGATAATCCGAGTTTGAAAGCTATGCTCGGCGCCGCCATGAGCGAAAGCTGTGAGCTCGCCGTCATCGTCGCGCAGAGGGAAACGGGCCTCGGCGAGGAGGTCTTTCCTTCAACTTGCCCATGGCCGTTCGAAAAAGCGATCGCCGGCGATTTCTGGCCCGACGCTGCACAACCGTAGGAGCGGGGAAAAGCGTCGAGCTGCCGCGGCCTCGATTCGTCGCCCGCTCGCCATGACGGCGGCGTTGGGCTATCTCTCCGCTCGGACACTGGATTCGAATCCCCGAAGGCAAATATGAAACGCGCCCTGTCGGTCACGAGAGAAGAGAATTTCGCGCAATGGTATCAGGCCGTCGTCGCCGAGGCCGACATGGCCGAGACGAGCCCGGTGCGCGGCTGCATGATCGTCAAGCCTTGGGGCTATGGCGTGTGGGAGCTGATCCAGGCGGCGCTCGACCGGCGCATCAAGGAGACCGGCCACGACAATTGCTATTTTCCGCTGTTCATCCCGATGAGCTTCATCGCTCAGGAGGCGAGCCATGTCGAAGGCTTCGCCAAGGAGATGGCGGTCGTCACCCATCATCGCCTGAAGGCGGTGGACGGCAAGCTCGTCGTCGATCCCGACTCCAAGCTCGAGGAGCCGCTCATCGTGCGGCCGACCTCGGAGACGATCATCGGCGACGCCTTCCGCCGCTGGGTGAGCTCGCATCGCGACCTGCCCGTGCTGGTCAATCAATGGGCCAATGTCGTGCGCTGGGAGATGCGCACGCGGCTCTTTCTGCGCACCAGCGAATTCCTCTGGCAGGAGGGCCACACGGCCCATGCCGACGAGGCCGAAGCGCGGGAAGAAACGCGCAAAATGCTCGAGGTCTATCGGCAGATCGTCGAGGACGTGCTCGCCGTGCCGGTCGTCGCCGGCGAGAAGCCGGAGAACGAGCGTTTTCCCGGCGCCGTGAACACCTATTCCATCGAAGCCATGATGCAGGACGGCAAGGCGCTGCAGGCCGGCACCTCGCATTATCTCGGAACGAATTTCGCGCAGGCGCAGAATATCCGCTTCCAGGGCGCGAGCGGCGAGCTCGAATATTGCCATACGACGAGCTGGGGCGTGTCGACGCGGCTCATCGGCGGCGTCATCATGACCCATGGCGACGACGACGGACTGCGCCTGCCCCCTCGCATCGCGCCGCGCCAAGTGGTGATCGTGCCCATGCTGCGCGAGAAGCCCGAGGACGCCGAAGTGCTCGCCTATTGCGACAGGCTGAAGGGCGAGCTGGACGGCCTCTTCGCGCTCGGCGCGCCGCTGCGCGCCATCGTCGACAAGAAGCCGGCGCGCGCCGCCAATAAACGCTGGGACTGGGTGCGCCGCGGCGCGCCGATCATCCTCGAGATCGGCCCGCGCGACGCGGCGAACGACGTCGTGACGCTGATCCGCCGCGATCGGCTGCGCGAGGGCGACAAGATCGTCTCGACGGCGACGCCGCGCGCGGAATTTGTGTCCAACGTCCCTGCCCTGCTCGCGGAAATCCAGGCGGCGCTCTTCGCCGAGGCCAAGGCGCGGCTCGAGGCGAACATACGCTCCGATCTCACGAGCTTCGCCGAGATCGCCGACTATTTCGGCAAGGCGGCGGAGGACGACGAGGCCTCGGCCTTCAAGGGCTGGGTGCGCGCGCCCTGGGCGCGGCCGACGGGCGCGGAGCTCGAGGAGGCGGAGACGCGGCTGAAGGCGCTGAAGCTGACGCTGCGCAATATTCCGCTGGAGCAGAGCGCGCCGAAAGGCGTTTGCGTCTTCACCGGCCGGCCGGCGGTGGAGGAGATTTTGATCGCTCGCGCTTATTGAGCGCGGGCGTCGGGCCGCCGCTATCGAGCCCGAGCGCGATCCGTTTCTTCTTCGAAAGGCCTTGCGAGACGATGTCGTGAGATTGGCGAATGTAGTCCCGGAGCTCGCCGTCCGATAGTCCAGGCCTCGCAAAATGCTGGATCCATTTCAAGCCGCGCGAAGCGAGATATGGCGCCGGACGCAAGCCCGGCTGCTCCACGAGCACATCATACGCAATGTCGCTCACCTTGAAAGTGAAACTCGGTTCGTCGTCCTGCCAACCTCCGATCGCGAAGACTTTTTCGCCGACTTTCCAGACCTGCGATCCGCCCCACTGGACGACATGCGTCGTCGCGGGAAGCGACCGACAGAATGCGTTGAATTCCTCGTAAGTCATATTGATTCATCCCATCTTATTCTGGAATTGATACGTCTTGCAGAACATGATTTCGGTCGAATGATATGGTTTTCGCGTGAATGCCTCGCATTTCCGCATGGTCGCCATTGCCAGCAGCGGGCCGGGCGAAGCGAGCCGGAGCCGCCCGCGGATGCGGCGCATCGCTCTCGGCGGCTCGTCGCGCCATCTGAGCCTTTCGGACGAGACCAACCTACCGAAAGCCGCAGCAATGGACATCCCCCCTTTCGATCCGGCGATCGCGGCGGGAGTCGCTCTGTCGACCGCCGTGACCGACGCCGTCTATGTGTTCTTCAACGCCGCGGTCTCCGCGCGTCGTCGCGTGGCGGCGGCGAGCTGGAGCAGCGTCTGGTATCTGCTCTCCGCCTTCGCCGTCATCAGCTACACGTCGAATTGGGCCTATGTCCTGTTCGCCGCGCTCGGAGCCTGGATCGGCGGCTTTCTTTCGATCACCGCGCTCAATCGAGTCTCGCCGCGGCAAGGCGCGCCGAGCGCGAGACGGCGCGAGTGACGCCGTCACGCGCCCGGCGCTGTCGCCGTCTCCCGCCGCCGGCCGCGCCGCTCCGCGAGATTGGCGAGCGCCAGCAGAACAGCGCCGATCAGGGAAAGGCCGCCGATGAGCGCATAAAAGAGGTCGAGCGCGGTCGGCGCGAGCGCGCCGAACAAATAGGAGGTCGAGAAAATCCCGAGATTCAGCAGGCTCGCGTGATAGGAATTGATCGTGCCGCGAAATTCCGCGGACATTCCGCTGAGCCGCGCATGATGGAGCGGCCCGCCGCAGCCATAGCCGAAGGCCCAGGGCAGCCCGACGAGGGCGAGCTGCAGCGCCGAGCCGGTCGGGATCGCGAAGGCGACGACGCCGATCGAGGCGGCGAAACAGGCGAGCGGCAGCGCTTTGTCCGAGAGAAGGCCGCGAGCCGTCGGCCCCGCCAGATTGCCGGCGATGGTGACGAGGCCGAAGAAGCCGGCCAATAGTCCTGCGTCGGTCGGCGAGAGCGACAGCTTGCGCGCCGCGACATCGGCGACGACCACGCCGAAACCCGCGACCGAGCCGAGCCAGAAATAGCTCGCCGCGAGCCGCCGCACGACGCCCGGCGTCGCCAGCGCGCCTTTATGGGTCGCGACGAAGGAGACGACGCCTCCGCCATGCGAGCGGCCGGCGCGAAAGCCCGCGGAAACGGCCAGGAAGACGAGCGCCGACGAAAGCGAGAGAAGATAATAGGCACAGCGCCAGCCGAATTGGTCGGCGACCCATCCGGCGATGGACGGCGTGACGACAAAGGCCGACATCAGCCCGACGAAGACGCGCGCGGTGCGAATGTCGACCTCCTGCGGCGACGATGAGTCGGCCACGAAGGACAGCGAATTGGGCTGGACGAAGGCCCCGCAGAGGCCGGCCAGCGCGCTGAGCGCGATGGCCGTGGAGAGATCGGGCGCGCTCGGCAGCGCGGCGCCGAGCAGAGCGAAACCGAGCAGCCCCGCCTGAAGCGGGCGCTTGCGTCCGAATCGGTCCGACAAGGGCCCGGCGATGATGGCGAAGCCGCCATAGGCGAGGCCATAGGCGGCCGGCAGATAGGCGATGGAAGCGGGCGGAACGCCGAAATCCGGGGCCATGGCGGTCATCAGCGGCCCGGTGACGACCTCCGCCGAGCCGACGAGAAACAATGCCGCGGCCAGGATGGAGAGCTGGCAGAAGGTCGAGCGCGCGCTTTCGCCAGACGGTATCAATGCGCCCGCTGGACGAAGATCTGGAACAGGGTGAGCAGAATCTCCGCGAGAATCAGCACGACGACGGTCGCCTCGAGGCGCACCGAGCGGTCGACGTCGATGATCTCCGTCAGCGCCCGCGCCGTCTCGCCGATGACATCGACCTTGGCCTTCAAGGTCTCGCCGCGCGCCTCGAGCTCATATTCGTCCTCGAGCCGCGAATAGAGGCGCTCGAGGTCGGGCCGATCCCACAGCACGTCCGGCTTGTCCTCCACCGCCACGCGGCCGGAGACGCGGTGCTGCACCAAAAGCGTCTGGCCGATGAGCTCGAGCATGGCGCGGCGGCGGAAAGGCGGGCGCCCCTTGCTCGCGAGTTCGGTGGCGAAAGGCTCGATCGTGTCGAAGACCGCATTGACGCGACGCTCGTCTCGGGCGAGCGCGACGCTCTTGGCGAGCGCGTCGGCGACGACCAGAAACCGCTCGCCGGAGGAATCGCGGATCGAGAGCCGCCCATTGGCCAGCGTCTTGTCGTCGCTCTCGGGGGAAATCTCCAGCACCAGGGTCTCGTCGTCGCGGCGCGCGGCGGCGCCGGCGACGCGCGCGCCGACCTTGGCCAGAATCTCGTCCTCCTCGAGCGGCGACAGGCCGAACAGAACGGCGACGCCGAATCGGTAGAGAACCACGAATCCCGACTGACCCGCCGGAAAGGCGAGCGGCGAGGTCGAGACGAGATCGGCGCGCTCGAGGCCGCCCGTGTCGATGCGCTCGCCGAGCAGCAAAGCCCGCGCCGTGACGCAGCGCGGCTCGGGCAGCGCCGCGACGCCCTGGGGCGCCGATTCGATTTCCGCCATAGACCGATTCCCTTCCCAGCCCTCGCAGGATATCATGCCGCGCGCGCGAGCCGGGAGGCCGCTTGCGCCAAAATTACAAAGACGCTAGCAATCCCGCGCAGGGTCGAGGACGCACATGCCTTACGTGGTCACAGAAAACTGTATCAAGTGCAAATATATGGACTGCGTGGAAGTCTGTCCCGTGGACTGCTTCTACGAAGGCGCGAATATGCTGGTGATCCACCCGGACGAGTGTATCGACTGCGGCGTGTGCGAGCCCGAATGTCCGGCCGAGGCGATCAAGCCCGACACGGAGCCGGACCTCGAGAAATGGATGGCGCTGAACGCCGAATACGCCCAGCTCTGGCCCAATGTCACGGTCAAGCGCGATCCCCCGGCCGACGCCAAGGAATGGGACGGAAAACCCGGCAAGCTCGAGGCGCATTTCTCGCCGGAGCCCGGACAGGGCGACTGACGCCGCCCGCCGTCCACAGCCGCCGGGCCGCGAAATCGTAAATGGTTTCAAAGGCTGGTTCGCGGCCGATCGTAACCATGAGGAAAGGCGCAGGCGCCTTTCCTTTGATTTTTGCCGTTCCACATGATATACGGAACATTAAGAATTAGCGTTCGGGCGCGAGGGGCGCAAGCGTCACTCTCTCCGCAGCGGAGAGAGTGAGCAGCCGCCGACGTCGAGAACGGGCGAGGATGGCGGCCCGCAGTCGCGTCGGCCCTATATTGTAGAGCGTCGGACTTTCGCCAGCCACAGTATGCGCGGTCATTGGCGCTATCCTGGCCGGGGCGCGATCAGCCCCTTCGGTCACGAGGCTTCCCGTCCCGTCTCCACAGCGGGACAATAGAAGGAGTATCCGCGTATGCCCTCGTCCAGCAAGAAGACCGCAAGGAACCGCAAGGCGTCCGCCGCCGCAACGCGGCGCGGCGCGACGAAGGGCGCGGGGGACAAGACGGCTTCCGCCGAGACGCGGACGAAAAAGGCCGCGAGCGCGAACGCCGCCGCCAAGCCGTCGAAGACGGCGACGAAGACCGCGACCGCCACGGCGAAGACCGCGACGGCCGGCCGGGCCTCGAAGTCCGGCGGCGGGCGAACGGCCTCGACGCGCGGCGCCGCGGGCAAGGCGGCCGCCAAATCCTCCGTGCGGACGAGCGCGAGCAGGGCGGCGGGGGCCAACTCCTCGACCAGGAGCTCCGCCAAGACCATCGCCAAGACCGCCTCCGCCAAGACCGCCGCGGCCAAGACCGCCGCCGCCAAGACCGCGGCCAAGACCGCCACGAGGACGCGCGCCGCCGCCAAGACCGCGGCCAAGGCCAGCGCGGCCCGCTCCGGCGCGTCGAAATCCGCGGCGGCGCGAAACGCCGCGCCCGCCAAGAGCGCAGCCGCAAAGCCCGCCGCCAAGGCGCCGACGAGCGCCAGCTCGGCGAAGCGCAGCGCGCCGACGGAGCGGCGAATCGAGTCGGCGGCCGCCCAGCCGATCGCCGAGCCGATCGCAAAGAGCGCCGGGCCGGTCGTGACGACCTCGGCGCCGGCGGGCGCCGTCGAAAAGGCGCGAGTCGAGGCCGCCCGCCGGGAGGCCTCGCATGGAGCCGGACATGAGACTTCAACCGCCGTTACGGCCGGCGTAACCGGGGAGACGAGAATCAGAACGCCCTTGCGCGAGAGCGCCACCCACACCGATATAGAGCACTCCGACGTCGCCTCGTCTCCGACTGTCGCCCCGACCGCGGGCGGCGCGAGCGAACCGAGCGCGACGGCGTCCGTTTCACCTCCAGCTTCGAGCGAAACCATTCCAGTGGCAAAACCGACACAAGGAAAGGCGGTCAACGCCAAATCTTCGCCGGCGCCCAGAGCCCCCGCCCCCGCGCCCGCCAGCGCTGCGGCGAGCTCGGCCCTTTCGCCCAAGGCCCTGATCGCGGCGCGCACCGCGTCGGCGGCCCCCGCCAAGCCGACGCCCGCCGTGAAGGCGAAGACATCGGCGCAGAAGCTCGGATTCAAGACCAACGAATTCATCGTCTATCCGGCCCATGGCGTCGGACAGATCATCGCCATCGAGACGCAGGAAGTGGCCGGCTTCAGCCTCGAGCTGTTCGTCGTCAGCTTCATCAAGGACAAGATGACGCTGAAGGTGCCGACCAGCAAGGTCGCCGCCGTCGGAATGCGCAAGCTCGCCGAGGCCGAGGTCGTCGACAAGGCGCTCGCCACATTGAGCGGCCGCGCGCGCGTGAAGCGCACCATGTGGTCGCGGCGCGCCCAGGAATACGAGGCGAAGATCAATTCCGGCGATCTCGTCACCATCGCCGAGGTGGTGCGCGATCTCTATCGGTCGGACACGCAGCCGGAGCAGTCCTATTCGGAGCGCCAGCTCTATGAGGCGGCGCTCGACCGCATGGCGCGCGAGGTCGCGGCCGTGCGCAAGCTCATCGATTCGGAATCGCTCAAGCTGATCGAGTCCTTCCTGCAGAAGGGCCCGCGCCGCGGCGGTCCGAAGGGCGACGCGGACGCCGGCGACGATGTGAGCGAAGAAGGCGAAGAGGACGACGACGTCGAAGAACGCGCCGCCTGACCCAGAGCCCTGTCGGATCGAAGAAAAAACGCGGCCCAGTGGGCCGCGTTTTTTGACCTTCATGCTAGCTCCCATCCGTTGTCCCGCTCGATAAGAGCGAGCTGAAGGCTCGCGGTCCGGGTCCTCGCATCGGAACCGTGCCATACCGTTTCCGTATGATTGCTTCACTAGAAGCGATGACCGCCACGGCCGTCATTGCGAGCGAAGCGAAGCAATCCAGAGCCGTGGGACGGCTCTGGATTGCTTCGTCGCTCCGCTCCTCGCAAAGACGACCTTGCGGAATGCGAAGCATTCATGCGGAAACTGTGTCACTCGGCCGGAGTCGGCGCCTCCTGCGCCTTGGTCAGCGCCTTGCGCAGCTTGCAGAGCGCGCGGTTTTCGATCTGCCGCACGCGCTCCTTCGAGATGCCGAGACGATCGCCGAGCGATTCCAGCGTGACGAGACTCTCGCTGAGACGCCGCTCCTGCACGATGCGCAGCTCGCGCTCGGAGAGCAGCTTCAGCGCATCGGCGAGCCAGCGCGCGCGACGATCGGAATCGACTCTGTCCTCGACGATTTCGTCGGGCAGCGGCCGATCGTCGACGAGAAAATCCATGCGCTCGGCCGAGGTCGAGGAATCGTCCTCGACCAATTGGCTGTTGAGCGAGACGTCCGAACCGGCGAGGCGCGAATTCATCAGCTCGACATCGGCGCGCGAGACGCCGATGGCGCCGGCGATCGCCTGGAAAGCGTCGCCCGACTCCGACTGCGGCGCATGCGCGAGCTTGGCGCGCAGCCGGCGAAGATTGAAGAACAGCGCCTTTTGCGAGGAGCTGGTGCCGCCGCGCACGATCGACCAATTGCGCAGCACGTAATCCTGGATCGAAGCGCGGATCCACCAGGTCGCATAGGTGGAGAAGCGCACGTCGCGCTCCGGAGCGAAACGCGCC
The DNA here is from genome assembly GCF_009811655.1 of Methylosinus sp. Ce-a6. GTDB lineage: Bacteria > Pseudomonadota > Alphaproteobacteria > Rhizobiales > Beijerinckiaceae > Methylosinus. Next base: position 5,794 of record NZ_BGJX01000012.1, on the reverse strand, counting down.
GCGGCCTCCAACAGGCCGACATGCCCCTCTTGCACGAGATCGGCCACGGGAAGGCCGTAATGGCGAAAACGCACCGCGAGCGCGATCACCAGCCGCATATGCGCGGAGGCGAGCTTGTTCAACGCCTCTCCGTCTCGATTGTCCTTCCACGCGATCGCCAGACGTTTTTCTTCTTCGCGCTCGAGAAACGGCGCATCCATCGCCGCTTTCACGAGTTCGCGTCCGACTCCGGGCAAATAAGCCATTCTCGCTCTCCGGGGTGGCTGCTGCCGAGCGCGCGAAAGGCTTCGATCGAAAAAGATCGATCGACGAATGGCGCTACGACAATGCCTCGATTGACGAGAATCCCCAAGCCTCGGCGCAACCGGCCTCGGCGCAACCGGCGCCTGCCCGTCCGCCCCCCGGGAATTCTAAGGCTTACAACATTCTCGGAGCGCGACGGTTCCATCGCCGCGAGCGTTTCTCACTCGACGACGAGCTTGTATCTCTCGCCGGGCGTGAGGCGGCTTCCCTGCTCGAGCCCGTTCAGCAATTGGAAGTATTCGAGCGGGCGATTGGGAACGACCATGCGCTGCGCCATAGTTTCCACCGTGTCCTCCGCGCCTGCGGTCACGACGGAGAGGCGCAGCGGACGCACGTCGAGCGTCTCTTCCCAGCGCAAGCGACGGAATGTCGCCACGGAGGCGGCAAATCGTCGCTCGGTCGCCTCGTCGAGCGCGCGCACCGCATAGATGAGACGGTAGAGCTCGTCGTCGATCTGGATGACGGCCAGCTTGAAGTTCCATTCGCCGGCGCGCGCGCTGGCGACGACGGCGGGCAATCCATTGACGTCGATGCGTCTCGTCGACGAGCGCAGCAGTCCGTCGACCCAGCCTGATTCGACATAGGCTTCGAGCGTCTTGCCGGTCGGCGCGCGCACGCGGTCGAGCCGCAACGCCTCGTCGTCGCCCTCCTTCACGCCGAAAACGGCCTCGCTGGAATTCTCGAGCAGAAAGCCGTCCGGCGCGACGAAGGTGAAGCGCAGCCGCGGATGGGTGAATTTGCGGCCGCGCACGAAGCCGTCATTGGGATCGTCGCCATAGGCGAGGCCGTTGATCGCGGCGAGATAGCCCTCGCGGTCGCGCGTCCCGACGCCCGGCGCGCTGATCTGCCGCGCCGCCGCCACCGCCTTGGCGACGCGATCGGGCGTCGAGGGATGGGTCGCCAATATGTCGAGATCGGACGATTTCTTCTTGCCGTAGAGAACGGCGCGCAGTTCCGCCGATCTGCCGAGCGCGGCCAGAAACCGCGACGCGCCGTAGGGATCGAATCCTGCGCGCGCCACCACGCGCACGCCGATCGCATCCGCCTCCAGCTCCTGCTGGCGCGAGAAGCTCGCGAAGGAGAGACGCTGCGAGGCGCGAACGTCGTCGCCCTTCTGCTTGCTCTGAATGACCGCGGCGGCCTGGCTGATGACCTCCGCCTCGCGCTCGCGCTCGGCGCGCAGGGCGCTGTGCCGCGCCGTCACATGGGAGATCTCATGCGCCATCACCGCGGCCGCCTCCGAGGCGTCGCCGGCGAGCGCGAGAAGGCCGCGCGTGATGTAGAGATTGCCGCTCGGCAGCGCGAAAGCGTTGACGACCGGCGTGTTGAGGATCGTCACCTTATAGGCGGCCTGCCCCGGCGTGTCGCTCGCCTGCGCGAGCTTGACCAGAATCTCGTCGAGATATCGCTCCGCGGAGGGGAAACGATACTCGCCGCCGAATTGCGCGACGAGCTCCTTGTGCTCGGACGAGGACGGCTGCTCGCCGCCGAGCGTCCGCGGAACCGTGGTCGGCAGTCGGCCATGCGGCGCGGCGCCGGCGTTGAGCATCTCGCCCTGGCGCTCGAGCTGGGCGCAACCGGCGAGGGCGAAAGCGAGGAGGACCGCGAGCGCGGCGAGCAGCGCGCCGCTCCGCCGCGCCTCACGGCCGGCGCGGCTCGCCGAGCGGTTCGTCGACGAGCTCGATCTGCGCCGGCGAGACGAGTTCCATGCGCGGTCCTGAAACTGTGTCAATCAATCCTCGCACGCGCACTCGCCGCCCCGTGAGCAGTCGCGGCGGCGTTCCGGCGCGCGCGAATGTCTCGAGATTGCGTTTCCAGATCACGACAGCGAAATCCGTCCAACGGCGCGGCCCGAAGTTCAGATAGAGGGAGCCCCCGGCCTCGCCGATCGCGCCGACGACGCCCTCCGCGAGAACCATGCCCTTCTGTCCAAAGAGCGCTTCGGGCCGACCGGCGTCGACGATGTGATACTCGCCCGACGCCCAAAGTCCAAGCTTTCGTCCGCGCGCCTGCGCTTCCGCCGCGAGCAGCCCATTGCGACAGGCGAATGCGGCCGGATCGGGGCGAAAGCGCGCGAGTCCGGCGGCGATCAGCTCTTCTGCGAGCGAGACGAGCGGCGCCTCGCTCCCCCGCCCTTCGACGAAGACGCCCGAAGGGATGCGCCCCCAGCGATCCGGCGCCGTCGCGACCGCCGCCAGAAAGACGAGCCGGCCCGCGCCGACGCGCTCGGCGAGAAATCGCCGCACAGTCTCGCTGGCCGCCGCGCCCGAAGGGAATTCGACCCCGGCGAGCGCGAGACCTCGGCCGTCCATGGTCGTAAGATCGAGCTCTTGCGAGACCGCCGCGATCTCGACCGGGACGGCGGTTTCGAGCGCGCAAGGGCTCGCCGTCTCCTGCGCCGTCGCGAGGCGAATGCAGAATGCGCCGCCCGCGAGCAGCGCCGAAAGGACGAAAACGGAACCCAACCGCATGCGCGAGCGACGAAGACTTGAGGAAACACCCGTGCGGAGAGTAGCGGTGAAACCCCGGCCTCGCCACAACAGCGGAGCTCCCGCCGCGGCTTCGTCAAACTTTGGCCGAAAGGCGGCTTATGCTACCCCTCGTCCCGCACCGATCTTACAGACGATTCCGACATGATCCTTTCGTCACGCCCCATTTTCGCCGGCGCCCTTTTGGGCGTCGTCATGATCGCCGGCTCGGCCTTCGCCGCCGAATCCACCGAAGGCCTGCGGCTCGACAGGATCGGGCAGGGAATTCAGAACATCGGCCAGAATATCGGCCGCCGGCTCGATGTGACGCAGCTCTTCGGCCAGCGCGTCCCCGAGGAGGATGCGGCGGCGCGCGAGGCGAGCGCGGCGAGCGTGCGCATCGACCGGCTCGAGAACCAGATCCGCCTTCTCAACGGGCTCGTCGAGGAGCTGCAGCACAACATGCGACGGCTCGAGGATCAGCTGCGCCGCGCTCAGGAGAGCGCCGCTCTCCCCCCGCTCGCCGCTCAACAGCAACAGGCTCCGCGTGTCGCGCCCGAGGCGCCGCCCCTGCCCGGTCCAGCGGCCATTTCTCCGGGCGGGCTGCGGCGCGGCGACGCCTTCGATCCCGGCGCCAATCCGAACGCGCCGGGCGCGCCCCGCCCTCTCGGCGCGACGCCGCCGAGCGCGCCTCTGCCGGCCGCCGGCGCCGCCGGAGCGACGGCCGGCGCCGCCGATCTGCGCTCGCCCGGCGCCCCGCTCGATCTGACCCATGGACGCCTCGGCGAGACGCCGCCCGCCGAGCCTGCGCCCGGCCCCTCCGCCGCGCTCTCGCCCGCCGCCACGCCGCCACAGACGCCGAAGGACGAGTTCGACCTCGCCGTCGCCAAATTGCGTCAAGGCGAATATGAAGCCGCCGAAACGGGTTTCGCCGGCTTTCTCACACGCAACCCGAAGAGCCGGCTGGCGCCGCAGGCGATCTTCAACCTCGGCGAGAGCTACTTTCTGCGTAAGCGCTATCGCGAGGCGGCGGAGAAATATCTCGAGATCACGGCCAAGCATCCGAGCGCGCCCCAGGGGCCCGAGGCCATGCTGAGGCTCGGCCAATCGCTGCATGAGATCGGCGCAAATGAGCAGGCCTGCGCCTCCTTCGGCGAGCTGCCGGTGAAATATCCGGGGGCGCCGGCGCGGGTGAAGGAGATCGCCCAGCAAGAGAGCAAGAAGGTCCGATGCTGACGGGCGCTCATATGGGCGCTCATGCCCGCTGAGCCGCCCCTGCCCGACCCCTCCCGCGCGCTCGCGCCGCTCGCCGCCCATGAGGCGCTGCTGCTCGCGGTCTCGGGCGGGCCGGACTCCGTCGCTTTGGCGCTGCTCGCCGCGCGCTGGCCGCTGCGGGCGAAAAAACGCATCGAGATCGCCACCGTGGACCACGGGCTTCGCCCGGAATCCGCGCTGGAGGCGGAGCAAGTCGGCGAATGGGCGCGCGCATTAGGCTTTGCGCATCATATTCTGCGATGGGAGGGCGAAAAGCCGCAGACCCGCATACAGGAGCGGGCGCGGGAGGCGCGCTATCGTCTGCTCTGCGCCTTCGCGCGCGGGATCGGCGCGAGCGCGATCGTCACCGCGCATCACGCCGACGACCAGGCGGAGACCGTTCTCTTCCGGCTGACGCGCGGCAGCGGCGTCGCTGGTCTCGCGGCGATGGCCGCGGAGTCCCGCATCGACGGCCTCGCTCTGCTGCGGCCGCTGCTCGGCTTCCGCAAGGCGGCGCTCGAACATGTCTGCGCCGAGGCCGGCCACCCCTATTTCCGTGATCCCTCCAATGAGAACCCGGCCTATGCCCGGGCGCGGCTGCGCCGGCTCGCCGCGACGCTCGCGGCGCAGGGCCTCGATGCGCAGGCGTTGCTGCGCCTCTCCGCCCGCGCCGCCCGCGCCGAGGAGGCGCTCGCCTGGAGCGCGGAAAAGGCCGCGGCGGCGCTGCCGGCGGAGCGCGGCGCGCGCAGCTTTCGCGCCGCCTCCGCGTCTTTGCGCGCGCTGCCGCGCGAGCTGCTGCTGCGACTTCTCGCCACGGAGGTCGCGCGCATCGGCGGCGGCGAGCCGCGGCTCGAGCGTCTGGAGCGCGCCGGGGACGCGCTCGCGGAAGCGCTCGCGACGGAAGCGCGCTTCAAAACAACGCTCGGCGGAGCGACGATCCTTTTCCGGGGCGGCGCCGTCGTCATCGCGCCCGAGCCGCCGCGCCGCCGCGGCGCCGCGCGCGAGCCGGAAGGATGACAGCCGCAAAAAAGCCACGACGCTTCGATCGTATGACGAACGGCGCCCGAGGCCCGCGCGCGCAAAACCCGAGGCCCGCGCGCGCAAAACCAAAGCGATCCGCGCATCGGAACAGGACGAAGCCATAGCGCGAGGCGATCTCTTGGCAATCGCTTCCGACGCGCCTAGATTACTGGAAACGACTTCTGTTTTCCGGGATGGCCCGGATCGGAGTCGTCATTCGCAAGGTTCGACATGAACGCAAACTTCAGGAACATCGCTCTCTGGGCGATCATCGGGCTGCTCGTCGTGGCGCTCGTCATGCTGTTCCAGCAGCCGGGTCAGCGGACTCCGATCCGCGATATCAGCTTCAGCGAATTGCTCACGCAGATCGATTCCGGCCGGGTCCATGACGTGACCATCGCCGGCAATGAGATCACCGGGCACTTCTCCGACAATCGGCCGTTCTCGACCTATGCGCCCAATGATCCGTCGCTGGTGCAGCGCCTGACCGCGAAGAATGTCGCCATCAGCGCCCGCCCGCCGGCCGACGGCAACAGCTGGCTGATGACGCTGCTCATCAACGGCCTGCCGCTCATCGCCTTCCTCGGCGTGTGGATCTTCCTGTCACGCCAGATGCAGGGCGCCGGCGGCCGCGCGCTCGGCTTCGGCAAGTCCAAGGCGAAGCTTCTCACCGAGACGCAGGGCCGCGTGACGTTCGAGGACGTCGCCGGCGTCGACGAGGCGAAGGAGGACCTTCAGGAGATCGTCGA
>NZ_BGJX01000011.1 GCF_009811655.1 Methylosinus sp. Ce-a6 | reverse complement strand
AGTCGCCAAACTCAGGACTGGATTAGAATCAATGTCATGCGCTTGTACAACCAATTTTTGTGCCGGACAGCCGTGCGCTTGTCGCGGCCATCCACGCCGGCGCGCCGAGGCGTCTCGGAAGTCTGGCGCGACGCCGAAGCTCCGGCGGCGCCCGAGGCGGGATGAACCTATCGATGGCGGACGCTTTCCTCCTATTTCTCAGCTGCTTGGCGTAGATGGCCGGGACAAGCCCGGCCATGACGGCGGCAGGGTCTCGCGATGTGGGAATCCGATGGCGGGCATCGCGTCGGCTCGAATTTCGCCGATGCGTCACGAACGGAAATCTCACCGAGCCGGCATGTTTCCGTTCCCTCCTCCTCGCGCTAGAGCGCTTTCCGCTCGAATCGTTCGAGCGATCAGAATTCGCTCCAGGCAAGAAAAGCTAGACCGGAATCCGATCCAATCGGATCGGATTCCGGTCTAGACTCGCGCCATGACCGACGCCCCCATCCGCTATGTCGAGCCCGTCTTTCGTCCGCCGAGCGAAGCTCAGTCGCTGATCCTTCCCGTGACCGACGGCTGCTCGTGGAACCGCTGCGCCTTCTGCGAGATGTACACCGCGCCGCAGAAGCGCTTCCGGCCGCGCGACGAGGCGGAGGTGATGGAGAGCATAAGGCGCTGCGGCGAGCGCTACGGCGGCTCGGTCACGCGCGTGTTTCTCGCGGATGGCGACGCCATGACCTTGTCCACGCGCCGGCTCGCGGCCATTCTCGAGGCGATCCGCCGCGCGCTGCCCGGCGTGCGCCGCGTGTCGAGCTACTGCCTGCCGCGCAATGTCGGCCGCAAATCCGTCGCGGAGCTGCGCGCGCTCGCCGAGCTCGGCCTGTCGCTCGTCTATGTCGGAGCGGAATCGGGCGACGACGACGTGCTCGCGCGCGTCGAGAAGGGCGAGACCTTCGCCTCGACGCGGCAGGCGCTGGAGAAGCTCGGCGAGGCCGGAATCAAGCGCTCCGTGATGATCCTCAACGGGCTCGGCGGCGCGTCGCTGAGCGGTCCGCACGCCGCCAATTCGGCCGCGCTGATCAACGCCGCTCAGCCGGAGTTCCTCGCCACGCTCGTCGTCGGCTTTCCCGAGGGAGAGGCGCGTTTCCGCGCCAAATTCCGGGATTTCGAGCCGCTCGACGTTCCCGGGCTGCTGCGCGAGATGGAGGCGTTCCTCTCGCGGCTCGAATTGAAGCGAACCGTTTTCCGCAGCGACCACGCCTCCAATTGGCTGGTCCTGCGCGGCGCGCTCGGCGCGGACAAGGCGCGTCTGCTCGCGCAATTGCGCGCCGCCATCGCTGCGCCGGAGGAGGCGCCGCTGCGCCCGGCCTGGGCCCGCGGCCTCTGAAGCTTCGCATCACGCGGGGGCGTGCGCCGGAGCGGCCGGACGCCGGCTCGGCGTCATAAACGCGTCGAGACAAAAGCCGAGGCTGTTTCCATGTTTCAATGAAACACGGAAAGACTTTATTCTCGCCCCTCCACCGCACAAAGGCGCGCAACCATGCAATATCTCCACACGATGATCCGCGTCGGCGATCTCGACCGCTCGCTGGACTTCTTCTGCGGCAAGCTCGGCCTCGTCGAGACGCGCCGCGCCGAGAATGAGAAGGGCCGCTACACGCTCGTCTATCTCGCCGCGCCGCAGGACCTTCCGCAGGCGCAGGGCGCGGGCGCTCCGCTCGTCGAGCTCACCTATAATTGGGACGAGCACGAATATTCGGGCGGCCGCAATTTCGGCCATCTCGCCTTCGCCGTCGACGACATATACGCCGTCTGCGCGCGCTTGCAGCAGGCGGGCGTCACCATCAACCGGCCGCCGCGCGACGGCCATATGGCCTTCGTCCGCTCGCCGGATCAAATCTCGATCGAGCTGTTGCAGAAAGGCGCGCCGCTGCCGCCGGCGGAGCCCTGGAGCTCCATGCCCAACGTCGGCGCCTGGTGAGGCGCGGCGCGCGGCCGGAATCCGCGGCCGCGCGCGCCTTCGATCGTCAGTAGTAATAGAAGTAGCGGCGACGGCGCCGGTAGCGCGGCCGATAATAGCGCCGCCAATAGCGGCGACGATAATACCACTGGGTCTTTTCGACGTGTGCTTGCTCGATATCCTCCTGCGTCGCCACGGCGGCTTGCGGCGCGGGCTCGGGCGCGAGGGGCGCGTCGAGCGGCGCGACGGAGGTCAACGCCTGCGAGGGCCCCGCGGCGAGGGCCGCCGCCGCTCCGACAACGAGAAATTTCATAAAAGCGCGACGTTCCATCGACCTTCCTCCAATCGACATCCCCCAATGAAAGTCGCCGCGAGCGGCGCGGACCCGCCGTCATCGATGACTTTCCTTTCAAAAATCTCGCCGCTTCGACCCGCGGCAAGGTCTTTGCCGCCCCGGCCCTCTGGACAAAGCGGAACGCGATGAAACCTTTTCACTTCTACGACGTTTTGCTTACGCGGCGCCGGGCGGGACGCCGAAACGATACAATAGATTCCGAATGAAGCTCGGATTTGCGTCGATATAGCGGCGAAGACAGCCGAGGGGAAAGACTTCGAGAAATCTGGTCCGGCTTTTGCGTATCCGACCCTTGCGTATGGGCGAGAAACATACGCAGGGGCGGCGTTCGGGGACATAAGCCGACAATGCGGGCGCGCAGGGGCCGCAAAGATACGGGATTATCGAAATGCATTTCGACGGAGCAGGAGAGTTTCGTTCGCAGGACGGAGAAAAGGTCATGCTCGTCACCGATCTGATCCATTCATGCTCGAACGACAAGGTCGCGCAGGCGGCGACCAGCTGCATCGGGGGCGTCTTTGCGGAAAGAGTGCGCGCCGTGGCGCAGGAGAACGGCGTCAGCGAAGGTCGTTTCGTGGCCGTGGTGGTGCGCGATTTCGCGCTGCGGGCGGGTGAGACGGAGCGGGCCCAGCTCGCGCGCGAGATGGCCGGCTGCGATCAGCCGATATTGAGCGGGCTTCGCAGAGTGGTCGAGAAGGCATTGGAGGGCGGCGCGCAATTCGCCGACGACGTGAAGGCCTTAAGCCCGCCCTTCCTCCAGCGCGGCGGCGGCCTCTCCTTCGACGGGATCGCCCGGCTGCGCGCCGCGCGTCTCGACGCGCGCTGACGCCGGTCGCGCGCCTCTTGCGCGAGGCCTATCCGGCGGCGACAATCCCGCCCCTCGGTCGAAATGGCAGGGGCGGCGAATGTCGGGACTGATCGACGAAGCTCAGATCATTTCTATTCTGACGACCTATGGCTATTGGGCCATATTCTTCATCGTCGCGCTGGAGAGCGCCGGAATTCCGCTCCCCGGCGAGACGACGCTCGTCGGCGCGGCGATCTACGCCGGCCATACCGGCAATATGAGCATTTTCATGATCATGCTGGCGGCCGCGGCGGGCGCGATCGTCGGCGACAATATCGGCTTCTGGATCGGCCGCGAATTCGGCGTCAACCTATTGATGCGCTACGGCTCCCATATCGGGATCGGGCCGCCGCAATTGCGGCTCGGGCAGTATCTCTTCATGCGCTGGGGCGGCGCGATCGTCTTTTTCGGCCGGTTCATCGCGCTATTGCGCATATTGGCGGCCCTGCTCGCCGGCGCCAATCGGTTCGACCCGCTGAAATTTCTTTTCTACAACGCGTCGGGCGGCGTTTGCTGGTCGCTGGTCTTCGGCCTCGGCGGCTATGTGTTCGGCGCCGCCATCCATCGCGTCGCCGGGCCGCTCGGCTGGATCGGCCTCGCCGGCGCCGTCGCCGGCGTCATCGCGCTGTGGCGCTATTGGAAAATCCACGAGGAGCGGCTGATTCGCGAGGCCGAGGCGCATTTCGAGCGGATCGACCGGCGCCGTTGACGGCATGTCCGTTCTTTTCGGCTGCGCGAATCTCGTCAGTCGAGAGCGTTTCCAGCCGAAGTGGACGCCTGTTCGGCGTCGGAAACCCGTCAAACAAAAGCTTAGAAACGCATTCGGACGAATCATGCCCGAATTCGCTCTAAAAGCTCTTTGAATTCGCATGTTCTTCTCCGAAAACCGCTTCGTACTTTTCGGGAACATGCTCTAGCTATGCGCCATCCTGGCGAGCGCCAGTACGGCGCCGAGAATGACGAGCGTCTGAAAGCCGATCGTTCCGAACAGCCATTTGATGATCTCGGCCTTGGTGGCCTCGATCTTGGCCTCGAGGCGCAACTCGGCCTTTTCGATCTTCGTCTCGAGGTCGGTCTTCACAACGGCGAGATCGGCCCTCACGACGGCGAGATCGGACTTTGTCGCCAGTTCCTGGCTTGTCGCCTCGGCGAAAGCTTCGGCGGTCGCCTTGGCCTGTGCGTGCGGCACGCCGGCGGCCTCGAGCTTCTCCACGAACTTCAACGTATCGAATGCGACGGCGGCGCTCATGTGGGGGACCTTGTCGAACCGCCCGGAATATGGCGCGTCTCGGCCTTGGCGTCCAGCAGCTACGGCTGTTCCCGAAAACTGCGAAGCATTGTCGGAAAAGCGCATGCGAATCAAATGGCGCTACGCGAGGGCGACGGAGCGCGCGCGATCCGTCCCGCCTCCCAGCCGATGATCGCCTGCTTGCGCGTCAGGCCCCAATGATAGCCGGTCAGCGCGCCGCTCGCGCCGAGCACGCGATGGCAGGGCACGACGAAGGAGACGGGATTGCGTCCAACGGAGGCGCCCACGGCCCGCGCGGCGCCCGGCTTGCCGAGACGGCGCGCGATCGCGCCATAAGTGGTCGCTCGGCCCATTTCGATCGAAAGCAGCGCCTCCCAGACCGAAACGTCGAATTCGGAGCCGATGAGCACGAGGCGCAAGGGCCTTTCCGGCCACCATTCCGCCGGGTCGAAGGCGCGCCGCGCAAAAGGCGCGGTCGCGTTCTCGTCCAGCGAAAATCGCGCTTTCGGCCAGCGGCGGCGCAAATCCTCGAGCGCCGCCTCGCGCGCGCCGTCCGCGAAGCCGAGGCCGGCGAGGCCCCGCTCCGTCGCGACGAGAATCGCCTCGCCGAAGGGCGAGGGATGGAAGCCGTAGCGCATGTCGAGCCCCTCGCCTTTGCGCTTGAACTCGCCCGGCGTCAGCGATTCGTGGGTCACGAAGAGATCATGCAGCCGGGACGGTCCGGAGAGGCCGAGCGAGAGCGAGGCGTCGAGCAGGCTGCATGGCCCGTCGAGCAGAGCGCGGGCGTGGCGCAGCGTCAGCGCCTCCAGAAACTCCTTGGGCGACAGCCCAGCCCAGCGCCGGAACAGAGCGCGCAAATGCTGTTCGGAGACGCGAGCGGCGCGCGCCATCTCCTCGACCGAAGGCTGCCGGCGCCAATTCTCGCCGATGAAGTGGATCGTCCGCGCGACGGCGGCGTAGTCGTCGCCGAGCCACGGCTCCGGGGCGGGAAGACAGGGTTGGACGGCGAGGGCCATGCGCGCATCATCGCCCGCGGCGGGCGCCGCCGCCACCCGAAAACGCGCTTCACACTTTGACGCGTTTCCGACGCCGAACCGTCGTCCGCTTCGGCTGGAAACGCTTTACGAATGGAAAGGCCCGCGCTTCGCTTCCGCCAGCGCGCGGGACAGCTCCGCGGCGAGCGCCGCCTTCTGCTCCGGCGCCAGAAATGCGCCGATCTCGACGCGCTCGCCGCGCGAGACGAGGAGCACGCGCTGCGTGCCGAACTCCTCGTCCGTCTCCGCCTCGAGCCGCAGCCAATAAGTGTCGAAACGCCGCTCCTGCCGCGCGCCATAGGGGCTCGCCTTCACGATCGCCAGCTCGAAAGGCGTCAAGCGCAGGCTCTCGAAGGCCTCGGCCGAGCGGAAGCTCACGCGAAAGGCGACATAGAGCGCCAGCACGTCGAGCCCCATGAAGCCGATCACCGGCCAGGCGCCGAGAATAAAGAAGGGGAGCGACAGCACGCAGGTCCCCGCGCCGAACAGCAGGATGAACAAATGCGCCTGCCGTGGCGTCATCGAGCGATGCGGGATGAGCCGCGCTTGATAAATGGCCGTCGTCGAAGGAGCGCTCGCCGTCACGTCGCCGCCTTTCGTTCTCCGAGACGTCGAGTTATAACGCCTTTATGCCGAACGGAAAGAGCTCGCTCGCAAAGGCGCGGTGCCCCGCGTCGCCGCGCGGCCGCGAGGCTGCGCGAATCGAGGAGATTTTCACGCGCCTCGAGGCGGCCGACCCCCATCCCAAAGGCGAGCTCGAGCATGTGAATGTCTTCACCCTGCTCGTCGCCGTGGTTCTTTCGGCGCAGGCGACCGACGCAGGCGTCAACAAGGCGACGCGCGCGCTGTTCAAAGTCGCCGACACGCCGGAAAAAATGCTCGCGCTCGGCGAAGACGGGCTGCGCGAGCATATCAAGACGATCGGCCTCTATCCGACCAAGGCCAAGAATGTCATCGCCCTCAGCGCGCAGCTCATCGAGAAGCACGGCGGCGACGTGCCCTGCGACCGCGAGGCGCTGCAGGCGCTGCCCGGCGTCGGCCGCAAGACGGCCAATGTCGTGCTCAACATCGCCTTCCATGTTCCGGTGATCGCGGTGGACACGCACATCTTCCGCCTCTCCAACCGGCTGCCGCTCGTTTCAGGCAAGACCGTCGAGCAGGTGGAGGCGGGTCTCGAGAAAATCGTGCCCGAGCGCTTCAAGCTGCACGCGCATCACTGGCTCATTCTGCACGGGCGCTATGTGTGCAAGGCGCGCCGGCCGGAATGCGAGCGCTGCATCATCGCCGATCTCTGCCGTTTCGAGGGCAAGACGATCTGAGGACGTCGGATATTGCGCTCGGGTGAGGGTGAGGCTTTGGTCTTGCTCCTCGAACCCGGCTTCGGACGACGCCGGCAAGCGTCATATTCTTCCGTGTTCTGCTCTCCAGTTTTCTGCTCTCCAGCGTCCTGCTCGTCCCGCAACCTCGGCGCGCTCTGTGCGCCGACGCACGAATCTGCGCCCGCGTTCCCGCTACACCGGAGCCATCGAACATCCGGACGAGACGGGAGGACGTCATGAGCTCACGAATTTCGGCCCGCGGCGCCGAGGCCGCCTTTTTCGCCGCCGTCGCCGCGACCGCGGTTTCCTGCGCTCCAGCGGCCCGCGCCGAGAGCAATCCTTTCCTCGCGCTCTTCGAGGGCCGCTCCGTCGCGGCGCAGACGGAGGATGCGCGCGTCGCCCGCGAATATCCGACCTCGACCCGCGCGATCGTCGAAGACCCGACCGGTCAGGCGCCCGGAACCATCACCGTCGACACCAAAAACCGCCTGCTCTATCTCTCGCTGCCGGACGGGCGCGCGATCCGCTATGGCGTCGGCGTCGCCCGCGAGGGCTTCGCCTGGAGCGGCCAGACCCGCATCGGCCGCATGGCGCAATGGCCCGATTGGACGCCGCCCGCGGCCATGCTGAAGCGCCGGCCGGACCTGCCGCGCCATATGGAAGGCGGCGAGAACAATCCGCTCGGCGCCCGCGCCCTCTATCTCTATTCGGGCGAGCGCGACACCATGTTCCGCATCCACGGCTCCAACGAGCCCTGGTCGATCGGACAGGCGGTCTCCTCGGGCTGCATCCGTATGCTCAACGAGGATGTGGCCGACCTCTTCGGCCGCGTGAAAATCGGCGCGCAGGTGATCGTGCTGTGAGCGCCAGGGCCGCGAAAGAGAAACGAATCATTAACGCCGCCCATAAAAAAGGCGGGTGGCGGACAGTGTCGCAGGCGCCGGAGGAGGTCGTCGCGAAGCACATTATTTTCAATGAGGTGGAGCCGTTTCGCGCCGCCGCGGCGCATAATCTCTGCGCTTGTGGCGGCGCACGCGCCGACTTATACGGTCGGCTCCGCTTCGGTTCCACGATCCGGCGTTTCGCCGTCACACCACGGCTCCATGCCCACTCTCTATCATCATCCGCTCTGCCCCCATTCCCGCTTCGTGCGGCTGATTCTCGCCGAATATGGGATCGAGACGACGCTGATCGAGGAGCGGGCGGCGGAGCGGCGGCGGGAGTTTCTGACGCTCGACCCGGCCGGCCGGACGCCGCTTCTGGTCGACGACGACGGGACCGTGATTCCGGGCGCGAGCGTCATCGTCGAATATCTCGAGGACTGCCTGCCGAGCGATTTCAGCGGCCTGCGGCTGATGCCGCGCGGCCTGCGCGAGCGCGTCGAGACGCGCCGGCTCATCGACTGGTTCAACGGCAAATTCTTCGACGAGGTGACGAATTTCCTGGTCACGGAGAAAGTCTACAAGCGCTTTCTCGCTCTGGAGATCGGCGGCGGCGCGCCGGACATGGATCTGCTGCGGGTCGCGCGCGCCAATCTGCGTCCCCATATCCGCTACATCGGCTATCTGACCGAAGCGCGGCGGTGGCTTGCGGGCGAGTCCCTGACCTATGCGGATTTCGCCGCGGCGGCCCATCTCTCCTGCGTCGACTATCTGGGCGACGTGCCATGGGACGAAGACGAGACGGTCAAGCACTGGTATCAGCGCATCAAGTCGCGGCCGGCCTTCCGTCCCCTGCTGGCCGATCGCACACCGGGCATGACGCCGGGGCCGGTTTACGCCGAGCTGGACTTCTGAGCCTCGAGGAGCGGCTGCGCCGCCGCGCGGCCGAGCTCGGCCTCGACCTCTGCGCCATCACCAGCGCGAGCGCGCCGCCGCAGACGGGCGCGCATCTCGCCGAATGGCTCGCCGCCGGCTCCCATGGCGACATGGGCTGGATGGAGGAGACCGCCGATCGCCGCGCTTCGCCGAAAGCGCTCTGGCCGCAGGCGCGCTCCATCGTCATGCTCGGCGTCGATTATGGCGCGGCCGGCGACCCGCTCGCGATTCTGGGCAGGCCCGAGCGCGGCGCGATCTCCCTCTACGCCCGTCGGCGCGACTATCACGAGGTCGTCAAGGGAAGGCTGAAGCAGCTCGCCTCCTACCTGCTGGCGCAGGCCGGCGGCGGCGAGGTCAAGGTCTTCGTCGACACGGCGCCGGTGATGGAGAAGCCTCTGGCCCAGGCCGCCGGGCTCGGCTGGCAGGGCAAGCACACCAATCTCGTCTCGCGCCGCTTCGGCTCCTGGCTCCTGCTCGGGGCGATCTTCACCGATCTCGCGCTGGAGCCCGACGCGCCGGAGCGGGACCATTGCGGCTCCTGCCGCAAATGTCTCGACATCTGCCCGACCAAGGCCTTTCCGGCGCCCTATCGGCTCGACGCGAGACGCTGCGTCGCCTATCTCACCATCGAGCACAAGGGCCCGATTCCGCGCGAGTTTCGAGAAGCGATCGGCAATCGCGTGTTCGGCTGCGATGATTGTCTTTCCGTCTGCCCCTGGAACAAATTCGCCCGCGGCGCGCGGGATGCGAAGCTCGCCTTGCGCGAGGAGCTCTCCGCGCCCCGCCTCGCCGATCTCGCCGCGCTCGACGATTCGGGGTTTCGCGCGCTGTTTGCCGGAACGCCGGTCAAGCGGCTCGGCCACGCGCGCTTTCGCCGCAATGTCGCGATCGCGATCGGCAATTCGAACATCCCGGCGCTCGCCGCCGCGGTCGAGCCGATGCTCGCCGATCCCTCGCCGCTCGCGCGCGGCGCCGCCGTGTGGGCGCTGGCGCGGCTCCTGCCTGCGGAAGACCTTTCCGTACTCGCCGGGAAGGCTCTCCCGAAGGAGGGGGACGCTTGCGTACGTGAGGAATGGGCAAAAGAGACACACCTTCCGAAAAAGTGACGTCGCGGCGCAGATTGCCGCGGCGCAACGGCGGCGCGTCCATGGATTCGCCGAAACACAAACATTAGAATTCTCCGCGCCGCCTGCCGGGCGGGCGCCCTATGCCGAACGCCGCCGCCATGTCCAATGTTTCGCGACGCACAATTGACGATCCGGCCGCCGAGGCGGCGCGCCTTCTCGCGCGTCTCAGCATCATGCTGCTGTTCATCATCTCGCAGCTGGCGCCGATCCTGACGCGGCAGACCGTCTATATTCTGCTGCCCATCGGCGCCGCTCTGCTGCTGCTCTCGGCGAGCCTCGCGCCGGAGACGCGCCGCTTGCGCGAGATCGCCGTTCTGGCGCTGACGCCGACCGCATTCGCCGCTTTCTTCTTTGTCGGCTGGACGGGCCTGTCGCTCGCCTGGACGCCCTTCGGGGCCGGCCCGGCCGAGCGATTCGCCAAGAGCGTCGCCACTCTGGCGCTCGTCGCCGCCGCTTGCGCGCTGCTGCCGGCGCGCACCAAGACCTCCAACCTCAATCTGCTGCCCATCGGCACGGCCGCCGCCGCCGCCGCGCTCGCCGCCGTCGCCCTCGTCTCGGCGAGCGGCGGCGGACAGCCGGTCGATCTCGACAGCAACGCCTTGCAGCGCGCCGGCCTCGGCCTCGCGCTGGCGATCTGGCCGGCGCTCGGCGCGCTGGCGCTGCGCGGGCGCTGGGTGTCGGCCGCCGTCGTCGCGCTCGTCAGCGTCGCCGCCTGTCTGTTGGCGCGGGCGCCCAATGCGCTGCCGGCGCTGATCGTCGGCGCGCTCGTGCTGACGCTGTCCTTCGGCAAGGCGCGACGCGCCGGCTCGCTGCTGGCGATCACCGCCGCGGGCTTGATCCTGCTCGCGCCGCTGGCGCCGATCCTCATGCATCTCGCCGCGCCGGAGCGCCTGCCCGCTTTCGCGGCGCCGCTCGAGACTTGGGGGCGAATCATCGCCAGTGACGGGCCGCGGCTCTTCATCGGCCATGGCTTCGGCGCGGCCGTGTTCGGCGTCGCCGGGCATTATCTCTATCCGGACACGCCGCGCAGCCTGTTGTTCCAGGTGTGGTTCGACCTCGGAATTCTCGGCGCCTTCGGCCTCGCGGCGGTCGTCGCGCGCGCCTTTTACGTCATCGGCCGGACCCGGCCGGTGCTCGCGCCCTTCCTGCTCGGCGGATTGGCGACGGGGCTGACGATCTGCGTCCTCGGACCGGCGGCCGAGCAGCTCTGGTGGCTGACGCTCGCCGGCCTCGACGCCATCGCCTTCGCGCTGGTGCTGAAAGGCCAATTCCGCACGCGGCGTCCGCGCGTCGAGCCCAATTGGGGCATGGGCCGCATCGTCGTCCGATAGGGGCGCGCTCACTGCGGGCAGGCGATTCCGCGGGCGACGCTGAACTGGCCGTCGGCGCCCTCGACGCGCGTGACCGCGAGCACGCAATCCTCGTCATCGGGGCCATAGGCGCGGCCGACCAGAATGGCCGGCCCGGAGCCGAAGGGGCGCAGCGCCGTCGCGCTGTCGCCGAAGCCGGCGCGCTCCATGGGAAAAGCGGGAGCCTCGGAGCGCGCGCCGAACGACGGCGTGGCGGCAATAGCCGCGCCAAAACCGGCGGCGAGGGTCACGCCGACGACAATTCTCGAAAGGGTCGTGGAGGGGTGGCTCGATGCGACCATGATTCGACGCTCCCGGCGAGGGGCCGACGGGAGCGAAGAACTCTCGCCTCGGCGTCGGCCGCGCCTCTCATGGGCTGTAACGCGGCGACGACGTCGAAGGTTGCAGGAGCCATGGAATCGCAAAGGCGAGCCGGAGCTTCGCGCTCCGCGCGCCTTACTGGCAGACGCGGGTGGGGCGATAGCCGATCACGACGCCGAATTCGTCGAACACCGGGCGACGCTCGCGCCAGCAGCGATAAGGCGGCGGCGCCTCATAGACCGGCGCCGGATAATAGGCGGGCGCGCCATAATAGGGCGGCGGCGGAGGCGGAACCGGATGCGCCGCGCTGCCGGCGAGCGCGCCGAGCGCGAAGCCGCCGATGCCCGCCGCGATCGCCGCTCCCGGATCGCCCGCGGCGGCCGGCGCGGCCGTCACGATGGGCGCGACGCCGAGGCCGAGCGCGACGAGGACGCCCGCGATTTTCCGTGCCGAAATCTCCTTCATGACTCTCTCCATGACCCTGGGACGTCGCCCGGAACGGCCCCGTCTCCCGCGTCGCTCCTTTGCGCGCGCCGCGCGCGCCGATGAAAACCAGAAAACGTAAATGAACGGCGAAAACGTGGCCGTGAAGCGCAGGTCCGCGGGAATTTCAAGCCGTCGGGCCGCAGCGCGCCGGCGCCGCTGCTTCGGGCGAGTCTCGTGAACAGAAAACGCAGCGCGACGCGCGCGTCTTTGCGACGAATCGCCGGGCGCTGCATAGGCGTCGGCGAGCCGCCCTCTTCCGTCTGGAGGCGCGAAGCCCTAATGAAGGGCCAGACGTCGCTTATCCGGAAAACAGGATGAATGTTCTCCTCATCGGCTCGGGCGGTCGCGAACATGCGATCGCCCGGACTCTCACGAAAAGCGCGCGCCTTTCGCGTCTCTACGCCGCTCCTGGCAATCCCGGAATGGCCGAGGTCGCGGAGCTCGTTCGTCTCGACGCTGCGGATCATGACGCCATCGCGCGCTTCTGCGCGGAAAAGAACATAGAGCTCGTCGTCGTCGGGCCGGAGCAGCCGCTCGTCGAAGGGCTCGCCGATTCTCTGCGCGCGCGAGGCGTCGCGGTGTTCGGCCCGTCCAAGGCCGCTGCGCGGCTCGAAGGCTCGAAAGGATTCGTCAAGGATCTCTGCCGGGCGAACGCCATTCCGACCGCCGATTACGAGCGCTTCGACGACGAGACGAAGGCGCTCGCCTATCTGCGCGAGAAGGGCGCGCCGATCGTGGTGAAGGCCGACGGCCTCGCGGCCGGCAAGGGCGTCGTCGTCGCCGAGACGCTCGCGGAGGCCGAGACGGCGGTCAGGGCCATGTTCTCCGGCGCCTTCGGCAAATCGGGCGCGGAAGTGGTCATCGAGGAAAAGCTCGAGGGCGAAGAAGCCTCCTTCTTCGTGCTCTGCGACGGGACGCGCGCGCTGCCCTTCGCCTCGGCGCAGGACCATAAGCGCGCCGGCGACGGCGACACGGGGCCGAACACCGGCGGAATGGGCGCCTATTCGCCGGCGCCCTGCTTCACGCCCGAGACAGAGGCGCGCGTGATGAGGGAGATCGTCGCGCCGACGCTGCGCGCCATGCGCGAGATGGGCGCGCCGTTCCAGGGCGTGCTCTTCGTCGGGCTGATGCTGACCAGCCGAGGGCCGCAGCTCATCGAATTCAATGTGCGCTTCGGCGATCCGGAGACGCAGGTCATGCTGCCGCGCCTCGAGGACGATCTGCTCGAGCTCATGTTCGCCTGCGCGACGGGCGCGCTGCCCGAGCGGGCGATCCGATTCTCGCCGAAGGCCGCGCTCACCGTCGTGCTGGCGGCGCAGGGCTATCCGGGAACGCCGCTGACCGGCGCGGAAATAAACGGCCTCGCGCGGGCCGGCGAGATCGCGGGCGTCACCGTCACCCACGCCGGCACGCGGCGGGAGGGCGACAAGCTCCTCGCCGCCGGCGGGCGCGTGCTCAACGTCACCGCGCTCGGCGATTCGGTTCGCGAGGCGCAGGCGCTCGCCTATCGGGGCGTCGACGCGATCGACTGGCCAGAAGGCTTTTGTCGCCGTGATATCGGCTGGCGCGCGATCGAGCGCGAAGCGTAGCGCGAGCGCGTATTTCATGAGGAGGCCGCATGGACAAGATCGCGCCCAATCTCACCGGCGTGCCGGAGACCATGTTGTGGACGCTGCACAATCGCGCCGGCGAGGCGTTGCGCGAGGACGGCCTGCTGCATGATCCGAAGCTCGTCGAAATCTATCGCGCGCTCGATTACGACTATGAAGCCAGTTTCGGCGAAGCGCGGCCCTCGCACGCCAGTCGCGCCGTCGTCTTCGACAATGAGCTGCGCGCATTCTTGAATGCGCATCCGGACGGCGTGATCGTCAATCTCGGCGAAGGGTTGGAAACGCACAGGTTCCGCATCGCCGATTCCGGGGAGGCGCTGTGGATCACCGTGGATCTGCCGGAGTCGATCGCCATACGCGAGCGCTTCATAGAGCCCGACGAGCGCCATCGCCATGTGGCGCTGAGCGCGCTCGACCGCCGCTGGTTCGACGAAGTCCCGCCGGGGCGCGCCGTCTTCATCACGGCGCAGGGGCTGTTCATGTATCTTCCGCCCGAGGAAACCGCATCGCTCCTGCGCGACATGGCGCAGCGCTTTCCGAAGGCGCGGCTGCTGTTCGACCATGTTCCGCGCTGGCTCTCGAAAGCGACGCTGAAAGGCCGCAGGCTCACGCCGAATTTCACCATCCCGCCCATGCCCTGGGGAATCGACCGCAGCGAGATCGAGCCCACATTGCGAAGCTGGGCGGCGACCGAGACGGTCGAGTCCTTCGATTACCGCTTCTATCGCGGCTGGCGCGGACTCTTATTCGGATGGCTCTCGCGCTTCGCTTTCTGGCGCGAGCGCATGCCGGCGATCACGCGCGTGACATTCGGCTGACGCGCGGCCGAGTCAGCGCCGGGCCGGCGGCGCGCAGGGTCGAAGAGCGATTCCTGCTCGCTTTCAGGAGGCGGAGAATGGCGAAGCGTCCGGCGCGCGGGAGGCGGAGAAAATCATGCAGGTCGTCGTCGCATGAGCGAGCAGCCGCTGGCGCGCGTCGAAGAGCCGCGCTTCCGCCGTCGCGACGCTGCGGCCTTGATGCAGCACTTTTCCCTCGGCGCAGATCGGCTCGGCGGAAGCAAAGATCGCGCGGGTGAAATTCACCTTGAACTCGAGCGTCGTGTAGAGCTGTCCCGGCGGCAGCGTCGTATGCACGGCGCAGCTCATCGCCGAATCGAGCAGAGCGGCGACATAGCCGCCATGCACGGTTCCGAGCGGATTGTAATGTCGCTCGTCCGGCGTCGCCGTGAAGACGACGCGGCCGCTCTCGAGCTCGATCGGACGGAAGCCGAAGTAGAGCATCAACGGCGGGACCGGCAGCGCGCCCTCGCCCATGGCTCTGACGACTTCCAATCCGCTCACCTGGCGCAGCCGCTCGAGCGGCAAGACGCCTGCGGCATAGGTCTCTGTTTCGTCGGACATGAGTCCGCTCCCCTCTGGCGCGACGAAACTGCGTCATATATTTGGTTTCGTCAAGAGACCAAATAAATTCGGGAGGGCTCCGAATTCAGGTTAACGAGCAGACATGTTTCCAGCGTCATGCCCGCGCTTGTCGCGGCCATCCACGCCGCGACGACTCGGAAAGCTGAGAACATGAGCGGAACAACGCCGCCTCTTCTCCCCGCGTATCGCAATGTCTCGGCGTGGATGCCCGCGACAAGCGCGGGCATGACGCGGCTGTATAGGAGTTGTCAACCTGGATTCGAAGCCCTGACCAACTCGGCGAGCGCGATGAGAAACGGCCAGTTCCCCTCCCAAACCTGTTCCGTGGCGCGCGCGCTCGAGATCGTCGGCGAATGGTGGACGCTGCTGATCATCCGCGAGGCCTTTTTCGGCGCGCGCCGCTTCGGCGAGTTCGAGCGCAATCTCGGCGTCGCCAAAAATGTGTTGAGCGAGCGTCTGGCCAAGCTCGTGGCCTGCGGGGTGATGGAGCGCGTCGAGATTTCCGGACGCGGCAATCCGCGCGACTATCGCCTGACCGAGAAAGGCCGCGACCTCTTCCCCGTTCTGGTCGCGCTGATGCAATGGGGCGACCGCTGGGCCGCGCCGGCGGGCGCGCCGCTTCGCCTCTTCGATCCGGAGACCGGCGAGGAGATCGCCGCAATCCGGGTGACGGGCGCAAAGGGCAAGCCGCTCGCGCCGGAGGAGGTGCGGATCGAGCCGGGCCCGGGAGCCGACGAGAGGGTCGCGCGCCGCTTCGGCGCGGCCGCGTCGGGAAAGCTCCCGAGATGACCGCGCGCCGGCGAGCGGCCTATCCTTGCTGCGGCGCAACGAATCGCCCGTGGTCGGCCGGCCGAATGCGCTCGAACGGGGGGTTGAACCTGCGGCCGGTTTCGTGTGAATGCTCCTCGTCTCCTTCGGATCGTCGGCTCGATGACGCGCATCTTCTCCATCGTCGCGCCCGGCGTCGCCGGCATGTCTCGCGGACCGGAGGGCGGGCCGCGCTTCCATCCGGGCGGATCGGACGCAGGACGCTCGCCGTCGATTTTCCGCAATGCGGCGTTCGAATGTCGCCTGTGACATGAGCTTCAGAGCGGACCCGGCCGAACGTGCGATAGCGCCGCCCGAAAACGAGGCGTCCGCGAAGCGCCCGCTCGCGCCCATTATCCTGTCGGTTCTGGCGCATATCCTCATCGTGGCGGCTTTCCTGCTCGAGCAATTGCTGCCGACGAACGAAAATTCGCCGCAGGAGCAGGAGATTCCGCTGGAGGTGGTCGCCGAGGCGCCGCAGCCGCGGCCGCCCGAGGAGCAGCCTCGACCCGAGCCCGAGCAGCCCGAGCCCCAGCCCGAGCCCGAAGAAAAGCAGAAGCAGGAGCCCCCGCCGCCGCGGAAATTCGTCGATGACGACAAGCCGGCCTTCGACGCGCCGCGCGCGTCGAATCAGGAGACGGTCGAGCGCGACGCGCCGGATCAGGAGACGAAGGCGCAGCGCCGTGATGCGCCCAATGAGCAGCGCGCCGCCAAGCCCTCGCCGGAGAAGTCCGCCGATCCGCAGATGCAGCAGGCCGCCAAGGCCGCGCCGAGCCCCGCGACGCCGAAAGCCGACGAAGACAAGCCCGACGCCGAAATCGTCGAACATGCGGAAGAGCAGAAGGAGGCGCGGCTCGACGCGCTGCGGGGAGAGCTCGACATAAAGGCCTCGCCCGAGCCCAAGCCCAAATCCGTCGCCGATCAGCTCGCCTCGCTCGCGCCGCTGCCGGATTTCAAGCTCGGCGGCTCCTCCAAGCCCGCTCCGGTCAGCGGCGGCACGGCGAAGACCACCTATCTTTCCATTCTGTTCGGGCTCATCATGCGGCATATGCATGTGCCGCCGTCTCTGCGCAACAAGACGACGCCCAATCACGGCGTCGTCGTGTTCTACATCGACGAATCGGGACATCTCACCCATCAGGCGGTCTATCGCTCGAGCGGTTTTCCGGAGCTCGACAGCGCCGCGCTCGCCGCCGTGCGCCACGCCGCGCCTTTTCCCGCGCCGCCCTATGGCCATCCGCGCGGAGTCCAATTCCACTTCGATCCGAAATGAGGGAGCGCAATCTCTGCTGCGTGTTTCGCGCCTTTCCAAATCCTACCCCGGGCCGCAAGGGGCGCTGCCCGTGCTGCGCGGCGTCGACCTCGCGCTCGACGCCGGGACGAGCCTCGCGCTGATGGGCGAATCGGGCAGCGGCAAGAGCACGCTGCTGCATCTCGTCGCCGGGCTCGACAGCGCCGACGACGGCTCGATCCACATCGACGGCCGCGAGACGACGGCGCTCGATGACGAGGGCCGCGCCGCGCTGCGCCGTCGCACGCTCGGCGTCGTGTTCCAGCAGTTCAATCTCGTGCCGAGCCTCACCGTCGGCGACAATCTCTCTCTGCAGGCGCGGCTCGTCGGGCGCCATGACCCCGCTTGGAGCGACAGGCTCGCGCAGCGCCTCGGCCTCGAACATCTGCTCGACCGCTATCCGGAGCAATTGTCGGGCGGCCAGCAGCAGCGCGTCGCGGTCGGCCGGGCGCTGGCGCCGCGCCCGCGGCTGCTGCTCGCCGACGAGCCGACCGGCAATCTGGACGAGGCGACCGGCGACGCCGTGCTCGACCTTCTGCTCGAGCTCTCCGCGACGGCGGGCGCGGCGGTGCTGATGGTCACCCATAGCGCGCGGCTCGCCGGAAGGCTCGATCGCCGCGCGCGGCTCGTCGCCGGAAGGCTCGTCGCGCCATGACGCAGTTTCTCTACGCTCTCGCCGCTCTCACGAGCCATTGGCGCCGGCGCCCCGGCCAGCTCGCCGCGCTCTTCGTCGGGCTCGCCGTCGCCACCGCTCTTTGGAGCGGCGTCGCGGCGCTGAACGATCAGGCGCGCCGCAGCTATGATCGCGCGGCCAACGCGCTCGGAATCGGCGCCGCGCCCGGCCTCGTCGCGACCAATGGCGGATCATTCTCGCAGGAGATGTTCGTCGCGCTGCGACGCGCGGGCTGGAAGGTCTCGCCGCTTCTCGAGGGAATGATCCGCCTCGGCGACAAATCCTATCGCCTGCTCGGCGTCGAGCCGCTGACGCTGCCGAAAAATTCGCGCGACGAGCTGCCGGAGGGCGAGAGCCTCGAGCAATTCCTCGGCCCGCCCGGCCGCGCGCTCGTCGCGCCGCAGACCTTGCGCGCTCTGGGCCTCGGCGAGGGCGCGGCGCCGACGCTCGGCGACGCGGACAGGCTGCCGCCGCTCGCGATCGAAAAAAATCTCGCGCCGGGCGTGATCGTCGTGGACATAGGCGTCGCGCAACGCCTGCTGCATCGCCCGGGGCGTTTGTCGCGCCTCCTCCTCGCCGAGGAGCCGGCGGCGAACGCGACGCCGCTGGCAAGCCTCGCCGGCGACGCTCTGCGCCGCGTCGAAGCGGACGAGGCGCCGGAGCTCGCCAGGCTCACCGACAGTTTCCATCTCAATCTCACCGCCTTCGGCCTTCTCGCCTATGTCGTCGGCCTCTTCATCGCGCACGCCTCTTTCGGCCTCGCCTTCGAGCAGCGCCTGCCCATCATGCGCACTCTGCGCGCGATCGGCGCGTCGCTGCGCGCGCTCGCTTGCGCGCTCGTCGCGGAGCTCGTGCTGCTCGCGCTTCTCGCGGGCGCGGCGGGAATGATCGGCGGCTATCTCGTCGCCGCCGCCCTGCTGCCGGACATGGCCGCGAGCCTCGAGGGCCTCTATGGCGCCGAGCTCGACGGCCGTCTCGGCCTCGCGCCCAACTGGTGGGCGTCCGGAATCGGCATGGCGCTCATCGGCGCCGCCGTCGCCGCCGCGAGCAGCCTCGTCAAGACATTGCGCCTGCCCGTGCTCGCCATTGCGCAGCCTTTCGCCTGGCGCGAGACGCAACGCCATTGGCTATCCCGCCAAGCGGCGCTCGCGGCGCTGGCGCTCGCGGCCGCCGCAGCGGCGCTTCTCTTCGGCGACGGGCTCGAGGCGGGCTTCGTCTCCATGGCGGCACTGCTGCTCGGCGCGGCGCTCGCTTTGCCCCTGGCGCTCGCCGCTCTGCTGCGGCTCGGCGAGGCGCGCGCGCGCGGACCGCTCGCCAAATGGTTCTTCGCCGATGCGCTGCAGCAGCTCCCCGGCCTGTCGCTGGCGCTGATGGCGCTGCTGCTCGCGCTCTCGACCAATATCGGCGTCGGCTCCATGGTCGAGGGCTTCCGCCGCACTTTCGCGCAATGGCTGGACGAGCGCCTCGTCGCCGAGATCTATTTCGAAGCCGCGAGCGAGAAAGAGGCGCGGCGCATCGAGACATGGCTCGCCTCCCGCGAGGACGTCGCCGCCGTCCTGCCGCTCTGCAAGGTGAAGACGACGCTTCGGTCCTGGCCTGTCGACGTCATCGGCGCGCCGCCGCACGAGACGTTCAGCGGGCATTTCCCTCTGGAGTCGCGCGCCGACGCTTGGGATCGCGTCGCGCGCGGCGACGGCGCGCTCGTCAGCGAGCAGCTCGCGCGCCGCCTCGCGCTTTCGCTCGGCTCGTCGCTCGATCTGCCGACGCCGAGCGGCGATTGGCGGCTCGAGATCGTCGGCATCTATCCCGATTACGGCGCCGCCAAAGGTGGGGCGCGCGTCGATCGCGCGGCGCTGTCGGCGCGCTGGCCGGATGCGCGCCGCCTCGACTACATGCTGCGCGCGCGGCCCGAGGACGCGCCCGACATCATGCTCGCGCTACAGGCGCAATTCGGCGCGGGGATCGCGCGCATCATCGATCAGGCGGCGCTGAAGGAACGATCGATGACCATATTCGAGCGCACCTTCGCCGTCACCGCCGCGCTGGACGCGCTGACGCTCGTCGTCTCGGCCATCGCGCTCTTCGCGAGCCTCACGACTCTCGCCGCCGCGCGCGTGGCGCAGCTCGCGCCGCTCTGGGCCGCCGGCGTCTC
This sequence comes from Methylosinus sp. Ce-a6, assembly GCF_009811655.1. Classification (GTDB taxonomy): domain Bacteria; phylum Pseudomonadota; class Alphaproteobacteria; order Rhizobiales; family Beijerinckiaceae; genus Methylosinus. Next base: position 84,460 of record NZ_BGJX01000011.1, on the reverse strand, counting down.
GCGTCGCAGCCTCTCTTGGTTCGAATTCGCGCGCGTCACCCTCTTCGCGGCGGCGACGGCGCTCGTTTCCGTGCCGCTCGGCCTCGCGCTCGCTTATGATCTCGTCGCCGTCGTCAATGTGCGCGCCTTCGGCTGGCGCTTGCCCTTTCATATGTTTCCGTCGCAATGGCTCGAAGTCTTCGCGCTGGCGCTCGTCACCGCGGGTTTGGCCGCGCTCCTGCCCATTCGCCGCCTCGCGCGCATCGCGCCGGCGTCGCTGCTCGCGGTCTTCGCCAATGAACGCTGAGCGATTTTTCGGCCTTCTGCTCATGCTTTCGCTCTGCGCCGCGCCGCAAGCGCGCGCCGCCGGATTCGCCGGCCTCGGCGACGAGGCGCAGGGCTTCGCCGAGCCCGCGCCGGGCCACGCCCTCGTGTTTCCGCGCGATCATGGCGCGCATCCCGAATTTCGCATCGAATGGTGGTATCTCACCGCCAATCTGAAAGACGAGTCGGGCCGCGCCTATGGCGCGCAATGGACCTTGTTCCGCCATGCGCGCGCGCCGCGCGAAGGCGAAGGCTGGGACGATCCGCAAGCCTTCGTCGCCCATGCCGCGGTGACGACGGAGAGCCTGCATCTCTTCGCCGAGACGCACGCGCGCGGCGGCGTCGGACAGGCTGGCGTCGAGACCGCGCCGTTCCGCGCCTTCATCGACGACTGGAGCTTTACCGCCGCGCGAGCGAATCTCTCCGGCGGCGAGATCGCGGCCTTTGGCCCTCGCTTTCGCTACCGCCTCGCGCTCGCCGCCGAGAAGCCGCTGGCGCTGCATGGCGAAGCGGGTTTCAGCCGCAAGGCCGAGAGCGGACAGGCCTCCTATTACTACAGCCAGCCCTTCTACTCCGTCGAAGGCGCGCTCGCGATCGACGGCGTCGAGCGCAAGGTGACAGGCCGCGCCTGGATGGACCATGAATGGAGCAGCCGACCGCTCGCGGGAGACCAGAAGGGCTGGGACTGGTTCTCGCTGCATCTCGACAATGGCGCCGCGCTCATGCTGTTTCGCCTGCGCAGCGACAAGGCGCCTCCCTTTCACGCCGGCAGCTTCATCGGCGCAGACGGCGCGACGCGCGCGCTCGCGCGCGACGACATATCGCTCGAGCCGCTCGAAGAGAGCCTCGTCGCCGGCCGCCTGCTGCCGACGCGCTGGCGCCTGCGCGTTTCGAGCCTTCATCTCGACATAGACACGAAACCGCTCAATTCGCAGAGCTTCATGGGAACGAGCGTCGGCTATTTCGAAGGGCCGATCTCCTTTTCCGGCTCGCAGAGGGGCGAAGGTTATCTCGAAATGACGGGATACTGAAGCTCGGCCGCGAAGGTCGTCGCCGAAGCTTGATCCCATCGTCATCGGCTCTATCCATACTCGGGTTCGCTTCTTCTGACGCAACGCTCTCGCCGGCGCGTCCGGCGGCGCTCGCCAAGGGGATTTTCTCATGTATCTATCGCCGACCTTTTTCCTCGACCTCGGCCTGCGCACGATCACGCGCAACCCCTTCTTCAGCCGCGATCGTCTGACGCTCGCGGAAGGCGAGAGCGATTTTCGCCTGCTCGAGGGGCAGGAAGGGCTCGTCGTCACGCTCGGGCCGAACACGGCCTTTTTCGATCGTCCGAATCGTTCCGTCTGCCGCTGGCCCGGCGTCAAGACGATCCCGCGCCAGAGCCCGCACGAGATGCCGCCGCGCTCCTTCTTCGCCAATGAAGGCCGCGCCTTTCTGCAGATTTTCTGCGGCGGCGGCGATGTGCGGCTGAACCGCGTCACGACGCTCGGCGAGCAGCGGCAGATCTTGCTCTCCGCCGGCGACGGCAAGGTCGTCGAGAAGATCGACCTCGCCGAGCTCGCGCGCGAAGGCGCGCCCGCGTTGAAGTTTCTTCAACCCGCCTATCTCTGCTCTTCCGCCGAGGTGGCGATCCGCTCCGTTCCCTGCGATGCGGCGACCATGAGCTGGGCGCGCGCGCCTTATGTCTATCGCACGGAGGAGCTGGAGAATGCGAGCGGCCAGGCGATCCTCTGCCTCTCCGGCCGCACCATGGTGTGGTGCGAAAGGCTGGAGCCCGGCGAGAGCCGCGATTTCGCGCTCGGCAATGTCATCGCCGCGACGGCGAATATCGACTCCAAGCTGCGCCCGACGAGCCAGTGCCATCCAGATGACGAGGACACTGCCCCGTCGCAGCTCGGCGACGCGCCGGCGGCCGCCGCAGCGAAGCCCGATCTGCGCGGGCGGCTGCGCGAGTTCGTCGCCGCGACGCGAATTTTATTCGAATCCGTGCGCGCGCGGGAAGGCGTGCTCGTTTGCGAATTGACCAATCGATCGCGGCGGCCCGCCTATGTCTATGTGCAGCTCAACAAGGACGGGCTCTATGGCGGCTCGGGTTTCGTCGGCTTCATGGTGAAGCTCGTCTCCGCCTTCTTCCGCCTCTCGCATCTGCCGCTGCGCTGACGACGCGACCGGCGTCGACGCGGCTTTGCGCAACGTCGTTGCGAGCGAAGCTCGCAACGACTGCTGCTTTTCATGCCGTTTCGGCGTGATCGCGTCGCTCGACGAAGCGATGACCGTGCAGGCCGTCATTGCGAGCGAAGCGAAGCAATCCAGGGCCGTGGGGCGGCCCCTGGATTGCTTCGTCGCTCCGCTCCTCGCAATGACGACCATGCGGAATGCATTCACACGGAAACCGTCTCGCACGGAAACCGTATCACTCGATCGTCACCTCGACGACGCGCGAGGCGCCGGGCCGCAGCGGTAGCCGCGCCTGAATGCGGTGCGTTCCCGGCTGCATGGGCCAGAAGACGGGCTTGTCGGCGTCGGCCAGCAGAAAAGGCTCGCCGTCGACGACCCAGAGAATCTGCTCCACCGAAGCCGGCGCATTTGCGCGCAAGGCCAGCCTGTTCAGCGCCGCCGGCTGCTCGGGATTGCGCCATATATGCGTTCGATGCTCGGGCGTCGCGACCGCGAGCTCCATTGTCGCCTCTGGCGGCGTCGGCCGCGATGCGCCGGCGAGCGCGACGCGCGTCGGCGGCGCCGTCTCCGGCTTCGCCCATTCGACGAGCGTCTCGCCGCAGCGCCCGTCGCCGCGTCCGCCGGCGAGGCACATTTCCACCGGAACGCGGCCCTGCGGCGGCGGGAAGGCCTCCTGCACGATCTCGCCGGGCTTCGCGCCATGAATGAGCGTCAGCGCCGCATGAGCGAGACGCGCGCTGGACGAAGCGCCGCTCAGCCTGTTCATCGGGCCGGCGTCGCCGCGGCCGATCCATACGCCGACGATCGCCTTGCGCGAGAAGGCGATGGTCCAGGCGTCGCGATAGGCCTGCGAGGTGCCGGTCTTCACCGCGACGGCGAAAGGATATTCGAGCGGGCCATAGCGTGGAAAGCTCGGCAGGCGCGCGAGCGGATCGGCGAGCATGGAGGTGACGAGTTGCGCCGTGTCGCTCGACATCACGCGAATGGAGCGGCGCCGCGTCTGCTCTTTCGCAAAGACGAGATCGGACAGCACGCCGTCTTCGGCGAGCGCGCCATAGGCGCGCACCAGATGTTCGAGCCGCGTCGGCAATGCGCCGATCGCCATGGAAAGCCCCAAGGACTCCGCCGGCGCCTCGAGGTCGTGCAGGCCGAGCTCGTGCAGAAATTGGAAATTGGCCTCGAGCCCGACGCGGCGCAGCAGATTGGTCGCCGGCACATTGCGCGAATTGGCGAGCGCCTGACGCGGCGGCATGGGCCCGAGAAAGACTCCATCGGCGTTGCTGACGCCGGAGGCGCCTTCCGGAACATCGGCGAGAAGATCCGTCGATTGGAGCGCGCCGCGCTCGAAGGCGAGCGCATAGACGAAGGGCTTCAGCGTCGAGCCCGGCGAGCGCGATGCGCGCGTGAAATCGATCGCGCCGTCCCGCCGGTCGCGATAGTCGGAGGAGCCGATATCGGCGAGCACGGCGCCCGTGCCGCGCTCCACCGCCATCAACGCCACCTGCCGCGCGCCGGCCGAACGCCAGAGCGAGAGATAACGCCGCGAAAGCTGCGCGAGCTTCTCCTGCAGCGCGAGATCGATCGTCGCGCCGATGCGCGGATCATGAGGAGAAGCCGCCGCCACGAGCCCTTCGCGCGCGAGCTGCTCGTAACGCAATGCGAGATGCAGCGCGTCCGGCCGCCGCGCGGCGCCGGCGGGCCGCAGCGTCGCGAGCTGCTTCGTCGCCAGCGCGATCTGCTCCGGCGGGGCGAGTTTTTCGCGCGCGAGAAAGGCGAGCGCGCGCGCGGCGCGCGCGCGGGCCTGCGCGAGACCGCTCTCATGAAAGAGATTCATCCGGCCGGGCGATTGCGGAACCGCCGCGAGCAGAGCGATCTCGGCGAGGGAGAGATCTTCGAGAGGCTTGTCGAAATAAAAGCGCGCGGCGTGCGCGATCCCATGGCCGCCATTGCCATAGGGCGCGAGGCGCAGATAATGCGCGAGAACCGCCTCATGGCCATGGCGCGCGACGAGCGCCAGCGCCGTCGCGGCCTCCATGATCTTGGCGGCAAAGCCGCGCGGCGCGGGATTTTGCATCCGCGCTGCCTGCATGGCGATGGTGGAGGCGCCCTCGCGCCGCCCGGGCCGCGTGACATTGCGCCAAGCGGCGCGCAGCACGGCGCGAATATCGACGCCCGGATGCGAGGCGAAACGCCGATCCTCGAGCGCGAGCGTCATTAGCGCGACGCGCGGCGGAACGTCGCGCAACGGCCAATAGCCATAATCGATCCGCGCCGCGTCGCGCGCGCCGATCTGCGTGAGAAAGGCGCCGTTGCGATCATAGACGATGGGAGTGGGTCGCGGGGCGGTGAGAATGGCGCGGGAGAGAGCGGCGTCGGCGAAGAAAAAAGCGGAAGGGAGAAGCGACGCAATGCTCAGCGCGACGACGACATACGAAATCTTTCCGAGCGCGCATCCCTTCTCCCGCCTGCGGGAGAAGGTGGTTTCGCGAAGCGAGATCGGATGAGGGTCCGTGGAGCCGTCAGAGCCCTCATCCGACCCTCGCTGACGCGAGGGCCACCTTCTCCCGCAGAGCGGGAGAAGGAATTCGCGAACCTTCGTCATTTCGTGATTTCCACGCGCTTGCCGGCGCTCTGCGCCTGCACGCCTTTCTTATACATCGTCTCGACGACACCCGGCGGCTCGGTGAAGGCGCCCGCCGTCTGCGCCTTGGCGCGGAAAGCGAAACGATAAGTTCCCTTGGGCAATTGATCGTAGGCGTAGAACATGCGATCGTCGCCGAAGGAGACGCTGGTCGGCGCGAGCGTCGGCGCGAAGGACGGCCGCGCCTCGGCGGGCGCCGTCGCGAGATTGGGATTTAAAGGCTCGAAGCCCGCCGGCAACGGCAGCGAGATCGCCACATGTGTGCGATCCTGCGGATTGACGAGCTCCGCCGTCTCCTCGATCACATCGCCGAGAGCGAGCTTCACGACGCCATTCTCCGCCGCGACTTTCTCCTGCGGCGCATCCGCTTTGCCCACGCGAAGAATGTCGCGCGTCAGAGCGAAACTTTCGCTCACCGGCGCGGCCCTCGCGCCGCTCTCCTTCGGCTCATAGCGCGTCTCGACGAGCGCGACGATCGGCGCCGTTCCTCTATTCGCGATGGTGAACGCCGAGGGCGCGTCGCTCGTCTTGCGCAGCAACGGCGCGTTCGCGTCGAGCGTCGCCGTCTCCTCGCCCGCGCCGTCTTGCGAGAACGCGACAGGCAGGGGCGATTGCGGACGCCGCCAAATTTCCGCGAGCGCGTCGATCGCCGCCGCGGTGGCGTTGGTCGAGCCCCAGCCGTCGCCTTCGCCCAGTCGCAGCAGCGCGTCGCGCAACAGGCCGGCGCGCGGGTCCGAAGGCGAAGCGACCGCGACGGCGCGAACCATCTCCGCGAGCGCGCGCGTCTCGGAGGGCAGGATCGCCGGATTGCCGCCATCCGCCGCCTGGCCGGCATAATATTGCGCGCCATTGCGCGAGAGGATCTTCACGCGGCTCCACAGCGAATCGAGCAGCGAATCGACGATGCGCCGATCGCCCGCCCGCGCCCGCGCGGCGGCGCGCGTCAGTTCCGCCACGCTGGCGTTCGGCATGAAATCGGCGTGGCGCGAAAGCTCGGCGACATAGGATTCGTCGAGCTTGCCGCCTTCGGCGAGCGCGATCAGCGCCTCGACGCGCTCACGCAATTCCTCGCCAGAGAGCAGGCGCGGATAATCGGAGCGCAGCGACAGCTTCAACACATTGGCGAGCCGATCGGCGAGCGGTCTGTCGATCGGCTCACCGGCGCGCTCCGCGCTCGCGAGGAAGGAGTAGGCCCAGGCGGTCAGCGACACATTGCCGCGCGAGCGCGGCCAGAAGGCGACGAGCCCGTCGGCGTCGATCGATTGATCGATCGCGCGGATCGTGTTGCGCAGGTCGCTGGCGAGACGATTCTCGAGCCCCGCCGCCGAGAGAATGGGCGTGAAGCTCTTCAGCGCCAGCGCCGCGCGCGCGAGCGACAAGCGTTGCTCCGTGCAGCCGTAGGGATATTCGACGAGCGCATTCAGACCGGCGATCAGCTTGACGAGCGCAGGATCGCCGGCGAGCGTCACGTCACGCCTGAACGATCCGGGCCGCGCCTCGTCGCTCGCTGCGGCGAGCGTCTTGCTTTCGCCCGGCCCGATCTCGACGATCTCGTAGCGCCGCACTGGGAGACGATCGGGCCGGATCGGCAATTCGATCTCCACCGCGTCGCGCGCGCGGTCGACGTCGCGCTCCACGCGGAAATTCAGCTTCACGCTCTCCTTTCCGGGCGCGGGCTCCGGCACGCTCGCGGCGACATCTATGCGCGCTGGTTTGTTCGCGGACCATGAGAAACCTTGCGGCGCATTGCTCGCGAGCGACAAGCCTTCGGCGGCGATCGACGCTCTGCCGCCGCCGCCCGGCCCCTCGACGATGCGGGCTATGACAGACACATCGAGCTCGTCGCCCGGCCGCAAAAAGCGCGGCAGCACGGGCTGCGCGACGAGCTCCTGACGAATGAGCATCTCGCCCGTCGCATAGCCGAAACGATCGGCGCCGCTCACCGCCTTGGCGCGCAGCTTGAAGACAGTGAGCGTGTCGGGGAGCTTCATCTTGATCTTGGCGAGCCCGTCGGCGCCGATCTTCACGCTCGGCAGATAGATCGGCACGGGCGTGAAATTCTTGCGCACGCTGACATTTGTTTCCGCGCCCCATTCGTCGAGCCCGGCGTCGCCGCCCGGGATCTCTTCGAGAGGTATCTTGCCGAAGGCGAGATTGCGCGTGTCGCGCGCGGCGAGCTTCGTCCCGCGCTCGACGATGAAATCCGGCAGCGGATCGAGCGGCCGCTCTTTCGCGAGCGACAGCACCGCCTGATCCACCATCCAGAAAGTCGCTTCGCCGGAAAGCGGCTTGCCGAGATGGTCGGAGAGGCGCAGCGTGACCTCGACCTCCTGCCCCGGACGCGCCTTCGCCGGATAATCGAGCTTCGCCGTCACGATGTTCTCGACCGGCGTCACCTCGATCCATTTGGTCGCGGCGATCGTCACCGGCTTGCCCTGATCGATATTGGAGGCGGGCGCCGGCGCGCTGTCCTTCAAGCGACCGCGCATGATGAGGAAATGCACGGCGAGCTTCGGCGTCTGCTCCTTGCGAAGGTCGAGCGCATAGCGCCCGAAGCCATTGGCGATGTCGATGAACTGATAATCGAACACGCCATTGGGCTGCTCGACGATAACGAGCGCCTTGGCGTTCTGGAACGGCGATTGAATGATGAGCGTCGCCGTCTCGCCGGGCGCATAGGATTGCTTGTCGGTCGTGATCGTCGCGGTCGAGGCCGGCGGACGCTGGAAAGTGACCGGCGTATTGCCGCCGACGAAGAAATCGACGCTCATTTGCTGGCGCCGGCCGATGCGATCATAGGCCTCCAATTGCACGACATAGACGCCGGCCTCGCGCGCCTCGAGCTCTATTCCTCGCGCCTCTTTGCCGCTCGTCAGCTTGCGCTCGACGATCGTCTCCTCGATCACTTGCGTCACATATTTCGCCGCGCCTTGCGCGAAATCGGAGGCCTGCAGCGTCGAGACCCAATTGCGCTTGATGAAGCGCATGGTGACGAAGAGGCCTTCGACCGTCTCGCCCTTGCCGTCGAGCGCGAGAAACTCCGGCGTGACGGCGCCCGGCCGCTCGACATAACGCGGAAGCTTCACACCGAGCACGAAGGGAGGCACGGCGATGACATTGTGCACATTGCGGACTTCCACGCCGTCGTCGCCGGTGACGGTCGCCTCGATCGAATAGCGGCGCGGCTGCGCGGTCGGCTCGATCGTCGTGTCGAATGTCATGCGCGAGGCGCCGCCGGCGTCGGTGCGCGCGTCGCGCTCCAGCACGGGCGAGGATTTGAACTTGCCTTCGCCGGAGAAGCGCGCGTCGGTCGAGAACAGAAAACCCTCGCGTCCCGGCGGCTGGAACATATGCGGAAATTGCACGGCGCGCCATTTCACCGGCCGTTCCGAGACCAGTCCGCCGGCGAAATAGCGCGCGACGAGATCGACATTGAACTCGCCGTCGAGCGGAACGATCTGCGGCGCGTTCAGCGCCACTTCGAAACTGGGCAGGCCGTAGGCCTCCTTCTTGAACGGAAACTGTCCGCAAGAGACAGTCTGCGCCTCGCCTTCTGCGTCGGTGTTCTCATTCGCCGCCTCTGTGTCCTCGCTTTTTGCGTCGCTCTTCTTGGGCTGCGCGCCGTCGGGCTCGAAGCGCAGCGAATATTCGCCCGTCGCCGGCGTCTGCGCGTCGAATTTGTGATAGAAGCTTCCCGAAGCGTCGAGCTTCACCGGAATGCGCCACTCCTGATTGCTCGGGCCGGAAACGACGAGCGTTCCGCCTTTTTTTGCAATGCTCAACGCGCCGTCGCGATAGGCGCGCACGAAGCCCTTTATGTGCACGGCCTCCTCGGGCCGGTAGATCGGCCGCTCGGCGAAGACGTGGCAGAGCGTGCGCGGCTCCTCTTTGCGCGGCGCTTCCGGATCGGCGGTCCAGGCGAGCCAGGCGCCGTCGGGCTTCGTCCAATTCTCGCGCGCATATTCGGAAGGGCCATCATTGGCGTCGATCACGAGCGTGTCGAGACCTTTGGTCACGACGATGCGGCGCACATCGGCTTCCGCGCGCTTGCCGGGGTCGAAAACAAAGAAGCCGGCATTGTCGGTGATCCCACGCGCGAGCGTGACGAATTTCTCGCCCTTCACCCCCTCGAGCCGCACCTCCGCGCCGGCTGCCGGCTGCGCGGTGGAGAGCGAGGTGACGGTAAAACGCACGCGCGCGCGCTCCTCGATCGCGCTGAGTGAGAGATCGGTCACTTGCGCGCGCAGCCAATGGCGCTTCTTCTCGTCCACGGCGCGCAGGCCGACGAGATAGGTTCCCGGCTGTCCGGCGCCGGCGATCTTGGCGAATTGGCTCGACAGATCGAGGCCGAATTTGGCGTCGGCGCCATTGCGGCGGATCGGCAGATCGAGAAGCGCGGAAACGGTCGGCGACCCCAGCGCCTTTATGCGCTCGGCGATCGCCGCGGCCTCGGGCGCATCCGTCTCGCCCCAATGCGCGGGCTCATTGCCGGGCAGCGGCGGCGCGGCGGCGTCATCCGTCTCGACGCCGCTCTTGGGGAAAGGCCAGAAGTCGCGCGCCAGCGGATCGATCGCGTGAATGCGAATATCGGCGCGATCATAGCCGCGTCCGCGCAGCGGCAGCAATTGCGGGCCGAAGCGCTCGACCAATCCCTGCGCCGCATCCCATGCGAGCGCAGGTTTGTCGCGATCGAAAGCGAAACGCAGCGAAAAACGCGAGGCGAGCGCGCGTTTGCGAATGTCGCGCAACGCGCCCGGCGCGAGGACGAGCTCATAGATGCGATCGGAAAGAAACTTGCCATAGACATCGAGCCGCTTGCGGTCGATCTCGACAGAGAGATCATCGAGCGGCGGCGAGATGCGCAGCGCCTCTCGCGCGCGCAAAATGTCGACTTCGTCGGGCTGCTCGGTGAAGGTCAGCGTCAGGCGGCGGCGATTGGCGGGCTGATAATTGGAGACGGGCGCAGACTCCTCCTCTCCCTCGGAAGAAGAAACAGACGACGCCGCGACGGCATAGCCGAAGGCGCAACGCAGCACGCCGTCCTGCTTGTCGTCGCTCCAGCCGCGGCCGCAGCTCGCCTCGGTCACGGCGAAAGGCGCGGCGGAGCGCGCGCGCAATTCGAAAATCTCGTCGTCGAGGCCCGGCTCGTCGGCGAGCTTCAAGCGCAATATAGCGACGCGTCCGTCGCGCAAGCTCTCGCGCAGGCGTATGGCGACGCTCTGCGCGGCGTTGCGATCGGCGCGCTCCAGCGGACGAATATCGTAATCCTTCGGCGTCAGAAGCTGACCGCCGAGCGGCGATATTCCAGGCGCCGGACGCAATTCGATGGTCAGCAGGCGCGTGAGCGCTGCGATGTCGACGGGCTCGGGGAAAGTGAGCGTGATCTGCTCGAGATCGGCGATCGGATCGGCGCCTTCCGTCGGATTGGTGGAGGCGGGCGTCGGCAGCAGCGCGACGAGCCGCGTCGCCGCCGCACCCGCTTCTACATCGACGCGCTGAAGCGGCTTCCATGGTTCAGCGGGGCGAAATTGCAGCGCGCGCGCGCCGATCCAGCGCCATTCGCCGGCGGGCTCGCCGGAGAGCTTCACGAATTTCTCATGCGCGTCCTCCGGCCCGCCGGCCTTGGGGCCGGCGTCGCGATCGAAGAAAATGGTGATGGGATCATAGCTGCGCAGGAATTTGTCGGGCACGATTCGCGCGCCATCGGCGCGGCGCAATTGATCGAAGTATGCGGGCTCGGCGCGCAGCGGCGCGGAGATGGAGAGACAGGCGAGAAGGAGAAGCACGACGCGCGCGCCCGTCATCGCGAGGAGAGCGACGAAGCGATCTAGGAGCCGCCCCATGACTCTGGATCGCTTCGCTGCGCTCGCGATGACGGCGGAGAGATTCGGGAACAGAAGAAGGAAGCGTTTCATCGCCGAGCCTCGAATGGGACTGAGGGCGTTTGTCGAAGGAACCGCCGAGAGAGAGGGAGAGAGAGAGAGGAGCATCGTCATCTGCCGCTCTTTCTTCCGGCCTTCTCCAGAAATTCCGCCACCACTTCGAGCGGCGGGCCGGAGGGCGGCGGCGCGAGGCCGCGCAGGGCGAGACGCAATGTCGTCGCCGGCGCGTCGGCGGGCGCGCGCGCCTCGACGAAATAACGGCCGGGCTCGAGGCGACGAATCTGCGCGGCGCCTTCGCCGAGCGTCTTGCCGGCGGCGTCGAGCAGGCGCAGCTCGGCGCGATCCGGCTCGGCGCGCAGACCAAGGCCGATCTCGCCGGCCTTCGTCACCTCGAAGGTGAACAGCGCGGAGCCGGCGGGACCGAGCGCGATCGGATCATTGACGCCGTCTTTGACCGGAATGACCGGCGTCGTCGAAATGACGAGCCCTCCCGAGAGCGCGCCGTCATGCGGCGAAAAGATTTCGATGAGCGCGCGGCCGGGCGCGGCGTAGCGATGCAGCTCCACGCCGGCCGGAAAAGTCTCGATCTCGCGCGCGCCATTCTGCGTGACGGCGAGAATCGCCGGCGCGCTCGTGCGAATATCGACCACGACGGGCGCGCCCACATCGAGCGCGAAAGCCTGCGCCTCGCCGCTGAGCGTCGCGGCGAAGGGCGCGGCGACGTCGCGCGGCGCGGCCGCGGGCCAGGGCGATTTGCCGGCGCGCTCGATCCAGGCGGCGACGAGGCCGGGCGCATGGGCGATCGCGACCTCGCCGGGCCCGCCGAGCAGGAGCGAGCGGCCGCGCAGCACGCGCCCATCGGCGCCGATGAAGACCGCCTCGCCGCCAGCAGTCACGAGCCGATCGCCCGGCTGCGCCTCGACGAGATGCGAGGCCTCGCCGGCGGCGCCGAAGAAGCGCTTGATCGCTCTGCCCGCCGCGATCGGCTCATAGCGTTCGGACGAAAGCGCGACGCGCGCCGGCGCTGGCCGATCGGTGAGATTGACGAGCCACAGCGCGCTTGCGCCCTCGAAGCGGCGCGAGAGCGGAGCGCCATCGGCGAAAGCGGCGAAGCGGCGCGCCTCCTCCGGCGCGGAGAAAGCGGCGAGGCCGCTCGCAAGATCGAGCGCCAGCGCGCCGGCGCCGTCGAAGGCCACGGGCTGCGCGGTAAAGGGCGGGACGACGCCCGAAAACAGCGCGCCCGCACGCATGGGCGCGGCGAGAGCGACGTCGATCGCCCGCGCTGTGAGGCGCAGCGGATCGGCGCCGATGGCGTTCCACAGACGCGGCGGCTCCTTGCCGGCGAGCGCCAGAGCCGCGCCCGGCGCGACGGCGAAGCCGCGACCGGCCGCGACGCCCGGCTGGCCGAAGGCCGAACGCGCGAGCCACAGCCGCGCCTTGCCGGCGGGCGGCGGCGCGGACGGCGGCACGGCGCGCTCGCCCTCGCCGAGGGTGAGCGGAATTTCGGCGCCCTCCGGCGCGAAGGCGGCGACGCGCGGCTTGGCGCCGCAATCGTCGCGCGAGAGCAGCCACAGGCTTTCCGATTGCGGCGCCAGCGCGCCGGCTCCGGTCGGCGCGAGCAGACGTCCGGGCGCGGAGCCCGCGGCGAGCGAAGCCGGCGCCGCGCCGATCATGACGAGGGCGGAGGATGGCGCAGCGGCGAGGCCGAGGCAGATTTTGGTCGCCAGACCATCGATCGGCGCCGGCTCCAATGCAATGTCGCCGAAGCCGCGCGGCGTGCGCGCGATGATGCGCGCGGCGAGTGTCACCGGGGCGTCGGCGCCGCCGATGGTCCAGACGGTCGCGCGCCACGCGCCGCCTTCCGAGGGCCAAGCGGCGACCGGGGCGAGCCCGCGCTCGCGCCCGACGACGCGCCAGCGTCCGTCGGCCTCGCGCTTCTCGATCGACAGCGCCGTCTCGCGCGTCGATCGCGCGGCGACGACCATCAGCCGACCCTCCTGCGCGGCGGGCAGAGCGAGCTCATGCGCGCCGGCGCCGGAAACCGTCTTCGTCCCCGAGAAGGTCAGCTCCTCGGCCGGAGCGGAAGCCGGCAGCGAGAGGCGGATCTCGACGCCCTCCGGCTCGGCGGGCTCCTCCGTCGCTTCCGCCGCCGGCTCGCCCTCGGCCGCGGCGGTCTCGTCCTCGCTTTCGGCGCTCTGCTCCTCCGCCTCCCGCGCGGGCGGCGGCCCGCCCTTCAGCTCGTCGAGCCGCAGGCGATAGGCGCCGGCGGGCAGGCGGCGCGAGAGCGAGACGTTCCAATCCTCCGCGCGGCCCTCCAGTCGCTCGACCACCGCGCCATTCTCATCCTCGAGCGCGCCGATCAGCTCCTTGTCGCTAAAGCTCGCAATGTCGACGATGCGGTCCTGCGCAATGGCGAAGGGCAGCGTCGCCGGCAGATCGACGAAGCGCGGCGCCCCCGGCTGCAATTGCTTCGACGTGAGGCGAAGCTGATAATCGAGCCGATCGTCATGGGCGAGGCTCCGCGCCTCGACACGATAGGCGCCGGCGCCGAGCCGATCGGAAAATTTCCGGCCCGCGGCGAATTTGCCGACGCTTCTGCGCGCCGCGTCGAAAATCTCCGCGACCATGCCCTCGCCTATGTCGAGCTCGATGTCGGACTCGCCGGCGAGCGCGAAGCGCCACACGTCCGGAGCGCGCGGCGCGCCCTTGGCGACGGGCTCGCGCCATTGCAGCTTCTGCGGCGCGTCGAAGGGCAGCGCATGGGGACCATGGCCCTCGAGCGGCGTCGGCGTCGCCATTTTGCGCAGCCGCGCGACGAAACGGCCTTCGACATCCTCCGGCAGCACGACGAGGCGATAGCTTCCCTTCTCGAAGCGCCGGACGAGGCGCGTGAGCGGGCCGGGCGCGGCGAGCGGCCAACCGTCGGCCTCCTCCAGCCGCGCGCGCCATTGCTTGCCGAGCCCCGTCAGATCGAGCCGATAGAGGCCGTCCTCGGGAATGTCGATCGGCACGACGGCGCCGCGGCCGCCGTCGAGCGCCGCGCGCGCCGCCCCTTCGCCGACGATGGGCGCCGTCGCCGCCATGGCCACGCTCTTCACCGCGAGGCCGAGATGGCCGGCGGACTCCCGCGCCGTGACCGCGGCGCGATAGGCGCCGGCGCGCAGATAGGTCGTGACCAGCGCATTATGGCCGGGGCCATTGTCCTCGCCCTCGCCGAGATGCGGCGCGAGCGCGGCGCCGAGCGCAAGGCGCGTCCGCAGCCGCCCCAGCGTCTCGACGCGATAGAGACCGCCTTCGGGAACATCGAAGCGAAATTCCCGCGTCTCGTCGCGAGAGAGATCGAACCAGGCGGGCTTGGCGGAAGAAATCGCCTCAGGCGGGCGCTCCTTCGCCGCCTCCCCGGCCGCCGACGGCTCGACATCGCGCGAATAGACGAGCGCGAGCGCTCCCGGCTCCGCTCGCGCCGGCAGACGGACAGTGGCGAAGCGATGGTCGTTCTCGATTTTCTCCTCGATGATCTCGGCGGGCGCGCTCGCGCCCTTGTCGTCGACGACGAAAATCTTGCCGCCGCGCGGCGTGCGAACCGGCAGGAGATATTCGGTCGCGGCCGACCGCCACACGGGCGCGGGGCCCTTCTCGAGATCGGCGGGCAGCGCAATGACGCGCGGGCCCGTCAACAGGCCCGGCGCGACATTGGCGAGAATGAAATGAGAGCCCGTCCGATCGAGCTTGTGCTCGCCGAAGGAAACGACCGCGCGGGCGGGCGGCGGCGAGGGAAGATCGGGCGCGACGCCGGGAGGGCCGAGCGTCAGATCGACAAGGCCGACGGCGCCCTCGAGCGGCGTGAGGGAGAGAACATAAAAGCCCGCCTGAAGATCATAGCGGCTCGGCGCGCGCCCGTCGGCGCGCGGCGCGGCGGCGGCGAAGGCGGGCTCGATGAGGGCGCGCAGCCGCGGCCCTTTCACATCGATCGCCACAGGGCCGCTGTCGCTCGCCTCGAAGAGCAGAGTCGTCGGCCCGCGCAGATTGAAACGAGCGCGATAGGCGCGCCCGCCCCCCAGCTTCGGCACATCGGCGGCGAGCACGCGCGTCTTTCCATTCTCCGCGCGCGCGAGCAGCGCGGTCGCGGGGACCTCGTCGGCGCCCTCGCCGGCCACGTCCAAGGCGACGAGATTGCGCCCCTCCGTCTCGATCGGCGCGCGGCTCGCCCGGCGCAGCGCGCGCAAGGAGAAAGCCTGCCCCTCGAGACCAAAGACTTCAATGCGCCCCGCCGTCTTGCCGTCGCCGCCGAGCGAGACGACGACGACCGGCTCGCGGCTCGTCTTGTCGATCGAAGCGGAAGCGGGCGCGCCTTCCCCGCGCCGCGCCTCGAGGCGGGCGGCGACAGGCTCGGGCAGCTCCAACCGGAATGTGTCATAGCTCGCCGGCGCCTCGAAACGCGCCGAGCCGAAGGGGCCGATGACGCCGTTCGCGACGCCCGCCGCGAGCGAAGCAGGCGCGAGAAGGCGCAGCATGAAGGGCTGCGCGGCGCCGCCTTCCGGCCAGACGATCGGCTCGCCGCCATAGGCGATCGCGACATAGCGGCCGGGCTCGGCCGCGCCCTCGAGCCGCAGCCGCGTCATCGGGCGGCCGGGCTTCGTCTCGATCGTCTCGCGCGCGGGGACGAGATCGACGAGCTCGCCGCTCGCCTTCCACAGACGCAGATCGCGTAAGCCACGGCCGAGCGCCTCCATGGCGACGCGGCCCGAGGGGCCGACCTCGAGCCGATAGCTCCTCTGGGCGAGATCGCCGAGCTCGGCCGAAAGACTCTTCCCCGGAGCGAGCGTCTCCCGCGTCCCCTGCTCCTGAAAGGCCTCGGCGGTGAGGCGCGCCTTGCCGGCCGCGCCCTTCGCGCCGAAGACGCGCAGCTTGTAGACGCCCGCGTCGAGCAGCAGATCGAGCCGTCCGTCGCGCTGGCCGGCGACGCCGGATGTTTCGCCGGGGCCGGAGATCATATCGACGAGCCCTATGGCCACGCCCGAGGCGCTATGGGCGGAGACTTTGTAACGGCCGGGCGCCGGAATGGTCAAAAGCGAGAAGCCGTCGCGATCGGCGGGAAGCTCGCTCGCCGAGAAGCGGCCGGGCGCGGCGCGCTGCTCGCTGCGCGCCTTGACGGTCGGAGCGGGCTCGGAAGCCGCATAGGAGACGAAAGCGCCGAGCGCGAGGCAGGAAATGGCGAAAGCCGTCGACATTTTCACGAGCAAGGCCCCGATCATGCGCAACATCCGACCCTCCGCCGCGACGCGCGAACGAGAAGCGCCGCGCTCGAGCCTACGCCGCCGCATCTTACCGAGTCGAGCCGGGCTCTCTCTTTCGCGGCATGCGTTCGATGCGCGAAATAAAACGCGTTTTTCGAGGCGCAGCCGTGCGCGAACGCACTATGCGATCGGAATGTGACGTTTCGCTAAGAAACGGCGCCTCCCCTCGTTAACCTCGAGAAGAAGTGAATTTGCGCCGCGCCCGTGTCGCCGCCCGGCCCGCGCGCTACTTGCGCCGACGTGAGGCATCATCATTGCCGAACGGCATGCCTATTACGGAGGTCTTGAATGAAATCGAAAATCACATCCGCGCTCGCCGTCGCGGCGCTCGTCGGCTCGGTCGGCTCGGCCGCGGCCTTCCCGCGCGTCGTCACCGATCTTGCCGCCTTCCGCTCGGGCCCGGGCGTCACCTTCCTGCCCATCCTCGCCGTTCCGCCGCGGACGATCGTCGATGTGCACGGCCATATCGGCGGCTGGTCGCGCGTGTTCTACGCGGGCAAGGTCGGCTTCATCGCCAACTCGCTGTTGGCGCGGCCCATCGTCGTCGCGCCGGTCGCCGCCACCGTCGTCGCTCCGGCGATCGCGACCGTCGTCGCGCCGGCCGTCGCCATTGCGCCCGTTCCGGCCCCCGCGCCGACCGGTCTCATCACGGCTCCGCTGCGCATCTTCGAGTGATCGCGGGGCCCCTCTTCCGCCACGCGGGAGAGGGAGCAGATTCGGCGCTTCATCGAGCGCTCGCGCAGCGCCCGCCGCTTCCCTCTCCCGCGTGAGCGGGGGAGGGTGAGGGAGGGGGCTTCGCCAACGGCGCCGAAACGAAAAAGAAGGAGACGCGCGGAACATTCTTCCGCGCGTCGTCCGAAAGTCCTTCCATGTTTCATTGAAACTGGAAGGGTTTTCGGTCTTTGTTTCGACGCGTTTCCAACGCCGAACCGCGTCCACTTCGGCTGGAAACGCTCTGTGCGGCCTCGACGCTTCGATGGTAGAATTTGCACCCGAATCTTTTTTCGAATTTCTAATTCGATCGAGGCTCCATGCGCTTCTTTTTCATCTCTTTCCTCTGCGCTCTCGCTCTTTTCGCGAATTGGCGGGCGAAGGCGCAGCCGGCGAAGGTCGGCGAAACCGTCAATCTGCGCTCCGGGCCCGGCTTGAATTTTTCCCCGTTGCTCGCCATTCCCGCTCTCGCCGTCGTGGAGGTCGGCCCGTGCAGCGCCTCCTGGTGCCGCGTTTCCTACGCTGGCTCCGCCGGCTTCGTGGCGCAGCCGGCGCTCGCCTTCCTTGCGGCGCAGCCGGTAGAGGCGCCGATCCTGCCGCCGCTCGGCGCCTATGTGTGGCGACGCGACATTCCGCCGCTCTACGATCCTTACGTCTCCGCCGGTCCCTGGTACACGGGCCCTTGGGCGTATGAGGGAACGACCGCCGCGCAATGGCGCTACGGTTTTCCCGGCGGACATATCCCTTGGTATCGCAATGCGATCTGGCGGCCGGGCTTCGGCTGGTTCTGAGCCGAGAAAATCATCGCCGCGAATGGCCGTTTCGCATGTCGAATTTCTGCGCGCCCTTACGCTTCGCGTTGCGACAAATGGGCGCGCGTCTCGTTTTTTAACGTCTGCGCGTTGCGGCGCCACTCGCGCAAGTCCCAGAATTGCGCGGAAAATAACGTCCGAATTTCATTTGCCTGTGACATTTGTGCGCAGCGCGAGGCGCGAGCCGCTTTTCTTGATCGATATCAAACCGCCGCTTCGCGCGAGCGATAGACTCTTTCGCGCGATCGAAGACGAAAGACGCGCAGCCCCTCGCATCGGCGACGCATCCGCTGTTTTCCCCAGTCTGCGAGGATCGACAGACGCCGAAGCGTCGGTCTCGACGAGAGACGTTTTCGTAACTCCATGAGGAGAAGTCCATGTCGCAGACAAATCTGATGCGCGCGGCGCCGCAGCGCCGCCTCGGCGGCACAGAAGCTCTCGCGCTGCTCGTCCTCTTCTTCGGCCTCGTCGATGGGGTGATGATCTACGCCGCCGTCTCGACCTTGCGCGGCGAGGACACGAGAAGAGCTTACGAGAAGGGCCTCGCCTATAATCTCGACATCGCCGGCGCGCGCGAGCAGAGCGCGCGCGACTGGAAGGTGGAGGCGACCATTCTGCGCCGCGGCGCATGGGAGAGCCTCGTCTCCATCACGCTGCGCGACAAGAGCGGCGCGCTCGCCGGTCTGAAGCTTGCCGCCGAAGTCCGCGCGCCGGTCGACGGCCGCAAGGACGTCGCCGTCGATCTCGTCGAGACCGCGCCCGGCCGCTACGAGGCGCCGATCGTCATCGAATCCGGCTGGCGCGATCTCGTGCTGATCGCTGCGCGCGACGGGCGCGAGATGTTCCGCTCCAAGAGCCGCATCCGTATCGATTGAGCTTTCGTGTCGATCGCGCTTTCGCGATGACGTCGAGTTTTGCGCTCTCGCGACGCGGCGCCAGGACGGCGCGGGCGCGGCGACGGCCGGCGCATCGGCCTTCTGACGCGATTTCGCCGCGAGATTTTCGCAAATAGCGGAAACAGCGTAGTCTCGTCGACGGGCGAGGCTGCGGCGCCCGAGCGCTCGCGCGCTAGGGTCTTTCCGTGTTTCATTGAAACACGGAAAGACCCTAGGCTTTTGTTTTAACGCGTTTCCGGACGCCGAACCGGCATCCGCTTCGGCTGGAAACGCTCTAATTGTCCCGCGGGGAGCCGAAAAATGATCCTTTGGCGCAAGAGACCGAGCGACGAGCCGGATGGCGGCCGGGACGACGCCTCGCCGATTCTGGAGCGCCTGGTGCGACGCTCCCTCACGGCGCTCGCCGTCGAGCGGCTGGCGCGCGTCGCCGCCGGCCTCGCGACTCTCCTCTTCTTCTTTCTCGCGGTCTCCTTCTCCGGCCTCTGGCTGGAGGTCGGCGCGACGGGACGCGCGCTCGGCGTCGGCGCCTTCGCCGTGGCGGCGCTGTGGATCGTCGGGCGCGGCCTCGTCGCCGGGACGCCCGGGCGGCGGGAGGCGCTGGCGCGGCTCGACGCCGCGCCGGGCGCCCTGCATCGCCCGGCCTCCTCGCTCGAGGACACGCTCGCCGACGGCGCCGAGGACCCGGCGACGCGGGCGCTCTGGGCGCTGCATCGCAGCCGGCTCGAGCGAAAGCTCGCGAGCGTCGAGCCGCCGCCGCCGGACCCCGGCCTGCCGCAGCGCGACCCCTTCGCGCTGCGGGCCGCGGCGCTGGTCGCCGCCGTGGCCGCCGCCTTCGTCGCCGGGCCGGATCGCGAGACGCGGCTCCTCGCCGCTTTCGACTGGGAGAGCGGCCCCGCCTCGGCCTCGGGCGCGCGGGTCGACGCCTGGTTCGAGCCGCCCGCCTATACGGGCCGCCCGCCCATCATGCTGCCTCAGCGCGCCGAAGGGCCCTGGGCGCGGATTTTTGTTCCGGTGAGCTCCACGCTCGTCGTTCGCAGCTTCGGCCTTCGCGGCGCGGCGACAGCGAGCGGCGGTCTCGCGCCGATCGAGGGCGGCGAGCAGCGACAGGCGAGCGGCGAGGCCGAGGCGCGCTTCAAGCTCGCGGGCGACGCCTCGCTCGCGCTGCGCGGCGCCGGCGAGTTCCGCATTCAGGCGATCCTGGACCGCGCGCCGACGATCGAGATCACGGAGCCGCCGCGCAACAACGCCCGCGGCACGATGACGCTCGGCTTCCGCACCGACGATGATTACGGCGTCGTCGCGGCGGAGGCCGTCGCCGCCCTGCCCGCCGGCGCGCGGCCGAGCCGCTCGCTCTATCCGCCGCCGCGGCTCGCCCTGCCCGTGCCGCCGACGCGCGGCGGCCTCGGCGAGAGCAAGGCGACGCTGGATTTTTCCGATCACCCCTGGGCCGGCGCGCGCGTCGCTTTGACGCTCGTCGCCCATGACGAGGGCGGCAACGACGGCTTCTCCGCGCCGCTCGACGTCACTCTGCCGGAGCGGCGCTTCGCCAAGCCGCTGGCGCGCGCGCTCGCCGAGCAGCGCCGCAATCTGGCGCTCGACCCGGATCATTTCGCCCGCGTGCTGACGGCGGTCGACGCGCTATTGCTCGGCTCGGCGCTGTTCGAGACGCCCTCCGCCATTTTTCTGGGCCTGAACGAGGCGAAAGGCCGGCTGGAAAGGGCGCGCGACGACGCCGATCTGCGCGAGGCCGCCGATCTCCTCTGGGCGATGGCGCTCTCGCTCGAGGAGGGCGACGTCTCTCGGGCCGAGCGCGATCTGCGCGCGGCGCAGAAGGAGCTGCGCGACGCGCTGGCGCGCGGGGCGAGCGAGGAGGAGATCGCCAAGCTGACGCAGGATCTGCGCGCGGCGCTGGAGAATTTTTTGAACGGCCTCGGCCAAAAGAACGGCAAGAACGCCGAGCGCGCCGCGCCCGAGCCGGGCGACCAGCGCATGCTGACGGAAGACGATCTCAATTCCATGCTGAGCGAGATCGAGAAGGCCGAGCGCGCCGGCGATTTCGAAGAGGCGCAGCGGTTGCTCGACGATCTGCAGGACGTGCTCGAGAATCTGCGCCCGGCGCAGGCCGGCCGCGCCGATCCGAGCGCGCGGGAGATGTCGCGCGCGCTGGACGAGCTCGACAGGCTCACGCGCGAGGAGCAGCAATTGCGCGACGAGACCAATCGCGCCGGTCAGCAGGGCGGCGGCGAGCCGCGACGTCCGGGCAAGGGCCAGTCGGCCGATGACGCGCGGGCGCGGCAGAAGGCGCTGCGCGACCGGCTGGAGCGCGAGCAGGACAGGTTGCGCCGCGCGGGCGAGGCCTCGCCCGATCTCTCCGACGCCGCGAAGGCGATGAAGGAGGCCGAGAAGGCGCTCGGCCCCGGCGGCGAGGGCGCCGGACGCGCGGTGGACGCGCAGGGCCGCGCCTTGCAGTCGCTGCGGCGCGGGGCCGACCAGCTCGCCTCGCGCATGCAGGCGGGCGAGGGGGAGGAAGGCGAGGGCCCGAACGGCCGCCGGGGCCGCCGCGCCGGAATGCGGCCGGGCGAGGGCGCCGATCCGCTCGGCCGCCCCAGCGGGCGCCGTTCCGGCTCCGAGGCCGGCCGCTACGATCCGCTCGGCCTGCCGCCGGCCGTGCGCGCCCGCCGCGTGCAGGAAGAGCTGCGCCGCCGTCTCGGCCAGCCGGAGAGGCCGGCCGAGGAGCTCGACTATTTCGAGCGCCTGCTGCGGCGGTAGGTTCGCCCGCAGCGAACAGATCGGCGACGAAAGCCTGAGCGAAACGATCAGCCGCGCCGCGCGCGGCCTCATCGACGCTGACAGACATGCGCCGCTTCGGAATCATGAACGAGGCGACGCATGAAAAGATCACATTGCGTCAGCGGGGAAAGGACGGCGGGTCGGCCCGGCTCTCATGTCGCTCGACCTTATCCGCCGCAATGCATGGAGCGATCCTCCGAGAGGCGTTTCAATGAAACACGGTAAAGACTCTCGGCTATTTTTAAATAGCTTCATGCCCGGAACTGGCGTCCGCTTCGGCTGAAGCCGCTAGAGCATGTTCCCGAAAAGTGCGAAGCGGTTTTCGGAAAAGAACATGCGAATTCAAATAACCTTAGAGCGCATCCGCGTCTTTTTCTCGCTTTCAGACCTCCCGCAAAATCGCCTCGAGCGCGGCGTCGAGCGCCTCGGGCTCGGGCTCCTCTATCGTCGCGCTCTGCGTGAAGATCAGCGCGCAGCGGACCCTCTTGCCGGGATAGAGCCGCCGCGCCGCGGCGCGATAGACGGCGAGCTGGCGCAATTGCGCCGGCGTCGCCGGATGGCGCGGCGCGCCGGTCTTGAAATCGGCGACGATGACCTCCTCTTCCGCCTCGGCGAGCCGGTCGATGCGGCCGCAAATGGCGATCTCGCCGCGCGGCCCCTCGAGGCGCGCGACGATCTCCACCTCCGGCGCCGAGCCGGGCCCGAACAAAGGCGCGAGCGAGGCATGGCCGATGACGGCGAGCACGGCGGCGACGAGCCGCTCGCGCGCCTCCGCCTCGAGCGGCGCGCCGCGCAGCTCCAGAAAGCGCAGCGCCGCCTCCACGCGCCGCTCCGGCGGCGTGTCCGGCAGGCGCTGCAGCAGCGCGTGAGTGAGCCGTCCGACGAGCAGCCTCTCGCGGTCGCGGCGCGTCGGCGCGACGGCCTCCTCCCCGAAGGCGAAAGGATCGGCCGCCGCCAGCGCAGTGGCGGGTCGAAGAGGCGGGGTCGGCGCATCCTCCCGCGGCGCGGGCTCTCGCGCATAAGCCGGGACGACGACCGTCGCGGCCGCGCGGGGCTCCGCGGCGACGGCCTCGGTAGGACCGGCTTCGCCATAGCGCAAAATCGTCCTGCTCTCGTCGAGCGGGTCCGGCGCGCGCGCGCAAAAGGGCTCGAGCGCATTGCTGATGGCGTCGTGCCAGCAGCCGGCGCCGCGCCCTTTCGGCCCATGGAAGCCGCCGACATAGAGCCGCTCCTCGGCGCGGGTCAGCGCCACATAGAGCAGCCGGCGATGCTCCTCCCGCGCCGCCTCGCGCAGCGCTTCGCGCGCCTCGGCGACCGCGGGCGGGTCGGCGGCCATGGCGGTCGACCAGACGAGCGTCGCGCCATCCTCCTCGCCGAGCCGGAAGATCTTCGGATCGTGGCGGCCGGAGGGGCCGCCGCAAGTGTCCGGCAGAAAGACGATCTTCGCCTCGAGCCCTTTGGCGGCGTGCACGGTCATCACGCGCACGGCGTCGCCGGCCGCCTCCATGTCGCGCTTGACCGAGAGCTCGAGCGTCTCGACGCTCGCCAGAAACCCCGCGAGGCCCTGCGCCTGCTCCCGCTCGAAGGAGAGGGCGAGGCGCAGAAATTCGTCGATCGCGTCATTGGCCTCATGCCCGAGCCGCGCGACGAGCCGCTCGCGGCCGCCGCCGGCGCAAAGAATATGGCTGTAGAAATCGAAGGGCGCGCGGCTGCGCGCCTCGTCCGACCAGCGTTCGACGAGCGCCGCCGCCTCCCTATGCGCGGCTTGCGACGCCGCCGCCAGAGCGGCGAACAGCGAGCCCTCGCGCGCGGGCGCGAGCGCGATGAGATCGTCGTCGGAAAATCCCAGAAGCGGCGATTTCATCAGCGTCGCGAGCGTGAGATCGTCCTCGCGCAGCAGCGCGACGCGGCCGAGCGCGACGAGATCCATCACCGCTATATGGCCGGAGAGATCGAGGCGATCGGCGCCCGCGACCGGGATCGCTTCCGCCTTCAGCGCGCGAATGACCGCCTCGAAGAAAGCGTCGCGCTTGCGCACGAGGATCATCACATCGCCGGCGCGCATGGCGCGGGTCGCGCCCCTGTCCTCGACGCATTCGCCATTCTCCGGCGCGAGCAGCGCCTTCACCTTGCGCGCGATCTTGCGCGCGAGGCGGGCAGGCGGGCCGGCCTCGTTCACATAGTCGAGCGGCAGGCGCCAATCCTGCGGCGGCTCCGCGCCCGCGGACGCCTCCGGCTCCCAGATTTCGACGAGGCCGGGCACGTCGGTCTTCCACGCTTCGTGCAATGGCGCGGGCTCTTGCGGGTCGGCCGAGAGTCCGCGGCGTGTCTCCTCCACCGAGAAGACGATGTCGACCGCGCTCAGCACCTGCGGCGAGGAGCGGAAGGAGCGCGTCAGCCGCACCGTCTCGAAGCCCTGCTCGGCGTCGCGGAAGCGGCGCGCGAAATCGCGGCGCATGGCGTCGAATTTTTCCGGCGCCGCGCCCTGGAAGGAGAAGATCGACTGTTTCTCGTCGCCCACGGCGAAGAAGGTGCGAATGCGCCGCGAGGCGCCGGCGCCGGCGCAGAATTCATCGGCGAGCGCCGCCAATATGTCCCATTGCGCGGCGCTCGTGTCCTGCGCCTCGTCGACGAGAATATGGTCGATGCGCGAATCGAGCTTGTAGAGCACCCAGGACGGGCTCGAGCTTCGAAACAGCCGGCGCGTGCGCTCGATGAGATCGTCGAAATCGAAGAGCGCGCGATTGCTCTTCATCCGCTCGTAATCGGAGAGGATCGCGTCGCCGAGCCGCGCCAGCGCCATGGAGCGATCGAACGCCGCCGCCGCCTTGCGCTTCTCCACCAGAACGACGAGCCGGTCGCGCTCGTCCTCGAGCCGCGCGAGCAATGCGGGCTGCTGCTTTTGGAGCGTCGCGGAAATGATCTTCTGCTTGCCGAGCCCCCGCGGCTCGCCGTCCTTCTTGAAGAAAACCGCCAAATATTCGTCGGCGCAGGCGGAGGTTCCGGCGAGCCCAGCGGCGATCGTCAATTGCGCCGCGAGCTTGCCGTCATTCTCTCCGCCGCCGCGCAATGCCTGCGCGATCCTCGGCCAATCGCGCGGCCCGATCCCGCCATCGACGATCTTCTGCTCGATCGCCGCGAGCGTCTCGCCTTCGAGAAGCCCCAGCCTCTCGCGCAGCAGCTCCGCATAGTCGCCGGAAGAGAGATTGCGATGCGCCGCGCGATGGCCGAGCAGCTCCGCGATGAGCTCGTCGAAGCCGCCGCCGGAACAGAGCCGCGACACCGTCTCCAGCGCCGCGCGCAATTCGCCTTCGTCCAGCACGGCGCGGGCGAGCGTCTGGCGCCGCGCGCGCTCCAAAAGTTCGGCGCGCTCGAGATCGTCCAGCACGCGGAAGGAGGCCGAGACATTGGCCTCGAAGGGAAAGAGATGCAGGATGCGTTCGCAAAAAGCGTGGATCGTCTGGATTTTCAGACCGCCCGGCGTCTCCACCGTGCGCGCGAAGAGCCTGCGCGCGAAGGTGAGCTCGGCGCGCGACGGCTGCGGCGCGCCGGTCGCGAGAATGGCCGAGGTCAGCGCCGCATCGTCGAGCAGCGCCCAGCCGGCGAGAATATCGAAGATGCGCGCCGCCATATTGGCGGCCGCCGCCTTTGTGTAGGTGAGGCACAAAATGCCCGAGGGCGGCGCGCCGGCGAGCAGCAGACGCACAACGCGCTGCGAGAGAACATGCGTCTTGCCCGAGCCCGCATGAGCCGCCACCCAGGCCGATCGCGCGGGATCGGAGGCGGCGCGCTGCCGCTCCCGCGTGTCCTTGGCGATGGGGCGTCTGTCGCTCATGGCCGGCTCTAGTGGCCTACGTCACTCGAACCGAAGACCCGAAAGCCCCCTCCCTCACCCTCCCCCGCTGCGCGGAAGAGGGGGGCGGCAACGTCTCGCGAATCTTTGATGAAGCGCCGAATCTGCTCCCTCTCCCGCGCAGCGGGGGAGGGTTGGGGAGGGGGCTCGAACATCGTCGTTTTCATTGACGCAGGCCACTAGAGTCTTTTGTTTTGACGTGTTTCCGCCGCCGAACCGGCGTCCGCTTCGGCTGGAAACGCTCTAGAGCGCATTCGGACAAATCATGTCCGAATGCGCTCTAAAGTTATTTGAATTCGCATGTTCTTTTCCGAAAACCGCTTCGCACTTTTCGGGAACATGCTCTAAGGCGATGTCTTTTCTATGCCCTCGGTCACGACCTCGTCGATCATGCTGTCGAGATCGGTCGCCTTGGTCTCCTTGGCGAAGAGGAGCGCGACGATCGTCGAGGCGCCGAGCATCGCGAGATAGAGGCCGACCGATTCCGCTCCGTAATTCTGCGCCAGCCATGTCGCGACGAAGGGCGTCAGCGCGGCTCCGAGAATGGAGGCGAGGTTATAGGAGACGCCCGAGCCCGTATAGCGCGTGTTGGTGGGGAAAAGCTCCGGCAAAATCGCCGACATGGGCCCGAAGGTCAGCCCCATCAGCGACATTCCGATGCTGAGGAAAATAAGGATGAGCCCGCGATCGGCGGCCGCGCCCGTTCCGATGACATCCTTGGAGAGGAAGAAACGGAAGGAGAGGCCGAAGACGATGATCGCCGCAGTCACGGCGAGCAGCAGCTTGCGCCGTCCGATCCTGTCGGCGAGATGGCCGGAGACGGGAATGAATCCGGCGAAGAACAGCACCGAGAGAAGCTGCAGCACCAGAAAATCGCGATAGCCGATGCCGAGACCGCCGAGCGCGACCTTGCCTATGCCATAGGACAAAATCCATGTCGTCATCAGATAGAAGAGCCCATAGGTCGCGACCATGATGAAGGTCCCGAGCAGGAGCTCCTTTGAATTGTTGCGGAACACGTGAACGAGCGGCGTCTCGAGCTTTTCGCCGCGCTCCAGCGCGCGGGCGAAGACCGGCGTCTCATGCAGCTTCAGCCGCACATAGAGCCCGAGCGTGACGAGCAGAATGGAGAGCAGGAAGGGCAGCCGCCAGCCCCAGGCGAGAAAATGCTCCTCCGGCTTCGCCTGAGTGGAATCGAAGGCGAAGAGAATGGTGAGCAGCAGAAAAAAGCCATTGGCGAGGATGAAGCCGAAGGGCGCGCCGAGCTGCGGCCACATGGCGGCGCGCGCGCGCTTGCCTTTGTCGGCGGTCTCGGTGGCGAGCAGAGCGGCGCCGGACCATTCGCCGCCGAGGCCGATGCCCTGGCAGAAACGGAAGATGGTGAGCAGGAGCGGCGCGAACAGGCCGATCTGATGATAGGTCGGCAAAAGGCCGATGGCGAAAGTGGCGAGGCCCATCAGCAGCAGCGAGCCGACGAGCGTCGCCTTGCGGCCGATACGATCGCCGAAATGGCCGAAGACGACGGAGCCGATCGGCCGCGCGACGAAGGCGACGCCGAATGTCGCCATGGAGGCGAGCAGCGCCGCGCTGCCCGCGCCGGCGGGGAAGAACAGCAGCGGAAACACCGACACGGCGGCGGTGGCGTAGATATAGAAATCGAAGAATTCGATCGTCGTCCCGACGAGGCTCGCGAAGATGATGCGGTTTCTATAGCCCTTGTCCGACCCTTGGAGAGTCATTTGAAATTCCCTGTCGCCGAGTGTCCGCCTGCGGCGCGCCGATCGGCGGCCCTCGGAGGAAGCTTATAAGAAAAGTATTTTTCTCGCTATCGCAGCGGCTTGGCAGGCCCGGTCGGCAGGTCCGTAAGCGCGAAGCCGTCATCCGTGGTCATAATCGCCGGGCCCCGCGATTTTGCGCTGGCGTAATGGAAACAATCGGCGAGATTCAGCCCTTTGTCGCGGTCCGCGGGAAGCGGATAGCGATGGCGTCCGCAGCGTTCGAAAGCCGAAAGGGCGAGTGTCAATTCATTCGGCGTCGCATCCAGCGTCTCTATTCCGGCGATCGTCAGAAACTCCGCCACACGCGCCTCGGCGAGGCCGATCGGCATGTCCTTCTTTCGATGGATCGCCGCGATCGTCTCCCAGACCGCGATCACATTGGTCGCGAGCGGCGTCGAAGCAGCGTCGATGGCGGCCGCGATCCCTTCGCCATCGGCCTCTTGCAGGAGGATCGCGACCATTGCGGAAGCGTCGATGAACATTATTTGTCGATCTCGCCGTTGAGCTCGTCAAAAAACGCCTTGTCGATGATGATTCCGCTGTCCGGATAGGAGGCGATCTTTTCGCAGATCGGCTTCAAGCGCTCCCAGAGCGATTTCTTCTCTCGCACGCGCGCCAATTCACGCCGCAGCGCGTCTTTCACGGCTTGCGTGCGGTTGAGCGCCGCCAGCTGCGCGGCCAGCCTGTCGGCTTCATCGTCGCGGATGTTCAGAGGCATTTTGGCCGCCGGCTCGACCTTAGAGCGTTTCCAGCCGAAGTGGACGCCGGTTCGGCGTCCGGAAACACGTCAAAACAAAAGCCTAGGGCCTTTCCGTGTTTCAATGAAACCGGAAAGGCCCTAGCAGAAGGTAAATCCGCGCTTCGGATGGCGATCCAGATCCGGGAACGGCGGCACGAGACGAGGACAAACCCGGTCCGAATCGGGAGCGTCGAAAATCGGCGGCCGATTCCTTGCCGAAGCGTCAACCGTCGTGGTGAACGCTTCGTGTCCGTCTTTTCACCGCGCGCTCACTCCTCCCCGCCGCCGCCGTCGCGCGACCATTCCTTCACGCGCGCGAGATGGTCGTAGTCGCCATAGCGCGAGGCGAACTCGACGAAAGGCCGCGAGGGATAGGGCGTTTGCAAATCGCGAAACTGGTTCAGCAGCTCGACGAGATTGGCGCGATGCTCGGCGACGACATCGGCGAAGCTCTTGTCCTTGAATTTCAGCCATTGCGTCTCGCCGCCGCTCTTGCCGCCGAGGCGCACATAGGCCGCGCCGGACACCCGCCGCGCGCCGATCGCCTCGAAAGCGCCGGCCTCGATCATCGCCGCCTCGAGCGTGAGCTGCGGCGAGAATCCCGCGCCGACCTGGCTGGCGGTCGGCGGATTGCCGGTCTTATAGTCGAAGACGAAAGCTTCGCCGGCGGCGTCGACCTCTATGCGGTCGGCGACGCAGGAGACGGTGAAGACGCCGCCGTCCGCGAGCGTCAGCCGCCATGCGGCGCCTTTTTCGACGAAAATCTCGCGCGGCTCCGCGCGGCGCTCGCGCTCGAAGGCCAACGCATGGTCGAGCCCCGCCTCTATGCGCGGCCAGTCGAAGGCGAGGAAGGAGGGATCGTCGAGAAACGCGCCGAGCTCCTCGCGCGCCAATTCGATCAGCGCCGCGCGCGCATCCTCGGGCAGCGGGCCTTTCGGATGCGCCTCGTGGAATTTCGCCAGCGCCGCGTGAACGGCGACGCCGATCTCGCGCGCGCCTTTGGGCGCGCCGAGCGGCGGCAGCGGCGGCAACCGCAATATGTGCTCGGCGAAGACGGCGTAAGGATCGCGCCGCAGCTTTTCGACGCGCGTGACGCTGAGCCGCGTCGGCCGCATCGCGACCGGAGGACGTGGCAAAGGCCGCGAGATCGCGCGGATTTCGCGCGGCTCGTCGAGCGCGGCGGCGAGCGCGCATTTTGCGTCGCCGCGCGCCTTGCAGGCGACGAAGGCCTCGCCTGCGAGCGCCGCCAGCCGCGCGATGAGGCGCGAGACCACCGTCGGAGCCCCGGCGCGCTTCCTCGCGCGGCTCACCACCACTTCGCGCGCGCCGAAGGCCATGGCGAAATCATGCGCCGTCTGGCCGATGCGTCGCTCGGGCGGCGAAAGGCCCAATTGCCGGCGCATGGCGCGGTTGAGAAAGGCGCCGGATTCGGCCTGCGGCGGCCAGATCGTCTCGTCGAGCCCGGCGAGCAGCGCGAGGTCGGCGTCGAGCAGGCGCGCCTCCAGCAGGCCGAGGATTTTGAGGCGCGGATGGGCGCGTCGCGGGCTCGGCGCCGTCGTCTCGAAAGCGAGGCGATCGAAGAAGGAGGCGTAGCCGCCGGCGTCGAAGAGGAGCGCGCTGTCGGCGCTCTCCAGCGCGTCGAAGAGTTGGAACAATTGCTCGACGCCGTCTCCCGCCGGCGCTTCGCCGGCGATTGTCTCGAGAGACTGCGCATGGGCGCGCGCTCTTTCGCAAAGGCGCGCCTCGGGCGTGAGAACGGCGAGCGGAGCGAGGGCCTCGTCGAGACGCGCGAGCAGATATTCGATCGCGCGCCAGTCTTCTTCGCAAATGCGTTTCAGCGCCGGATGGGCGTGCGGCTCCTCGGCGAGCCGGCGCGCCGGCGCCGCCATTGCGGCGAAGGAGCCGCCGCTCTCGACATTGCGCAGCACGGCGATCTCGACGAGCGGGGCGAGCCGGTCGATCTCGGCGCGCTCGAGGCCGAAGCGCGCGAGCGGATGGGCGAGGAGCGCGGCGGCGTCCACGGCCGCGGCGCCGTCTTCCGCCGTCGCGGCGACGAGCCGGGCCAGCGCGCCGATCGGCGTCGCGGCGAGCGGACGGCCGGCGGAATCGTCGACCTCTATTCCCCACCGCGCGAGCTCGGCCGAGACGCGCCGGGCGATGTCGCGATCGGGCGTGATGAGCGCCGCCGTGCGGCCCGGCGTCTCCAAAGCCTCGCGCATGGCGAGGGCGAGGGCGAGCGCCTCCTCGCGCTCATCTGCGGCCTCGACGAAGGAGACGCCGGCGAGCGCGGCCGCAAAACCCTCCACCTCGGCGGCGCAAAAGTCGCGCCAGGAGTCGGTGCAATCGGCCGGGCGCAGCGCCTCGGCCAGCAGCCGCGTCCGCGCCAGCAACGCGGGCGGGGCCGAGCCGATCGACCGAACCTCCTCGCGCGAGACGCCGATCATCGAGAGGAGACGCTTCAGCAAGCTCTGAGGATGGGTGAAGCTCGGCTCGTCGCGCTCGCCGTCGCCGTCATGGCCCACCTTGCGCCAGGCTTCTGCGTCGAGCGCGTCGTCGAGGCCGGGCAAAATCACCGCGCCGCGTTCCATTCGGGCGATCGCCGCCAGCAGGCGGGCGGTCGCCGGATGCGCGCCGGTCGAGCCGAGCGCGATCACCGGCCCGCGCGCCCCGCCCCGCTCGAGATGGGCGATCTGCGCCTCGATCAGCGCCGTCTGCCGCGCGGCGCGATCGATGAGGCCCCGGTCGGCGAGAATTTTGGGCCAGTCCTCGAGCGCGATCTTCAAAAAATTCGCGGTGATCGCGAAAAACCGGTCATAGGCCTCGTCCGCGAGCCCGGCGAGCGCGCGAGCGTCGAGCTTCTCTATGGCGAATTCGTCGATGAGCCGCGCGAGCTCGCCCGAAAGCGCATAGGCGCTCGCGGCGGAAGGCGCGACCAGCAGCATCTCACGCGGGTCGTGCTCGATCGCGCCGGAAGGGTCGATGGAGACGATCGCCTGGCGCAGCGCGCGCGCCCATTGCAGCACCATCTCCGCCAGGATCAGCCGGCGGTCGAGCTCCTCTATCGCCGGAGCGAGCGCCGCCTCGCCTGCGTCGAGATCGGCGTGAAACAGCGCCGAAGCCTCCTGCTCGTCGAGATCGCCGAGCGGCAAAATGCGCGGCAGCAGCGCCGCCGGCGCCTCGATCGCCGTGGAAAATTGCGTCGCCAACGCCCGCGCGGCGCGCTGGGTCGGGACATAGATCGTCGTCGCCGCCAGCGCGAGCGGCCCGCTCTCGCGGGAAAGGCCCGGGATGATCGCCCCATCGAGCAGAGCATTGGTGAATGCGCCTAGAAATGAGGCGCCGGGGGCAATGGAAAAAACCTTGCGAGACGCCATTTTTCTCCCGCGGGCGGAAAGTAAGCACGAGCGGAGCAATTCACAAACTATTTCTGTGTATTGCGCGTCATTGCGAATTGAAACCCGCTCGTAACCGAGAATACTCCGAGGCGGCGACCGTGGCGATGGTTGGGCGGCGCGCCGGCATTTTTTGAGAGCGCATAAGTTTCGAGGGAACTCGCCGATGGAACAATCGTCGAGCGATTCGCGCGCCGGGCTCGAAGAGACTTCCGCGTCGACGCCGCTATTGCGGCGGAAGGCGGTCGCGGGCGACGAGTCCTCGCGTCTGATCGAGGCGCGGCTCGAAGCCATCCTCGAATGTCTTTCAGACGCGGTCCTGTCGATCGACAATAAGGGCGCGGTGGTCGCCGCCAACGCCGCGGCGGGGGCGCTGTTCGGCTGTTCGAGCGAGGCGCTGCTGGGCGCGGAAGCCGCGCGGCTTCTGCCGGAGAACGCGCTTTCCGCCAGCGAGCGCAAGACGGAGGCCCTCGCGCGGCGGCTCGACGGCTCGACGTTTCCGGCGGCGCTCACGGTGAAGGAGGCGCGCGGCGCGGCGCATTTCCGCGTCGCCGTCATTCGCGATCTCACCGAGGAGCGCGCCGCGGAGGCGCTGCTCTGCGAATTGCGCTCGGAGCTCGCCTATGCCGGCCGGCTCGCCGCCATGGGGGAGCTCGCCGCGGCGCTCGCCCATGAGATCAACCAGCCCTTCTCGGCCATCGCCACCTATGTCCGCACCGCCCGCTGGCTGCTGCAGCGCAAGCAGAAGCAGAGCGAGGAGATCGAGGAGATTCTCGACAAGGCCGGCGCGCAGGCGATGCGGGCCGGCGATATCGTCCGCCGCTTGCGCGAATTCGTCACCCGCGGCGAATCGGTGAAGACCGTGCAGAGCCTCGCCGAGCTCGTCGAGGAGGCGAAATCGCTCGGCGTGGCGGGGGCGCGCCAGATCGGCGCGCGCGTGCGCGTCGCCGCCCAAACGGAAAATGACCATGTCCTCGCCGACCGCGTGCAGATCCAGCAGGTCATCGTCAATCTGATGCGCAACGCCGTCGAGGCGATGGACGGCGCGCCCCGGCGCGAGCTCTCGCTCTCCACCTCCGCCGCGGACGGCTTTGCGCGGCTCGACGTCGCCGACACCGGCCATGGGCTGAAGGACGGCGCGGCCGCCGCGCTGTTCGAGCCCTTCCGCAGCACGAAGGCGACCGGAATGGGCATAGGCCTTTCGATCTCTCGCTCGATCGTCGAGGCGCATGGCGGACGCATCTGGGCCGAGCCCAATCCGCAAGGCGGCGCGATTTTCAGCTTCACACTTCCTCTCGCGGAAAGGCTCTAGCCTATGAGACTCCCGCCGCTCGTGCATCTCGTCGACGACGATCCGGCCATCCGCGACGCCTTGACATTGATGTTCCGCTCGCGCGGCTTTCGCCCGCGCGCCTATTGCGCGGCGGACGAATGCCTCGCCGACGCGGGACCGCTGACTTCGGGGTGCGTCGTCGCGGATATGCGACTGCCGGATATGACCGGCGTCGAGCTCACGCGGCGCCTGCGCGCCCTCGGAGCGACGCCGCCCGTGGTCATCATCACCGCATCGGCCGGCGCCTCGCTCACCGTCGAGGCGCTCGCGGCCGGCGCCAGCGATCTGTTGGAAAAACCTTTCGACGACGAGGCGCTGCTCGCCTCCGTGCGGCGCGCGCTCGCCGCAAGGCGCGGCGAGCGCGACAACGACGCGGAGACGCGCGCCATTCTCGCCCGCTTCGGCTCGCTGAGCGCGGAGGAGAGGCGCGTGCTGGCGGGCATCGCCAAAGGCCGCCCGAGCCGGGACATCGCGCAAGGGCTCGGTCTCGATTTGAGAACCGTCGAGCTGCATCGCGCCAATATCATGGCCAAGGCCAATATCGACACGCTGGTCGAGCTCGCGCGGCTCTCGGTCATCGCCGCGAGCGCCAAGGCGGTCGAGGCGCGCGAGCCTAATCCGCCCCTGCGGCGCCGCCGTTCAAATCTTCGGGGCGCGGCTGCAGCATGATGTTGTAGCCGGCGTCGACGAGATGGATTTCGCCGGTCACGCCGCCCGAGAGCTCCGACAGGAAATAGAGCGCCGAGCCGCCGATCTCGTCCAGCGTGATCATGCGGCGCAGCGGCGCATGGGCCTTCTGAAACGCGCCCATCGCCCGCGCGCCGGTGATGCCGGCGCCCGCCATCGTGCGCACGGGACCGGGCGAGATGGCGTTCACGCGAATGCCGCGCGCGCCATAATCCGCGGCGAGATAGCGCACGGAGGAATCGAGCGCCGCCTTGGCGACGCCCATCACATTGTAATTCGGCATCACATGCGTGCCGCCGCCGAAAGAGACGGTGAGCATGGAGCCGCCGTTCTTCATCAGCGCCGCGGCGCGTTTCGCCGCCTCGGTGAAGGAGAAGCAGGAGATGACGAGCGTGCGGATGAAATTCTCGCGCGTCGTGTCGGCGTAGAGGCCCTTCAATTCGCTCTTGTCCGAATAGCCGATGGAATGGACGAGAAAATCGAGCTCGCCCCATTGCTCGGCAAGACGCGCGAAGACGGCGTCGACGGAAGCGATATCCTCCACGTCGCAGGGGATCACCAGATCGGAGCCGAGCTCCTCGGCGATCGGGCGGACGCGCTTGCCCAGCGCCTCGCCCTGATAGGTGAAGGCGAGCGAGGCGCCGTGCCGCGCCAGCGCTCTCGCTATGCCATAGGCGATGGAATGATCATTCGCGACTCCCATGACAAGGCCGCGCTTGCCTTGCATGAGGCCCGTTGAAACCGTCATTTGGCGATGTTCCTGTCTCGTCATGCTGTTTGCGGCTCGGCTCGCCGCCTTTTCCCTCTCCTCGCTTGCGGGGAGCGGGCTAGAGTCTTTCATGTTTCATTGAAACATGAAAAGATTCTAGGCTTTTGTTTCGACGCGTTTCCAACGCCGAACCGGCGTCCACTTCGGCTGGAAACGCTCTAGCAGTCTGCGTCATTCGAACCGAAGCCCCGAAGGCCCCCTCCCTCACCCTCCCCCGCTGCGCGGGAGAGGGGGGCGACGACATTTCGCGAAGCTTCGATGAAGCGCCGAATCTGCTCCCTCTCCCGCGCAGCCGGGGAGGGTTGGGGAGGGGGCTCGAACATCTTCACTTTCATTGACGCAGGCCGCTAGTGTGACGGCCCGGGGCCGAACCGCGATGACAAACGCCCCGCGCCCCTCATCCTCACCTTACTCCCCGCGCGCGGGGAGAAGGGGCGATCGGCGCCGCGCGAAGCGATCATGAATTCGTATCAGGCGTCCGGGTGCTTGAACACCAGCGACGCATTGGTGCCGCCAAAACCGAAGGAATTGGAGAGCACCGCGCGCAGCGCGACATTGTCGCGCCGCTCGCGCAAAATCGGCATGTCGGCGAATTCCGGATCGAGCTCCTCGATATTGGCGCTCTCGCAGATGAAGCCGTTCTGCATCATCAGCAGCGAATAGATCGCCTCCTGCACGCCGGTCGCGCCGAGCGAGTGGCCGGTCAAGGATTTCGTCGCCGAAATCGGCGGGCATTTGTCGCCGCGGCCGAACACCTCGCGGATCGCCTCGATCTCCTTGAGATCGCCGACCGGAGTCGATGTCGCGTGCGGATTGATATAGTCGATCGGCGCCTTCACCCCGGCCAGCGCCAGACGCATGCAACGCATCGCGCCCTCGCCGGAGGGCTGCACCATGTCATGGCCGTCGGAGGTCGCGCCATAGCCGGCGATCTCGGCGTAGATCTTCGCGCCGCGCGCCTTGGCCCGCTCATATTCCTCGAGCACCAGCACGCCCGCGCCGCCGGCGATGACGAAGCCGTCGCGGTTCTTGTCATAGGCGCGCGAGGCCGTGGCCGGACGATCGTTGAAGGAAGAGGACATGGCGCCCATCGCGTCGAACAGCACGGAGAGCTCCCATTCGAGCTCCTCGCAGCCGCCGGCGAACATCACATCCTGCTTGCCCCATTGAATCTGCTCGAAGGCGGCGCCGATGCAATGATTGGAGGTCGCGCAGGCCGAGGAGATGGAATAGTTGACGCCCTTGATCTTGAACCAGGTGGCGAGCGTCGCCGAGGCGGTGGAGGACATGGCCTTGGGCACGGCGAAGGGGCCGACCTTCTTCGGCCCCTTGGCGCGGGCGATGTCCGCCGATTCGACGACGACCTTGGTCGAAGGGCCGCCCGAGCCCATGATGATGCCGGTGCGCTCATTGGAGACTTCGTCCGGCGCGAGGCCGGAATCGAGGATCGCCTGATCCATGGCGACGTGATTCCAGGCCGTGCCCATGGCGTGGAAGCGCATGGCGCGGCGATCGAGGATCGTCGAAGGGTCGAGCGTCGGCGCGCCGTGAACCTGGCAGCGGAAGCCGAGCTCGGCGTATTTGTCCGCCTTCACTATGCCGGACTTCGCCTCGTGCAGAGAGGCGACCACTTCCTGGGTATTATTGCCGATGGACGACACGACGCCCATGCCGGTCACGACCACTCGTCTCATGTCAAAAACTCCCTCGCGCCGGCGGGATCTCTTACGTTCCCGTCCGAATTTGGCGGCGTCCCGCCTTGTCGCGCGCTTCGATCGCGCGTCCCGTCGGGCCTTTAAGCGGCGGCTTCGGGCTTGGCGAGTCCGACCTTCAGGTCTTTCGCTTCATAGATGCGTTCCCCGTCCACCTCCACCCAGCCGTCGGCGATGCCGAGGACGAGCTTGGACTTGAACACGCGTTTGAAATCGACGCCGTAGCGAACCAGCCTATTGTGCGGCCGCACCTGACCGCTGAATTTCACCTCGCCGACGCCGAGCGCCATGCCGCGGCCCGGCAAATCGAGCCAGCCCAAGAAAAAGCCGGTGAGCTGCCAGAGCGAATCGAGCCCGAGGCACCCCGGCATTACCGGATTGCCCTTGAAATGGCAGTCGAAGAACCAGAGGCTCGGGTCGATGTCGAGCTCGGCGCGCACATAGCCTTTGCCGTGCCCCCCGCCGTCCTCGAAGATCTCGGTGATTCGGTCGAACATGAGCATGGGCGGCAGCGGGAGCTGCGCATTGCCGGGGCCGAAAAGCTCCTCCCGCGCGCAGGCGAGCAGATCCTCATATCCGAAAGACGAGCGCCGTTCGCTCATGATGTTCCTTCTTGCGCCTCTGACGTGACGATGCCCGGTCGCGCCGCCGGCCGGAAGCCGCATTCCGTAACATAGGCGCCGGCCGGGTCAAAGGGGGCGAGCCTCTCGCTGCGCGCCGGCGAGGAAAAAGTTGTCTCGTCGCGCGC
Organism: Methylosinus sp. Ce-a6; assembly: GCF_009811655.1. Lineage (GTDB taxonomy): Bacteria > Pseudomonadota > Alphaproteobacteria > Rhizobiales > Beijerinckiaceae > Methylosinus. The sequence goes on along the minus strand of NZ_BGJX01000011.1, from coordinate 47,933 downwards.
GCTTCCCTATTGTACGCAAAGAGAGACTCGAAGCGGGGCGGGAACATAGAGCGAATGACGGTCGAGCAAGCCAAGATCGAGACTGCCAAACGCGCGCCCGGCGACGTCATTCGGCGCCTGCGCATAAGGCTGATCGCGGCCGGCATGAGGCCGACGCGCCAGCGCGTCGCGCTCGGCGGGCTGCTGTTCGGCCAGGGCGACCGCCATGTGACGGCCGAGAAGCTGTTCGAGGAGGCGCTCGCCGCCGAACTGCCGGTGTCGCTCGCCACCGTCTATAACACGCTCCATCAATTCACCGACGTCGGCCTGCTGCGCGAGATCGCGGTCGATGGCGCGCGCGTCTATTTCGACACCAATGTCTCGGAACATCACCATTTTCTGCTCGACGGCGTGGGGCTCGTCGACATTCCGGGCGCTCATGTCGATGTGGCAAACCTGCCGCCGCCGCCGCCCGGCATGAAGATCGCCCGCGTCGACGTCGTCGTCCGCCTCTGCAAGGATGACGACTAACCCCTCCACATAGAGCCGCCGCATGATCGATAGAGCCGCCGCATGATCGATCATCTGAGCCTCGTCGTCAGAGATTTCGCCCGAGCGCGCGCTTTCTATGCGGCGGCGCTCGCTCCGCTGGGCTATGTCGTGCTGCGGGAATTCTCCGTGGCCTCCGTCGGACGGGACATTGTGGGCTTCGGCGTCCCGCCGAAGCCGGATTTCTGGATCGCCGCCGGCGACGACCCCACGTCGCCGCTGCATATCGCTTTTCGCGCGGAGAGCCGCTCCGATGTCGACGCCTTCCACGCGGCGGCCCTGTCGGCGGGAGGCGGGGACAATGGCCCGCCCGGGCTACGCCCGCACTACCACCCTGATTATTATGGCGCTTTCGTCATCGATCCGGCAGGCCATAATATCGAGGCCGTGCATCACGGCGACTAGAGCGCTTCCGTCAAAACAAAAGCCGAAAGTCTTTCCGTGTTTCGATGAAACACGGAAAGACTCTCGGCCGTCACTCGATCTTCTCGCCGGGATAGACGCCCCACAGCCCCTCCTGTTTCACATGGGCGTCGAAACCGTCGCCCGAGACGCGGCACCAGGAGCCGTCGCAGCGGCGCAGATTGGCGACGACGCCGGGCGACAATTTCGCCAACGGCGTCGTCCGATCGCCGGCGTAAGCGAGAATCGGCTCCTTCTTCCAGGGCGCGACGAGCGCCGTGCGGCGGCCGGAGAGCAGCGAATGCAGCACCCAGCCCTCGGTCCCCTCCGAATCGCGGATTTTGCGCCAAGTCTCGAATTCGGCGGTGATTTCCACCGGCAGGCCGGCCCGCTCGTACACCCATAGCGTCGGATGCTCCTTGCTCGGCCCCTCATGCAGATTGACGCGATCCGATTTGAGGCTGACATAACGCGGCAGGGGCAGTCCCGACGCCGAGCCGACCTGCTGCTGCGCGCCGGCGCCCGTCGGAGCGCAGGCGAGCAGAGCGGCGACGGCGAAACGGATCGCTGCGGCCGCGCGTCTCGGGCTCGGAAAGGGCTTCTCGTCCATTTCTACACTTCTCCCGGAAGGCGGCTCCCGCGGCTGCGAACGACGCCTCGTCTTGTCTTTGTCCCGCCATCTGCTAGGAAGTTCGATGGGAAAGGGGCGCGGGCGGCGAGACGCTCTTTTCATCCATCGTCGTTAAGACCTGGTTGAAGAGACGTAAAACCGCCCCGGGGCTCGATCGGCGGACAGGTTCCGCCCCGGCGGCCGCGCAGCTTATTCGACCGAGGCGGGAGGACGAAGGGGAAGATGGCGAAAAAGAAGCCGCTCGTCGTGGTGACACGTCGGCTCCCCGAGGTGATCGAAACCCGCATGTGCGAGCTTTTCGACACGCGCCTCAATGTGACCGATCGGCCGGCGACCCATGAGGAGCTCGTCGAGGCCGTCCGCACCGCGGATGTTCTGGTGCCGACGATCACCGACCGCATCGATTCCGGCCTCATCGGCCAGGCCGGCGACCAGTTGAAGCTCATCGCCAATTTCGGCAATGGCGTCGACCATATAGACGTCGCCTCCGCGCTGCGCCGCTCGATCACCGTCACCAATACGCCGGGCGTCCTCACCGAGGACACGGCCGATCTCACAATGGGCCTCATCCTCGCCGTGGCGCGGCGTCTCGTCGAGGGCGCGCGCACGATACCGGACGGCGCCTGGGGCGGCTGGTCGCCCACCTGGATGCTCGGCCATCGCATCACCGGCAAAAGGCTCGGCATCGTCGGCATGGGGCGCATCGGCCAGGCGCTCGCGCGCCGCGCCAGCGCCTTCGGCCTCTCCATCCACTATCACAACCGCCGCCGCCTGCCGGCCGAGATCGAGGATCAGATCGAGGCGACCTATTGGGAATCGCTCGATCAGATGCTGGCCCGCATCGACATTTTGTCGATCCACTGCCCGCACACGCCGGCGACCTATCACCTGCTCTCGGCCCGCCGGCTGAAGCAGCTGCGGCCGCACGCCATCATCGTGAACACCGCCCGCGGCGAGATCGTCGACGAGAACGCGCTGATTCGGATGCTGGAAGCGGACGAGATTTCCGGCGCCGGCCTCGACGTCTTCGAGCATGAGCCGGCCGTCTCGCCCAAGCTCGTGAAGCTCGCCAAGGCCGGCAAGGTCACGCTGCTGCCGCATATGGGCTCGGCCACCAATGAGGGCCGCGTCGACATGGGCGAGAAGGTCATCATCAACATCAAGACCTTCATGGACGGGCACCGCCCGCCCGACCGCGTGCTGCCCAGCATGTTGTAACGGCGTTTTCGCTTTTCGCCCGCCCATGCGTCGAGAGCAGCGCCGGCGCGCGCGTTCGGAAAAAAACCACAAGGCGCGCGCAATTCTCCCGAAACGATTCGCATGAGGGTCGTTTGTAGAAGGATCGAAGGATGAGACGAACTCTGACCGCGCTTCTGGTCGGCCTCGCCGCCTGCGGCCCCGCGCTGGCCAAGGGAAAGCCGGCGCAAAAAGAGAAGGATCAGCAGGAGGCGACGGCGCAGGAGCCGATCCCGAGCTACAAGCCGTTCCCGCATAATTACATTTTCAATCTCAAGGACATCAACGGAAAGGCCGCGCCCGGCGACATTTGGATCCGCATCGATTCGACGATGCGCGGCGCGGGCTTCTCCGGCTGCAAGTCCTGGTCGGGCGTCTTCGTCGTCGGCGCCAACCGGCTCGGCCCCAAGGCCATGCCCGCCGTCGCCGACGCCAAATGCGACCCCGCTCTGCAGGCGGTCGAGCGCGACTTCTGGCAGGTGCTGCTCTCCGGCCCCTTCTGGGACACGCAGGGCTCCGACCTCATCCTCAAAGGCGCCAAGGGCGGCGTCCTGCGCTTCACCCGCTCGCTCTGAGCGGTGCGGCCGACGTGAGGATCGCGCAATGCTCGAGATCCTCGTGGTCTACGGCTATCGCTCGCTGCGGGAGCTGATCCTCCCGCAGCTCACGTCGTAACGGCAGATCAGGATGTAGCTCTAGTTCGGAGGTTGCCGCTTATGCTACCATTTGCCGAATCGGAAGTTCTGTCATTCGGGGCTGATCTAAGGCATGGCTAAGTCATTTAAGGATTATAAGGCCGAGGGTCACGCGTGGATAACGCTATCGACTGGGGATTATTATCCAGATATTTTGCCGCTCGCTTGCGATTTATATAAGCCCGTTCTTGTCATGTTTGGAAAGCTGCTCGCAGAGGCCCATTCTTCGACAAACCTATTTATGGCGATATCCGAAATCTCAGAGCAGTGGATGCGCGTCCAACTCGCTCGCGTCTTCCGCAAATACGTCAGTCCGGAAACGCCCGTTGAAATGCTGAAGAGAAAGCGTGCTGCCGCCCAGATTTGTGAGCAGTTTGGGCAAAAATTCCGCAATATTGCCGAGGTACAAAAGCGATTCATGACGCGCCCAATGCCCGACGAAGCTCTATGCGCTGTGCTTTGGGAATATAAAGACCGCGGGAAAAAAGGCTATGATCTCACGGAACGCCTTTTCATCATTCTGCGCGAGCAGTTTCCTACGCTCATCGTAAGCGGGCCTGAGCGCGCCGGGAAGGATATACTTCTCGGGAAGATTTTTCCGAACTATCCGAAGCCGGATCGTCCGGTAGATTTTCTAATTTGCGAGGGTGATACCGTTTTGGCGGTCGGTCTCGCGCGCTATGATTCAGACCGCGGCGGCGCGCAAGAAGATGACCGCACGGGTCAATATCGGGATTGCGCCTCGGAGGTTATCAGCTACGCCAATGCACAGGACCTCAGCATTAAAGTTGTTTTTCTAAATGATGGTCCCGGCTTGCTGCTGGGGTCGATGTGGAATGACTATGCCTCACTCGAAGGCCTGTATTTGGGGCGCGTGATGGTCACGACGCTCAGAATGCTTCCTGACCGCCTAACACTCGATTGGCTTCGGTCCTAGGAGATCGATATGGCGACGGGAGTTCCTCGCAGGCCGAAGCGCAAGATCGTCACGAACGGTCAACCTGTTCAGCTTTCCTACCCTGGTAGGCGGGACGCAGTTAACATTCTTGCTACAGCACCAGGCATCTTTGAAATCGCGCCAATCACGACGAAAAGTGGTCGCGCCAATCGTCTTTATTTTGGAGACAATCTTTCGGTATTGACCCACCTGAATCAGGATCCCGCTGTTCGTGGGAAGGTACGCCTCGCCTATATCGACCCACCGTATGCGACGCAGACAGTGTTTCATTCACGTGAGTTGAAGCACGCGTATGAGGATATTTACGAGCAATGTGAATATCTTGAATTCATGCGCGAGCGTTTGCTGTTTCTGCATTCCCTGCTTGCTGATAACGGCACAATTTACGTACACCTCGACGCGAAAATGCTGTTCCACGTCAAGATTCTGATGGACGAAATATTTGGAGCAGACAACTTTCGTAATTGCATAACTAGACGAAAATCCAATCCAAAAAACTTCACACGCAAGCAATTTGGCAGTGTCTCCGACTATATCCTCTTCTACTCGAAAAGCGCGTCCTATGTTTGGAACCGTGTCATCGAACCCTGGACCGAGCATCGTGCGCGCGAATATCAGTATGTTGAGCCCGGCACCGGCCGGCGCTTTATGAAGGTTCCTGTTCATGCGCCCGGCATTCGACATGGTGCTACTGGCGGCCTCTGGCGCGGCATGAAGCCGCCGCCGGGGAAACATTGGCAGTATACGCCCGAGGCACTTGATGAAATGGACGCGCGCGGCGAAATATTTTGGTCGAAGAACGGCAATCCGCGCCGAAAAGTCTATCTAGACACAAACCCCGGCGTGCCGGCCCAGGATATCTGGATGGACTTTGTCGATGCGCAGAACCAGAACATTTCCATTACGGGGTATCCAACTGAAAAGCCATATGAGCTTCTAATGCGAATTGTCGAGGCCTCGTCAAATCCCGGCGATCTTGTTCTCGATTGCTTCGCTGGTTCCGGGACAACGCTTGTCGCTGCTGACATGCTCAAGCGCCGCTGGATTGGCGCCGATAATTCGCCGGAGGCGATTCGCACAATGCTCCACCGCTTCCAGCATGGCACACAGCGCATGGGTGACTTTGTGAAAAAAGCGTCTCCCCAAGGCGTATTGTTCGAAGAAGAACATCAAGCGCGGTCCATCCTGCTCCATCAGGTTATCGAGGATTTCATTTGCTTCGTAGAGGCCGGCAAAGAACTGCAGTTTCCGCAAGGCGACGGATAACATTTAGTTATCTTGGCCGGCGCAGTCGGGTGGCCAAGATAGCCACGATGGACGTTTTGAAATCGAGCAGATGGGCGGACAGGGACTTGTGCAAGTCGCCGCCGTCAGCTCACCTTCTCTTCCTCCTGCGCCTTGGCGGAGAGGCGCTTCACGCGCTGCCAGAAGGCCCAGGCGCCGAAGATGACGAAGGGTATGGCCACCGCGGCCGCTTCCTCGCCGGTGAGGCCGAAGGGCAGGACGCCGGCGTCCTTCGCGCCCTTGAAAAGATAGAGCGCGAGGCCGGCGACATAATAGCTGAGCGCCGCGATGGAGAGGCCGCCGACGAGCTTCTGCAGGCGCATCTGCAGTCGCGCCCTGCGGTTCATATCGTCGAGCAGATCGCGATTTTGCTGCTCGAGCTCGAAAGTGATGCCGGTGCGCATCAGATCGGTCGCGCGCTCCACTTGGCGGGCGAGCCGCGCCTGCCTGGTCTCGAAGGCGTTGCAGGTCTCGATCGCCGGATCGAGCCGCGCGCTGAAGAAGGCCGAGATCGTCGTATATTGGCTCTCCTTCGCCTCCTGAATCAGATTCAGGCGGTTCTTGACGATGGCGTGATAGGCGCGGCTCGCGCCGAAGCGAAAGGCCGTGCGCGTCGACAGCGCCTCGCTCTGCGCCAAGAGGTCGCTGAGGCGCTTCAGCAATTCGCGGCTGGTGCGCATGTCCTGCGTCTGGCTCAGCGACTGGGTGATGTCGGAGATTTCACGCTCCATGGCGCGCAGCTCCGGTGCGGCCCGGCGCGCCTCGGGCAGGCCGAGCAGCGCCATGGTGCGATAGGTCTCGATCTCCAGCACGCGCTGGATGAGCCGCCCCGTCTCCAGCGCGCCGACGCCATTGGTCTTGACCAGCAGGCGCGTGAAGCCGAAGGGGTCGGGCGCGAAATCGGTCATCACATGCGCCGCGCCTTTGGCGGCGCGAATCACGCAAAGGCTCTGCGAGTTGAACAGAGCGGCGAAGGGCTCGTGCGAATGGCCGCTCTCGATCGCGCAGAGCTGGGCGGCGACGATGAGCCGGCCCGGCGCGCGGAAGGCGATGTCGCCGGTTCCGAGCGGGTCGGGATGGGTGAAGGGCTCGCCCGCCTCCTTCTGCGTCGACCAAGTATAGGTGGTGAATTCCGTATGCTGTTCCCAGCGCAGCCGCCAGTCGCCGATGGAGAGGCGCTGGAATTTGGCGTCGCCGGGTGGAGGAACCAGCATATTGGCGCGGCAGAGCTCCGCCAGCGCCGCGCGGTCGACGCGCGCCTCCTCCTCATTGGTCGCGAAGGCGAAATGATAGACGCGCTGCGGCAGCGCGATCGGCAGGAAAGGCCGCGCATGAAGCTCGGCGAGGACGGCGGCCCGCGCCTCGTGCTCGGCGAAGCGCTCGAGGTGAGGCGCGGGGCGTTCTTCGGCAGTTCCCATCACAGTCTTCTCGTCTTTCGTTCCCGCGCGGGTCGCGCTCGCCGGCCGCGCCGAATCGCCGTGAGAATAGCGGCGCGGCCCGTTCCGGGAATGCGACAAAACGAACGAAAAGGCGAGCCGCCGCCGCCGCGCCGTCGGCGCCGATCAGCGCCAGTGATGGAACCCGCCATGGAAGCCATGGAAACCATGGAATCCACCGCGATGATAGCCGCCGCCCCAGCCGCCGAAATGCGGGCGATAGCCCCAGCCGCCGCCATAGACGACCGGGCCGCCCCATCCATAGCCGTAGGAACGATAGGGATAGCCGTAATAGCCATAGTCATAATAGGGGCGGCGATAATAGGACCCATAGGCGCCCGCCGCGATGAGGCCGGCGGCCGCCGTGGTCACGACCGCCGCGGCCGGATCATAGCCATAGCGGTAGTAGCGCAGCGCATGATGCCGGCGCAGAGGGCGGCAATGACGCGTGTAGCGCACATAATGGCGGTGCGAATAGCGGCTGTAATGCGCCTGCTCGATCGCGCTCGGCGGCGAGACGATCGACTTGCTCGCGACGCTGGTGACGCCGGCGAGCGCCTCCGCCGGAGACAAAGCGAGGGCGATCGTCACGCCGATCGCGGCGAACAGGCCGGACTTCAACGGATTACGCATTTTCTCCTCCATGCTGCGACGCAATGAGACGACTTTATTCAAATAGTGGCCGATCGCTCGGCGGCGAGCGGCCGACGCAAGGCGAAAGAGAGCGTTTCCAGCCGAAGCGGACGCCGGTTCGGCGTCCGGAAACGCGTCAAAACAAAAGCCTGGAGTCTTTCCGTGTTTCACCGGAACACGAAAAGACTCTCGTGGTCTGCGTCATTCAAACCGAAGACCCGAAGGCCCCCTCCCCCACCCCCCGCTGCGCGGGAGAGGGGGCGTCGACGTTTCGCGAAGCTTCGATGAAACGCCGAGTCCGCTCCCTCTCCCGCGCAGCGGAGGAGGGCTGGGGAGGGGGCTCGAGCGTCTTCACTTGCATTGACGCAAGCCACTAGGTCTTTTCGAACTTCAGCTCCTGCGCGAATCGGGTCAGGCGCGTGGCGACGCGGGCGCGCACGCGCGTCGCCGTCACCGGAAACTCCTCCAATATGCGCAGGAACAGCGCGCGCGTGATCTTCAGTATCGTCGCCGGCTCGCGCGCGATCGCGGTGACCGGACGCGTGGTTTCTGTGACGAGCGCGATCTCGCCGATCAGCGTGAAGGGCCGCAGCACTTTCTCGGCGGGACGTCCGTCGTCGTGCTTCTCGAGCGCGATGGAGCCGTGCGTCAAAATGAAGCCGCCGTCGGAGGCGTCGCCGCGGCGAAACAGCGCGTCGCCGGCGCGCAGCAATTTCGTCTCGGCGCTGAAGGTCAAGAGGCGCAGCGCCTCGATCTCGAAATCCTCGAACAGAGCGATGCTCTGGAGATTGGCGATGTCGTCGTCGAGAGCCATGTCTCGGATGCCTTCTCTTCGGGGCGGCTCTCCCGGCGCGCGCGCCGTCACCGCGCCGGGGAGACGATCAACCGATAGCCGTTCTTTTCGGTCAGAAGAAGGCGGCCGTCGGTCGCATTTGTTTCGATCTTGCGCCGCAGCCGGCTGACATGGGTCTCCAGCGTGCGCGTCGTCACTGTGGGATGATAGCCCCAAACCTCGCGCAGCAACACGTCTTTCGTGACGACGGCGCCGCGCGCCGCCGCGAGCCGGGTCAAAATCTCGGCTTCCTTCTCGGTGAGCGGCACACGCCGGTCGGCGGCGTCGGCGAGTTCGAAGGCGCCGGGACGGTAGCGATAGGCGCCGATGGCGACCGCGCGCTCCCGCTCGGCGCGCGCGGGAGCGCGCAGCCGCGCGAGAAGGCGGGCGAAGCGAAACGGCCGCGCGATATATTCGGCGGACGGCTCTGGCGTCGCGGGCGCTTTCGCCGCGCCGATGACGAGGATCGGACCGTGGAAATCTTTGCGGGCGGCATGAACGAAGGCCTCGCCGATGTCGGCGTCGACGAGCAGAATATCGCAGCCGCCGGCCGCGAGCAGGCGCGTCGCCTCCTCGGCAGAGGCGGCGAGGAAGATCGCGAATTCGGGATAGCGGCCGAGCTGCTCCAACAGCGAGGCGCGCAGTCCCGCAGCGGCGAGGAGCAATATTTTGCGCTTATGCGGCGTCGGCGCTTCCTTCATGGGCGGATATGATCGACGAAGGGCGCGCGCCGTTCAAGGCGCGGCCCGAGCCGCGACGCGAAGGGGAGAGCGATGAGAGAGGGTTTTTCCCGCCGCCGCGGCGGCGTCGCGGAGCTGAAGGTCGCCCGGCGCATCGGAGGCCGGCCGCACGAGGGCCGGCTGATCGTGGGAGATCTGGTCCTGCCCTGCGCGCTCGGCCGCGCGGGCGTGACGCGCCGCAAGCGCGAGGGCGACGGCGCGACGCCGGCGGGACGCTTCGCGCTGCTCTATGTCTATCTGCGGCGCGGGCGGGCGGCGAAGCCCCGCGGCGTTCCGGCGCGGTGCGTCGGGCGCGAGGACAAATGGTGCGACGATGCGCGGTCCTTCCTCTACAATCGGCCATTGCGCGGACCCACGCGGCTGAGCCACGAGCGGCTCTGGCGGCAGGACGGACTCTATGACGTCATCGGCGTGCTCGACTACAACATCCGCCCGCGCGTGCTGGGATCGGGCAGCGCGATCTTCTTCCATATAGCGACGGAGGCTCTCGGCCCGACCGCAGGCTGCGTGGCGTTGCGCCCGCGCGACATGGCGCGGCTGCTGCCGCGTCTATCGAAGGGCGTTCAGATCGTCGTCGGTCAGGGTTTCGAATAGTCGCGCTCGCCCATTATGGCCGAGCCGATGCGCACATGCGTCGCGCCGAGCTGAATGGCGAGCTCGTAATCGGAGCTCATGCCCATGGAGAGCTGCGTCACCCCATTGCGGGCGGCGATCTCGGCGAGCAGCGCGAAATGCGGCGAGGCCTGCTCGCCGACCGGCGGCACGCACATGAGGCCGGCGATCTCGAGCCCATGGCTCTGGCGGCATTCGGCGATGAAGGCGTCGGCCTCCTGCGGCAGGACGCCGGCCTTCTGCGGCTCGGAGCCGGTGTTGACCTGCACGAAAAGGCGCGGGCGCTTGCCCTGCCGGCGCATTTCCCCCGCCAGAGCCTCCGCGATCTTGGGGCGGTCGACGCTCTCTATGACGTCGAAGGTCTCCACGGCCTCGCGCGTCTTGTTGGACTGCAGCGGGCCGATGAGATGCAGCTCGACGCCGGAAAAGCGCTGGCGCAGCTCCGTCCATTTGGCGCGCGCCTCCTGCACCTTGTTCTCGCCATAGACGCGATGGCCGGTCTCGAGCAGCGGGACGACAGCCTCGGCCGGAAAGGTCTTGGTGACGCAGACGAGGGTGACATCGGCGGGATCGCGGCCGCAATCGCGGGCGCGCAGGGCGATGGCGTCCTTGGCGGCGTTCAGCCGATCGACGACGGTCATGGGGATTTCGGCCTCAGCGGACGAATTTGACGATGATGAACGTCGCGCCGATCAGCGCGACGAGGCCTCCGAACATCCAACGCAGCGTCTCGTTCTTCGCCTGAACGATCGCGCGTCTCACGCGCGCTTCTGATTCGAAAATCGCTTTTCTCAGATCCTGCAGACACGCGGGCTCCCGCGTCTCCCGCTCGAGCTCGGCGATTGCTCCTCCGCAGAGATCAGGCTGATGCCGGAGGCCCTGCTCGGGCGAAAACCCTTCACGGGTCGGAGGGTTGAAGAGCGCTTGCGCCGACATGGCCCGGATATAGCACGCGCCCCGCTTCCCGGCGAGGGCGGCCTTTGACAAGCCCTGCCTCGCCCGGCATTACAGGCGAAATTCCGGAAATTCGATCAGGACCGCTCGGACCCATGAGACCAGAACGCTACGACTTCGCCGCGGCCGAGCCCAAATGGCGGAAAATTTGGGACGAGCGGCAGGTATTCGGCTCCGGCGACGCGACGAAGCCGAAATATTATGTGCTCGAGATGTTCCCCTACCCTTCGGGGCGCATCCATGTCGGCCATGTGCGCAATTATTCCATGGGCGACGTCATCGCCCGCTATAAGCGCGCCAAGGGCTTCGACGTGCTGCATCCCATGGGCTGGGACGCCTTCGGCCTGCCGGCCGAGAACGCCGCCCAGCAGAGCGGCTCGCATCCGGCGACCTGGACCTACGCCAATATCGCCACGATGCGGGCCCAGCTCAAATCCATGGGCCTCTCGCTCGACTGGTCGCGCGAGATCGCCACTTGCGATCCCGCCTATTACAAGCATCAGCAGAAGCTGTTCCTGGATTTCCTCGCCGGCGGCCTCGTCGACCGCAAGCAATCGAAGGTCAATTGGGACCCGGTGGATCACACCGTGCTCGCCAATGAGCAGGTCGTCGACGGGCGCGGCTGGCGCTCCGGCGCGCTGGTCGAGCAGCGCGAGCTGACGCAATGGTTCCTGCGCATCGGCAGTTACGCCGACGATCTGCTGACGTCGCTCGACACGCTCGACCGCTGGCCGGACAAGGTGCGGCTGATGCAGCGCAATTGGATCGGCCGCTCCGAGGGGCTTCTGGCGCGCTTCGCCCTCGCCGACGATCCTTCGGGCGAGATCGAGGTGTTCACCACGCGGCCGGACACTTTGTTCGGCGCGAAATTCGTCGCGCTCGCGCCGGACCATCCGATAGCCCGCGCGGCGGCGGAGAAGGACCCTGCCCTCGCGGCCTTCGCCGAGGAATGCCGCCATATCGGCACTTCGGTGGCGGCGATCGAGACGGCCGAGAAGAAGGGCTACGACACGGGGCTGCGCGTCGTTCATCCCTTCGATCCCGAGTGGACGCTGCCGGTCTATGTCGCCAATTTCATCCTGATGGATTACGGCACGGGCGCGATCTTCGGCTGCCCGGCGCATGACCAGCGCGATCTGGATTTTTCCCGAGCCTATGGCCTCGGCGCGACGCCTGTCATCTGCCCGGAGGGCGTCGATCCGGCGACGCTCGTGATCGGCGAGACGGCCTTCGACGGCGAGGGACGGCTCGTCAACTCGCGCTTCCTCGACGGGCTCACCGTCGCGAAGGCGAAGGAGGAGATCGCCAAGCGCCTGGAGACCGCGCAATTGCACGGGCGGCCGCAGGGCGAGCGCAAGATCAATTACAAGCTGCGCGACTGGGGCATTTCGCGCCAGCGCTATTGGGGCTGTCCGATCCCCATCATCCACTGCCCCGAATGCGGCGTCGTCCCCGTGCCGGAGGCCGATTTGCCCGTGCGCCTGCCGGAGGACGTCACTTTCGACCGACCGGGCAATCCGCTCGACCATCATCCGACATGGAAAAATGTCGCCTGTCCGAAATGCGGGACCGCGGCGCGGCGCGAAACCGACACAATGGACACTTTCGTCGATTCGTCCTGGTATTACGCGCGCTTCACCGATCCGCACAATGAGACGGCGCCCGCCGCGCCCGAGCAGCTCGCGCGCTGGCTGCCGGTCGACCAATATATAGGCGGGATCGAGCACGCGATTCTGCATCTCCTCTATTCTCGCTTCTTCTCGCGCGCCATTCGCGACACCGGCCATGGCGGCGTCGCCGAGCCTTTTGCCGGGCTCTTCACCCAGGGCATGGTGGTGCATGAGACCTATCGCGCCGCCTCCGGCAAATGGATCGCGCCGGGCGAGTTGCGCTTCGAGGCGGGCGAGAAGGGCCGCCGCGCCTTCCTCATCGAGAGCGGCGAGGAAGTCACGATCGGCGCGATCGAGAAAATGTCCAAGTCGAAGCGCAACACGGTCGACCCGGACGACATTATCGCGAGCTATGGCGCCGACACCGCGCGTCTCTTCGTGCTCTCCGATTCGCCGCCCGATCGCGATGTGGTGTGGACGGAAGAAGGCGTTCAGGGCGCCTGGCGCTTCGTGCAGCGCGTCTATCGTCTGACGGGCGAGCTCGCCAATGTCGCGGCGCCCGTCGGCGCCGGCGCGCCGGCCGAATTCGGCGCGGCGGCGCTCGACATTCGCAAGGCGACGCATCGCACCATCGCCGCGGTCGGCGACAACATCGAACGTCTGCGCTTCAACACGGCGATCGCCCGCATCCGCGAATACGCCAATGAGCTGACCACAGCGCTCGACAAGGTGGAGACGCCCGAAATCTCCGCCGATCTCGCCTTCGCCTTCCGCGAGGCGGCGGACGTCTTCGTCCAGCTCATCGCGCCGATGACGCCGCATGTGGCGGAGGAATGCTGGAGCGATCTCGGCCATTCAGAGATCGTCGCGCTGGCGCCCTGGCCGAAGGCCGATCCTACTCTCGTCGCGCAGGACATGATAAGCTTGCCGGTGCAGGTCAACGGCAAGAAACGCGCCGAGATCCTCGTGGCGCATGACGCCGATGAGGCGACGATCCGCGAGGAGGCGCTGAAGCAGGACGCCGTGCAACGCGCCATGGAAGGCAAGCCGTTGAGGAAATTCATTCTCGTTCCCAAGAGGATCGTCAATGTGGTCGTTTGAACGGCGTCCCCGGACCGCGAGCCTACAGGCTCGCCCTCGGCGCTGCGAGCCTGTAGGCTCGCGGTTTATGATGCTGGCCGCCGCCGTCGTCTCGCTGGCGCTCTCCGCCTGCACCGTGCAGCCGCTCTATGGGCCGATCGGAAGCGACGCTCCGCTCGCGGCGGAGCTGCAGGCGGTCTCGGTCGATCTCATTCCCGAGCGCCTCGGCCATTATGTCCGCAACGAGCTGATCTTCGCCTTGAACGGCACGGGGTCGGACATGCCGCCGCGCTATCGGCTGAGCGTCGCGCTGAAGGAGCGCGTGCAGACGCCCATTCTCGACACGGTCACGGGCCGCGCGACATCCGCGACGGTGATCGTCGACGCCGAGTATAAATTGATCGATATCGCCGACGAGCATGTCATCACCTCCGGCGTCGCCTTCGGCGTCGCGAGCTATGATCGTTTCAGCAACCGCCTCGCCAATGTCCGCGCCGCGAGCGACGGCGAGATCCGCGACGCGAAAGTGATCGCGGATATGATCCGCACGCGCGTGGCGACCGCGTTGGCGAAGTGAGTAGGGAGTGGTGAGTAGTGAGTGGGACAACGACTCACCACCGACTACTCACCACTCACCACTCACTCACTGAAACATGGTCGCCATCAAGAACCGCGACGCCGAGCGCTTCGTAAAGGCGCCGCCGGCGTCGGTCTTCCTGTTCCTTCTCCACGGCGCCGACGCCGGCCTCGTGCGCGAACGCGCGCTCGCCATTGTCGCGCAGCGCGTCGACGATCGCCGCGATCCGTTTCAATGCGTCGAGATGAGCGGCGACGCCATCGCCGCCGATCCGCTGTCGCTGCTGGACGAGGCCAATACGATCCCGCTCTTCGGCGGCAGGCGGGCGATCCTCATCGAGGCGGGCGCGAAATCCATTGTCTCGCCGCTCGAGCAATTGCTCGCCGCGCCGCCTGAGGATTGCGCCATTGTGCTGACCGCCGGCGCGTTGAAGCGCGACGCCCCGCTGCGCAAGCTGATCGAGCCGTCGAAGCTCGCCGCGGCGATCGAGTGCAATCCCGACGATGAGCAGGATCTTCATGCGCTGATCGACCAGAGCCTGCGCGACGCCGGCCTTTCCGCGACGCCCGAGGCGCGGCTTCTGCTGCAGACGGCGCTGGGCGAGGATCGCCGCATGAGCCGCTCCGAGCTCGCCAAGCTGATCCTCTACAAGCATGGGGCGAAGCTGGTCGACGCGGGCGACGTCGAGGATATCGTCGCCCACGCCTCCAACATCGCCGCGGACCGGCTGGTGCTCGACGCCTTCTCGGGGCAGGCGGGAGCCGCGGGCGAAGCGCTCGACCGCGTGATCGCCGGCGGCGGCGACGCCGGCCAATTGCTGGGCGGCGCGTTGCGCTATGCGATGGCGCTGCACCGCGCGCGCTCGACCGTCGATCGCGAGGGGCTGCCGGATGCGGGCATAGGCATTCTCATGCGCAGCGGCTTCGGCTTCTCGCAGCGGCCGCAGCTGGAGCAGCATTTGCGCCTCTGGCCGGCGGCGAAGCTCGCCGCTTTGCTGCCGTCGCTGCGCGAGGCCAATCAGCGCGCCCGGGCCAACGCCGCGCTGGCCGAAATGGAGGCCGGGCGCGCGCTCCTGCGCATCGCCAGTCAGGCCGGGCGGCGCTGAAGACCCCCTCCCTCTTCAGCGATGCGGGGCCTCACCGCCCGCGCATCGCCTCTATCTCCTTGCGCGCGCGCGTCTCCAGCGCGTCTGCGGCCTCTTTCGTCATCGAACGCCGCGGCGTTTCGATCGTGAGCGTCGCGCCGACGCGCGCCGGGCGTGGCGACAGGAGAAACACCACATCCGCGAGCTCGATCGCCTCGCGCAGATCATGGGTGACGATCAAAGTCGTCACATGGCTCTCGTCGATCAGCGCGGCGATGCGCGCGCGCAGATCGCGCGCCAGCGCATCGTCGAGCGAGACGAAAGGCTCGTCCAGCAGCAGCAGATCGGGTTCGATCGCCAGCGCCCGCGCGATGGCGACGCGGCGCGCCAGCCCCAGGGACAATTCGCCGGGAAAATGCAGCGCATGTTCGGAAAGCTCGAACGCGGCGAGAAGGGCGGAAAGCGCCGCTTCGCTCGCCCGCGGCGCGGCGATGCGCAGATTGTCGATCACGCTGCGCCAGGGCAGCAGCCGCGGCTCCTGGAACACCATGCCGAGCCGCCCGCCAGCCGGAAGCGTGACCTCGCCGGAAAACGCCGCATCGAGCCCGGCGATGATGCGCAGCAAAGTCGTCTTGCCGCAGCCGGACGGCCCGACGAGCGCGCCGGCGCGCCCGGCCGGCAGTGAGAAGCAGAGATTTTCCAGCACGCGCTGCGGCCTGCCGCCGGCGCTCGCATGATCCTTATGCGCGACCCTGACCTCGAGCAGGGCGGCGGCGCCATCGCGAGACATGTCGTTCAAAGGGCTGCACCAGGAAGGTTTCGACGCCGAGCATCAGCAGGACGAAGGGAATCGCATAGGCGAGCAGCAAACGCACGTCGAAAAGCTGAAACGCCATATTGATCTCGAAGCCGACGCCATTGGAGCGGCCGATGAGCTCGACCACCAGCACGATCTTCCAGACGAGCGAGAGGCCCGAGCGCGTCGCCGCCGCGAGATAGGGCGAAAGCTGCGGCGCCACGATATGCCGGAGCCGCGCCGCCGGGCGCAGGCGGAAGACCTCGGCCATTTCATCGAGCTCAGGGTCGAGCGCGCGCGCGCCCTCGCGCATCACGACAATGGCGTTGGGCAGCTTGTTCAGCGCCACGGCGCCGATCGCCGCCGCCTCGGTGAGGCCGGCCCAGAGATAGGCGAGCACGATGACGACGAGCGCCGGCAGATTGAGGAGAATGACGAGCCAGGGATCGAAGAGCCGGTCGAGCGCCGGCCGCCGGCCCATGGCGTAGCCGAGCGCCGCGCCGAGGCTCATGGCGAGGAGAAAGGAAGCGGCGACGCGGGCGAGCGTGGCCGCCAGATTGGCGAAGAGCGCGCCGGTCTCGGCCTCATGCGCGATCGCCTCGAAGACGGGGACGGGCCCCGGCAGGCGGCGTGGATCGGCGAAAACCGCCGCGCCCTGCCAGAGCGCCAGCAGCAGCATCAGCGACAGAAGGCGGATCACCGCGCCGCGCTCGCCGGGGCGGCGTCGTAGAAGGTTCCCGCAGGCAGGCTCGTCGCGCGGCCGACCAGCGCCGTCCCGCCGATCTCGGCGAGCGTCGCAAAGAGCGTCGCGGCGTCCGCCCGCTCCTCCTCGAGGCTGCGGGAGGGAATGCCCTCCGAATAGCTCTTGCGATAGAGCGCGAGCACCGCCGGAGTCTTGGCCGGAATGCGCTCCATCGCGACGCGCCAGGCGGCGTCCGAGGTCGCGATCATGTTCCGCGCCTTGTCGATCATGGCGAAGAAGCGCGCCAGCGCCTCGGCGTTTTTGGCGGCGAAGCCCTCGTCGAAGACATAGCCGGTGACGACGGGCGCGCCCTTGGCGCCGAGCGCCGTCTCCACGCGGCGAAGATCGAGCACGCGATAAAGGCCGCGCGCCTCGAGATCAGCGGCGAAATTCCAGAAATCGAGCGAAGCGTCGAGCTCGCCCTGCGCGGTCTTCTCGGCGATGAGCGGCGGCGCGCCATAGACGATCGTCGCCGTCTTCTCGAGATCGACGCCCTGCCGCTGCGCGAAAGCGCGCAGCATCAGCCAGCTCTTGTCGAGCGGCCCGCCGGCGACGCCGATTTTCTTGCCCGAGAGATCGGCGAGGCTTCGCACCGAAGGATCTCGCGCCATCAGCGCGCCAATGGCGGTCGAATGCGGGTAGAAGGTGAGCTTCGATCCTTCGGCGCGCTGACGCGCCACCCACAGCCAGTCGGAGACGACGATATCGACCGAGCCGCTCTGAATGGCGATCTTGGCGGCGTCGGTGTTGGCGAGCTCGGTCACGGCGAGCTC
This sequence comes from Methylosinus sp. Ce-a6, assembly GCF_009811655.1. GTDB lineage: Bacteria > Pseudomonadota > Alphaproteobacteria > Rhizobiales > Beijerinckiaceae > Methylosinus. Next base: position 30,330 of record NZ_BGJX01000011.1, on the reverse strand, counting down.
GAGCCCGGCTTGTTTATCGAGACCGAAAGCGGCGATGACGGCGATCTCCCAGACGCCGGAGCCGGTCTTCTGCAGCCCGAGGCGCAGACGATCGGCGGCCTGCGCAGGGGCGAGGGCGAGAAGCGCGAGCAGAGCCGCGAGAAGGAGCTTTCGGAAGATCGGCCGCAAGGCGGTCCTGCCTCATAGGTTCATCTGTTCACGAGGCAGAATAGCATAATTCGCGGGGAAGGCCCCCTCCCCAGCCCTCTCCCGCGCAGCGAGGGGAGGGCTGGGGAGGGGGCGCTCGAGGGCGGCGGCCGGGAGGAGGCGTCACGCCGCCAGAGCGGCGCGCGCCTCGTTCTTGATGCGCTCGACCATGGAGCGGACGCCATTGGTGCGCTGGGGCGTCAGATGCTGGGCGAGGCCGAGCTCGGTGAACAGCGGCATGGCGTCGAGGCCGGCGATCTCGTCGGCCGGGCGGCCGGAATAGAGCGCCAGGATCAGCGCGACGAGGCCGCGCACGATATGGGCGTCGCTGTCGCCGCGCAGCGACAGGATCGGCGCGCCGCGGCCCTCGCGGATCACCTTGCTCTCGAGCCACACCTGGCTCGCGCAGCCGCGAACCTTGTTCTCCTCGGTGTGGGCTTCGTCCGGCAGCGGCTCCAGAGTGCGGCCGAGCTCGATGAGATATCGATAGCGATCCTCCCACTCGTCGAGCATTTCGAAATTGCCGATGATCTCGTCTATCACCATTGTCCGCTCGCCCGCTCGAGACGCCTTTCGGCAGTTATATGGCAACTGTCCGTTTTGGCGCAATCGTCGAAGCAGATGCAATCACGGCGCCGCGCCGAGGCCGGCGGGCCGCTTCGGCGGCTCGACCGCCGTCGCCCGGCCGATCTTTTCAGCCGCCTGCAGGCAGTCCAACGGATGCGCCATGCAATGATCCCGCGCCATGGCGGCGATTTTGCCGGCGGCCTCGTCGGCGAGCTCGGCGAGCGCCTCGCGCGCCGCCACGATCGGGGAGGTCGCGGTCTCGAAAGGCGCAGCCTGGGGCGTCGGCGAAGCCGCGACAGACGGACGCGGCGCAGGACGCCGCTCGGCGTCGCGGCTCACGAGGAGAAAAACGACGCCCAGGAACAACAGGGTCTTGAACAGAAATCCCACGGCCGCCGCCTTTTCTCGCGCGACGGGGCGCCCGCCGCGCGAGAAACGATCGCCTGCGCCCCTTTCCGCTTCGTAAATGCGTCTGTCGCCGCGGGAAGCCACAGGCGAGAGCGCGGCCGGCGGGGCTAAGAAGTCACAAACCATATCCCGCGAACAACCGCGCCGATCTCGGAAATCTACCATTTCCGAGCTCGGTTTAGCAGTCACTTAAGACCGATTTGTCACATTGTCGGCAATCGGGAGCGTGATTTTGCGTAAGTCAACTGCACCTTGGGCGGCCGTGTCGAGCGAATGGATCGAGCGTCTGGCGCAATCCAGACGCGCCGTCGATCCGATGGAGCGCGCGCGGCGCGAAGCCTTCCTTTTGTCGCATCTCGTTCTCGCCGCCGCCGTTCTCGTCGCCGCCCCGCTGTGGATCGTCGTCAATGGCGCGCCGACGCTCGGCGAGAGCGCGATTTTCGCTCTGGCGCAAGCGCCGCTGCTCTCGGTCGTCGCTTTGCTGCGCCTCGACGATCTGAAGATCGCGCGATCCATCGCCGCCTTCGGCTGGCTCGCGCTCGCTGCGGCCTGCCTCGCCACCGGCGAGCATTCCGGCGCGACGGCGCCGCTCGGAGCGCTCGCCCTGATAGAGGCGACTCTCGCGGCCGATCTCGCGCTCGTGTCCGCGGTCGCCGCCGCCGCGCTCGCCGTTCTGGCCGTCGCGGCGTTGACCGCGGCGAATGGCGGCGGCTTTTTCGCGGCGCTGCTGGCGGCGCCGCTCGTCGCCTATGTCGTCCTGCTCGCCCGCGGCGGCGTCCGGGTGGAGCAGCTCCGCGCGCGCGCCGAGGCGCGAAGCGCCCGCGACCTGCGCCTCGTCTCCGAGGCGGCCGGCGATCTCGTCATCGCCTTCGACGAGGGCGGCGCCGTCTGCTCGATCATCGGCGAGGCGGCCAAGGCTTATGGGTTAGAGGCGCGCGAGCTGATGGGACGCGGCTTTTTCCAGCGCGTCCATGTCGCCGATCGTCCGTCATTCTTGAAGCTCGTCTCCGACGCCATAGCGACCGGTGCGACGATGCGGGCGACGCTGCGCCTGCGCATCGGCGATGCGCGCAACGAGGCCGGCCAGTTCATGGAGCCGGTGTTCCATTTCTTCGAGGCGCGCAGCAGCCTGGTGGAGACCGTAGCCGAGGGCGAACGCGGGGCGAGCGTCGTCTGCATTCTGCGCGATGTGACGACCGAGCGCCACGCCGCCGAGACGATCGAGGCGGCGCGTCGCGAGAGCGAATTGGCCGCCGCCGGCAAGACGCGCTTTCTCGCCAATGTCAGCCATGAGCTGCGCACGCCGCTCAACGCCATCATCGGCTTCTCCGAGATGCTGTCGAGCGAGCAGCTCGCGCCGGTCGATCCGGCCAAGCGCCGCGAATATGCGGAGATCATCCGCAATTCCGGCCAGCATCTGCTCGCCGTCGTCAACACGATCCTCGACATGTCGAAGATCGAATCGGGCTCGATGCAGATTACGCCCGAGCCTTTCTCGCTGCCCGAGCTCGTCGATCAATGCGTGAGCATGATGCAGCTCAAGGCCGAGCAGGGCGATGTGGTCATGTCGCGCGACTATGCGGATCGGCTCGAGGAGATCGTCGGCGACAAGCGCGCCTGCAAGCAGATCATCATCAATCTTCTGTCCAATGCGGTGAAGTTCACGCCGGCGAACGGCCGCGTGAGAATCAGGCTCTATCCCGACGGCAATTGCCTCGCGCTCGCCGTCAGCGATAGCGGCATCGGCATTTCCGCCTCCGATCTCGGCCGGATCGGCGATCCCTTCTTCCAGGCGAGCGCCTGCCATGACCGCGCCTATGAGGGGACCGGCCTCGGCCTCTCCGTCGTGCGCGGACTCGTCGGGCTGCATGGCGGAACCATCGCCGTCGAGAGCGCGCCGCGCTGCGGCACCAGCGTCACCGTGCGCCTGCCGCTCGATTGCCGTCCCTATCAGGCCAAGGCCCCCGCCCTCGCCAGAATCGAGACGATCGCCCGCCGCGGCGCGATTCGTCCGGCCGACGAGCGCGCGGCGACCGAAGACAGGGTGAAGAAAATTGCGTGAAGCTCTCGCCGCCACCAATCATGATTTCCTGCTCCGCGACGAGGATCGCGGCGAGTCGCAGCGGCGCGGCCGCGGCGCCAAGGACAAGGTCAAGGCCAAAAATGGCGCGCTGACGAAGCTGTTCGGCGGGCGCCGGCGCGGGATCGTCTTCCTCAGCCTCGCCGGCGCGGCGGCCATCGGCGTGCCCTTGAACGCGCTCTATTTCCAGGACGGGCGCCATCCCGCTCCGCTGTTCCATTCCTTCGCGCCGGAGCCGCGCGCGCAGGCGCCCACGCCGCTGCCGCCGGCGCGCCCGCAAGCCGTGGCGGCGACTCCGGTCCAGCCGCAGGCGGCGCAGCCCGCGTCCGCCCCACATGCTCCGGCCATGGCCAGGTCCGTGCTCAAGCCGGAGCCGGCGCCAGCCGAGAAGCGCGACGCGATCGGCGCTCTCATCGGCAAGGAGGCGCATAAGGACGCGCCCAAGACGGACGGAACGGACAAAAATGTGATGAACATCCAGCGCGCGCTCGCCAAGCTCGGCTATGCGCTGCATGCGGACGGCAAGATGGGCGGCGCGACCAGGCAGGCGATCGAGAAATTCGAGCGCGACAACCGGCTCCCCGTCACGGGAGAAGTGACGCCGAAGCTCTTGCGCAAGCTGCAGGGACAGGCGAGCGTCGCCGCGCATTGACGAAAGGGCTTGCGCGGACGGCGTCGAGCGGCTTGAAGGTGCGAGCCTGAAGGCTCGCGTTCCAGGGCGCGAAATGGACCGCGAGCCGCGAGCCTTCAGGCTCGCTTCTCTCCGCCCTCGAGCCCGTCTCATGCGCCTGCGCTCCGACTTTTTCGTCTCCGCTTTGATCCGCCGCGCCGAGACCGCCGGCGCCGTCGCCATGCTGCGCCGTCGCGGCTCCGAGCAAGCCGGCGCGATCTTCGTGAAGATCGATCGGCTGGACGGGCGCGCAGCGCTGCTCGGCCCGGCCCCGCAGAGCCTCGATCCGCCCGAGGGCGTCGATCGCCTCTTCGCGCGTCTGCACAAGGAGGAATGGGTCACGCCGCTCGAGGCCGAGGAGCGCGCGCGCAAGGAGATCGCCTTCGATCCCGATCTCTGGCTGGTCGAGATCGAGGACCGCGACGGGCGCGGCTTCGTCGAGGCCGTGTCGTAACCGCGTTCAGCGAGGATGACTCTCCTCATGCATATTCGCCCCGCCCGAATGAGCGACGCGCCGGCGATCTGGCGCATCATCGGCCCGACGATCCGGGCCGGCGAGACCTATGCTCTGGACCGGGATATGACCGAGGCCGACGCGATCGCCTATTGGCTGGGCGAGGATCGCGAGACCTTCGTCGCCGAGGAGAAGGACGCGATCGTCGGAACCTATTACATCCGCGCCAATCAGGCCGGGGGCGGCAGGCATATCTGCAACTGCGGCTATATGACGAGCACCGACGCCACGGGTCGCGGCGTCGCGCGCGCCATGTGCGCGCATTCGCTCGATCATGCGCGCAAACGCGGCTTTCGCGGCATGCAGTTCAACTTCGTCGTCGAGACGAACGCCCGCGCCGTCGATTTGTGGCGATCCTCGGGGTTTGAAATCGTCGGCCGGCTGCCGCGCGCCTTCCATCATCCGGCATTCGGCTTCGTCGACGCATTGGTGATGTTCCGTCAGCTGGGCGAGTCCTAGAGCGCCTTCGGACAAATCATGTCCGAAGGCGCTCTAAAGTTATTTGGATTCGCATGTTCTTTTCCGAAAACCGCTTCGCACTTTTCGGGAACATGCTCTAAGCCTGAGCGGCGCGATATTTCTCCCAGCCGGCGGCGCGCAGGCGGCAGGCGGGACATTCGCCGCAGCCATAGCCCCAGTCGAATCGCGTTCCGCGCTCGCCGAGATAGCAGCTATGGCTCTCCTCGACGATCAGCCGCACCAAGGGCTCGCCGCCCAATTCCTCGGCGAGCTTCCAGGTCGCGGCCTTGTCGATCCACATGAGCGGCGTATCGATCTCGAGCGGCCGGTCCATGCCGAGGGTCAGCGCCTTTTCGACCGCGCGGATGGTCGCCTCCCGGCAATCCGGATAGCCGGAATAATCCGTCTCGCACATGCCGCCGACGAGATGGCCGATCCCGCGCCGATAGGCGAGCGCCGCGGCGAAGGTGAGAAAGAGGATGTTGCGCCCCGGCACGAAAGTATTGGGAAGGCCCGAGGCGTCGAAAGCGATCGCCGCCTCGCGCGTCAGCGCCGTGTCGGAAATGGCGCCGAGCGCCTCGATCGAGATGGTGTGATCTTCGCCGAGCCGCTCCGCCCAGAGCGGCGAGAGGCGCGCGAGCCCCTCGCGGATTTTGCCGCGCTGCTCGAGCTCGACCCGATGGCGCTGGCCGTAATCGAAGCCCACCGTCTCGACGCGCGCGAAGCGCGAGAGCGCGAAGGCGAGGCAGGTGGCGGAATCCTGCCCGCCGGAGAAGAGGACGAGGGCGGCGTCGGTGGCGGCGCCGTGGGAGGGGGACGACATGCTGGACTACCGTCTGAAGATTCGCGAGCGTGGCCCGGTCTGCGCCTCGCCCTCCGTCAAAGACAATTTATATTGCGGCGAGAGCGCCTCTTCCAGCATCGGGCTGTGTTCTCCCGAGACGTAACGGGCTCGGTCGAGCCGCTCTCTCGGTCGAGCCGCTCTCCTGGGCTCACGCCGCCGCGTTCCGCCGACGATCGGCGGCGATGTAATGCGGCGTCTCCTCCTCTTCCTCGAATTTCGGCAGCGCGTTCATCACGCGCTCCGGCGGGAAGACGACGATCGCCTCCGTGCCCTCGCGCACCTTGGACTTCAGCTTGAACATGCCGCCGTGCAGATCGACGAGGCCTTTCACGATCGGCAGGCCGAGGCCGGTGCCCTCTTCCGCATTCTTCTGCGCCAGCGTGCCGCGGCCGAAGGAGGACATGACGACGGCGATCTCCTCCTCCGGAATGCCCGGCCCGGTGTCCTTGATCGCCACATATTGGCCGCCGGCGCTGGTCCAGCCGATCTTCAGCGTCACCTGCCCGCCCTGCGGCGTGAATTTGATGGCGTTGGTCAAGAGATTGAGCACGATCTGCCGCACGGCGCGCTCATCCGCCCAGATGCGCGGCAGATCGGGCTCCTTGACCTCGATCATCTCTATGCCGCGCTTTTGCGCGCGAATGGTAAGGAGATGGCGGCAGTCCTCGACGACGCCGGCGAGCGAGACGCTCTCCTCCTTCAGCTCGTAGCGGCCCGCCTCGACGCGCGAGAGATCGAGGATCTCATTGATGAGCATCAAGAGATGCTGGCCGCTCGAGTGAATGTCGTTGGAATAATCCTTATAGGCTTTCACCGCATGGACGCCGAACAATTCGTTCTTCAATACTTCCGAAAAGCCGAGAATGGCGTTGAGCGGCGTGCGCAGCTCATGGCTCATCGTGGCGAGGAAGCGCGATTTGGCGAGATTGGCCTCCTCCGAGCGCCGTCGCGCCTCGTCGGAATTGGCCTTGGCCTGCTCGAGCTCGCCGATGAGATCGTCCTTCTCGATGCGGAAGAAGAGGCTCTCGCGCGTCACATGATGGAAGCGCTTGGCGAGCACGACGAAGAAGACCTGCGCCGCGCCGACCAGCGCCAGCAGCGAGAGGCTCGTATCCTCTATCCCGTCGATGCGCAGGCAGGCGACGATGGCGAGCGAGATGGGCGTGATCGTCGCATAGACGGCGAAGGGGATGGTCGCCGTGACCATCGTGTTGAAGGCCGCCGCCAGCATCAGCATGGCGGTGACGAAAGCCTTGGCGTTGGGATCGGTCGCCTGCAGCAGCAGCAGCGCCATGGCGGCCCAGACGAGGCCGTGCACGAATTCCGCGGCGACGAATTTGCTCCGCCAGCCGACGACATTGATCTCGTCGTCGGCGAGACGTTCGAGCTTCCTGGCGAGGCCGTAGCAGAGCAGCAGACTCGAGAAGGCGAGCACGGTCCAGATGATGTCGATCTCGCCGTCCATCCAATAGCGGGTGAGCGTCGCCACCATGGCGATGAGCGCGGTCGCCGGGACGGCGGAATGGATTCGTGCGGAGGCGTAGGCGCGCAAGAGGCCGACGTCGCAGCCGCGATGGCCGGTGTCCGAGGTGGTGAGCTTCTCGCGCGCCTTGCGCACTTTGGCGCTGCGGCGGCGACGCTCGGCGACGGCGCGCGGATCCTTGCCCCGGCCGCGCACGATCATCTCGGCGGTTATGTCATCCATGTTACGCAGGACCCGGAAATGACGATGTCTCGCATTCGATCGACGGCCCGCATGGGCGAAACGCCGCCACGACCCTTTCCAGAAGCCGAATACATTTTCCGCAATCTAGGCGTCAGGTCGAGCGGCGCCGATAATGGGGCGGAAACGTTAACGGGGGACTGACGACATTTGTCGCATTGTATGGATCGTACCCGTAAGGGAGGCGCGAAAGTGAGCCGTTCCGCCGGAAGCGAAGCTGCGCTGGCCGCGCTCGTCGCCGGCATCGGCGCTTGCCGCATCTGCGTCGAGCGGCCGGAGGGCGCGCCCTTGCCCCACGAGCCGCGGCCGGTGGCGCGCGTCTCGGCGAAAGCGCGGCTGCTGATCGCCGGCCAGGCGCCCGGAATGCGCGTGCATCGCTCCGGCCTTCCCTTCGACGACCCCTCCGGCGACCGGCTGCGCGGCTGGATGGGAGTGGATCGCGAGACCTTCTACGACGTCTCCCGCATCGGCGTCGCCGCCATGAGCTTCTGCTTTCCGGGCTATGACGCGCATGGCGGCGACCTGCCGCCGCGCCGCGAATGCGCGAGGCATTGGCATGACCCGCTCTTTGCAGCCCTGCCGCAGGTGGAGACGATCCTCGCCGTCGGCAAATATGCTCAAGCCTATCACCTTCGCCGGCTCGGCGTCGCGCTGCCGCGGAGCGCGAGCGTCGCCGAGACGGTCGGCCGTTGGCGGGAGTTTTCCGCGCTTACGCCCAAGATCGTCCCGCTGCCGCATCCCTCCTGGCGCAACAGCGCCTGGCTGAAGCGCAATTCTTGGTTCGCGGAGGAGCTCTTGCCGGTGGTGCGAGCGGAGGTAGGGAGGCTGGCCGGGTGGGATGGAAAGACCTGAGAATTCCCATGCAAAAAATGTTGAAGATCGTCGAGACCGATAATCTCACGACCATAACGCATGCCGCCGCGCAATTGGTAAGATAGTTGCTGAGCGCCCATACTCAACCTATTTTACTGTAAATTGGTTGATATTTTCCGCCATTCTAGACCATATGAAAAAATGGTCGAAGGCTGGAGCGGCAGTTCGAATTTCAAGCTCGGGAGAATGGCAATGCTCATCAAAAGCGTGGACGAGAAAAGTTGGACAGCCCACCTTGCGCATGTCTCTTTATGCCTATTTAATGTATAGCAGGCATAAATTTTCAGGCGCATCCACGGCCGAAAATGAAGAAACAAGATGGCTGTGAGGAGGAGAAAGGATCAGGCCCGATGTCGAAAGAAAGCGGAAAGCCGAACGCCTCGTCTGAAGCTGCAAGGGTCAGACTGACGCTCGATCTCTCACAACGGCTGAATGCGATCGTGGATCGCATCGCGGCCGAAAACGAATCGTCGAAGGCCGATGTGCTCCGATTCGCAATCGAGTTCCTGGGGGCGGCGACCGACGCAAAGAAAGCGGGAATGCATGTGGGAGCCTGGAAGGATGACGACGGAAACCGCCGGGAGCGCGAGTTCGTCGGCATTTAGATCCGAGGCAAAGCCATTGAATTCGAATTATTCCAGGCCACCGAAGAGGTGGCCTGATTTTTAGTTTGTCCGAGGCTATTATGACCGAACGCGAAACGATCCGGCTGCAGGGCCTGAAAGCGGGATCTTCGGACGAGATCGAGGTCGCGCAGCAACAGATCGTCGTCCCCTCGGAGCCCTTGCGGGCGGGCGCATCCGTCACCATGGCGCATCTCGCCGTGGTGACGGGCGGCGGCGGAGGCCTGATCGCCTATTTGGCGAACACATTCGTCGAGAGCCAGCAGTGGAAGAGCCTGCTCATCGTCGCCGCTCCGTCGATCGGGATCGTCCTCACGAAAATTTGGACCTTCCTCGTCGCCGAGGTCACAATGTGGTGGAAGTCCAGCAAAGAAGAACGAAAGCGGTTGGAGCTCCTGAAAAAAGCCAAGCAAGGACTCGCCGAAGCCAAGACGCAATTGGCCGACATCGAAGCCGATGGACAAGCGACCGCAGATCACAAGAAGCTCGCGCGAGACAGGGTTCAAGCGTTCGAGCGTGCGGTGCTCGCGTTGAATGCGGCCGGAATCGTGGTGATCGACTGACGCGCCGAAGCAGCGACGCTTCGCTGATCCCATGAGCACGAACAACGGAAGCCGAATGGGCGCGATCGATTTCTCTACCGTGAAAGTCGGGGACGCGCGCGGCGTCGCGTTCGGCGATCGCCTGCCCCTCGCCCTCATCGCCGGCCCTTGCGCGCTGGAGAGCCGCGCGCAGGGGCTCGAGATCGCCGCGGCGCTGGTCGAGCTCGCGGCGCGGCTACAGCTCGGCGTCGTCTTCAAAGCCTCCTTCGACAAGGCCAACCGCACCTCCGGCGCCTCCGGGCGGGGGCTCGGCCTTTCCGCCTCCCTCCCCGTCTTCGCCGAGATCAAGCAGCGCTACGGCCTGCCCATCCTCACCGACGTGCATGAGACCGCGCAATGCGCGCCCGTCGCGGAGGTCGCCGACATTCTGCAAATCCCCGCCTTTCTCTGCCGGCAGACCGATCTGCTGGCCGCGGCGGCGAGGACGGGGCGCGTCGTCAATGTGAAGAAGGGCCAGTTTCTCGCCCCCTGGGACATGCGCCATGCGATCGACAAGCTGCGCGCCGAAGGCGCCGCCGGGGCGCTGGCGACCGAGCGCGGAACCAGCTTCGGCTATAACGCGCTCGTCTCCGACATGCGCGCGCTGCCCATTCTCGCCGAGACGACGGGCGTTCCGGTCGTCTTCGACGCCACCCATTCCGTGCAGCAGCCGGGCGGCCGGGGCGCCGCGTCCGGCGGCGAGCGGCGCTTCGTCTCCGTGCTGGCGCGGGCGGCGGTGGCCGTCGGCGTCGCCGGTCTCTTCATCGAGACCCACCCAGATCCCGACCACGCCGTCTCCGACGGACCGAACATGATCCCGCTGCGCGAGCTGCCGGAGCTGATCGAGGAATTGCTGCCTTTCGACCGCTTGGCGAAAGCGCGGTCCGCGTGATCGCGCGCATCAGCCCCGGCCGCGATAGGGCGGCACGCCCTGATCGGGCAGCCAGAGGCCCGAAGGCGGCGCGCCGGTCTGCCAGAAGACGTCGATCGGTATGCCGCCGCGCGGATACCAATAGCCGCCGATCCGCAGCCAGCGCGGCGTCAGCGCGGCGACGAGCTCCTTGGCGATGCGGAGGGTGCAATCCTCGTGGAAGGCCCCGTGATTGCGATAGCTGCCGAGATAGAGCTTCAGCGACTTCGACTCGACGAGCCATTCCGCGGGCGCGTAATCGATGACGATATGGGCGAAATCCGGCTGGCCGGTCACCGGGCAGAGCGAGGTGAACTCCGGCGCGACGAAGCGGACGAGATAGGTCTCGCCCGGATGCGGATTGGCGACGAGGTCGAGCTCGGCCTCGTCGGGCGATTGGGGCAGCGCCGCCTTTTGCCCGAGAAGCGCGGCGCCCTTGTGCGTGTTCGTCATGGACAAAGCTCTTAGCGCCAGACCCGCGCGCGTCAATCGGGAACCGCAGGATGGGCTGACGACGATTGAGATCGGCGCCGCCCTCCATGGCTCACTTGCCTGTGTATCTCAAATGCGATACGCGTTCCGGGGAGTAGGGAGAGCGACAATGGCCGCGCGCACTTCGATGCTGCATGTTCGGGTGGACGACGAAACCAAGGAACAGGCGACCGCCGCGCTCGGCGCCATGGGCCTGTCCGTCTCCGAGGCCGTGCGCCTTTTCCTGCGTAGAGTAGTGGCGGACCAAGCCTTCCCGCTGGAGCTCAAGGCGCCCAACGCCGAAACGCGCGCAGCCATGGCGCAGGCCGAAGAAATAGCCCGGACTCGCCGCGCCCGCTTCGCGACCGCCGACGAACTATTCGCCGATCTTGAAAAAGCCCGCGGCAAGTAAGAGGGCGCAACCGCCTCGGGCAGCGGATTACGCGAAATCGTTCCTGAAGGACTGGGAACGACTGTCGCGCTCCGGTCGCTTCGACATGAACCGCCTCGAGGAGGCCATGTTGCTGCTGATCGCCAACAGCGCCCTGCTCGGACCGGAGTGGCGCGACCATCCGCTGAAAGGCGACTGGTCGAGCCACCGAGAATGTCATATCGGCGGTGATTTTCTGCTGGTCTACAAGGTGGACGATGGCGACGAGACCGGTCTCGTCGTGTTCGTTCGCGCCGGCTCTCACGCCGACCTTTTCGACGAGTAGGCGGCTCGACGCTTACGCTCTCGGCGCGGCGCCTTGACGTCGCCGCACATCGCCCGATTTCCCTCCTCGCGGCGTCGCCGCAGCCTCGAGGGAATGGAAATCGTCTCATGAATTTCGGCGGCCTCGCGATCGTCTTCCTCGCCGGCGGGATCATCGCCGGCGCTCTCGTCGCGCCCGCCGAGGCGAAGCGGCCGAGCCATCGACCGGCCTTCGCGCCGCCCCCCCGGCCCGTTTATGTCGCGCCGGCGGAGCCTCTGCGCGCCGCGCCGGTCTGGGGCGCGAACGGCTATCGCTTCGATCCCCCTGCGGCCGCTCCCTTCGCGCCTTCGCCCTACGGCAATTGAGGCCCCCGCCGCGCGCTCCGAGGCGCTTCGTCGGCCCGTCCAGCGCCGGGACAAGAGGCTGGACATTCGCCCCATTCTGCGGTCTATGCGTCTCGCCATTCGAGACCGGGGCTCCGCCCGCGCCCGCCGTCCCGGTATCGCTCATCCAAAAGCTTCTCCAAGCTCGGGCGTCACGCTGGCGCTGCGCCTTTGCGCGCGGGCGCGCAAAGAAAGGTTAGGAATTTCTCATGGCCGCCAAATCGATCCTTCATATGTTGAGCACGCTGAAGCATATGAGCCCGTTCGACGTCAACATGGCGCTCGACGCGGGCTTCGACGTGGCGATCCCTTACACGAATGTGACTCTCGACGAGGTGACGGCGCTGGTGCAGGACGCCATGTTCTCCCGCGCCCCCTCGGCCGCGCTGCGCACCGGCATCTTCTTCGCCGGCCGCGACGCCGTGCTGGCGCTCGACATGCTGGACGCCGCCGAGAAGGCGCTGCTGAAGCCCTTCGAGGTCTCGCTCTTCGCCGATCCCTACGGCTCCTTCACCACGGCCGGCGCCATGGTCGCCTTCGTCGAGAAGGTGCTGCGCGAGAAGAAGGGCCGCGAGCTGAAGGGCGCGAAGATCGTGGTTTATGGCGCGACCGGCGTCGTCGGCTATTCCTCCGCGGTGATCGCCGCCCTCGAGGGCGCCGAAGTGACCATCGTCGGCTATAGCGGCCTCGAGCGCGTGACGGTCCAGGCCGAGGAGATCGCGAAGCGCTTCGGCGTGAAGGTGACGCCCGCCGACGGCAGCAAGGCCGAGCAGGTGCGCGCGCTTCTCGTCGAGCATGAGATCGCGCTCTGCGCGGCCCGCGCCGGCGTGCAGGTGCTCTCCAAGGAAGATCTCGCCGCCGCCAAGTCGCTGCTCATCGCCGCCGACGTCAATGCGGTGCCGCCGCTCGGCGTCGAGGGCGTCAACCTGCACGACAAGGGCGTCGAGCTGCCCTCCGGCGCGCTCGGCATCGGCGCGCTCGCCATCGGCGACATCAAATACGGGACGGAAGCCGGCCTCTTCAAACAGATGACCACCTCCGACAAGCCGCTGCGTCTCGACTTCCGCCACGCTTTCGCGCTGGCGCGCAGTCTTGTCTGAGTAGAGCGCAGGACGGTTTCGTCCCGACGGTTTCGCCCCGACTTGCCGCCGTCATGCGAAAATGATTGATGACGGCGGCGCGTCTTTCTCGCTCGAACTCCCGAAAAAGGAAAAGAAAAATGGCCCTCATCAACAAGCTCCTGGTCGGCGAGTCGCTCGTCGGCGAAGGCAATGAAGTCGCTCACATCGACCTCTTGATCGGACCGCGCGGCAGCGCGGCCGAGACCGCCTTCGCCAATGCGCTCGTCAACAACAAGGACGGCTTCACCACGCTGCTCGCCGTCGTCGCGCCGAACCTGCTCGCCAAGCCGAACACGATCCTCTTCAACAAGGTGACGATCAAGAACGCCAAGCAGGCCGTTCAGATGTTCGGACCGGCTCAGGCCGGCGTCGCCAAGGCCGTCGCCGATTCGGTCGCCGAAGGCGTGATCCCGCTCGCCGAGGCCGACGACCTCTTCATCTCGGTCGGCGTGTTCATCCATTGGGACGCGAACGACGACAAGAAGATCCAGGACTATAATTATCAGGCCACGAAGGAAGCCCTCGCCCGCGCCATCAAGGGCGAGCCCAAGGCCGCCGAGGTCGTCGCCAAGCGCAACGACGTCAAGCATCCCTTCGGCGCCAATTGACGGCTTCGCCCAGGGCTGCGGATCATCGGGGAGCCTTCGCGGCTCCCCTTTGTTTTTTAAAAGAGAACGGCTGTGACGAGCGTCATCGGCTTCGATATCGGCGGGGCGCATCTGAAGGCGGCGCGCGCGCGTGACGGCCGGATCGTCGACGTGCTGCTGCTGCCGTGCAATCCGCATTACGGCCTGGCGCGGCTCGAGGGCGCGATAGAAGAGGCGATCGCCCGCCTCGGCGCGGCCGATCGTTTCGCCGTCACCATGACCGCCGAGCTCTCCGACGCTTTCGAGACGCGCGCGGTCGGCGTCGCGACGGTCGCCTCCGCCGTCACGAAGCGCACGAAAGGCGCAAAGACGCTGTTCTACGCCGGCGAGGCCGGCTTCCTTTCCTCGGCCGAGGTTCGCGGGGCGGAGCAGGCGATCGCCTCCGCCAATTGGCGGGCGAGCGCGGAGCTCGTGGCGCGGCGCATAGCGGACGCGCTCTTCGTCGACATGGGCTCGACGACCACCGACCTCGTCCCCGTCTGCGGCGGCCGGGTGAGCGCGCTGGGCGGCGACGACGCGGAGCGGCTCGCCAATGGCGAGCTCGTCTACACGGGATTGTCGCGCGGCGATCCGCTGGCCGGCGTGGCCCTGGCGCCGCTCGCCGGCCGCTGGACGCCGCTCGCGCGCGAGAGTTTCGCGACGATGGCGGATGTGCGCCGGGCGCTCGGCGATCTCGCCGCGGACGCCGACTCCGAGCCGACCGCCGACGGGCGCGGCAAAAGCGTCGCCGAGTCGATCGCCCGTCTCGCGCGTCTCGCCGGACGCGACGCCGCGGAGGCGTCGCCCGCGCAATGGCGCGCCTTCGCCGCTTTCCTCGCGCGCGCGCAGATGCGCTCGGTCGAGGATCAGATCGCCCTGTTGTGCTCGCGCGGGGCGATCACGGAAAGCGCGCCCATCGTCGGCGCCGGCGTCGGCCGCGCGCTCGTCGCCCGCCTGGCGCAGGCGGAAGGCCGCCCCTATCGCGACATTTGCGAGCTCATCGACGCGACGCCGGAGGTCGCGCAGGCCGCCGCCGACTGCGCCCCGGCCTGCGCGGTCGCTCTGCTCGCCGGTTGAGACTTCAGTCTACGGCCGCCGTTCGCGCCAGCAAGGCGCGCACGCGCGCGGCGAATTCGTCGAGCGTGAAGGGCTTGCGCAGCACTTCTATGTTCGAAGCGACCTCGAGGCTGTCGAGCGACTTTCCGGCATAGCCCGTGATGAGCAGTATCGGGAGATCTGGCCGAGTGGAGCGAGCGGTTTCCGCGAGCCGGCGGCCGCACATGTCCGGCAGGCCGACATCGGTGACGAGCAGACGCAATCTCTCGTCCGATTCCAGCACTTTCAGCCCGGCGGCGCCGTCGTCGGCCTCTATGACCTCGCAGCCGATCTCCTCGAGCGTGTCGGCGATCTGCAGGCGCACGTCGAGCTGATCCTCGACCAGCAGCGTTTTTCCGCCTTGCGTCGTCACGCCGCCCTGCGGGAGTGCCTCTGGCGCAGCGGCGCTCGCCTCCGCCGCCGGCTCGAAAGACGGCCGATCGCGTCCCGGCAGATAGAGCCGCACGCTCGTTCCCTTGTCCGGCTCGCTGTCGACGCGCACGAAGCCGTTCGATTGCTTCACGAAACCGTAGATTTGCGAAAGGCCGAGGCCGGTGCCGCGGCCGATGGGCTTGGTCGTGAAAAAAGGCTCGAAGACGCGCGCCAGCACGTCGCGGCTCATGCCAGAACCATTGTCCTTCACCGAGATCTCGACATAATCGCCGGGCGCGACGTCCGGATCGGAAGGATCGGCGTCGAACCGTCGATCCGCCGTCGCGATCTCCAAGACGCCGCCGGCCGGCATGGCGTCGCGCGCATTGATCGCGAGATTGAGCAGCGCGCTCTCGAGCTGCGAAGGGTCGCAGAGCACGCTGCGACGGCAGCGCCCGAGGCGCAGATCGAGCTCGATCCCGGCGCCCAGCGTTCGCCGCAGCATATCTTCCAGGCCGACCACGAGCCTGTCCGGCTCGATCACGCGCGGCAGCAGCGTCTGCCGGCGGGAGAAGGCGAGCAGCCGATCGATGAGATTGGAGGCGGAGGTCGTGGCTTTGCGGATCGTCGCGACGGAGGCGCCGATCTGATCGAAACGCGCTCGCTCCAATTGGCGCTCGATCACGCCGAGCGAGCCGGTGACGACTTGCAGCACATTGTTGAAGTCATGCGCGACGCCGCCCGTCAGCCGCCCGATCGCCTCCATCTTCTGCGCATGGGCCAGCCGCTCCTCGCTCTCCAGCAAAGCGGCGTTGGCTTTGCGCAGCTGGTCGGGTGAGGGCAGATCGAGAAACTTCGGCAGCCACCACCACAGTGCGACCGAGGTGCCGAGAGAGGCCGCCGCGGTCGCCGCTTTGACGACTCCCTGCACGCCATAGACCGGTTTCCAGAGCGTGACGACATCGAGCCAATGCGTCGCGCCGCAGAGCAGGATGAAAGCGGCGAACAGCCACAACAATGGCCGAAAGACGAGGTCGGCGCGTCTCTGCCCGATGATGACCAGCGCCAGCGGGATGGAGAAATAGGCCAGCGCGATCAGGCCGTCGGAGATCGCGAAGAGCCAGATCAGCCCCGGCTCCCACAAAAGGCAGAAGCCGTGAGGCGTCAGGCTGTCGGCGCCGAGGAGCCATTCGGTCAATGCAGACATTTCAGGCACTCCATCAATCGAGAGATTGCGACGGAGGCCGAAAAAACAAGCCGCGCCGGACCGGCGGCGAAGCCGCTTCCTTCAGGAAGCCAATGGGCGCGAAAGACGGGACGAGTTTTCGAAATGCCGACGAAGCTCGGCAAGGCGCGGATTTCGGCCGGACTTCGGCCGGGCGGCGGAAGCCCGGCCGAAGTCCGGCCCGCGCTCAGATATAAGCGTAGCCGGCGAGGACGACGCCCGCCGCGGCGAGGCCGAGGCCGGAATACCATGGCCATTTGCGGCCCTTGGTGACGATCGCGATCGTCGCTATGGCGATCGCCGCATGCAGCAGCGTCACCGCCGTCGTCAGAATGTGATGGCGATGCTCGTGATGCTCGGCCTCGTGCAGATGCTCCTCCACACGATGCTCGAGCCCCTCCGCCTCTGTCTTGATCGCCTTGCTCTCGTCGTCATAGCGTTTGGCCTCGCGGGCGAGCTGCTCGGCCTGCGCGCCGCCCTGCTTGGCGGCCACTTCGTTCACGCTCTTCTTGATGCTCTTGGCCTGGAAGAAAGCCCATTGGTCGCTGGCCTTGTTCTGGCTGAGCGCGGCGGCGTTCTGCGCGCCGAGAGTCGCCGCGGTCTCGATCGTCTCCAGGCTGCCGATGGTCGCGGCGATGACCGCGAATATTGCGATGGTCATCGACACCTGCGTCAGGAAGGGCGTGCCTTCATGGGCGACATGCTCGGCGTGCTCCGCATGCTCGAGATGCTCGGTGGTCATTGCTTCCGACATGGTCCATCCTTCGTGAAAAAATCGCGTCGAAAATGCGCGCGCCGCCGTTCCGGCCCAGAGTCTGCCCGTGTTTCACTGAAACACGGGCAGATTCTGAACTTTTGTTTCGACGCGTTTCCGACGCCGAACCGGCATCCACTTCGGCGGGAAACGCTCGAAAGCCGAATCGGTCATTTCGGCTGGGTTTGAAGATAAGCCTCGATCTTGGCCGTCACCAGCTCCCACGCCTCGCGCTCGGCGGCTCCGGCCGTCTTGTCGACCGCGATGCGGAGATAGGCCAATTCCGTGTCGATTTTTTCGCGCGGCAGCATGCCGAGCCGCGTGGCGAGAATGGCGGCCTCGACGACCGCCGCCTGGGCGCGATTGAACCCCAAAAACGGCTTATGGCAGACGATTTTTCTCACCCGGCAGAAAAAGCGCGGGCGCCGCGGATCGGCCTCGTTGCGCGCGACCTCGAGCTCGGCGTGTGAGAGCGCGGCGGAAAGGCGCGGCGCCGACCAGTCGGGGACGCTCTCCAGCGGCCAGTCGCCCTTGCCGCAGACGCAGCCGGCGATGATGCGGACATCGTCGATGAAGCTCGCCGTGGCGAAGGGCGCGGCCTCGAGATTGGTCAGCGTCGTCGAGGGGCGGAATGGCGCGATCACCCAGAACGCGCCCTCCTCGATGAGGCCGAGCGGCGCGAGATGGGGCTGGCCGTTGGGGCCGACCGTGGTGACGACGCATTCGCGAATCATCGGCATCGACCGGTCCTCTAGTCTTTCGCCTTGCGCAAGGTATGGCCCGCGTCGCGCAGGCGCGTCTCGTCCTCCTCCAGCCGATCCGAAGCGCAGCCGAAGTCGAGAGGCTCGTCCTGGCGATAACGCTTGCCGAGACGAAAAGCGATTTCCGCCTTCATGAGTTCCGCGCCGAGATAGAAGGCGTGCGCGCCGTCGCTCGTGACGCCGAGCTCTGGAAAGAGGGACATGGCGTCCTGCGCCACGCGATGAAAGCCGCGCGCATAGATGTGAACGCCGTCCTCGGCGACCTCGATGCGGAAATTCTCGTCGCGCAATTGCCGCGCGAGCTCGGCGATTTCGTCCGGGCTCGCGGCATAGGGCCGCTTGTCGTGGATCTGCAGCAGCGCGTCGCTGTAGCCTTTGGGCAGAGCGCCGTCGGCGCGCGCGGCGTGAAGCATGCGCCGCGCGGCGTCATGCTCCTGCACCGTGCGGCGCGTATGCGGGCTCACCTGCACGGTCAAGAGATGGCGAATGTTCAATTCCGAGCAGAGGCCGAGCAGAACCGCGGTGACGCCCGATGAATCGGCGTCGGTCAATTCGGTGAGATTGCCCGTGCCCATCATCATCTCGGCGGCGGGCTCGCGGCGGCGCGTCTCGACATAGCGCTCTATGGAGGCGGCGAGGCCGAAATGAATGGGATCGAGGATCGGATCGAGAATGTAAGAGACGCCGCGCTTCTCCGCGAGGCGCGCGGCGCGCTGCAAAGAGTCGAGATCGCCGTGCGGATGGGGCACGAGGATCGGAACGAGCGGCGAATTGTCGGGCAGGATCGCGAGGCTGTGCTCGTCGAGACTGAGCAGATGATCGGCGCCGGCGCGCGCGCCGCGCTCCAATTCCTCGCGCTTGGCCGAATCGAGGCTGACGGAAAAGCCGCGCTCTTTCAGCGCGCCTATCGTCTCCTCCATATGCGGAAAGGGCGTGTCCGGCAGGCAGCCGAGATCGATGACGTCGGCGCCCGCTTCTTTCAACATCGTCGCTCGCGCGATGACCTCGTCGACGCTCATGATGGAGGCGTCGACGATCTCGGCGAAAATGCGCATGTCGTGGCGCGTGAGATCGGCCTTGCCGCCGCGCTTGCCCAGATAGGCGGGGAGATCGGCGATCTCCTCCGGCCCGCGCTCGAAAGGCGCGCCGAAGGCTTGCCCCAGAGCGGAGAGATCGGCGCGGCAGCGGCCGGGCAGGATCACGCGATCCGCATCCACAGGACGCGGCAGGCGGCGCAGGATGATCTCCTGCGTCATCAGCGCCGCGACCTTCACGCCAATGTCGTGGATGCGCCAGTCCCTCGCCTCCTCGCCGAAGCCCGCCAGCAGGCGCTCGAGGCGCGGCAGAGCGAGATGGCCGGTGAGGAACAGCAGGCGCTCAGACATTCCCGATCGGCTCCCGAGCGGAAAGCTCGCGCCGGCGCCGCTCGACGGCCTCGTGCAAAGCGGCGAGGCTCTCGGCGACCTGCGTCGATTCGAACGCCTTGAGCTTGTCGGTGTTCTCGAGGTCGATGCGGCGCGGATAGACCATCACCTTGCGATCCGGCGCCTGGGTCTCCAGCTCGGGCGCCGTGTCGCAGGCGAAGACGACGGTCGGCACGCGGCATTTGCCGGCCTGGGCGAACACATTGGTCGCGAGATTGTCGGAGATGCCATAGACGAATTTCGCGACCGTATTGGAGGTCGCCGGCGCGACGATCAGCGTGTGATAGTAATTGTGATAGAAGCCGCCGACCGGAACGGAACTGGCTGTCGTGTCCTTGAACACGCGCACATGGTCCGGCATGTCCTCGAGCCGATGCTTATACATGCGGATGACTTCCGCCGCCGCCTTGCTGACGAAGAGGTCGACATGGTCGAGCGAGCGGATGATGTCGAGACATTCGGTGAAGAAATGCCCCGAGCCGGTGAGCGCCCAGCCCCACCGCGGCGTGACGACCTTTTTCATGATGCGATGCTTTGCTCTCTTTCGAAATCGAAACCCGCGCCGGGAATGCCGCCGCGGCGCAATGTTTCGCCCGCCGTCGCGAGATCGGCCGGTCCGGCGATGAACACGGCGAGCCCTCGCGCATAATGCGCGAAGCAAGGATCGACGATGGGCTGCGCCGCAATCGTGTCGCCGCTGAAGCTCCCCTCATCCTGAGGAGCCTGCGAAGCAGGCGTCTCGAAGGACGAGGGGAGCTTCAGCGACGCCCCCCGATCCCGCGTGCTTCGAGACGGCTCCTTCGGAGCCTCCTCGGCATGAGGGAGGGGGCTGAACCCGATCGGGTCGACGCTCTTCACCAACAGCAGCGCATCGGCTCCCGCTTCATGCGCATACCAGGCGGCGAGGCTGTCGGACGTCATGTCCCAGCTCGCCGGAATCTGGGGAGCGGCGCGCGTCATCGCAACCGGGCGCCAGAGCGCCGCTTTGCCGCGCTCATGCGCCGCCGCGGCTTCTCGCGGCGTCGAGGCGCCGACGAGGTCCGGCTCGAGGTCGATCAGCGCGCGCCCATATTGCTCCATGGCCATGATCGCCATTTCATGGGCCGCCGCGTCGGAGAAGCGCAGCGTCTCCTGCGCGCGGCGCACCGCATCGGCGAAGGGGCCGCCGCCGGGGACGATCGTCAGAGGCCCGGCGTAGCGCCGCAGCGCCGAAAGCCAATCGCGCAGCGCCGGCGCGGCGCAGAGGCTGCCGCCGAGCTTGACGACGAGAGAACGCTCAGCGCTCGGGCTCTGCGGCATCGGGAAGGCCCGGAAAGAGATGATGGACCCGCGCGGTCTCGGCCTGGCGCTCGCGGCGAATGCGCACGCCGACCGCGCCCGGCGCGACATCGAGCTTCTCCACCTGCACGCTCACCGCCTGCACGCGCTCATGCCGCAGCACCAGCTCGGCCAGACGCTCGGCGATCGTCTCGACGAGCTCTATATGGCCCGAGGCGAGGATCATCTTTATCGCATCCATGACGACGTCATAGGAGAAGACATTGCGCATGTCGTCGCCGGCCGCGGAGACGCGCGTCACATCGACATCCACGTTGAAGCGCACCCGCTGCATGCGGCCGCGCTCGAAATCATAGGCGCCGATCTCGACCGGAATGACGAGATCGCGCACGAAGACGTGATCGATCTCGCGGGTCCGCTCGCGGTTCTCGAGAAAGCCGCGGCCGACGACCAGCGACCAGTCGACATTGGCGGAAAGCCCCCCGCTCTCGGCCTCGGCGCGCGCCGGGCCGCCGGGGATGAGATCGCGGATCAGCGCGACGGCTCGGCCGTCGATGGCGTCCTTGCGGTCATGGCCCCGGCACAGCGCCCCGCGAAAGCCCAGCACATCGGCTCCCGTCACCAGAAGGCGCGGCACGTCCGGCGCCTCGAGCGAGCCGGCGAGACCCGCCTCGAGGCCGAGCCCGTGACAACGCTCGACGAAGGCGGAGAGCGCGCCAATGTCGAAATGCTCGATGAGTCGGCCCTTGCCCTTATGCGCCGTGTCGAGCAGCGCGCCGGAAAAGCCCGCGCGGGCGAGGCGCGGCAGCAGCTCCAAATCCGGCCCGAGATCGGCGAAGAGGACGGCGACGAGCCGCGTCGCCCGGGCGATCGGCGCCAGCGCCTCGATGATGCGCTCCGCGTCGGGCGTCGCCGGCAGAGCGAATTTGACGAAGGAGACGCCGAGCGCGGCCACGCGCTCGATCGCCGCCCTCGCCTGCGCCGGATCGTGCGGAAGCTCGACGACGGCGCTGACCGCGCGGCGGCCCCCGACCGCGGCGACGATGGCGGCGATCGCCTCCGCCGGCAGCGCGCCGAGGGCGCCGCGCGCGGCGTCCTTGCAGTCGATGAGGTCGGCGCCGCCGGCCAGAACGATCTCGGCCTCGGCCACGCAGGCGACGCTCGTCAACATCAGGGTCATTCACTTCGCTCCGGCCGCGCTACGCGCATCCGCGCGCTTGTGGAGCAAAATTTCCGGGAATCCAAGTAGGCTCGCGCGCAGAGCGACTCTTTCGCGCGGCCGCCGCCCCGGGGGCGCGCCATTTTCTTTCGCGCCGCCCACGCAAAGCCAGGAGAAACCGACGAGAAATCTCATCGTCGTCGCCTCTGAGGATCGGCTCGGCGACACCGGCCGCAAGCCGGGCTTCCGGCCGGAAGAGCGCGGCGGCCCCTTGATCGCGTCGTCGCTGCGCTCCTCGCGATGGCGGCGGACCTCACTCGATGACGGAGCCGTTCAGCGCCAGCACGCCGGCGGCGAGATAGAGCGAGCCGGCGATCAATATGCGCGGCGGGGTCTCGTAATTTCGGCGCGAAATAATCGCCAGCGCCTCCTCGACGCTTCCCGCCGCGGCGGACCCCATGCCCTCGGCGCAGGCGAGCGCGGCGATCTCGTCCGGCGGCCAGCTCTTGTGCTCGCCCTCGACCGGCACGGCGACGACCTCGCGGGCGAGGCCGACGAAATGCTTGATGAGCGCGCGCACGTCCTTCGTCACCTGCGCGCCGCAGACGAAGACGAGCGGCCGCGCCGATTTCTCCTCGAATTGCGCCATGGCCTCGGCGAGCACGCGGCCGCCGTCGTCGTTGTGGCCGCCGTCGAGCCAGACCTCCGAGCCCGGCGGAACCAGCTCCGCCACGCGCCCGCGCGAGAGCAATTGCAGCCGCGCCGGCCATTCGGCGCGCGTGAGGCCCGCCTCGATATGCTCGGGGCCGATCTCGGGCGCGACGGCGCGCAACGCGGCTATGGCGCCGGCGGCGTTGGCCTGCTGATGGCGTCCGGGCAGACGCGGCAGCGGCAGGTCCAAAAGGCCGCGCTCGTCCTCATAGACGAAGCGGCCATTCTCCTCGCGAATGTGGAAATCCTCGCCGGCGATGGTGAGGGGCGCGCCGACGCGCCGCGCCTCGCGCTCCAGCACGTCGCGGGCGGCGTCCTGCTGGAAGCCGATCACCGCCGGGACGCCGCGCTTGAAGATGCCGGCCTTCTCATAGGCGATCTTCTCGATCGTGTCGCCCAGGAACTCGGGATGGTCGCGCGAGATGGAGGTGATGATCGTGGCCTGCGGCCGCTCGATCACATTGGTCGAATCATAGCGGCCGCCGAGCCCCGTCTCGAGCAGCAGCCAATCGGCCGGCTCATCGGCGAAGAGGGTGAAGGCGGCGACGGTGGTGATCTCGAAGAAAGTGATCG
Organism: Methylosinus sp. Ce-a6; assembly: GCF_009811655.1. GTDB lineage: Bacteria > Pseudomonadota > Alphaproteobacteria > Rhizobiales > Beijerinckiaceae > Methylosinus. The sequence goes on along the minus strand of NZ_BGJX01000011.1, from coordinate 7,244 downwards.
GCCGCTGGCCATTGGCGCGCTCGCAATCCTCCAGCGCGCGCTGAAGGCGCTCGTCGTCCACCAGCGTTCCGGCGAGGCGGATGCGCTCGTTGAAGCGCAGCAGATGCGGCGATGTGTAGACATGCACGCGCCGGCCCGCGGATTCGAGCATGGCGCGCAGAAAGGCGAGCGTCGAGCCTTTGCCATTGGTGCCGGCGACATGGATGATCGGCGGCAGGCGTCGCTCGGGATGGCCCATCTCGGCCAGAAGCCTTTCGGTCCGTCCGAGCGACAGATCGATCTTCTTTGGATGAAGGTCCAGCAAGCGCGTCAGAATCGCGTCGCGCTGATCCATGGGAATGGCTTTCGCTCTTTTTATAGCGCATTCGGACGAATCACGTCCGAATGCGCTCCTTGAACTCGCATGTTCTTCTCCAAAAAACCGCTTCACACTTTTCGGGAACATGCTCTAGGCCGCGCGGCGCGGCGCCTTGGTCAGCAGCGCGCAGAGCCGCGCCAGCGTCTCACGCATCTTTGTGCGCGGCACGACCATGTCGACCATGCCGTGATCGCGCAGATATTCCGCGCGCTGAAACCCTTCCGGGAGCTTCTCGCGGATCGTCTGCTCGATGACGCGCGCGCCGGCGAAGCCGATGATCGCGCCGGGCTCGGCGATGTGAATGTCGCCGAGCATGGCGTAGGAGGCGGTGACGCCCCCCGTCGTCGGATTGGTGAGCACCACGATATAGGGCAGGCGCGCCTCGCGCAGGCGGCGCACGGCGATGGTGGTGCGCGGCATCTGCATCAGCGAGAACATGCCTTCCTGCATTCGCGCGCCGCCGGACGCCGTGAAGATGATGAAGGGCGCGCGCTTCTCGATGGCGTGCGTCATGCCGGCGATGATCGCCTCGCCCGCCGCCATGCCGAGCGAGCCGCCCATGAACTCGAAGTCCTGCACCGCCACGGTGACGGGCGCGCCCTCGAGCTTGCCATGGGCGATCGTGACCGCGTCCTGATGGCCGGTCTTCAGGCGATATTCCTTGACCTTGTCGACATAGCGCTTGATGTCGCGGAACTTCAACGGATCGCTCGGAACTTCCGGCGTCGGCACGACTTCGTGCTCGCCATCGTCGAAGAGGCTGGCGAGCCGCGCCTCCACGGGAATGCGCATGTGATAGCCCGAGCCCGGCACGACATAGAGATTGTCCTCTATGTCCTTGTGGAAGACGAGCTGACCGCTCTCCGGGCATTTGACCCAGGCGTTCTCCGGCGCCTCGCGCTTGATGAGGGCCTTGATCTTGGGCGGAACGACGTTGGAATACCAGTTCATGACCAGAGCCTCGCGAGCGCTCCGAAGGCGGTTTTCAGCGAGAAGGGCGGCTCCTTCTTCGCGCCTTGCTCCCGCGCCTCCCGCACGCCGCGGGACAGTTCGGCGACGAGATCGACGACAGCCTCGACCGTCCGCGGGCCGGCGCGATTTTCCGCGTCGAGCGATTTCGCCAGAGCGTCGACCAGCGCCGTGCCGACCACGACGCCATCGGCATATCGCGCGATCGCGGCGGCGTTCGCCGCCGACTTGACGCCGAAGCCGACGGCGATCGGCAGAGGCGTGCTGCGCTTGATCCGCGCGACGGCTTCCGACACGCCCGAATAATCGGAGAGCGCCGCGCCGGTGATGCCGGTGAGCGAGACATAATAGACGAAGCCGCTCGTGTTTTCGAGCACTTTGGGCAGGCGCTTGTCGTCGGTGGTGGGCGTCGCGAGGCGGATGAAGTTCAGCCCCGCCGCGCGCGCCGGCAGGCAGAGCTCCGCATCCTCCTCCGCCGGCAGATCGACGATGATGAGCCCGTCGACGCCGGCCGCCTTCGCCTCCTCGAGGAAGGCCGCAACGCCATGCACATAGACGGGGTTGTAATAGCCCATCAGCACGATCGGCGTCGTCTCGTCCCCGGCGCGGAAGGCGCGGACGAGATCGAGCGTCTTGTTCAGCGTCGTCCCCGCCTTCAGCGCCCTGAGGCCCGCGGCCTGGATCGAGGGGCCGTCGGCCATGGGATCGGTGAAGGGCATGCCGAGCTCGATGACATCCGCCCCGGCGCCCGGCAGGCTCTTCAAGAGGGTGAGCGAGGTCTCGAGGTCCGGGTCGCCGGCCATGACGAAGGTCACGAGGGCGGCGCGGCCCTCGGCGCGCAGGGCTTCGAAGCGGGCGTCGATGCGTGTGGTCATGGCGGCAGGCGATAGCATAGGGCCGGGCGAAGGGGAATGGCGGGGATTGGGGAGCTCGGCGGTTCCGCCGTCTCATCGCGCCGTCGCGGCGAAATAATCGCGGATGCGCGCGGCGAAGCAGGCGGCGGCCGGCGTCGCCCGCTCCTGTGGCGCGCTCAGCAGACAGATCGTGCGACTGTCGGGGCCGGGCTCCAGCCTCGCGAAATGCAGCGCGGCAACGCCCGAGACATGGCGCACGTCGGCCGGCACGATGGAGACATAGTCGCCCGAGGCGACGACATTGAGAATGGCCGCGAAAGTATTGAAAGCGATCACGCGCAACGGCGTCACCGCCGCTTCCGAGAGATAGTCGTCGACCGCCGCGCGCGTGCGAAAGCCGTGGCCGAGAAGAGCAATGCTCTCCTCGGCGATGCGCGCCGCCGGGACGCTCTCGGCCCCGGCCAGCCTGTGCCCGCGCGCGCAGACGAACATCAGCGTGTCGGCGTAGAGCGGCTCGGCCCGGCTCCTCGTATGCGCGCGGGGAAGGCCGACGCCGAGATGCAGCGCCCCGGCTTCGACGCCGGCGTCGATCTCGTCATTGGCGAGTTCCAGAATCTCCAGGTCGATCGCCGGATAGTCGCGCGCGAAGGCGGTGACGATTCCCGGCAGATAGAGGGCGTTGAAGGTCTGCGTCACGCCGATGCCGAGCCGGCCGCGCTTCAGCCCGCGGTATTCGAGCACCGCCTCGCGAAGCCGCTCGGCCTCCGCCATTACCCGGCGAGCGCAGTCGATCGTCAGCAAGCCGGCCTCGGTCGGCTCGACCTTATGCGCAGTCCGCGTGAACAAAGTGACGCCGAGCTCCGCCTCGAGGTCCTGAATCTGCTGGGAGAGCGTCGGCTGCGAAACATTCAGCGAACGGGCGGCGCGGGTGAAGCTACGCTCCTCGCCGACGCGGATCAGATAGCGGAGCCGTCGGAAATCCATCGGATTCCTATATCATAGGCAATTCCTATTTTCAGTATCGAAAATAGGTCTTGGACCTATTCTAGTATTTGAATGAAGAAAAAGCCGTCGCAACCAAAAGGGAGACGGGCCATGTCCGCCCAGCGGGTTTTCCATTCGGCCGATTTCGACAAGACTCCGCCGACGTTCGAGGTGATTTTGCCGGAACGGCTCGCGCATCGCGGCGTCGAGCGCGACGACGCACGCGCCGCTTATTCGGCCGAGCGCAAGCATCCGGTGCATTTCGTCGATCTGCCCTCGCACGCCATCAGCCTCACGGTCGGCGGGCTGACGCCGGGCGGCCGCTCCAACCGCCACCGCCACACCTATGAGACCATCCTCTATGTGCTCGAGGGGCGCGGCTATTCGATGATCGAGGACCGCCGCATCGAATGGGAGAAGGGCGACGCCGTCTATATTCCGGTGTGGGCTTGGCACCATCACGTAAACGCCGATCCCGACAAGCCCGCGCGCTATCTCGCCTGCGAGAACGCCCCCATGCTCCAGAACGCCGGTCGCCTCGCGATCCGCGAAGAAGCCGAGTGAGGATCGCCATGACCAAATTGCTTCGCGGCATTGTCGCTTATCCCGTCACGCCCTTTTCCGCCGACGGAGCGATCGACGACGACGCCTTCCGTCGTGTGACGGAGAATCTGCTGCGTTCGCAGCCTGCGGCGATCGCGTTCCTCGGCAGCGCCGGTGAGAGCGCCTATCTGACCGACGAGGAATGGCGCCATGGCGCCCGCCTCGGCGTCGAGACGGTAGCCCGCCGCGTCCCGGTGATCGTCGGCATCGCCGAGCTGACCACGGCCGCCGCCGTCGCCAAGGCGCGCTACGCCCAGCATATCGGCGCGGACATGCTGATGGTTATTCCCGTGTCCTATTGGAAGCTGACCGAGGCCGAGATCTTCGATCATTACGCGGCCATAGCGGCCGCGACCGATCTGCCGATCATGGCCTACAACAATCCGGGCACCAGCGGCGTCGACATGGCGCCGGAGTTTCTGGTGCGGCTGGTGCGCGATCTCGACACGGTGCGCTTCATCAAGGAGAGCAGCGGCGATCTCGACCGCATGCATGCGATCCACAAGCTGTCGGGCGGCTCGATCCCCTTCTACAACGGCGCCAATCACATGGCGCTGGAGGCGATCGCCGCCGGCGCCTCCGGCTGGTGCACCGCTGCGCCCAATCTGCTCGACGATCGGCCGGCGCGCCTGTTCGATCTGGTGCAGGCGGGCGACATCGTGCGAGCGCGGACGCTGTTCTACGACATTCTGCCAGTGCTGAAATTCATCGTGGTCGGCGGCCTGCCGACGACAGTGAAGGCGGGCCTCGCGCTACGCGGACTGCCGGCCGGCGCGCCGCGGCCGCCGCTGAAGCCTCTCGTCGAGGCGGATCGCAAGAAGCTCGCCGAATATCTGGCCGCGCTCGCCGTCCAGCCGGTGGCGGCATGACCACGGAGTTGGCCCGCGCCGCGCCCCGCGCGGGCGAACGAGGAGGCGGCGGCGACAGGCGACCGACTGCGGGCCGAGTTCGGCCTTTCGCAGGAGGATTTCGAGCGAATCGCCGGCGCGCTCTGGACCACCTAGAGCGTTTCCAGCCGAAGTGGACGCCGGTTCGGCGTCGGAAACGCGTGAAAACAAAAGCATAGAGTCTTTCCGTGTTTCAATGAAACACGGAAAGACTCTATGCGCTGCGTGGCGAGGTCGAGGACGGCTGCTGCAATAATCCCTGCGGACCGCGCTGCGTCGCGGCCATGCGGATGACGCGACGCTGGCGGCTCACGAAAAAGGGAGAGACGTCGGTCGAAGGAGCTTCGCGCGCCGGCGCGTCGACCACATAGACGCCGCTCCCGGCGGCGGCCCGGCGGCCGCCGCTCCTTCACATACCGCCCAAATGCTCCGCCACGGCGAAAATATCCTTGTCGCCGCGTCCGCAGAGATTCATCACCATGACGTGATCCTGCGGCTTCTGCGGCGCAAGCTCCATGACCTTGGCCAGCGCATGGGAGGGCTCGAGCGCCGGGATGATCCCCTCGAGCTTGGAGCAGAGCTGGAAGGCGGCGAGCGCCTCCTTGTCGGTGGCCGAGAGATAGGTCACGCGGCCGACGTCCCTCAGCCAGGAGTGTTCCGGGCCGATGCCCGGATAGTCGAGGCCGGCAGAGATCGAATGACCCTCGAGAATCTGGCCGTCGTCGTCCATCAAGAGATAGGTGCGGTTGCCGTGCAGCACGCCCGGCCGTCCGCCCGCCAGAGAGGCGGCATGGCCGTTCTCGACATCGAGCCCATGGCCGGCGGCCTCGACCCCGTAAATCTCGACCGACGCATCGTCGAGGAAGGGGTGGAACAGGCCGATGGCGTTGGAGCCGCCGCCGATGCAGGCGACGAGCGAATCGGGAAGCCGACCTTCGGCCTCGAACATCTGCTCGCGCGCCTCCTTGCCGATCACCGATTGGAAATCGCGCACCATGGCGGGATAGGGATGCGGGCCGGCGGCGGTGCCGATGCAATAGAAAGTGTCGGCGACATTGGTCACCCAGTCGCGCAGCGCCTCATTCATCGCATCTTTCAGCGTGCGCGCGCCGGACTGCACCGGGCGGACTTCCGCGCCCAGCATCTTCATGCGGAAGACATTGGGCTTTTGCCGCTCGACATCGACCGCGCCCATATAGACGACGCATTCCAGGCCGAAGCGCGCGCAGGCGGTGGCGGTGGCCACGCCGTGCTGGCCGGCGCCCGTCTCGGCGATGATGCGCTTCTTGCCCATGCGCCGCGCGAGCAGGATCTGGCCGAGCACATTGTTGATCTTATGCGCGCCGGTGTGATTGAGCTCGTCGCGCTTGAAATAGATCTTGGCGCCGCCCTCCCCGCCAGCCAGGGAACGCAGATGCTCGGTCATGCGCTCGGCGTAATAGAGCGGGCTCGGCCGGCCGACATAGTGCTTCAGCAGACTGTCCAGCTCGGCCTGGAAGGAGGGATCGGCCTTGGCCTCCCCATAGGCGCGCTCGAGGTCGAGGATGAGCGGCATCAAGGTCTCGGCGACGAAGCGGCCGCCGAAGAGGCCGAAGCGGCCGTTCTCGTCCGGGCCGTTGCGGAAGGAGTTGGGTGCGTGCTCGTTCAATGTCGTTCCTCCTCGCCTCGGCTGCGGCGCACTCTTAGACCCTCCGCCGTTCCGATGAAAGCGGGAGAGCGCGCTCAGGCCTCGGGCCAGAAGCCTTCGTCGTTCAAATCGAACATAGGACCGCGCCCGGACAATTATCCACCGATTTTTCCAGATGCCGCTTCGAACTGCTGGCCAAGTGTCGAAGGCGCTTTTATTCTATAAGTCGATAGTAGTATCGAGGTGATTGCACTGTGTTTGATTTTCGCACGGCATCCAAGGAGTCGAAATGAAAGGCTGGGGAGCTTGGGATTGGTTGGCGTTCAGCTCAATCTGGGTTGCTGCGATTGTTCTTGCCGCTGACGCTGCCATAAAAGGCACGGCTTCGCTTGGAAGCTCTATCGGGTCGTTGTTGAATTTCAAGTTATGGTCTTATATACCGTTGATCTGCCTCACTCTTGGAACGACAATATATTTATTGCGTGAATTTGACGTTTTGGGAGGGGCGCAAGCGGAAGCGAAAATCTCCAGCAGCTGGCCAGAGCCGTACTTTCCTACGCAGATAGTAGGAAAAGTGTTCCGGAATCGAGAAGTTTTGCTCGATGGATTTTCGTACACCGATTGTCAGTTCGAGAATGTTACATTTAAATATAATGGGACTACTGCCGTTCAGTTGAGCCACTCCAAGATAAGCGGGCCGACTTGGTTTACAAGCGATAGCCAGGCGGTCAACGGAGCTATGTTGATGCTGAAGGGGCTGAAGGTGATTGGGGACAATGTTCAGGTGCATGTTGCCCCGCAGGTGAAGGTGGATGGCGTTATTCATGAGCCGTGATTAGCGATGGTCAGCAAACCTCATGTGGTTTGCGGATGCTCGGCCTCGTAAGAACCTGACCCAAAAGTTTCTTGTTCGCGCCGCAGTTGCGTGATTCTGGGGTTCCGAAGCATCGGAGAATGATTCG
>NZ_BGJX01000010.1 GCF_009811655.1 Methylosinus sp. Ce-a6 | reverse complement strand
CGAATCATTCTCCGATGCTTCGGAACCCCAGAATCACGCAACTGCGGCGCGAACAAGAAACTTTTGGGTCAGGTTCTAAGGCAGTCGGCGTCCTACGGCCTACTGCCCTGCCGCTCTACGCCACCGTCAGCTCGACTGTCCCGACTCCGTCGATCTCGCCCGTCACATGGTCCCCCGGAACGATCGGCCCGACGCCGGCCGGCGTGCCGGTGAAGATCAGATCGCCCGCCTCGAGCCGCACGAATTGCGACAGGATCGCCACGATCTCCGCGACGCTCCAGATCATGTCGGAGAGATCGGCGTCCTGCCGCGTCGCGCCATTCACGGCGAGGCGGATGCGGCCCCTGCCCGGATGGCCGATCCGTTCCGCCGCCGCCAGCGCCCCGAGCGGGGCGGAATTGTCGAAGCCTTTGGAGAGGTCCCAGGGCCGGCCGGCTTTGCGCGCCTCGCTCTGCAGGTCGCGGCGGGTCAAGTCGATCCCCGCGGCGTAGCCGAACACATGGGCGAGCGCATCGGCGCGGGCGATATCCGCTCCGCCGCTTCCGATCGCCGCCACCAGCTCGATCTCATGGTGGAGATCGGACGTGCGCGGCGGATAGGGAATCGTCGTCCCGCTCGCGACCACGGCGTCGGCCGGCTTGGAAAAGAAGCAGGGCTGCTCCCGGCTCGGGTCCTTGCCCATCTCCCGCGCATGGGCGGCGTAATTCTGCCCGACGCAGAAGATGCGCCGCACCGGAAAGCGCCGCGCCTCGCCGAGAACAGCGAGCGAAGCGCGAGGGGGCGGCGGAAACAGAAAATCCGGGTCGGAAGCGCTCAATGCGGAACCTCTCGTTTCACTCGGTCGAACGATCGGCGACGCGCCGCGTCCCAGCGAGACCGTCGCAGCGCCGTCATGACGCTGAGAGACTGGCGGCCTATCGAGCCGGGGTCAAAAGCACATTTCGAGGATATTTCATGTTCGAGCTTCTCTCCCGCGCCAAGTTTCTCCCGACATTGAGCGCTTTGATCTGCGCCGCTCTGCTCGCGCCGCCGTCCGCCGCCTCCGACGAGGGCCCGCATCGCCCCATCGTCATCGGCCATCGCGGCGCCGGCGGCTATGTGCCGGAGCATACGCTCGAATCCTATGCTCTGGCGATCGAGCTCGGCGCCGATTTCATCGAGCCCGACCTCGTCTCGACGAAGGACGGCGTGCTGATCGCCCGCCACGAGCCGAACATCATCGCCACCACCAACGTCAAGAGCCTGCCGCAATTTTCCGGCCGCAAGCGCAAGGCCGTCGTCGACGGCGTCGAGCAGGAAGGCTATTTCGTCAGCGACTTCACCTGGAACGAGATCAAGCAGATCGGCGCCGTGCAGGCCTTCGCCGAGCGCGACCCGGACTTCAACGGCCTCTTCCACATTCCGAGCTTCGACGAGATCATCGAGCTCGCCAAGCGCAAGAGTCGCGACGAAGGCCGCGTCATCGGCGTCTATCCCGAGACCAAGCATCCGACCTATCATCAGACGCTCGGCCTGCCGCTCGAGGATCGCCTGCTCGCCGTGCTGAGCCGCCATGGCTGGAACCATCATAGCGCTCCGGTCTTCATCCAGAGCTTCGAGCAGGCCAATTTGAAATATCTGCGCAAGAAGACGACGGTTCGGCTGATCCAGCTCGTCGACGCCAATGACGTCAACCCCGACGGCTCGCTGGATTTCACGCCGCCCTATGACCGGCCCTTCGATTGGACCGTCGCCGGCCGCCAGGGCAAATTCGCCGATCTGCTGAAGCCCGCCGGCCTCGCCGAGGTCCGCGCCTATGCGGACGGCGTCGGGCCGTGGAAGACCTATCTGATCAGCTCCGCCTGCATAAAGATCGTCGACAACGCCTGCGCCGACGCCAATGGCGACGGGCGCGTCGACGAGGCGGATCGCAAGCTGCTGGCGCCGACCTCCGTCGTCGCCGACGCCCATGCGGCCGGGCTGCTCGTGCATCCCTATACGTTCCGCAATGAGCAGCGCCGCCTCGCCAGCGATTACAAAGGCGTTCCGGTCAATGAATATCTGACCTTCTACAAGCTCGGCGTCGACGGATTGTTCAGCGACTTCGCCGATACGGCGGTGACGGCGCGCTCGCTGTGGGCGCTGAAGACCGACCCAGATGCGGCGAAATGCCTGGTCCGCGGCCTCTATGGCCATGACGCCGCCTGCCGCGGCCTGCGCTGGCTCAACGCCAATTGAGATAAAGCGGCGGACGACGGCCCGGCGCCGTCGTCCGCCCATTCTCACAAATAGCTCAGCCACCAGTCGCGCCGCCGCCGCTTGACGCCGGCGAACCAGGCGCAGGCCGGATAGATCGCCGCCACGATCAGAACCCACATGACATAGGCGCCGGCGAGGCCGAGCCCGTAATTGTCCGGCGGCGGGCCCCCGGCCTCGAGGCCCTTCAGATCGACGCCCTTGGCGAGGGCGACGAGGAAGGCGGCGATCAGAATGGCGTAGAGATGCAGCACATAGGCGAAGAGCGGCGCGCGGCCGAATGTGGCGAGGACCCGCCCGAAGGCGCCGCCCGCCCGCTCCAGCGCCGGCAGCAGCACGAGCCCGACGCCGAGCGTGACCAGCGCATAATGCAGCGAGGGCGGATATTTGGTGATGTCGAGGAAGGACAGCGCCGTCCGCGCGCCATCCGGGAAGGTCCGCCAGAGCCGCGCGTCGCCATAGACGCCCGCGGCGCGCAAGGCCACGAAACAAGCGAGAAAGGCGAGGCCGAGCGAGACCAGCGCGCGAGCCCGCCGCTCCGGCGGCGAGAGGAAGATCGGCCCGAGCCCATAGCCGAGCGCAATGACGCCGATCCAGGGCAGCACGGGGTAAAAGACCTGCCCACGCAGGCCGAAGGGCAGCGGCCCTTTCTCATGCAGCACGTTCCACAAGGGCGCGAAGGCGCCAAATTGCGCCGCGTGAACGCCGTCGAGCAGATTATGCAGGAGAAGGATCGCCGCGCCGACCGCCAGCACCGCGCGCGTCGGCAGATAGAGCAGCGCCGACAGCGCGATCATGCCGCAGCCGATCGCCCAGAGAGTCCCGAGCTCGATCGCGCCCGAGCCGACCGTCCACACCGGGCTGACGACGAAAATATCGAGCAGGATCAGCCAGAGCCCGCGCGTCCACAGAAAGCGCGAGCGCTGGCCGCGATCCTCGAGCGAGAGACCATGCAGAAAAGCGGAGACGCCGGCGAGAAAGGTGAAGGTCGGCGCGCAGAAATGGGTGACGAAACGCGTGAGGAACAGCGCCGGATAGGTGTGGTCGAGATCGGTCGGATCGAAGCGCAGCGCGTCGGCGTCGAAGAAATCGCGCACATGGTCGAGCGCCATGACGATGATGACGAGCCCGCGCAGGCGATCGATGGAGAGAAGGCGCGCTCCCGCCGGCAGCGAGACGTCGCGCGGGACGTTCGGGATTTCCTCCATCGTCTTCGTCATGGCGTTTCTCCGATCGTCGACGGTCGAAAATTCGTAGCGGCGCCCACCCTCCCCTTCAGGGGGAGGGTCGGAGACCGCCATAGCCCGGCGCCTGCGACGGGCATTCTTTCAGAACGCCCTATGGCGGTCCGGGTGGGGTCGAATTCCCCAGTCTCGGGAGGTCGCCCCCTCCCGAGCGCGCTCGGCGCTCGACCTCCCCCCTCGAGGGGAGGCGGGCGCCGCGCGAGAGTCTTTCCATGTTTCGTTGAAACACGAAAAGACTCTAGGTTTTTGTTTTCGACGCATTTCCGACGCCGAACCGGCGTCCACTTCGGCTGGAAACGCTCTAGAGCTATTTGAATTCGCATGTTCTTTTCCGAAAACCGCTGCGCACTTTTCGGGAACATGCTAATCGAAATCGGCCGGATCGAACGCGCGCAGCGTGCGGCAGAATTCGCAGGTCACGCCGATGCGGCCATCGTCGCCGATCATGTCGCGGCGGTCCTGCGGCGTGAAGCTGCGCAATAGATTGACGATGCGCTCCGTCGAGCAGCGGCAAGCCTCCGTGATCGGCCGCGTCGGATAGACGGTGACGCCGCGCTCGTGGAACAGCGAATAGAGCAGCCGCTCGCCCGAGAGGCCGGGGTCGACGAGCTCGTGATCCTGCGTCGTCGCCGCGAGCGACAGGCCCTCGACCCAAGCATCGTCTTCCGCCCCCTCGAGCGGGACGACGCCTTCGGGCGCGTCGCCGGGATCGAGATCGCGCGGACGCAGCGGCGCCTCGGGCAGATATTGCAGCAGCAGCCCGCCCGCGCGCCAGCTTCGCCCGGCGGGCGTCACGCTCTCGGCGACAGCGAGCCGCACATAGCTCGGAATCTGCTCGGACTGGCGAAAATAGCGATGCGCCGCCTCGGCGAGGCCGTCGCCTTCCAGCGCCACCACGCCCTGATAGCGCGCGGCGTCGCGGTCGCGCTCCATGGTCAGCGCCAGATGGCCGCAGCCGATGAGCGCGCCCGGACCCATGCCCGCGAGGATGCGGCTCTCGTCATAGCGCGCGAAGCCGCGCAGCTTACCCGGCGCGTCGAAATCGACGACGATCATATCGACGGGCCCGTCGCTGCGCGTCTGCAATTGGAAACGCCCATGCGACTCGATGAGCGAGCCGAGCAGCGTCGTCAGCGCCGCCGCCTCGCCGAGCAGGCGCGCGACGGCGGGCGGATAGTCGTAATGGGTGAGGATGGAGTTCACGGATGGCCCGAGCCGCGCCAGACGCCCGCGCAAATCGAGCGGCTCGACGGCGAAGGGGAGCAGGCTGTCGTCCTCGGCGAAGGGCGACGCCGGCCGGGCGATGGCCTCCTCCGCCCGCCTGGTCATTTGCTCGCCTGTGCGTTCATGGCGCCGCGACTCCGAACACCCAGGCGAGCACGCCCTTTTGCGCGTGAAGCCGGTTCTCCGCCTCGTCGAAGACGACCGATCGCGGCCCGTCTATGACCTCGTCCGTCACTTCCTCGCCGCGATGCGCCGGCAGGCAGTGCATGAAGATCGCATCCTTGTTCGCCGCTTGCATCAGCTTGGCGTTCACTTGGAAGGGCGCGAGCAGCGCATGGCGGCGCGCCTCCTCCTGCTCGTCGCCCATCGACACCCAGCAGTCGGAGATCACCGCATCCGCGCCGGCGACCGCCTCGTAAGGATCGGCGGTCAAGTTCAGCCGCACGCCATTGGCGCGCGACCAGGCGACGAGCTCGTCGGAAGGCGCGAGCTCCTTGGGCGTCGCCACATTGATGGTGAAGTCGAAAGGCTTCGCCGCATGGACCCAGCTCGCCAGAACATTATTGGCGTCGCCAGTCCAGGCGACGGTGCGTCCCGCTATGGGGCCGAGACGCTCCTCGAATGTCAGCACATCGGCCATCACCTGGCAGGGATGCGAGAGCTTGGTGAGCCCATTGACCACCGGCACGCTCGAATAACGCGCGAGCTCGGCGAGATCGTCATGCGAGAGAATGCGAATGACGATGGCGTCGACGAAGCGCGACAGCACGCGGGCCGTGTCGGCGATCGTCTCGCCGCGGCCGAGCTGCATCTCCTGGCCCGTCAGCATGATCGTCTCGCCGCCGAGCTCGCGCATGGCGAGATCGAAGGAGACGCGCGTGCGTGTCGAGGGCTTGTCGAAGATCATCGCCAGCGACTTGCCGGCGAGCGGCCGGAAGGCGGGCGGCGCGCCGCGCACGCGCTTGCCCTTGATCGCGGCCGAGATATCGAGAATGCGCCGGAGCTCCGCGGCCGGAACTTCGGAAATATCGAGGAAATGACGGGCGCCCGTCAGCGGCGCATGAGCGGTCATCGCGCGGCTCCCGCGCTCTCGAGCGCAACGCAGGCGGCGCCGAGCCGCCGCGCCGCTTCGGCGAGCTCGCTCTCGCCGACGATGAGCGGCGGCAGCAGGCGCACGACATTGTCGCTCGCCGGAATGGTCAAGAGCCTCGCCTCACGCGCCGCGGCGGCGAAATCCATGTTGGAGACGCGCGTCTTCAGGCCGAACATCAGGCCCTCGCCGCGCACGCTCTCGATGATCGTGGAATGGCGATCCTCGAGCTCGGCGAGCTTCTGGCGGAACAGCGCGCCGAGGCCGGCGACGCGCTCGATGAAGCCCGGCTCCAGCACGACGTCCAGCACGGCGTTGCCGACCGCCGTGGCGAGCGGATTGCCGCCATAGGTGGAGCCATGCGCGCCGACCGTCATGCCCTTGCCGGCCTCGGCCGTGGCGAGGCAGGCGCCGAGCGGAAAGCCCCCGCCTATGCCCTTCGCCAGCGTGGCTATGTCCGGCGTCACGCCCGAATGTTCGACGGCGAGGAAACGCCCGGTGCGGCCGACGCCCGTCTGCACCTCGTCGACGACGAGCAGCAGGCCATGCTCGTCGCAGAGCTCGCGCAAGCCGGCCAAGAACCGCGGCGGCGCCACGCGCACGCCGCCCTCGCCCTGGATCGGCTCCAGCAGCACGCCGGCCGTCTGCGGGCCGATCAGCGCGCGAACGGCGTCGAGATCGCCATAGGGCGCCTGGTCGAAACCGTCGGTCGGCGGCCCGAAGCCGTCGAGATATTTGGGATTGCCGCCGGCCGCGATGGTCGCCAGCGTGCGGCCGTGGAAGGCGCCCTCGAAAGTGACGAGCCGATAGCGCTCGGGCCTTCCTTCCACAGCGTGGAATTTGCGCGCCGTCTTGATCGCGCATTCGACCGCCTCGGCGCCCGAATTGGTGAAGAAGACGAGATCGGCGAAAGTCGCCTGGACGAGGCGGCGGGCGAGGCGCTCGGCCTCCGGAATCTGGAACAGATTGGAGACGTGCCAGGGCTTCGCCGCGGCGGCGGCCAGCGTGCCGACGAGATGCGGATGGCCATGGCCGAGCGAATTGACCGCGACGCCGGCGCCGAAGTCGAGATAGCGCTCGCCGTCGCTGGCTGCGAGCCAAGCGCCCTCTCCCCGCTCGAAAGCGAGATCGGCCCGCGCATAAGTCGGAAACAGCGCCGAAACCACCTCTGGCGACTCCTTCGGAGAGACCCTGCTCGCCGGCGCCGCAGCACGGCGCGGGACCGCGCGGCGAGGGTCTGAAAATCAAAGTGCCGCCCTTCGGGGGCGGCATCTCTCACGTGGAAACATTCTAGGTCCTCCCCTCGCGTCGGTCAAATCCGTTTCCGGAAGGGCCGAAGGCGCCTGGAGTGCGGCGAAACGACGGCGCCGAAAGGGCCGCGGCCGCAGCGCTCGCGCGCGAACGAGACCTTCACGCGCGGCGCAATGCGCGCGGACCCTTATAATTCCAATGCGCGCGACGCCCATAGTGAGTCCTCGGCGCAACACCAGCGAAGAATGAACAGCATTACCTTGTGGGGAACGCCGTTTCGCTTGCCAGGGACTCTTGCGCGTGATTCAACTGGTAGAGTAGCGTTCGCGTCATCGCCCACGACATCTCGTGAGGCGCCTTCAATCGAGTGTGTGTGCGTCTTGTCGACTCCGGCATCGCCGGTTGCGCGAGCGTTCGCCGATTCTCTCGGCTGAAGCCGGCTTAATCGAGGAGGACCTTCATGTCCTGGACCGACGAGCGCGTCGAGATGCTGCGCAAGCTCTGGAACGACGGCCTCAGCGCCAGTCAGGTGGCGGCCGAGATCGGCGCCGGCATCACGCGCAACGCAGTCATCGGTAAAATCCATCGTCTCGGCCTCGCGCAGCGCGCCAAGACGCCCATTGCGGCGCGCCCGCGCGTCGCCAAGCCGCAACGCCCGCAGCCGGCGGCCGCGGCGCCGCGCGCGCATCACGGACATGGTCCGAGCGTCGTCGGCAATGTCGCGCTCGCCCTCGCGCCGCGCGCGCTCTTGCTGCCGGACGCGCGTCCGCAAGAGGAAGTCGTCATTCCCCTGTCCGAGCGGGTCACGCTGATGGAGCTCAGAGAGGCGATGTGCCGCTGGCCGATCGGCGATCCGACAACGGCGGATTTCCGCTTCTGCGGCGCGAAATCGCCGGGCGGCGGCGGCGGCCCCTATTGCGGCTATCATTCGCAGGTCGCCTATCAGCCTGCGCAGGATCGTCGCCGCGCGCGCGACCAGCTGCGCTCCGCCGCGCGTCTTGCCTGAACGGCGCGTATTTCCCGTCAATCCGCGTTCCAGAAATAGTGCCAGACGCCGTCCGCGCCGACGCCGATCCGCATGACCTTCGGACGGCCGTCCGCATTGGACGAGACGAGATCGAAAAAGCGCACGCAGGCCCATAGCGCGCGCGCCTCTTCCTCATTCGCCGGCGGCGTCGGACGGCGCGCATAGGCCGGCCATTCATAGGCTTCGAAAGGCCCGCGCGCGACGCGCAGAAAAGGCTGCGTCAAAACCGCGCGCGCCAGGACGAGCATCTCGCGTCCGGCGCGGTCGAAGGAGAGCGACTTCAAAACCTCGATCGGATCGGCGCCCGCCGGTCGCCGCGCGCCGCGCTCGAACAAGGGACGCACCTCGTTCCAGTCGATCGGAATGCGCAGCGCCTCTATGTCGCCGGTCTCGCAGGCGGCGAGGATCTTCTCGCGTAGCGCGCGCACCGGCGCAGGCAGCGCCGCGAGATCGCGCATCGGCTCGGAGATGGATTCGACCGCAGGCTTCGTCGGCTTCTTCACGCGCGCGCCTCGAGGAGCCCGCTCAATGGCGCAGGCCGCTCGAGAATTCGCCGTCGCGAAGGCGACGCGGCAGACGCTCCGCGAAGGCGGCGACCTCCTCCTCGCCATAAGTGGCGACGAGCTCGTGCAGCGCCGCGGAGAGCGCCGCATGGGCGAAGGAATCGCCTTCTATCCCGGCGAGCGCGGCTTCCGCGAAAGCCTCGGCGAGATAAGCGAGCGCGACGCGCCGCTGCTCGGAGCCTGCGGCGTCGTCCAATGCGAAAGGGAGAAGGCGCGTCATGCGGATCACTGTAACGAAGCGCGGCAAAACGCGCGAGACGGGTCCTTGCCGGACGGTTAACGCCCATCCGCGCTTTCGGCGTCAGGAATTCCCGTAGCGATAGGCGATCTCATGCGCGATGCGGCCGCCCTCGTCGAGATAGCGCGAGATCGCCGTGCGCGCATTGGGCGTGCAGGAACGATAGGTCGTCTCATAGCCGCGAAAGCCGCGGTTGAACGCGCCCGTGAGCTTCAGCCGCCGTTGACCTGTCTTGGCTTCCGCCTCGAGCAGCGCGCTCATTTTGGCGCGCCAATCGTCGCCGTCCTCCGCGCCGCAGAGATCGCGCAGATAAGAGAGCGCGCCGAGAATTTCGGAGAGCCGCAGCAATTGCGGCTCATAGGGCGGCGGCGGCCCTTCCGCGGGCTGCTGCGCCTCGGGCTGCGCCGGCGGCTGCTTTCCCGGCGGCGTTTTCGCGGCGCTCTTCTTCTTGGGCTTGGTCTTGCCCTGTGACGGCGCCGGCTGGGTCACGCGCGGCGCCGATTGCTGCCGGCCCCAGCCGAAGAGGCTCTGGAACAAGTCCTGCGCGCGCGCCGGCTGAGCGATCGCGCATGAGAACGCGAGAAGGAAGGCGAGCCTGAAGGCTCGCGGTCCAGGGCGCGCTTTGGATCGCGAGCCTTCAGGCTCGCTCGCCCGAATACTTGCATCATCCGACCAGCGTCTCATCGCTTCGCCGCTTTCTCTCGTCACGGATAGAGCCGCGCCTTCATCCAGCCCGCGCCTTCGCGCGTGAATTGCACGCGATCATGCAGGCGAAAGGGCCGATCCGCCCAGAATTCGATTGCCGAGGGAATGATCCGATAGCCGCGCCAATGCGGCGGCCGCGGCACCTCGCCGAGCCCGAAGCGCGCGACCTGAAGGGCGACCGCCTTCTCGAGCGCGAAACGGCTCTCGAGCGGCTGCGACTGGCGGCTCGCCCAGGCGCCGATGCGGCTGTCGCGCGGGCGGCTCGCGAAATAGGCGTCGGCCTCGGCCTCGGACACGAGCTCCACGGGACCGCGCAGCCGCACTTGGCGGCGCAGCGATTTCCAGTGGAAAAGCGCCGCCGCCTTCATCGTGGCGGCGAGCTCGCGGCCCTTGGCGCTCTCGGCGTTGGTATAGAAGGTGAAGCCGGATTCGTCCCAATCCTTCATCAGCACCATGCGGGCGTCCGGCAGGCCGAGCTCGTCGACCGTGGCGAGCGCCATCGCTTCGGGAACGTCGGGCTCGCGAGATCTGGCCTCCTCGAACCACTCGCCGAACAATGCGTAAGGTTCGGAAGCCTCGCAGAAGTCACTCTGTGTTAACCCCTTCACGAGAAAATCCTCAGCTGCCGCCGAAAGGACGAGGCGGTGGTCCTGGTGGTGAGGCAGCGCATTTGCACGACCTGCGAGACACACATAACGCCGCCGCGGCCGGTTCTCAAATCGGCCGCGCCATAGTGCGCCCGGCCGCCGCACGCCTGCTCGCGGCCGCGCTCGCGGCGGCTGCGCTCGGCGGCTGCTCCTTCGCCATTCCCGGCGGCGAGCCGGCTCCGACCTGGAAAACCGTCGGCGACGATGTGACCGGCTCCATTCCGCACAAGACGGCGCCGACGCTCTCCCATGGGCTCGACCAGGAGGATTGGCGGCGCGCCAGCGCCGCGCTCGGCGTCGCGCTCGATCCTCAAGGCGCCGGCGCGACTGTCAATTGGGACAATCCGGAGAGCCGCGCGCGCGGCTCCTTCACGCCGGTCGGCCAGCCCTATCCGTCCGACGGCAGGGTGTGCCGCGCCTTTCTGGCGGAAGTCGGGACCAAGGACAGCCATGAGCAGCTGCAGGGCACGGCCTGCCGCGAGAAATCCGCCGAATGGGCGCTGATCGACGTCCGTCCCTGGCGCAAGGCGTGATTTTCGAACTCGGACGCATCCTTGCGCGCCGCGAGCTCTTCTCCCAAATAGACAGTCGGACATGAGCGTCCGCGCCGCTCGAGGCGGACGCGACAATGGGCTTTTGAAAGAAATGCGCGATCCATACGACGTCCTGGGCGTCGCCAAGACGGCGAGCGCCGCCGAGATCAAGAAGGCGTTCCGCCATCTGGCGAAGAAATACCACCCCGACCAGAACAAGAACGACCCCAAGGCCAAGGAGAAATTCGCCGAGGCCAATTCGGCCTATGAGATTCTCGGCGACGAGAAGAAGAAGGCGCAATTCGACCGCGGCGAGATCGACGCCGAGGGCAAGCCGCGCTTCACCGGCTTCGAGGGCTTCGGCGCCGGGCCGGGCGGCTTCTCGCGCGGGCAGCGCGGGCCGGGCGGCGCCGAGCATTTCGAATTCCATTTCGGCGGCGGCGACGCCCCCGGCGGGCGCGCCGGCTTCGATCCCTCCGACCTCTTCGCCGATCTCTTCGGCGGCGGAGCGGGCGCGCGCCGCACCCGCGCCCCGCGGCGGGGCGAGGATGTCGCGCTGCAGGTGACGATCTCGCTGGCCGAGGCGGTGAAAGGCGGCGGCACGCGCGTCTTTCTGCCCACGGGCCGCACGCTCGAGGTGAATATTCCGGTCGGCATAGAGGACGGCAAGCAGATCCGCCTGCGCGGACAGGGCCACGCCGCCCCGCCCGGCGGCGAGCCCGGCGACGCCATCGTCACCGTGAAAATCGCGCCGGACCCGCTGTTCGCCGTGTCGGGCCGCGATCTGAAGCTCGACCTGCCGATCGCCTTCTATGAGGCGGCGCTCGGCGCCAAGGTGGCCGCCCCGACGCTCGGCGGCCAGGTGGAGCTCACCATACCGCCGGGCTCCAACGGCGGCCGCGTGCTGCGCCTGCGCGGCAAGGGGCTGCCCGCCGCCGACGGCAAGCCGGCCGGCGATCTCTATGTGACGCTGAGGATCATGCTGCCCGAGGGCGCCGACGCCGAGCTCGAGGCCTTCGCGCAGAAATGGCGCAGCTCCAAGCCCTACGATCCGCGCAAGGGGATGTGAGGGGGCGCCCATCTCCTTCTCCCACTCGAGGGAGAAGGCGGCCCTCGCGTCAGCGAGGGTCGGATGAGGGGCGCCGCGAAAACGCGACATCACGACGGTCCGCGCTCGGACAACACCGAAGATTTCCTGCCGACCCGACGGCCCTCATCCGACCCGGCTACGCCGGGCCACCTTCTCCCGCAAGCGGGAGAAGGAAGAGCCCCGAGAAACGACGTTCGTAACCGGCCGTCCGCTCCCCTATGCTGAATCCCGAATCGGCGGGACGGGAAAGGATGGCGATGACGGGAGCTGCGGCGTTTCAATGGGGCGAATATCGCGAGGCGCTGCTGTTCCTCGGCACCGCGGGAATCGTCGCGCCTCTGTTCCACCGGCTGCGCGTCAGTCCGATCCTCGGCTTCCTCCTCGCCGGCGCGGCGCTCGGGCCCTTCGGCCTGGGACGGCTGGCGCAGCGGCATGAATCGCTCGCCGCCTTCGCGCTCGGCGATCTCGAGGGCGTCGCCAAGATCGCCGAATTCGGGCTCGTCTTCCTGCTCTTCATGATCGGCCTCGAGCTGTCCTGGGAGCGCCTCGCGCGTATGCGCCTCTTGGTGTTCGGTCTCGGCCTTTCGCAAGTGTTTCTCTGCGGCGGCGCGCTGGCCGCGGCCGGCGTGTTCTGGGCCGGGCTCGGCGCCGCGCCGGCGGCGCTGCTCGGCGCGGCGCTCGCAATGTCCTCCACGGCGATCGTCATTCCCCTGCTCGCCGAGCGCCGGCGCCTCACCCGCGCCGCCGGCCGCGCCGCCTTTTCAGTGCTGCTGCTGCAAGATCTGATGGTCGCGCCGCTGTTGTTCCTCATCTCCTTTCTCTCCGATGCGCAGGTGGAGAGCGAAGGATTGAAGGCGCTGCTCGCCTTTCTGCCCGCGCTGGCGGCGATGGCGGCGCTCATCGTCGCGGGCCGGCTGCTGCTGCGGCCGCTGTTCCATCTGGTGGCGGCGGCGCAATCGATCGAGCTCTTCACCGCCGCGAGCCTGCTCGTCATCATCGGCGCGGGCGTCGCCAGCGCCGCCGCCGGCTTTTCGATGGGGCTCGGCGCCTTCATCGCCGGCCTGCTGCTCGCCGAGACGGAGTTCCGCCGCGAGATCGAGGTGACGATCGAGCCGTTCAAGGGTCTGCTGCTCGGCCTGTTCTTCGTCTCCGTCGGCGCCGGCCTCGATTTCGGCCGCGTGATCGACGATCTCCACCAGGTGCTCGTCATCGCGCTCGGCCTCGTCGCGGCGAAGACAACGATCGTCTTTCTGCTCGGCCGCGCCTTTCGGATGCAAAGACGCGTCGCGGCGGAAACGGCGCTGCTGCTCGCGCCCGGCGGCGAATTCGCCTTCATTCTCGTCGGCGCGGCGATCGCCGCCGGCGTGCTGCCGAAAGGCCTCGGCGCCGACGCGATGCTCGCCGTGACGCTCGGCCTCTTCATCCTGCCGGGGCTGGCGCGGCTCGGCGAGTGGATCAATCCGGGCCGCCGGCCGCAGGACGACGAGGCCGAATTCGCCCATCTCGCGCCGGAGAGCGAGATCGCCGCGGGTCAAGTCGTCATCGTCGGTTATGGACGCGTCGGCGCGCTCATCGGCGAGATGCTGAGCCGCCACGGCATTCCTTTCGTCGCCGTGGACAATTCGGCGAAGCTCGTCGCCGAGAAACGCGACCGGGGCGTCGACATTTATTGGGGCAATTGCATGAGGCGCGAATTCCTCATGCGGCTCGGCGTCGCGCAGGCGCGCGCCCTGGTGGTGACGGTGGAGAATCCCCATGCGGCGCAGGAGATCGTGCGCCTCGCGCATCAGGAGCGCGCCGATATGGCCATCGTCGCGCGCGCCCGCGACGCGCGGCACGCGACGCATCTCTACGAGCTCGGCGCGAGCGACGCCATTCCGGAGACGATCGAGGCGAGCCTGCAGCTCGCCGAGACCGTGCTCGTCGATCTCGGCGTGCCCATGGGCTATGTGATCGCCTCCATTCACGAGAAGCGCGACGAATATCGCAAGCTGCTGCAGCCGACCGGCGAAGAGGCGCGCAAGCGCGCCGATCGCGCCTCGACGCGGCTGCTCGAGCTGAAGAAGCGCCGCGCCCGGCCGGCGCCGGAGGGGGAAACGGAGGGGAGCGAGGGCGAGGGATAGTCGAGCGCCCCCACCCCTCCCCCGCACAGCGCCCGCCCCTTCTCTCGCGAGGCGAAGCGGGGATGAGCGAGGGGCCTCAGCCCACTCTCTCGGCCTCGCCGACGGCGCGCAAAAACGCCTCCGCCTCGATCATCGTCTCGCCTTCGGGCAGGGCGTGCGGCCGCGCGATCGCCAGCCGCCGCAACATCGCGTCGCTCGCCACCGCGCGCGGCGCGAGGCGGCGGCGTTTCGCTATGGCGAGCCGCAGCCCGATCAGCTCCCGATAGAGCCGCTCGTCGGCGACGCTGAGCGTCTCCTCCTCCTTCTTCGCTTCGGAGGCGAAGGCGGCAGTGGCGGCGAGGCTCGGCGGCGCCTCCGGCTCGTCGATCGCCGCGGCGCTCACGCCGGAAAAACGCGCGAGCGCCGCCACGCGCCAGCCGAGCGCCACGAGCCCTGCGCGGCGCGGCAGAGTCAGCACGCCGCCGCGGCAATTGTCGCAGCGCCCGCAGCGGTCGCTCGCCTCGCCGAAGGCGGCGAGCAGCGCCTGAAAGCGGCAGGAGGGCGTGAGGCAGAGCCGCGCCATGGCGCGGCGGCGCTCCGTCTCCCCCGCGGCGACGGGATCGTCGGCCGGCGGCGCGAAGCCGAAGCGGCCGGCGAGCTCGCCCGGATCGAACAGAGCGAGCGCGTCGGCCGGCTCGCCGTCGCGGCCGGCGCGGCCGATCTCCTGATAATAGGCCTCGATCGAATTCGGCAGATCGGCGTGGAAAATGAAGCGCACGTCCTTTTTGTCGACGCCCATGCCGAAGGCGATGGTCGCGACCATGACGACGCCGGCGCGCGCGAAGAAGGCGTCCTGATGGGCGGCGCGCGTCGCCGCGTCCAGCCCTGCGTGATAGGCGAGCGCGTCGAAGCCGAGCCGGCGCAGCGTCGCCGCCATATCGTCGGCCTTGCGGCGCGAATTCACATAGACGACGCCGCTCTGCCCCGCCCGTCGGCGCAGGAACCGCGCGAGCCGCCCGAGCGCGTCGGCGCGGGGCGCGAAAGCAAGCCGCAGATTGG
The DNA here is from genome assembly GCF_009811655.1 of Methylosinus sp. Ce-a6. Lineage (GTDB taxonomy): Bacteria > Pseudomonadota > Alphaproteobacteria > Rhizobiales > Beijerinckiaceae > Methylosinus. The sequence goes on along the minus strand of NZ_BGJX01000010.1, from coordinate 100,062 downwards.
GCCGCGCGAAGGAGGAGACGAAGACCTCCGGCGCGCGCGCAAAGAGGCTCGCGACAATGTCGGCGCGCGTGCGCGGGCCGGCCGTCGCCGTCACCGCGAGGATCGGCGCGCCGAGCCGCGCGGCGATCTCGCCGAGCCTTGCGTAATCGGGACGGAACTCGTGGCCCCATTGCGAGACGCAATGCGCCTCGTCCACCGCGAACAGCGCGACGCGGGCGCTGCGCAGCAGCTCGACCGTTCCGTCCTGGACGAGGCGCTCGGGCGCGAGATAGACGAGCCGCGCCCGCCCGCCGGCGAGGCTCGCGATCGCCTCGCCATGCTCCTCCTCGCTCTGGCCCGAATGCAGCGCCACAGCCGGAACGCCCGAGCGGGCGAGGCTCCGCAACTGGTCGCGCATCAGCGAGATGAGCGGCGAGACGACGACGACCGGCGCGACGCCCATGGCCGCCGGCAGCTGATAGAGCAGCGATTTGCCGGCCCCGGTGGGCATGACGGCGAGCGCGTCGCGCCCGGCGAGCAGCGCGGCAAGCGCGCTCTCCTGCCCGGGCAGAAAGGCCGCGTGCCCGAAACGCGCGCGCATGACGCGCCGGGCCTCCTCCATAGCGAGCGGAAAATGTCGCAACAGCGTCCTCAGGCGGATGCGGCGGGCGGAATCAGCACCGCCATGCGCACGAGCTCCGAGAGGCTCTTGGCTTGCATTTTCATCATCAGCCGGGCGCGATGGGCCTCCACCGTGCGCACGCTGATGCCGAGCTCGTGAGCGATGAGCTTATTGGGCCGGCCATCGAGGACGCCCATCAGCACCTCGCGCTCGCGGACGGTGAGGCTGGCGAGCCGGTCGCGCGCCGCGGCGGCCTCGGAGCCGACGACGCTCTCGCCGTCGAAGAGGCGGCGCAGCGCCTGGCGCACGGCGCCGAGCAGCGCCTCGTCGTCGAATGGCTTCTCCAGGAGGTCGACGGCCCCGGCCTTCATCGCCTGGACCGCGAGCGTCACATCGGCATGGGCGGTGATGACGATGACCGGCAGATCGACACGGCGCGCCTTGAATTCGGCGAGCAGGTCCATTCCGCTCACTTCCGGCATACGCACGTCGGTGATGACGCACCCCGCTTCGCCCGGCCCGGCGCTCGCGAGGAAATCGCGCGCGGAGGCGTAAGCGCGCACGTCGAAATTCTCCGTCGCCAGCAGGAGCCTCAAAGAATCGCGGACGGCGGCGTCATCGTCGATGACATGGACGATGGCCGCCGTCGTCATATCCGCGGCCCCCCGCTCCGAGATCCGGACAGGCGAAAAAAGACGAAATAAAAAAAGCCGATCGGTCGCATCGAGAAGACGTCCGACCGCCCGTTGGGCGGGGTTTCGGGCCACAATAGGCGCAATCGGCCGGGATGATCCTATGCGGCGCGCCGATTGGCAATAGCCTGCAGACCGCAATCACGAGCCGATGGCGCGGCTCCTCCCTCGCGTCGCGATCGAGCTCGAGCGAAAACTCGAAGAATCGGAAGCAGATCTTTTCCGTGAAACTCCCGCATATGCAAGAAATTCGACACAGAACTCGCTCGAAGCGGCGAAGGCCCGCTCGGCCGCTCAGCGATCGCTCCTCAGGGAAAGGCGCGAGCCCGGCCGGGCGACGACCGCGTCGCCGCCGTGGGATCCCGGCGGCTCGCCGAGCGCCGCGCGACGATCGGCCCGGCGGCCCTCACGCGAAAAGGACAGCACGACCCCCGGCACACGCGAGGCCCCGGCGGATGCGGGGCGGCTTCGGCGCGCATCCAGATATTGGGCGGCGAGCGCGGTCTCGAAGGCGGCGTCGAGCTCGGCGGCCAGGGTCGAAGCGGCGACACCGGCCTCCGGATGGGCCGTCAGCAGCAGCCTGAGCACGATGAGCAGATCGGCGGCGCGCGAAGCGACGCCGAGATCGAGGTAGGCGCGCAGATCGGAAACGATCATGGCCCGCACGGCGCCGAGGCCGCGATGAGCGTTGAGCATATAGCTCTCGAGGAGCGCGTCATGGTCGGAAGAGGGGATGGCGCCGAGAACCAGCTCGTTGGAAGCCAGACCCGCTCGGGCCGCGCATTGCGACACGGTAATCATGAGGAACTCCTTACGCGTTAGGCAAACTCGATACAGTTTTGTCGATGAGGCGTGGGTCAGAAGAAAGATGTTTCGGCCTGAACGCCAGGGGGCTGCGCAGTGGATCGTCGAAGACGAGACGCCGAAAGGAATGTTTCGAATTGTTCGATTGCGCATGGAGGTGAAATCGAGAGGTCGAGACCATCAGAACCAAATCTCCTGGTCGGCCGGATCGCGGCGCGCCGCGCTGATTCGTCATTACTTGGTACGCGCGAATTCCAAAATTAGGACATGTACCTATTTGGACGAGACCGGCCCCGGCGTCAGGGATAATATCATCTATTTTCAGTGATTTATGCCGTCATCTGCGCGGCCTTCCGAAGGCATTTTTCTGCGGTCGCTTGCAAAAGAATAGAAAACTATATTGATATAACGTTCGTATATATTCGATTTCAATTCAAATTCGCTTCGCTCGAAGAAACGATGACCGCCCCGGCCATCATCGCGCGCGGAGCGAAGATTCCATGGGGATGGATAGCGGCCGCAATGCGCGGCCGCGCATGATGATGGTCCAGCTCGCATGGCTTCGGCGCTGTCGCTGTGGTACGAGGAGCGCGCGGCCGCGGCCGGCAGGGATCGTCTGTCTTGACGGAACAAACGCACATTCGGTCGTCGCAGCTTTGCGACCGCACGCTGATTCCGCATTCGGCGGGCGAGGCTCGGGAGGGCGAGACCATTCTTCGCCGCGGCGTCGTGAACGCCACGCGATCCATCGGATCGCCCGCCTCGGATCCGGGCCGAGGCCATTGGACCTCGGGCTATTCAAGCTCCGCTCGGCCGATCTTCGTCCGGCCGGCGCTTCGGACGGGAAGCGGTCAGGCGGCCTTCGCGGCGACGGCGCCCTCGATGACGGCTCCCTGCGTCGCATATCTTCACAAGGCGACCAGCAGCCTGCGCGCCAAAGCGACGAACGTCCGTCTCTTCGCAATGACGGCTGGGGTGACAATAGGAAACGGCCCGAGGTCTCGCGACTTCGGGCCGTTTTTGTTCTTATCGTGCGGTCGTCAGTGCGCCAGCGACTTCACATCCGCAATGCCGGCGGAGACGAAATCCGTTCCAGCGACGCCCTTGCGCAGCACGGCTTCAACGACCTTCACCGCGGCGTCGGCGGCGCTGGCGCGCACTTCGGCGGCGGCCTGCGCCTCGGCCTGGGCGATCTTGTCCTCGACCTGCTTGGTGCGGCGGGCGATATATTCCTCGAGACGCTGGCGGGCCTCGGTGGCGAGCAGCTCCGCCTCGCTCTTGGCCTGGGCGACGATCGCCTTGGCCTCGATCTCGGCGTCCTCGCGCTTCTTCTCGAAGGAGGCGAGCAGGCTCTCGGCCTCGCTGCGCAGGCGCTCGGCCTCGGCGAGCTCGCCCTTGATGCGGATGGCCCGCGCGTCGAGCGATGCGGCGAGCTTCTTATGCGCGCCCACATAGAGAAGCACGCAGAGGAAGATGGCGAAGCCGATGGCGACGAAAAGTTCCGCGTCGTAATGCATGGCCGGTTCCCTGCTCAGCTCGCCTTGATGTTGCGGAATTCGCTCTGCAGCGTCTCGGCGGCGAGACGGGCGCCGGTCAGCTTCTCGAGGATCGCGCCGGCGGCCTCGGTGGCGATCGCCTCGACATTCGACAGCGCCTCGGACTTGGCGGCGAGAATCTTCGCCTCGGCCTCGGAGACCTTCTTGGCGAAGGCGGCCTCTTCCGAAGCGCGGCGCGAGGCCGTCTCCGACGCGGCCTGCTGCTGCGCGGCGCGGCCGATGTCCTGCGCCTGCGCCTTGGTGGCGCGCAGCGTCTCGTCATGCTCGGCGGCGGCGGCCTGCGCCTTCGCCTGCAGCTCGCGGGAGGCGAAGAGGTCGCTCTCGATGCGGCTCTCGCGCTCGCTCAGGATCGAGCCGATGCGCGGCAGCGCGATGCGCGACATGAGGATGTAGAGAAGACCGAAAATCAGCGCCAGCCAGACGAGCTGCGGCGCGAAATTATTCGTGTCGAAGGGCGGGAAGTCGCCCCCGCCGTGATGCTCGACGGTCCCATGCCCCGCGGACTCATGCGTCGCGCCCTGCGCGGCGTGCGGCGCCGCTTCCTCGGCGGCGGCGAGAACGATGTTCGCCATGACGGCTCCGAAACCTCTTCGAGTGTTGTCAGATGCGACGAAGGCCCGGAACCTTCCGCCCCGGGCCTTCGAAACGGATCACTTCAGATAGAGCAGGATCGCGATCAGGAACGCGAAGATGCCGAGACCTTCGGCCAGCGCCGCGCCGATGATGGCGTTGGTGAACTGGCCGGCGGCGGCCGACGGGTTGCGCAGCGCGCCATTGACGAAATTGCCGAAGATGAGACCGACGCCGATCGCGGCGGCGCCCGTGCCGATCGCGGCGAGGCCCGCGCCGATCAGCTGGAAGGAAGAAGCATCAGCCATTGGTAACTCCTGCTCTTTTCAGTGGGCGACTATTTATTGTTGGATATTTATCAGTGGCCCGGGTGGATCGCGTCATTGAGATAGACGCAAGTGAGGACGGCGAAGACGAACGCCTGAAGACAATTGACGAGCAGCTCCAGCGCATACATCGCGACGACCGCCAGGATCGGGATGGGCGAGAGCGCGGCCCAGGCGCCGGCGCCGAGCAGCATCACCACGAAGCCGCCGAAGACGGCGAGGGTGATATGGCCGGCGAGGATGTTCGCGAAGAGACGAACGGAGAGCGACACGGGGCGCGAGAGGAAGGAGATGATCTCGATCGGGATCAGCACGACGAGCACCGGCGCCGGAACGCCATGCGGCACGAAGAGCTTCAGAAAGCCGAGGCCGTGGCGATAGAGCCCGTAGAGGATCACCAGCGTGATGACGAAGGCCGCGAAGGCGAAAGTGACGACGATCTGGCTCGACAGCGAGAAGGTGTAGGGGACGAGGCCGATCAGATTCGACATCAGGATGAAGGTGAACAGCGTGAAGACGAAGGGGAAGAAGCGCATCCCTTCCTTGCCCGCCGTCGAGCGCACCGTGCTGGCGACGAACTCATAGAGCACTTCGGCGAGCGCCTGGCCGCGGCCCGGCACCAGCGCGCGCCTGGAGGTGGCGCCGATCGTCAGCAGAACCGCGGCGAAGGCCGCGAGCAGCATATAGAGCGCAGAATTGGTGAAGGAGACGTCGACGCCGTTGATGAAGTAAGGCGCAATGCGTTGGAGCTCGAACTGCTCGATAGGATTCATCGCTCGATCCGGACGGCGCGCCCGGCCCTTCATCTCCGCGGCGCCGAGGGAGTCGGGCCGCCCGTTTCATCCGCCGCCTCGCGCGTCTTTCGGCGCGGCGAAGCGAAACACATTATAGAAGCCCGCGGCGACGCCGAGCCCCAAGAACAGGACCAGCAGCCACGGCTTGGTGCCGAACCAGCCATCCGCCTGCCAGCCGATCAGCGCGCCGACGAGAATCGCCGCGACGAATTCGGACAGCACGGTGAAGCCCGCGCTCAGCGCCTTTCCGAACGACCCGCCGACCGGCAACCCTCCTCCAGTCTCGGCGCGCCGTTCCTCCTCCTGCTTGCCGAGCTCGGTCTGGAGCTTCTCCAGCCTCGCGCGCAGCTCTTGGTCGCTCTCGTTCTTGCCCGCTCTCATCGACTCTCTCCCTCGCGCAAAAGCTCAGCAGCACGCGCGAGCAGAATAGATGATCGCCGAAGAAACGCCCGGACAGGGGCGACGGAAGGGATTTCGACGCGACGCGATATGGGCCGGGCGGCCAAGTCGTTCGAGCCGCGCGCAACATATGGGCGGCGCCATTTCGTGTCAAGCCGCCGCTGCGTCGCGCTATGCCTAGAAAAATCACGAGTTTTTCGAGATTGTGCAATTCTCGAGCAGCGAAGTTTCTCGCGTCTGCGAAATGTGGCGATCTTCGTCCGGGGCGGGGAATGGCGATGGCTCCGGACGAAAGGCGGCCGCCCTTCCTTTTCAAAAGGGCGGCCTTCTCGTCATCTTCGGGAGCTTTTGAGGAACGAAAGAGGCGTCAGCCGATGACCGCGTTCACGCCCTCCTCGCCGAGCAGCGCCTTGACGCGCATCAGCAGTTGCAGCACCACGCCGAACACGCCGAGCGCCATCCAGCCGAAGAAGACGAAACCCCAGTGCAGCGGCGCGACGAAGAGCTCCTCCATGAACCAGAAGGTGTGGCCCCATTCATTGAGGCCGACATTGGGGATGATCATGAAGGGTCCGACCGCGACGATCAGATAGGCGAGCGAGAATCCACGCGCGAAATAGGGGATGCGAGTCTTGGCGTGGAAGAAGGCGCCCACCGCCATGATCGAGTAGATCGGATAGCTCATGTAGAATTCGATGATATGCGACGGGGTGAAATCGGTGTCGCGGATCACCGTCATGTGCCAGGTGCCGTCCTGCTCCGTGAAGAAGCTCGCGCCCCAGTAAATGGCGATGGCGTAGATCGTCAGCCATTTCATATTGTCGACGAGCGCGCGCATCTCCTGGCGCGGCGTCACCGTGGACATGTCGCGGGTGCGCGTCTTCCACAGATAGCCGGCGAGGCCGAGCCCGGCGACGAGCTCCAACGGAATCTCGGTCCACAGGATCGAGAGCCAATAGGTCTGGAACTCCGGCGCGAAGGAATCGAGGCCGGCGCGCCAGCCGAAAATCTGCTCATAGATGCGCACGATCAGATAGAATGTGCACAGCGACGCCGCGCCGATCCAGAATAGCTTCAGATCGACGATCGCATCGACGTCGTCTGCGGCGCCGGTCCGCGAGGCCGTCTCCGTCGTGAGGCTCATGTTTCTCTCCTTTTGTTTTGCGTCCGCGCGCTCTTCCACGCGGCCGTCCGGAGAGGTAAGGTCGCTCTCGCCTTGACGTAAAATGCATTGTTTTCATCGTGCTATCGAAAATTTTCAGTGGCGTCGAAGGCGCCGTTCTGGCGTCATCTTCACGCGCGATCCTCGTGATCGCGCGAAGGGCGGATGGCGGGAACATGACCGAGCTGCGGAACTTCGATCTCAATCTTCTCGTCGCCTTCAACTTCCTGATGGAGGAGCGCAATGTCTCGCGCGCGGCGCAGAAGATGTTCATCACCCAGTCGGCGATGAGCCATGTGCTGCAGCGCCTGCGCCAGCAATTGGACGATCCGGTGCTGGTGAAGACGCCGCAGGGCATGAAGCCGACGCAGCGCGCGCTCGCGCTCGTCGAGCCGATCGCGGCGATATTGAACGAAGTGGAGCAGGTGATCCGCGGCTCGAAGGCGTTTTCGCCGGCGACGACGCAGCGTCGCTTCACCATAGCGACCAACGACTATGTCGAATTCTGCTTGCTGCCGCCGCTGATGAGATCGGTGAGCCGGCAGGCTCCGAATGTGGAGATTCATCTCGTGCAGACGTCGGGCTCGCTGCGCGAGGCGGCGGACGCCGGCGAGGTCGATCTCGTCATCGGCTTCGACGTGATCCTCGATTCGACGCCCTATGTGCGCCGCGAGCGGCTCTACACCGATCGCATCGTCTCGCTGGTGCGCCAGGATCATCCGGATTTTCCCGATGACGAGCCGACGCTCGAGCAATTCGTCGCCGCGAAACATATGCTGATGTCGCGCCGCGAGGCGGGCACCGGGATCATCGACGATTGGCTGGAGAGCCGCGGCCTCGCGCGCACGGTCTCGCTCGTCGTGCCGAATTTTCTGTCCGCGCCTTGGATCGTGGCGAGCACGGATCTCGTCTTCTCGCTGCCGCTGCGCATCGCCGAGCATTTCGTGCGTCTCGCGCCGCTGCGGATTTTGGAGATACCGATCGAATTCCCGACCTATGATCTGTTGATGGTCTGGCGCTCGCTGCAAGACCGCGAGCCGGCCCACGCCTGGCTGCGGCGGGAGATCGTGGAGGTTTGCCACGGCGTCGTGGAGCCGCCGGTGGAGGAGCCACCGCAGCCGGCGCGGGAAAAAGGAAGGGCGCCGGCGTGACGTAGCGCCGGCGGCGGCGTCAAAAAGCGAAGAACGGCCGTTCCGGGCTGACGCGCGCCGCTCGCGAAGGCAGTCGAGCCGGAGAGACGGTAGCCATCGCACGACCGAGCAATGGCGGCGCTCTCGTTAAAGACGAAGTCGATCGATAATTTTGTCGGCCAGAGCTCGAAAGTTCTTACGAGCCTCGATCACGCCGGCCTGATGCGCGCCAATCGCTCCATCCGCCGCTTTCAAGTTGAAAATCGGCTTGATTGCGTCCTGCGCCATCGGCATCAAGGATCGATAATCCTTCAGCTCTGCGAGGCAGTTGGGATCTTGATGCGGATCGCGGCAACTTTCATCGACACCGACGTGTCTTAGGACAAACTCTCGGTAGGCTGCGGGCATTTCCGCCGCCCAATTGAGATAGGCTCTCGCCGGACGTCCCGAGCGCATCGAAAAGCGGCTGATGACATAGCCGATAGGCTCCATCGCCCCCTCCGGCGCTTCGAAACCCAAGCCTTTTGGCGCACGCTTCTTTTTTTCCGCCCAGTCTTCCCGCCATGTGGTCAAAGTCTTGCCAACATTTTTCAGCCCTTGCAGCGAGAATGCGTCGCTGCCGAGAGGAATCACGACATGATCGCTCGCCACCAGAGCCGCGCGATTCAGCGGTCCGAGATTCGGACCGACATCGATGAGCGCTATCGTTGCATTTTGCTTATGCGCCACCGTGACGATTGCCCGGTGGAAACCGCATATCGTCCGAAACGCTTTCTTTTTCGTCGGCTCTTCAGAGGAAAGGCAATTTCCCCACTGGGTCGACAATTCACTTTCCGCACCGGAAAGAGCCAAGTCGCCAGGGATCAGCGTAAGGCCTTCAGTCATGATTTCGGCGTCGATCTCGGCAAGATCACCCACCCCTTCCAGCAACGGCAGAAACGCATGGTAGATCGTTCGGACGCCATGGCCCGTTTCCAACAACTCCGCCGCGCGGTCCTCCCCGAGGAAAAACGTCGTGACATTGGCTTGCGGATCGAGGTCGCAGACGACCACTTTGTGGCCCATCTCATTGAGCATCCAGGCCAAATGAAAAACGAGCGATGTCTTTCCGACGCCGCCTTTATTGTTGAAGAAGGCGACTGTCTTCATCGAGCGGCTCGCATGACGACGAACACGAAATTACCTTCAGCGCGTATTTCCAACGGCGGATTTCCGTTATCTTCCAATGCCTTGCGCGCAAGAGGAATCCCTACGCCGAACCTCTCCACCAAGCCCATGTTGTGCATCGCTTCCGCGACATTCGGATTCCGATATCCGGTGAAGCCCGGCTCTCCCAATTTATCCGGTTGAATTTGAAACGGGCCGCCGGGATTGTCGATTTGGATTCTGTCGTCGAACCAAGTCACCCTGATCGGGGCGCTGATTTCGTAATCGCGGTGCATGACGGCGTTTCGGACGATCTGTTGGAGAGCCGTTATCGGATAGAGCGACTGTTTGACATGACGCTCACCCGGGATGGTCAGTGATGTGACGTTATGCGCCGAGAGCTTTTCCTCCAGAACACGCACAATTACGTCGATGGTGCCGCTCGAGCGCGCCTCATCGATCGTGTCGTCAGTGATTTTGTCGCCTGCAATCCGACGAAACTGCACATAAGCGCCGGGCAACCAAGAGAGTGGATCGATTCCGACGACGAGCAATCCGGTAGGTGTGGCGCGGCCCTCCCCGTCCATGAGCTTGAGAGCGGCGAGCTGTTGCTCCACCGAACGCCCGTTTTCCGCCAAAACCGACGGATTCACAGCCTCGGTCAAGTAATCCAGTTGAAATCGCTTCACATCGAGGTCGCCGATCGCGCTTCCCGAGATGCCTCGCGCATCGAAGGGCAGCGCCCGGCCTTTACGTTGCTCGATAAGTCTTCGTTCCTCCTCCGAAGTCGCTGGCGTAGTCGTTGTTCCGATCCGCACATAAGCAATGCCGTGGCGGCGAACGGGCGGCGATTCCGATGGAGAAACCTCCAGAACTATGACCGTTTTGCCGTGAACGGCGACAGGCGTGACCGTCATCGAAGGGGTCGGCGTAATTTTTCCGTCCACTCGGAGCTGCGCCAATTTTTGCAATGTCGCATCGTCACTTGGCGTTCCGACAATTCGTCCATCCTTGTCGATGCCGATCAAGATTAACCCAGGGCTTCCAAACCCATTGATGTCGTTGGCAAACGCGCACACGGTCTTGCTGATGCCGTCAAGACCGGCGATCGATTCCTTGAACTCTATCGTTGCAGCTTCGCCTTTGGAGGCGAGCGCCTCGAGATCGTGTGGAGCAGGCATGTCGCCTCTCTCTTCCAGCGAGTTTCGATCATTCATTCACCGCGAGAATTTCTTATATTTCAGCCGATGCGGAATCACGCTGTCGAGGCCGAGACGGCGCTTCTTGTCCTCCTCGTAATCGGCGAAATTGCCCTCGAACCATTCGACATGGCTGTCGCCCTCGAAGGCGAGCATATGGGTCGCGATGCGGTCGAGGAAGAAGCGGTCGTGCGAGATGATGACCACGCAGCCGGCGTAATCGACCAGCGCCTCTTCCAGCGCGCGCAGCGTGTCGACGTCGAGATCGTTGGTCGGCTCGTCGAGCAGCAGCACATTGGCGCCCTGCTTCAAAATCTTGGCGAGATGCACGCGGTTGCGCTCGCCGCCCGAGAGCATCCCGACCTTCTTCTGCTGGTCGGTTCCCTTGAAGTTGAAGGCGCCGCAATAGGCGCGCGAATTGATCTCGCGCTTGCCGAGATAGATGATGTCATTGCCGCCGGAAATCTCCTCCCAGACGGTCTTTTTGTCGTCGAGCGCGTCGCGCGACTGGTCGACATAGCCGAGCTGCACGCTCTCGCCGACGTTGACGGAGCCGCCGTCCGGCTTCTCCTGCCCGGTGATCATGCGGAACAAGGTCGTCTTGCCGGCGCCGTTGGGGCCGATCACGCCGACGATGCCGCCCGGCGGCAGCTTGAAGGAGAGATCGTCGATGAGCAGGCGATCGTTGAAGGCCTTCGACACATGCTCGACGTCGATGACATTGGCGCCGAGGCGCTCGGCCACCGGAATGACGATCTGCGCGGTCGTCGGCGCCTTCTCGTTCTGCTTGGCGACCAACTCCTCATAACGCTGGATGCGCGCCTTGGATTTGGCCTGGCGGGCCTTGGGCGAGGAGGAGATCCAGTCGCTCTCCGCCTCGAGGGCGCGCTGGCGGGCCTTGTCCTCGCTGCTCTCCTGCGCGAGGCGCTTCTGCTTCTGCTTCAGCCAGCTGGTGTAATTGCCCTCGTAAGGAATGCCGCGGCCGCGATCGAGCTCGAGAATCCAGCCCGTGACATTGTCGAGAAAGTAGCGGTCGTGGGTGACGATGAGGATCGCGCCCGGATAATTGCGCAAATGCCCTTCCAGCCAATTCACCGTCTCGGCGTCGAGATGGTTCGTCGGCTCGTCGAGCAGCAGCATCTCCGGCTGCTCGAGCAGCAGGCGGCAGAGCGCCACGCGGCGCCGCTCGCCGCCCGAGAGCTTGACGACGTCGGCGTCGTCGGGCGGGCAGCCCAAAGCCTCCATCGCCTGATCCACCTGGCTGTCCAAGTCCCAGAGGCCCTTGGCCTCGATCTCGTCCTGCAAGCGGGTCATCTCGTCCGCCGTCTCGTCGGAATAATTCACCGCGAGATCATTGTAGCGGTCGAGAACCGCCTTTTTCTCGGCGACGCCGAGCATCACATTGCCGCGCACGTCGAGCGCCGAGTCGAGCTGCGGCTCCTGCGGGAGATAGCCGACGCGCGCGCCCTCGGCGACGAAGCCTTCGCCGGTGAACTCCTTGTCCGTGCCGGCCATTATACGCAGGAGCGTCGACTTGCCCGCGCCATTGACGCCGAGCACGCCGATCTTGGCGTCCGGGTAGAAGGAGAGATTGACGTTGTCGAGGACCTTCTTGCCGCCCGGATAGGTCTTGGTGAGACCCTGCATGTGATAGATGAACTGCCGCGCCATGGGTGATCGGTCCCGCTAGAGAAAGAAACTCGGCGCGATGTTTAGCGCCTTTTGGGCGGAAGTGAAAACCGGCTTTTTGCGCGGCGGGAGGGCGCGACCGCGGCAGATACGTACGGGGCCGAATGTTGACAGCGCCGGGCCTTTTCCGCCACAGGTTGACCGTCTCCAACGGGAGCGGGCGATATGCGCGTCTTCGTGACCGGCACGGCCGGATTCATCGGCTTCCACCTCGCAAGACATCTGCTCGAGCTCGGCCACCGGGTCGACGGCTTCGACGGGCTCACCCCCTATTACGACGTGACGCTGAAAGAGGCGCGCCATGCCGAGCTCCGCCAGTTCGAACGCTTTCGCGCGCATATCGCCATGCTCGAGGATATGGAGGCGCTGACGCGCGCCGTCGAGACGGCGGAGCCCGAGGTCATCGTCCATCTCGCCGCGCAGGCGGGCGTGCGCTACAGCCTCGAGAATCCGCGCGCCTATATCGACGCCAATCTCGTCGGCGGCTTCAATATTCTCGAGGTCGCGCGCGCGCAGGGCGTCCGCCATCTGCTGATGGCCTCGACGAGCTCCGTCTATGGCGGCAATGAGCATATGCCTTTCCTCGAGAGCGAACGCGCCGATTTCCCGTTGACGCTCTACGCCGCGACGAAAAAAGCCAATGAGGCGATGGCGCATTCCTACGCGCATCTGTGGCGCATTCCGACGACGATATTCCGCTTCTTCACCGTCTATGGCCCCTGGGGCCGGCCGGATATGGCGCTGTTCAAATTCGTCGACGCGATCGAGAAGGAAAAGCCGATCGACATCTATAATCACGGGAAGATGCAGCGCGATTTCACCTATGTCGGCGATCTCGTCGACGCGATCCAGCGGCTCGTCGACCTCCCGCCGGAGATCGGCGCGGACGACTCCGTCTCGCCCGTGGCGCCTTTCCGCATCGTCAATATCGGACGCGGCGAGCCTGTCGGCCTGCTCGATTTCGTCGAGGCGATCGAGCGCAAATTGGGCAGACGAGCGATCCGCAACTATCTCGAGATGCAGAAGGGCGACGTGCCCAGCACATTCGCCGATTGCTCGCTGCTGGAGCGGCTCACCGGATATCGTCCGCACACATCGGTGGAAGAGGGGGTTGCGGCTTTCGTCGATTGGTATCGCGGATATTACGGGAGCGCGAGGGGCTGAACGGGCCCCTCCCCGCTTCGCAAAACAGGCGCTCCCTGTTTGCGTATGATACGGTTTCCGCGTGATCGCTTCGCTCGATGACCGCCCCGGCCGTCATTGCGAGCGAAGCGAAGCAATCCAGAGCCGCCCCACGGCTCTGGATTGCTTCGTCGCTCCGCTCCTCGCAATGACGACCATACGGAATGCGAAACGCATGACTGCCGAAGTCGGCAACAGCCGACGCGGGGAGGGAACTATTTGCCCAACCACTCCGGCACGGAGTCGAGCGCGATCAGCTGCTCCACGCTCGGCCGCTCGCGCACCACCGCCCATTTCGCGCCGTCGACGAGAACCTCCGGCGCGAGCGGGCGGCTGTTGTAGGTTCCCGCCTGCACCGCGCCATAGGCGCCGGCCGTGAGAATCGCCAGCAGATCGCCCTGCGCCGGCTCGGGGATGGAGCGGCCGAGCGCGATATAATCGCCCGTCTCGCAAACCGGCCCGACGACATCGGCGACGATCTTTGGATGCGACGGCGAAGCCTGCGCGACCGGGATCAGCTCGTGCCAGGCGTCATAGAGCGTCGGGCGGACGAGATCGTTCATGCCGGCGTCGACGATGACGAAAGTCTTGGCCTCGCCCTGCTTCACATAGAGCACGCGAGTCACCAGAATTCCGGAATTGCCGACGATGAGCCGCCCCGGCTCGAACAGCAATTTGCATCCCAGCCCGGCCATATGGCGGCGCACGATCTCGGCGTAGCGGTCGGGGTGATAGGAGGCCGGATCCTCACCCTCGTGATAGGGAATGCCGAGGCCGCCGCCGAGATCGACATGGGAGATCGCGCGCCCGTCGGCGCGCAGCCCCGCGACCAGCTCGGCGAGCAGCGAAAACGCCTCGTCGAAAGGCGAAAGATCGGTGATCTGCGAGCCGATATGCATATCGACGCCCGTGACCGCAACGCCCGGCAGGCGCGCGGCATGGGCGTAAATCTCGCGGGCGCGCGACAGCGGCACGCCGAATTTGTTCTCGGCGAGACCGGTCGAAATCTTGGCGTGCGTCTTGGCGTCGACGTCCGGATTGACGCGCAAGGAGACAGGCGCGCGCTTGCCCTTGGCGGAGGCGATGCGGGAAATCTCGGCGAGCTCGGGCTCCGACTCCACATTGAAGCAGAATATGCCCTCGTCAATGGCGAGCGCGATCTCGGCTTGCGTCTTGCCGACGCCCGAGAAGGTGATCTTGCCCGCGGGAACGCCAGCGGCTCTGGCGCGCTTCAGCTCGCCGCCCGAGACGACGTCCATTCCAGCGCCGAGGCCAGCGAGCAGCGTCAGCACGGCCTGGTTGGAATTGGCCTTCAGCGCATAGCAGACGAGCGCGTCGAGGCCCGCGAAGGCGGCGGAGAAGACCTCGAAATGCCGGCGGATCGTCGTCGCCGAATAGCAGTAGAAGGGCGTTCCGACCTTCTCGGCGATCTTTGCCAACGGAACATCGTCGGCGTGGAGCGCGCCGGCGCGATAGTCGAAGTGATGCATGTCGCGCTTTTAATCCAGCAGCGGGTCGAGGATGAAGGGATATTGATCGGGCGGCCGGAAGCCGGGCGTGCCGGGGATATATTCCACCGCCTTCACATCCTCGGCGACCGGCGTCTTGCCGCCGACGGGCGTGACCGTGGTCTTCTGCGCCACCACCGCCCTGGGCCGCGCCGCGACCTCGGGCGGCAGATCGAGCGCGCCGCGCCGCCCGCAGCCGGAGAGGGCGAGCGCGAGGATCAGGAGCGACGCCGCCGAACGCGGCCGGAACAGATCAGCCATGAATCTCATCCATCGGAGAATCTCATCCATCAGCGCCCTGACGAAAGGGCGCTCACCTCCCCCTGATCGCCGAAGGCGAGCGGGAGGGGGCGACATTCCGAGTTTCGGGGCTCACCCCACCCCGGACCGCTTCGCGGTCCGACCCTCCCCTCGAGGGGAGGGTGAGACCAGGTCCGCGGCACTATAGACGAAAGCGCGCGGATGACGAGACCGCGCGGCCTCAGTCCTTCCTCTTGGCCAATTGCTTCAGCCAGCGCCGCGCCTGCTTGCGCACATTCTCGGGCGCCGCGCCGCCATAGCTCGTGCGGCTCTTCACCGATTTGTCGACGCCGAGCACGCTGAACACATCTTCGGTGATGCGCGGCTCGACCGACCGCATCGTCTCCAGCGGCAGCTTCTCGAGGCCTAAATTGCGCGCGGCGGCGAGGCCGACGATACGCCCCGTCACATGATGCGCCTCGCGGAAGGGCAGGCCGAGCGCGCGCACCAGCCAGTCGGCGAGATCGGTCGCCGTGGCGTAGCCGGCGCCCGCCGCCTTGCGCATTCGAGGACGGTCGACGCTCATGTCGCGGACCATGCCCGCGATCGCCGCCACGCAGAGCGCGAAATTGTCGAGCGCGTCGAAGGTCCCTTCCTTATCCTCCTGCATGTCCTTGGAATAGGCGAGCGGCAGGCCCTTCATGACGACGAGCATCGCCTGCAACGCGCCGAGAATGCGCCCGGTCTTGCCGCGCACCAGCTCGGCGGCGTCGGGATTGCGCTTCTGCGGCATGATGGAGGAGCCGGTGGTGAATTTGTCGGAGAGCGCGACAAAGGCGAATTGCGAGGTCGTCCACAGCACGATCTCTTCGGCGAAGCGCGAGAGATGCGTCGCCGAGATCGCCGTCGCCGAGAGCGTCTCCAGCACGAAATCGCGATCGGAGACGCTGTCCAGGGAATTGGCCGTCGGCCGCGCGAAGCCGAGCGCCTTGGCCGTCTTCTCGCGATCGATGGGGAAGGAGGTGCCGGCGAGCGCCGCCGCGCCGAGCGGACATTCGTTCAACCGCGCGCGCGCATCGGAAAAGCGCCCGCGGTCGCGCGCGAGCATTTCGACATAGGCGAGCAGATGATGACCGAAAGTGACCGGCTGCGCCGATTGCAGATGGGTGAAGCCGGGCATGACGCTGCCGGCCTCTTCCAGCGCCTTCTCGGCGAGGGCGAGCTGGAGATCGGCCAATTGCGCGTCTATGTCGTCGATGGCGTCGCGGACATAGAGGCGGAAGTCGGTCGCGACCTGGTCATTGCGCGAGCGCGCCGTGTGCAGGCGTCCGGCCGCCGGGCCGATGAGATCGGCGAGCCGCTGCTCGACATTCATATGAATGTCCTCGAGCGCGCGCGAGAAAGCGAAGCTCCCCTCCTCGATTTCGCCCAGAATCTGCTCTAGGCCGCGCGTGATGGCGGCGGCGTCCTCCTGCGACACGATGCCCGTCTCGGCGAGCATGGCGACATGAGCGAGCGAGCCGCGCACATCCTGCGGGGCGAGGCGCCTGTCGAAGTCGATGGAGACGTTGATCGCCTCCAGAATCGCGTCGGTTGCGCTTTGGAAGCGGCCGCCCCATATTTTGCTCGTCATAAATCCTCTCGGGATGAGCCGATCGATGACCGACCAGAAAGTAAGCCCCAGCCGAGGCCGCCTGCCGACTTACGCCGGCGGCGCGCTCGTCCTCGCTGCGATCGCCGGCGTTCTATACGTGAACGGCGGCGGCAGCGGCAAGACGAGCGCCGTGAGCCAGGCCTGCGCGGCGTCGCGCGAGACGTCACAGCGCGTCTCGGCGCTCGCGAAGGGCGAGGTCGCGGCCATGGCCATCGCGAGCGAGCCCGAGCCCATGCCGGACGTGACCTTCACCGGGCCGGACGGCCAGAAGCGCAAGCTCGAGGACTTCAAGGGCAAGACGGTGCTGCTCAATCTCTGGGCCACTTGGTGCGTGCCCTGCCGCGGCGAGATGGCGGCGCTCGACCGGCTGCAGGCCAAGGCTGGCTCGGATAAATTCGAGGTGGTGACGATCAATGTCGACACCTCCAGGCTCGACCGGCCCAAGGCCTTTCTCGGCGAGATCGGCGCGAAGAGCCTCGCCTACTACGCCGATCCCAAGGCCGAGATCTTCTTCCAGCTGCGGCAGAGCGGCCAGGCGCTGGGCCTGCCGACGACCTTCCTCATCGACGGCTCCGGTTGCCAGATCGGCTTGATGCAGGGTCCGGCCAATTGGGATTCGGAGGAGGGCCGCTCGCTGGTGACGCGCACGGCGGAGCTCTCCTCGAGACCGGCGCCCGCCGAGACCATACATTGACCGACGACATATTGCGGCCCTGGGAGGTGCGGTCGTCCCGCACGCTCGTCCGCGACCGCTGGATCAATCTGCGCGCCGACCGCTGCGTGACGCAGCGGGGCGCGGAGCTCGATCCCTATTATGTGTTGGAATACGAGGACTGGGTCCATGTCGTCGCCTTGGACGAGGAGGACCGTCTGCTGCTGGTGCGCCAATATCGCCATGGCGCCGGCTCGGCGTCGCTGGAGCTGCCGGGCGGCAAGCTGGACGCACATGAGAGCGATCCGATCGCGGCCGGCGCGCGCGAGCTGCTGGAGGAAACCGGACACGCCGCGCCATCATTGCGACATTTGGCGCGCCTGTCGCCCAATCCGGCGACGCACGCCAACTGGATTCACGTCCTTTATGGCGAGGGCGCGAAAGAGATCGCGCCTTTAAATCTCGACAGCGGCGAGGACATTTGCGTCGAGCGCATCCCCTGGCGCGAGGCGCTGGCGCTGGCGCTCGGCGGCGGCGTCCTCAACGTCCAGCATGTCGGCCTGCTGGCCATCGCTTTCGCCCGCATGAAGGGCGTGACCATCGGCGGTTAGGCGCTCTCCTTCTCCCGCTTGCGGGAGAAGGTGGCCCGGCGAAGCCGGGTCGGATGAGGGCTCGTCCCACATCGACGCTCTTCGAACAAGAGCCCGCGCGCTCCCGGGACGAGAGCCCGCTTCGCGTCACAGCCCCTCATCCGACCTCGCTTCGCGAGGCCACCTTCTCCCGTAAACGGGAGAAGGATTCGCGCCCCATTACGCCTTCGCCGCCGCCTTGTGGGGAATGCCTTCCTTGTCGAAGAGCGCGGTCAGCTCGCCCGACTGGAACATTTCGCGGGTGATGTCGCAACCGCCGATGAACTCGCCCTTCACATAGAGCTGGGGAATGGTCGGCCATTGCGAATAGGCCTTGATTCCGTCGCGAATGGCGGCGTCGGCCAGCACATTGACGCTCTTGAAGGGAACGCCGACGTGGCCGAGAATCTGGCAGACCTGCATGGAGAAGCCGCATTGCGGGGCGGCGGGGGTGCCCTTCATGAACAGCACGACGTCGGCGCTGTCGATCTCGGATTTGATCGCGGTGGTGATGTCGGACATGGGATTACCTCGTCTAGCGGAATTCAAGGTTCCGTTGCAGGCGGCCCGGCGAGCGCCGCCGGACAAAACGCGAATTTATAGAGCGGTCGTCGTCAAGGCCAGAGCATGCAGCTCGCCGCCGAGCCGCTCGCCGAAGGCCTTGTTGACCATCTGATGCTGCTGCACGCGGCTCTTGCCGCGGAAAGCCTCCGATTTCACCGTGGCGGCCCAATGATCGCCGTCGTCGGCGAGCGCGGTGATCTCGATCACGGCGTCCGGAATGGCCGCCTTGATGAGACGCTCGATTTCACTTCTTTCCATCGCCATTTGCGCATCGACCTCCTGGAGCCTTAGGCGAAGACGCCGTCATCGCCGGCCATATAGGCCGGCAGCGGCGCCTCCTGCGCATGTTGCAAGCCGTAAAGCAATATCGGCGCCTCGCCGGGGAGATGCAACTCGTTTCCGCCGGTCGCGCCCAGGGCGAGGATCGCGATTCCCCCGGCCCTCGCTTCCTTCTCGATCGCCTCCGCCTCCGCGGGCTCGGCCACGATCAGGAAGCGCGCCTGATCCTCGCCGAACAGAACCGCATGGGCCGGCCCCTCGGGCAGGCGCTCGATCGTCGCGCCGACGCCGCCGGCGATCGCCATTTCCGCGAGCGCCACGGCGAGGCCGCCGTCCGAGAGATCATGGGCGGCGAGTATGCGCTGCTCGAGCACGAGAGCGCGAACGAAATCGCCGTTGCGCTTCTCGGCCTCGAGGTCGACCGGCGGCGGCGCGCCGTCGCGGCGGCCGCAAAGATCGCGCAGATAGAGCGACTGGCCGAGCCAACCCTTCGTCTCGCCGACGAGCAGGATCGTCTTGCCGCCGTCGGGCAGAGCGCTGGCAGAGGCGAGCGCCACATCGCTGATGACGCCGACGCCGCCGATCGCCGGTGTCGGCAGAATGCCTGTCCCCATCGTCTCATTGTAGAGCGAGACATTGCCGGAGACGATGGGGAAGTCGAGCGCCCGCGCCGCCTCGCCTATGCCTTCCAGGCAGCCGACCAATTGGCCCATGATCTCGGGCTTCTCGGGATTGCCGAAATTGAGATTGTCGGTGAGCGCCAGCGGCTGGCCGCCGCGCGCGGAAATATTGCGCCAGGCCTCCGCCACCGCCTGTTTGCCGCCCTCGACCGGATCGGCCGCGCAATAGCGCGCCGTCACATCGGTCGTCAGCACCAATCCCTTGCGCCCCTCGCGGACGCGGACCACGGCCGCGTCGCCGCCCGGCGCGCGCACCGTATTGCCGAGGATCAGATGGTCATATTGCTCCCACACCCAGCGCTTGGAGCAGAGGTCCGGCGTCGCCAGCAGGGCGAGCAGCGCCGCGCCATTGGAGTCGGCCGGCGCGATCGAAGCCGCATCGAGAACCGGCGCCTTCGGCGTCGGGACATGCGGCCGGTCATAGACCGGCGCCTCGTCGCCGAGCTCCTTGATCGGCAGATCGGCCTCGACCGCGCCCTTATGCTTCACGACGAAGCGCAGATTATCGGTGGTCTTGCCGATGATCGCGAAATCGAGGCCCCATTTGCGGAAAATGGCCTCGGCTTCTTTCTCCTGCTCGGGCCGCAGCACCATGAGCATGCGCTCCTGGCTCTCCGAGAGCATCATCTCATAGGCGCTCATGCCTTCCTCGCGGCAGGGCACGGCGTCGAGATCGAGCTCTATGCCGAGATTGCCCTTGGCGCCCATCTCGACGGCGGAGGAGGTGAGGCCGGCCGCGCCCATATCCTGGATCGCGATGACGGCGCCCGACGCCATCAGCTCGAGACAGGCCTCGAGCAGCAGCTTTTCCGAAAAAGGATCGCCGACCTGCACGGTCGGGCGCTTCTCCTCGGCGTCGGCCTCGAAGGAGGCGGAGGCCATGCTCGCGCCGTGAATGCCGTCGCGGCCGGTCTTGGAGCCGAGATAGACGATCGGATTGCCGACGCCGGCCGCCGCCGAATAGAAGATCGCATCGGCGCGCGCGAGGCCCACGGCCATGGCGTTGACCAGAATATTGCCGTCATAGGACGAGTCGAATTCGGTCGAGCCGCCGACCGTCGGCACGCCGAAGGAATTGCCATAGCCGCCGATTCCGGCGACGACGCCGGCGACGAGCCGCCGAGTCTTCGGGTGCGCCGGCCGGCCGAAGCGCAAGAGATTCAGGCAGGCGATCGGCCGGGCGCCCATTGTGAAGACGTCGCGCAATATGCCGCCCACGCCCGTCGCGGCGCCTTGATAGGGCTCGATGAAGGAGGGGTGGTTGTGGCTCTCCATCTTGAACACGCAGGCGTCGCCGCCGCCTATGTCGATGACGCCGGCGTTCTCGCCCGGCCCCTTTATGACCCAGGGCGCCTTGGTCGGCAGCTTGCGCAAATGGATGCGCGACGATTTGTAGGAACAATGCTCGTTCCACATGGCCGAGAAAATTCCGAGCTCGGTGAGGGTCGGCGCGCGGCCGATGAGCGCGAGAATGCGATCATATTCCTCTTTCTTCAGCCCATGCGCCAAGGCCGTCTCGAGCATCGTCTCTCCCCCGCCGGCGCCGCCCGGAGGCGGTCTTCGGCTCTGTCGCCTGGAAGTCAAATCGTCGCAGTCACGGCCGAGCTCCATGGAGGCCGGCTGCCGACGAATCTGCCGCGATTCTCTCGATTCGGCCCGGAAAGGCCGAAGAATCCGGCGGTTCGCCACCCGATTAATAGGATCGCCGCGCGATGGCAACAGCGGCGCCCTGTTGCCAAAGAGTCACAGCCGGAGAGAAAGAATTGTGAGACGCCGCAATCTTTGATCTAGATCAAGTCCTCCAGTCTAAAATCGGAGCAATTTGATCGCCGACTCGGACAAGCGCGCGCTTCGCGCCGGTCCTCGAGAGCAATACGGGGGAGCCTGATGAGAAGAGTTTTACGCGGCGCGCTCGCCGCATCTGTTTTGACCGCAGCGAGCGCTACGGCTCAGGCGGCGGATCTTCCCTCGCTGAAGGGCGCGCCGCTCCCGCCGCCGCCCCCGGCCTTCAGCTGGACCGGCCTCTATGGCGGTATCAACATCGGCTATGGCTTCGGCGACTCGAGCCGGGAGACCGGCTCGCTCGGCTATCTGACGCCCGGGGCGCTCGGCGCTCTTCCGGGAGGGTCGGGCTGGAGCGCCTCCCAGGATCTCAACGGCGTCATCGGCGGCGGACAGGTCGGCTATAATTATCAGGTCTCGCCCTGGCTCGTGCTCGGTCTCGAGGCCGACATTCAGGCCTCGAGCGTGGAGAGCAAGGCGAAATCCGCGATCGGCGTCTTCGACGCCATCAACGGCCCGCATCTGCAGACCTCCGATTCGACCAAGGGCGTCGACTGGTTCGGCACGGTGCGCGGCCGCGTCGGCTTCACTCTGCCGTCCCTGCCGAATCTGATGGTCTATGGCACCGGCGGCTTCGCCTATGGCCAGGTCATCCACAATGTCGGCTTCGCCGATAATTTCATCGCCGCGGGCGCCGGCTTCGGCGGCGCCGCCGTCGGCCATGGCTATTCCGACGACACGCGGACCGGCTGGGCGGCGGGCGGCGGCGTCGAATGGTCGCCCTTGCCGAACTGGTCGCTCAAGGCCGAATATCTCTATGTCGATCTCGGCTCGACCAACGCCAATTCCGTCGCTCTGAACGGCGGCGCGGTGGCGGCGCTCGGCGCCACGGCCCCGGTGTTCGCGGCGACGCAGAACTCGCCGACCCGCTTCCACAATGTTCGCGTCGGCCTCAACTGGCACTTCGACCCCTTCGCGCCGGGCCTCGTCGCGCGCTCGGCCGGCGGTCTGCCGTCGCTCAAGGAGCCGCCGCCGCCGGCTTTCGTCGACAGCTATCAGCCCTTCCAGGTCCGCCTGAAGGTCGCCGGCGTCATTCCGCTGAACGGCCATGGCACGGTCTATGATCAGGGCATCGGCTATCCGGGCCTCGGCTCCATCGGCCGTCTCTCGGGCCTCACCGGCGCCAATGGCGTGATCGCCGGCGCGAGCACCAACACCTCGACGTCGATCATCCCCATGCTCGACGTGGCCTATTATCTCACCAAGAACTGGGCGATCGAAGCCATCTGCTGCGTGGCGCCGCATCACATCCAGGGCACGGGGACGATCGCCAGCGACTTCGCCCGCGCCTGGCTGTTCCCGCCGTCCATCATGGCGCAGTATCACTTCACCAATTTCGGCCAGTTCCAGCCCTATCTCGGCGTCGGCGTGAACTTCACGACCTTCTGGGGCGTGCGCGTCAACAACGACACCTGGGGCATTCCCTTCGCGGCGGGCTCGGCGCTGGCTGGCCTCGGCGTTCCCGGCGTCACCAGCACCTTCCAATGGGCGACCGTCGCTCCGTCCTGGGGTCCGGTCGGACAGGTCGGCTTCGACTATATGTTCAACGAACATTGGGGCGTGAACGTCGACTTCAAATATATCGGGCTCCACCCGATGGTTCACTCCACGGCCGTCGCTTTCGCGCCGACGGCTCCGGTGCTCGGACCGATCTTCCTCCCGGTCAAAGTGTCGCTGCCGATCAATCCGATCGTCATCTCGGCGGGCATCACCTATCGCTTCGGCGGCGGCCTGCTGCAGCCTGTGCTCGCCAATTTCTGAGCGACCCCGTAAATCGAGAAAAAACAAACCGGCTCCGAAAGGAGCCGGTTTTTTGTTGGGGATAATGCGATTCGCCTTGTCCTTTGCCGCCTTCTCGTTAGGATTCGGTCGGTCACGTGTTCGATTCGGTTTATTTCGACGATCGCCGGCGCATCCGGCGCGTTTTTTCGAAGGATCAGAACATGGAAAATCCGATCGACGCGCCGCCGTCCGACCATGCCGATCCGAGCGAGCTCGAGCCTGCGCTCGAAGCCGCGCTTCCAGCCGAGCGCGCCGACGAAACGGATGCGCCGCAACCGCCGAGCGACGGGCGCTTCGCCAAAGCCCCCGCCCTGCTCGTCACCCAGGGCAAGCACCGTTTCTACACGCTCGTCCTGCCCAGCGATCTGCTCGCGGCGACCTGCACGGTGGAGGCGCGGCTCGAAAATCCGATCGAAGGTTTCCAGCGCCTCCTCGACAAGAAGCGCGCGCGAGAAATCGCCGATTATATCGATAGCGGTTTCGGCAGCGTGCCGAGCGCGATCATCCTGTCCGCGCAGCCGCGCGCGCAGCTCCATTTCGACCGCCAGACGGGTGAGCTGAGCTTCCGCAAGGACCCGCGCTCCTTTCTCATCATCGACGGGCAGCACCGCGTCTATGGCTTCAATCTGGCGGCCAAGAGCGTCAAGGCGCCGGTCGTCGTCTACAACAGGCTGACGCGCGCGCAGGAATGTCAGCTGTTCATGGACATCAACACCAAGCAGCGCCCCGTCCCGCCGGAGCTCCTGCTCGACATTCGACGCCTCTCCGAATCGGAGACCGAGGCCGAGGCGCTGCTGCACAATGTGTTCGACCTCTTCGCGACCGACGAGAAGAGCGTGCTCTCCGGCCTACTGAGCCCGTCCGAGCGCCGCAAAGGCAAGATTTCGCGCGTGACCTTCAACGCCGCGCTGAAGTCGATCGACGGCGCTTTCGTCGACGCCTCGCCGCAGGACGTCTATCAGGTGCTCAACGCCTATTTGCGCGCCTGCCTCAACGGGCTGCGCTATCACGGGGCGGAGGCGAACATCGTCAATCCCGCTCTGTTCAAGGCCCTCGTGCTGCTGTTCGCCAATGTCGCCGAGCGCGTCTCCGACCGCTATGGCGGCCGCTACACGACGCAGAATTTCGAGGACATTCTCGGCCCCTTCTTCCGCAAGCTGAAGAAGAACGAGCTGCCCAAGCCCACGACGGGCCATCTCGCGCTCTATGAGTATTACCGGAAGACGCTGAGCTCGGGCTTCTCGCTCAAGCAATGGCTGTTCGCCTGATCGTCTAGAGCCATTTGAATTCGCATGTTCTTCTCCGAAAACCGCTTCGCACTTTTCGGGAACATGCTCTAACGTCAACGTCATTGCGAGCGGAGCGAAGCAATCCTTCAGCCCTGGGGCGGCCCCTGGATCGCTTCGTCGCTTCGCTCCTCGCGATGACGGCCGTGAGATGATCAACCGGAAGCCGATCACTTCGGCGTGGATTCCGGCTTCTCCAGCCGATGCGCGTCGAGCTTTCCGCTCTCGAGCCGAGCGGCCGCTTCGCCGAGCTCACGCTCTGCTTTCGTGCGGCCGAAGGCGACGCGATTGGCCTGCGCCTCCGCCTCTTCGGCGCGCTTCTCCCTGATCTTGCGGGCGCGTCGCAGATTGACGATCTCGCCCATGGCGGGTCAGGTCTTTTTGCGGAAGGCGTCGATGGAGACGATTTTGGCGGCCTCGCCGCTCTCCTCGGCCGCGGGCGGCTCCGTCTCCTGCCGCTTGTCGCTGCGGGCCGGACGCAGACCCGGCCGCACCGGGGTCGGCTCGGCGCTTTGCTGCGGCCGCGCCGGAAACTGAGTCGGAGCCTCGTCGCGGGCCGGGGCGAGCTCGTCCACCTCCCATTTGAGGCCGAAATCGACGGACGGGTCCGAGAAGACCGTCACCGCGTCGAAGGGCACATAGAGCTGCTCGGGAATGCTGCGGAAGGACAGGCCCACGGAGAAGCCGCGCTCGTCGACGACGAGATTGGAATATTGATGCTGCAGGATGATCGTCATTTCCTGCGGCCATTGCTCGGCGAGGCGCATGGAAATGCGCACGCCCGGCGCCTTGGTGCGAAAACTGATGGTGAAATGATGGTCGCCGGGCAGCCGGCCGGCGGCCGCCGCATCGGCGAGAACCTTGCGCATGACGCCGCGCAGCGCGTCCTGAACGAGAAGATCGTATCTGATGAGGTCGGTGGACATGACGCTCGCCGAGAACCCCTGTTTGCTCTGCCCCTTGGGGACGAAAGTGGAGGCTTCTGTTGCCAGGCGCCTCCGAGCCCCGCCTAGAAGTGCAACCCCCTAGGGCTTGAATCCCAGTACCTTCACTGCATTACGCAGCGACGGCCACCGGAGCATAGTTGTCGTTGGCAACTATAAGGTTCGACCCGATAACGGCGGTATCATGCCGAGCGAAAAATCACCCTTTACGCCCTCGTCGATCCTATTTCGCCCCCGCCCCAGGCCGCCGCGCCAAATGCATCGATGCGTGACGGCCTCGGGTGGAGGCGCCGGGTACCGCCCCCGGGTCCGATAGGTTTATTACGGAGTTCGTTTATCGCCATAGCCGCCCCGAGGGACGGCAGTTCACAATATACGCATTACGGGCCGATGCGGAAAGGGGCTCGGCGACGGAGCCTCGCTGTTTCTCCCCCGCTTTCTGCCAAAACGACGAAAACGCCCGCCGAAGTTCGGCGGGCGTCTCGAAAAGCGCGGAGGTCCTGGGGAGGACGCGCTCGGCTAGGGATCAATTGTGCTTGACGGTCAGCCCGTCCTTGACCTGGGTGAACAGCGTCTCGGTCAGAATGCGGCTCTTCACCAGCTCGTCCGTGGACTTATAGGGCCGGCCCTTGACGATCGCCTCCGCCAGAGTGTGGGTGAGGCCCTTGACGCCGGCGAGCTGCTCCACCGTCGCCGTATTGATGTCGAGCGGCTGGGCGACGGCGACCACCTGCTTCACCGGCGCGGTCGCGGCGGCGGCCGGTCCCGCCGCAGGCTTCGCCGCGGGCGCCGTCGCGGTCTGGGCGAAAGCCGGAGCGGAGGCGAAAAGGGCGATGGCGAGAATGGCGTTGGTCTTCATGATGTCTGTCTCCTTGGACCGGGACGTTTCCCCGATCGACGAGCGCATCATGCCGGCCTCGCGCTGAACCCGATTTGAATGCGGCGTTCAGCGGAAATTCAGCCGCCGGGCCCCGGCTCTCACTCGCCCTTCAGGCAGGAGACGGCGGCGGGCAGGCAGGCCGCGCCGACCATGGAGCAAGCCGCGGCGCCATCCGCCTGACGCGCGCAGACGAGGCAGCCGTCGGTCCATTCCTGGCAGGCGGGGTGGTCTTCGCCATAGGCCTGGGTCGGTTTTTCTTCGGCCGCAGCGGCCACGCTCGCGCAAAAAAACGCGAGCGCGAAGGCCGCGCGCGCGGCGATCACGGCTCGCCCACGCGCTTGGGCGCGGCGAAGCCCGCCGCCTCCATGGCGAGATGAATCCTGTTCTGCAGGCCGGCGTCGTCGCCCTTGGCGATCAGCGCGGCATTGTCGGCGAGCGCGCCGCAGAGCGCGCGCACCCATGGCTCCTCGCTCTTGGCGAAATCGCCCAGCACATAAGAATGCACGCGCGCCTTGTCGCCCGGATGGCCGATGCCGAGCCGCACGCGCTTGAAATCCTGCCCGATATGCGCGCCGATGGAGCGCAGGCCATTGTGGCCGGCCGCGCCGCCGCCCACTTTCACGCGGCATTTGGCCGGCGCGAGATCGAGCTCGTCATGAAAGACGACGACGTCGGAGAGCGCGATCTTGTGGAAGCGCGACGCCTCGCCGACGGAGCGGCCCGATTCGTTCATATAAGTCTGCGGCAGCAGCGCGAGCACGCGCTCGCCGGCGATCGTCCCCTCGCGGACGAGGCCCTGGAACCGCGCGCGCGGCGCGGAAAAATTATGGGCGGCGGCGATCGCCTCGACCGCCATGAAGCCGATATTGTGCCGGTTCCCGGCATATTCGCGGCCGGGATTGCCGAGGCCGACGAAGAGCAGCATCGCCTATTGGCTCCCAGCGAGGAGTGCGGTCGGAATTGGGCAGTCGGCGTCGGGCGGTCGGCAGTCGAGACGACCGCCCAACGCCCGACTGCCCGCTGTCGTTACTTCTTCTTCTCGGGAGCGGCCTTGCCGCCCTTGCCCTTGGCCGGAGCCGCGGCGGCGGCGGCCGCAGCGGCGGCGGTCTCCTCTGCCGAGACGACGGGCGGCGCGATCGAGGCGACGGTGAAGTTCTTGTCCGGATTGGTCGGCTTGCAGTTCGGCGGCAGGGTGAAGGCCGAAATATGCAGCGAATCGTTGAAGTCGAGACCGGTCAGATCGCCGGTGATCGCATCCGGAATATTATCGGCCGGCACCCACATCTCCACCGAATGGTAGACGATGTTGAGCGAGCCGCCGCGCTTCAGGCCCGGAGCCGCCTCATGATTGACGAGATGCACGGGAACTTCGACGCGCAGGCGCGAGCCGGCCTTCAGGCGCAGGAAGTCGACATGCAGCGGGAAATCCTTGACGACGTCGAGCTGATAGTCGCGCGGAATGGCCCGCTCGGCCTTGCCGTCTATGTCGAGCTCGAAGATCGTCGTGAGGAAGTGCCCGGCGTAGATGAGCTTGGTCAGCTCCTTCTTGTCGAGCGACAGCGGCGTCGGCGCCTCGCCGCCGCCATAGATGACTCCTGGTATACGGCCCTCACGGCGAACGCTGCGGGCGGCCCCCTTGCCTGTCCCGCTGCGCACCGTGGCCGCGAGCTTCTTGATCTCGGCCATTTCGGTGTCCTTTTTCAAAGAGAAAGCGCGCCTTTCGCCTCCAGGGGTGTCGGATGCCGGCGCGCTGCAGGGCTTATAGGCGACGCCCAAATCCGAGGCAAGGCTGCGGGTGGCCTCGGTGTCCTCGGCGGCCTCGAGGTTTGGTCGCCACGAGGAACCGAACACGAAGCTTGACAGCTATATTCCATATTAGTTATATAACTGTATAGTTAATTACATGACAGGTAACAGATGCCCGACCCACTCAGCGCCACATTCGCCGCGCTGGCCGATCCGACGCGCAGGGCGATCCTCGC
This sequence comes from Methylosinus sp. Ce-a6, assembly GCF_009811655.1. Lineage (GTDB taxonomy): Bacteria > Pseudomonadota > Alphaproteobacteria > Rhizobiales > Beijerinckiaceae > Methylosinus. The sequence continues at coordinate 71,890 of NZ_BGJX01000010.1, read as the reverse complement.
CAGGCTCGCTCGAGGCGAAGCATCGGTCGGCGAGCTCGCGGCCCCTTTCTCCATCAGTCAACCGGCGGTCTCGAAACATCTGAAGGTGCTCGAGCAGGCCGGCCTGATCAAACGCGGCCGCGCCGCCCAATCGCGTCCCTGCAAGCTGGACGCGGCGCGGCTGCGCGAAGTCTCCGACTGGCTCGAGACCTATCGGCGATTCTGGGAAGAGAGCTTCGATCGGCTCGACGCTTATCTCGCCGAACTGCAGAAAGGCGACCCCGATGCTCAAAAGAATTGACGAATCCTTTCCTCCCCTCGTGATCGCGCGGCGCTTCGCGGCGCCGCCGGCGCTGCTCTTCGACGCCTGGCTCGATCCGAAGGCGGTCGGCAATTGGCTCTTTCGCACGCCCTCCGGACAATCCGCGCATGTCGAGATCGGCGCGCGCGTCGGCGGCGGCTTCGCCATTCACGAGCGGCGCGGCGAAATTCTCCAGATGCATTTCGGCGAATATCTCGAGATCGAGCGCCCGAGCCGTCTCGTCTTCGCCTTGGGAATACGGCGCGAAGGCCCGTTCACGCGAATCGACGTCGACATTCGCCCCGACGGCGCTGGAAGCCTGCTGACGCTGACGCATTATCTGACGCCGGAAGCGGCGCCGAGATCCTTGGCCATCCGCGCCGGCTGGACCGGAATTCTCGAAGGCCTCGCGCGCCAGACGGGCGAAGCGGACGCGCCGCATCGGCTCGTTCTGCTGCGCACATTCGAGGCGCCGCGCGCGCTCGTCTTCAAATGCTGGACCGAGCCGCAGCATCTCATGCGCTGGCTCTGCCCCGCGACATTCCGTGTGCTGTTCGTCGAGAATGATCTGCGCGTCGGCGGCAATTGGCGCGGCGGCATGCGCTCGCCCGAGGGCGAGGATTTCATTCACCGCGGCGAATATCTCGAGATCGAGGCGCCCGCGCGCCTCGTGCTGACGCATCAATGGGAGCGCAATCATCTCGAGCCGAAAGCGCTGACGACTCTCGAGATCGAGCTCACGGAGCAGGACGGCAGGACCGAGATGATCTTCGTGCAGAGCGGCCTCGCCACCGCAGAGTCCGCCGCGTCGCACGGCCATGGCTGGACCGGCGCATTCGACAATCTCGCCGAGCTCGCGCGCGAGCTCGGCGCGAAAAGCGAGTGAGGAGACGTCATGTCCGACGAGGCTCGAATTTCCATTCCAGCCGATGCGCCCGAGATTTCCGGCGCGCGCCTCGTCGATGCGCCGCGCGCGCTCGTCTTCGACGCTTTCTTCTCCGCCGATCGCCTCGCGCGATGGTTCGGGCCGAAGGGCTTCTCGCTCACGACGCGCGCTTTCGAATTCGCGTCCGGCGGCGTCTGGCGTTTCGTCATGCACGGCCCGGACGGACGCGATTATGAGAACAGAATCGTGTTTCGCGAGATCATGCGCCCCGAGCGCATCTCCTATATTCATGCCGGCGACGACGTCGACGTCGAGCCCGTGCGGATGGAGACGATCATCGTTCTCTCGCAGGAGGGCGAGAAGACGCGCGTCGATTGGCGAATGCGCTTTCCCTCTCTCGCCGAGCGCGATCGCGTCGAGCGCGACTATGGCGCCGCGATCGGCCTCGAGGAAAATCTCGGACGTCTCGGCGATTTCGTCGAGGCGTCGGCGGGCTCCGCCTTCGTCACGTCACGCCGCTTTTCCGCCTCGCGCGAGCTGCTGTGGAAAGCGCTCACCGAGCCCGAGCGCATGGCGCAATGGTTCGGGCCGAAGGGCGTTCCGGCCGTCGCCGCGCAAATGGATTTCCGCCCCGGCGGCTCCTATCACTATGGGCTGCGGACGCCGGACGGCGGCGCGATGTGGGGGTTGTTCGAGTATCTCGAAATCGAGCCGCCGGCGCGCATCGTCCTCCTCGCTTCCTTCTCGGACGCGATGCGCGGCCTCACGCGCCATCCTCTGAGCGGAACCTGGCCGTTGAAGGTCGAGACGACTTATCTCTTCGCGGAAACAGACGGCGGCTCGGAACTGACGTGCCTCGCCCGGCGCCCTTCGAAGCGAGCGCGGAAAAGATCGCGACCTTCGCCGGCGCGCTCGGCGCCATCAACAATGGCTGGGCCGGAACACTCGAACAGCTCGAGAGCTATCTCGCGAGAGTCTTGTTTCACTGAAACACGGAAAGACTCTAGGCTTTTGTTTTGACGCATTTCCGACGCCGAACCGGCGTCCGCTTCGGCTGGAAACGCTCTAGCCTCTGATCGCGGCGAACCGCTTCACACAAAGGAGACGTCCATGACCATCGAGCCTTATCTCTTTTTCGCGGGCCGCGCCGACGAGGCCATCGCCTTCTACGCAAATGCGCTCGGCGCCGAAGTGCGGATGCTGCTGCGCCACAAGGACAATCCCGAGCCGCCGCCGCAAGGCGTCATCGCGCCCGGCTTCGAGGACAAGGTGATGCACTCGACCTTGAAGATCGGCGACGCCATCCTGCACGCTTCCGACGGCTGCGGCCAGGAGGAGCCGGGGGCGACGGGTTTCAACGGTTTCGCCCTCTCCATCTCGGCGAAGGACGAGCCGGACGCCGATCGCATCTTCGGGGCGCTCGTCGACGGCGGCGAGGTCCGCATGCCCCTGGGCAAAACCTTCTTTTCTCCTCGTTTCGGCATGGTCGCGGATCGCTTCGGCGTGCTGTGGATCGTCATCGTCCAGCACTGATCGCGCTTCCCCGGGACATGATCTTCAGCCCTGAAAGGCGGCCTCCGGATTGCTTCAGAGCTCGCGCTCGCGAGCCCAGCGAACGATCCGTAAAATCGCGGCGAGCGCCACGCATGAAGCGGCGCTCGCAGGGGAGAAGACGCCATGACCATTCAACCTTATCTGATCTTCGACGGCCGCGCCGAGGAAGCCGCCGCCTTCTACGAGAAAGCGCTCGGAGCGCAGATTCAAATGCTGATGCGCTACAAGGATTCCCCCCTGGCGCCGCCCGCGGACATGATGCCGCCGGGATGGACCGCGAAGGTCATGCATATGGCGCTGAAGATCGGCGACACGATCGTCTTCGGCTCGGACGGCGACGGCGAGGAAACCGGCTTCAAAGGCTTCTCGCTCTCCTATGGCGCAAAAACGATCGACGAAGCCGAACGCGTCTTCGCCGCGCTCGCCGAAGGCGGCGAGACGCAGATGCGTTTGACCAAAACTTTCTTCTCACCTGCTTTCGGCACGCTCACCGATCGCTTCGGCGTTCCCTGGATGGTGGTCGTGCCGCAGTGACCGCGCGCGGCGCTCTATGCTTTCGAGCAAGAGCGCCGCTCCGCCCCTTTGCGAGGTTCGACATGTTGGAGATCATCGGCGCCGGCGTCGCCGTCATCATCGCCGCTATTCTGATCCTGGCCGCGCGCCAGCCGGACGTCTGCCACATCGCGCGCTCGATTTTCGTCGCCGCGCCGCCGGAGCGGATTTTCCCGCTCGTCGACGATCCGCGCGCCACCAATGAATGGAGCCCTTTCGTGAAGGACCCGAGCGTGAAGCTCTCCTATGCCGGTCCGGAACGCGGCGTCGGCGCGGCCTGCGATTTCGAAGGCGATGCGAAGGTCGGCGCCGGGCGCGTCGAGATCGTCGAATCCGTCACGCCGACGAAAGTGGTCCTCGCCTTGCGCATGGATCGGCCGATGAAATGCAGCAATCGCGTCGAATTCACCATTGCGCCGCAAGAAGGCGGCTCGCTCGTCACCTGGGACATGAAGGGACGCCAGCCTTTCATCGGCAAGCTGTTCAGCCTCGTCATGAAGCCGGAACAAATGGTCGGAGGCGCTTTCGAGCAAGGTCTCGCCGAGCTCAAGACGCTCGTCGAGACGGCGCGCGAGGAGGCGGCGCAATGATATCGGCTTCGAAAATCAGACCCTGCCTCTGGTTCGACCGCGAGGGCGAGGAGGCGGCGAATTTCTATGTCTCGCTGTTTCCCGATTCGCGCGTCACCGGCGTCTCGCGCTATGGCGAGGCCGGCCCCGGCGAGCCGGGCGCGGCGATGGTTGTCTCTTTCGAGCTCTGCGGCCTGCCCTTCATGGCGCTGAACGGCGGCCCCGTCTATCGGCTGACCGAGGCTTTCTCGCTCTCCGTCGATTGCGCCGATCAGGCCGAGGTCGACCATTATTGGGAGAAGCTCGGGGAAGGCGGCGAATATAGCCGCTGCGGCTGGCTGAAGGACCGCTATGGCCTCTCCTGGCAGATCACGCCGCGTCGCCTGCCGCAGCTGTTGAGCGGCGACGACACGGCCGGCGCCGCACGCGCCATGCGCGCCATGATGGGCATGGCCAAGCTGGACGTCGCGGCGCTCGAGGCTGCCTATGCCGGGATCTGATAGGCTTTCCGAGCGGATTGGTTCCGCGCTTCTCCGTCGCCCATCAGGCGGAGAGAGAAGGAAGGCGGCGGAGGCCGCGCGCAGCTGTCAGTGGGAAACCGTATGACGCTCCGCCTGGCGGACCGGCGCATTTCGCGAAAGACGCGTCACGCGTAGCGGCAGCGCGCCGTTCGGCCGCGTGGTCAAGGCCGGCGCGAGCTGCAGGCGATGGCCGGGGACCGTCTCGACGCGGAACTCGCGCAGCAGAGTTGCGACGATCGTCGTCATTTCGAGCAGCGCGAAGCTCATGCCGACGCAAATGCGCGGACCGGCGCCGAAGGGCAGATAGGCGTAGCGATGGCGCGCCTTGGCCTTCTCCGGCGCGAAACGGTCGGGATCGAAGCCATTCGGCTCGTCCCAGAGATTTTCGTGGCGGTGCAGGCACCAGACCAGAGCATAGATCGGCTCGGTCTTCGCGATGCGATGCGCGCCGAGCGTCGTATCGGCGCGCGGCTGGCGGCCGATCACCGCCGCCGGCGGGAACAGCCGCATGGCTTCGAGCAGGACCTGCCGGGTGAAGGCGAGCTTTTCCACCGTCTGCGGGCCGATCTCCTCGTCGCCGCAGACGCGCGCGACCTCCTCGCGCACGCGCTGCTGCGAGTCCTGGTCCTTGGCCAGCAGCCATAAGGTCCAGGCGAGCGCGACGGCCGCCGTCTCATGGCCGGCGAGCAGCAGGCCGTGCAGATTGGCGATCAATTCGGCGTCGGTCATCGTGCGCCCGCTCTCCGGGTCCTTGGCCGAGAGCAGAAGGCCGAGAATGTCGCGCCGCTCGCCGCCGCTCGCGCGCCGCGCCGCGAGCAGCTTCTCCGTTTCCGCCCGCAAGAAGCGCGCCCCTCTGCGCGCGGCGAGAAAGCCCGGATAAGGCGTCCGATTGGCCGGCAGACCGAACATTGCGACGAGCAAGCGCCAGGCGACGCCGCCCAGCACCGGCCGCAGCGCTGCGACAAAGCCCTCGCCGTCGAACGCCTCCGAAGCGCCGAACACCGCCTTCTCGATGACGGCGAAGGTCGTATGCGACATGGCCGCCATGACGTCGACGACGGCGCCGTCCGTGAGCTCGCGCCAGTCCTCGGCCTGCGCCCTGGCGCAGGCGGCGAAATCGGGCGTGAGCGCCAGAAGCGTCTCATGGCGGAAGGCGGGGGCGATGGCGCGCCTCTGCCACTTCCATTCGGCGCCATCGGCGAAGAACAGCGTCTCTCGGTCGATCGGCCCGGAAAGGGCGTTGCTGGTGAGATCGTCGCGGCGGAAGTCCTCGGCGCGGGCGACGAGAGCCTCTTCGATCAGCTCGGGGCCCGTCACATAATGGATGCGCGGAACCAAGGGCCACAGCCCTTCCGAGACGAAATAATCCGATCGATAGGCGGCCGGCGGGTAGTTCTCGAGGTAATTGCGCGTCACCGCCAGAAAGGAGGGTTTTTCGCGCGGCGTGAAGGGGAGGAAATCGGAATCGTGAAACATTGAGAAAGCTCCGCAATAGCCGACCCGGCTCCGGCGCTGGGACAATATAGGGCGAACTTCGATTTTTCTGTGGTCGGGCCGCGCCGGCCCGGCGGGACGCGAAACGACCCTCCGCCCGCGCCCGCCTTCCCGGAACGGTTGCGTCCTCCCGCGATTGGCGGCATTTAGAAAAAATCCGTCACCCTGCGGCCCCGCCGGGCCCGCCCTTGAAAAGAGCGAGAGAGAATGAGCGCGACCGAGACCTCCTCCACGAACTGGCTTCCCGACGCCAAGGCGGCTTTCGCCTCCGTGGAGGCGCTCTATGGGCAATCGCTCGCCGCCGTCCGCGCCCGCGTCACCAAGGACGGCAAGCTCTCCAACGAGCTCATCGAGGTCGAGCAGCACGCCGCCCACGGCCTCTCCTGGTTCGCGACCTATGTGCAGGGCCTGCGCGAGCTCCTCTCCTACGCCGACCGCCTTACGGCCGAGGGCGCCTATGGCGAGGTGGAAAATCTCCTCACCCGCATCGCCTTCGCCGAATATCTGGCGCAGGTCTTCGGCGGCATTCCGATGAGCCAGGGCGAATTCGTGCGCCTCTCGGATTTCGGCCTCACGCCCGACGAGGTCGCAGCGCGGCGCATTCCCGAGATCGACCGGCTGATCGCGACCGGCGCCACCGCCGCCAACCGCGCCCGCCTCGCCGAGCTGATCGACCATCACGAGGCCGCCGAAACCATCGGCGCGACCGGCCTCGACGACACGCTCGAGGCGATCCGCAGCGAGATGCGCAAATTCGCGGCCGACAATGTCACGCCGCACGCCCACGAGTGGCATCTGAAGAACGACTATATTCCGCTCGAGGTGATCTCCGGCCTCGCCGATCTCGGCGTGTTCGGCCTCACCATTCCGGAAGAATACGGCGGCTCGGGCCTCGGCAAGATCGCCATGTGCGTCGTCTCGGAAGAGCTGTCGCGCGCCTATATCGGCGTCGGCTCGCTCGGCACCCGCTCGGAGATCGCCGGCGAGCTGATCCTCGTCGGCGGCACCGAGGAGCAGAAGCAGAAATATCTGCCCAAGATCGCCACCGGCGAAATCCTGCCCACCGCCGTCTTCACCGAGCCGAACAATGGCTCCGACCTCGCCAATCTGCGCACCCGCGCGACGCGCGAGGGCGACGTCTACAAGGTCGTCGGCAACAAGACCTGGATCACCCACCCCGTTCGCGCCGATGTGATGACGCTGCTGGTGCGCACCAATCCCAATGAGAAGGGCTACAAGGGCCTCTCCATGCTGCTCGCCGAGAAGCCGCGCGGCACGGACGAGAACCCCTTCCCGGCCAAGGGCATGACCGGCGGCGAGATCGAGGTGCTCGGCTATCGCGGCATGAAGGAGTTCGAGATCGGCTTCGATAATTTCGAGGTGCCGGCCGCAAACCTCCTCGGCGGCGAGGAGGGCAAGGGCTTCAAGCAGCTGATGGAGACCTTCGAGTCCGCCCGCATCCAGACGGCGGCGCGCGCGCTCGGCGTCGCCCAGGCGGCGCTCGATCTCGGACTGCGCTACGCCAAGGAGCGCGTGCAATTCGGCAAGCCGCTGTTCGCCTTCCCGCGGGTCTTCGACAAGATCGTCGCCATGGCGATCGAGATTCACGTCGCCCGGCAGATCACCTATTTCGCCGCCCGCGAGAAGGACGAGGGCAAGCGCTGCGATCTCGAGGCCGGCATGGCGAAGCTGCTCGGCGCGAGAGTCGCCTGGGCCGCGGCCGACAATGCGCTGCAGATCCACGGCGGCAATGGCTTCGCGCTGGAATATCCGGTCTCCCGCGTGCTCTGCGACGCGCGCATCCTCAACATCTTCGAGGGCGCGGCGGAAATCCAGGCGCAGGTCATCGCGCGCCGTCTGCTGGAAGGCTGACACGAAAAAGCGGACGGGCGCCGCGCCCGTCCGCTCACGATTCCTTTCGATCTCCCTTCGCCGAGCGCTATCTCGCGCAGCTCGACGCGCGACTGTCGCCCTTGCCGTCGCCGGCGGCGAATAATTCGTAGAAGCGTTTGCGCGATTTCGGAAAGCGGCCGCTCTCCAGATCGGAGGTCGAGACGTCGAAATAGACGTGAAAGGCGATGGAGCGCGCATGGTGGCGCAGCCAATCGCGCATCTTCTCGACGAAGAGCGGATTGTCCGGCCCATTCAGCAGGCCGACGCCCCATTCGCCGAGATGCATCGGCTTGCGATGGCGCCGCGAGAACTCCTCGAGCCAGGCGAGCCCGAAGGGCCCGGAATAGGCCGCCTCCCAGGCGGCGGCGGGCGTGAGCGGGCTCGGCGCGTCATAAATATCGAGCCCGATCGTGTCGACGACGTCGTCGCCCGGATAGGCGAGATCGGGCGAGCCGGCCATGGCGCCGGCGTTCGGCGTCCAAGCGAAGGTGAAACGCCCCGAGGCGCTGTGGAATATGCCCCGAACGCGCCGAAAGGCGGCGATGTAATCCGCCTCGACGCCTTTGGCGGCCCAGGGATACCAGTCCCCGTTCATCTCCCAGCCGATGCGGATGACGGCGTCGGGCTGGGCGGCGGCGATGGTCCTCGCGGCCTCGGTGAAATCGGCGTCATGGCCGCCGGCGGCGATTCTCGCGAGCGGAACGCCCTTCGTCGTCAAGGCGATCGACCAGATCAGCCGGCGTTTGGGATTCTGTCTCGTCCAATAGGCTGGAATCCAGCGATAGCCTCTCATTTCCTCCCACGAATCGACCCCGTAGAAATCGAGCGCGAGAAGCGAGGACGGCGCGGCGCCGAGCGCCGTCTCGCGGGCGCGCAGATTGGCTTCCCGTCCGCCCGCGTCGCCGCCGTCCGCCCGCTTCGCCCAATTGACGAAGAAGCCCATGCAAGGCGCTTCCTCGGCCGCATGGGCGGCGCCGGAGAAAAGCGCGGCGAGCGCGAGAAGCGGCGCCGACAGACATTTGCTCATCCCTCGCCCCTGCTCCGCTCCTGATCGGCCGAACCCCGACGCTCTCGCTCGGTATTATCGAAGATCGCGACCGGCGTCCGCAAATAGCGTGAGCGCGGCAATCGACCGCGGTTGTCGTCGCGCAGGGCAATTCCCAGATTGATAATCGTAGGGCCGTTCAACGAAAGACGAAAAAATGACAAATATTGCGGTTCACAACGGAGCCTGGGTGCTCGTCGGCGACGGCCGGAGAGCCCTGTTTCTGCAAAATCACGGCGATCCGGACCTGCTCGACCTGCGTGTCGTCGAGGCGCGGGTGGACGAAAATCCCGCGACGCGCGATCAGGGAAGCGACGCCCCCGGCCGCGCTTTCGGCACGGCGGGCGCGCCGCGCAGCGCGGTCGAGAATTCCGATTGGCACGAGCTCGAGAAGGAGCACTTCGCCGCGCGGATCGCGGATCGGATCAACACGGCGGCCGAGAGCGGCGAATTGAGCGAGATCGTGATTATCGCCCCGCCGCGGGTGCTCGGCGACCTGCGCCAGGAGCTGACGCCCAAAGCCAAGAGCAAGGTGAAGGGCGAGCTGGACAAGGATTTGACGCGCCATCCGCTGCTCGAGATCGAGAAGGCGCTGGCGCGCGAATTTCGCGCTGAGTGAAGGGTCGGCGACCCCGGCGGCATGGCTCTGCGCCGCCGGGCCTATTATTTCTCACATTCGGACAAAAATCGCTGGACGTCCCGCGTCCAATAAATATATAAATTAGATATGATTTATGTATTTATTGGAGCGAAAGATGCGGTCGTTCCTTTCTGCCCAGCGACATCTCTCATCCTCCGGCGGCGCCGTCATCGCCTATGTCTTCGCCGCCGGCCTCGCCGTTTCCGCCCGAGCGCAGGACGCGCAGATCGAGGACGTCCGCGTCGGCCTGGAGACGGCGGGCCGCAGGGAGGAGACCACGCTGCGCGAGGCGCCGCGTTCGGTCGGCTTCGTCGACGCCAAGAAGGCGGAAGAGCAGCACCTCGAACGGCTGTCGGACTTCTCCCAGCTCGTTCCCAACTATCGTCCCAACGAATCCAACCCCATCGCCTCGCGTCCGACCATCCGCGGCGTCAGCAGCACCGTGGGGCAGCTCAACCGCGGCTCCATCAACCCCGTCGGCGCGGAATTCGACACGGGCTATGTTCTCGACAATGTCTTCTGGAAATACGCCGGCTTCCAAGCCGGCGACCTCGTCGATCTCTCGTCCTTCGAACTGGCGCTCGGACCGCAGGGAACCGCCGGCGGCAAGAACACGACGGTCGGCAATGTGGTCGTCTCGACGCAACGGCCGTCCTTCGAGCGCAGGGCGACCCTCGAGACGAGCTTCGCCAGCTACAGCCGGATCATCGAGAAGCTGAATGTGACGGGACCGATCATCGACGACAGGCTCGCCTATCGGGTCACAGCCTATTTCGACAAAGGCGACGGCTGGATCAGGGATCAGGTCACCGGCGCGAGCTATCTGAACAATGACCGATGGGGCGTGCGCGGCCAGCTTCTCTACCTCGGCGAAGACGTCGCCGACCGCCTCATCTTCACCTATGGCGCGCAGCACGAATATACGGCGATCGGCGCCTATACGACGGGCCCCGTCGGCAACTCCTTCCTCGTCTACGCCAATGGAACGCTGCCCGCCCGGACCTACGCGCAGAATGTCGCGCTGCGGCTCGGCAAGCCAATTCTCACCTTCGATCCTTACAGGCCTTACGAGACCAACGCCGGGGGATTCGGCGAGCGCCATCTCATGGTCTCGAACGAGCTGAACTGGACCTCGGGGCGCTACACGCTCTCGTCGATCACCGCTTTCGGAAATTCGCGCGTGATCGGGAATAATCCGTTCGGCAATCAGGAGCTCGAGATCAACGTCGGCGTCTTCGCGCCCTTAGTCGATCAGTTCTCGCAGGAATTGCGGCTCTCCTCGCCCAAGGACGAGCGCCTCGAATGGACGACGGGTCTCTATTCGCTCTATGAGAACGCCTGGAGCCGCACCTACACACGCTTCGGCGCGGACGCCGCGGCCTGGTACAACCGCCCGGCCCTGCAGCGCGGCCTGCAGAACAATCGCGACAGCAAGTCGCGCACCTTCAGCATCGCCGGCTACGGCCAGGGGACCTATCACATAGACGAGGCCTTCGCGCTCGCCTTCGGCCTGCGCGACAGTTACGAGATCAAGGAAGGCTCCGTCTTCAGCTGGGATCAGCTCTACGCCAATCGACACGGCTTCGCCCAGCAGGAAGCCGCCATTCGCGCCGGCGGCGGCCAGCCCTTCTTCGACACCGGCGGACAGAGCAAGACCTTCAACTCCGTCACCGGAATCGTCAATCCTCAATACAAATTCAACGACAATCTCCTCTTCCACGCCCTCGTCGCCCGCGGCGAGAAATCCGGCGCGATCAACAATTCCGCCCAGCCGATCCTCGACGGCTCGCTCAACTTCAAAGGCTGGCAGCCGCTCATCACCAAGCCGGAAACCTCGTGGGACTATGAGATCGGCGTCAACACCAATTGGCTCGACGATCGCCTCATCGCCAATTTCAATTTCTATTGGAGCGACATCTATAATTTCCAGACGAGCCTCACCGACGCCTCCTACACGGACAGCACCGGACAGCCGATCCGCACCTCCTATCTCGGCAATGTCGGCCATTTGCGACTGCGCGGCTTCGAATTCGTCGGCAGGTGGAATCCATTGGAGCGCTTGTGGCTCTCCTTCAACGGCGCCTATACGGAGGCGCGCTGGCTCGACTACGCCAACGCCACGCCGCCCGCGGATTGGATCTGGCCCCCGACGGCGGGCTCTCCCTCCGCGCCGCTCACTTTGTCGCGCTCCAACACTCGTTGGGAGAATCTGCCGCTCTGGTCGTTCAACGTCGGGGCGAATTACGACCATCCGCTCGGGCCGCTGCTTCGCGGCCTCGGGCCGGAGGGGACCGTCCGGTCACAGGCTTCGGCTATGTCAATGTCGCTTGGCAGGACAAGACGCAGCTGACCAATCCGCAGTCGGTGTTTCAATTCTGGCAGCCGCCTTTCGCGATCGTGAACGCCGGCCTCGGCGTTCGGAGCGACGACGAGCGCTACAGCCTCTCGGTGTGGGCGAAGAATGTCTTCGACGAGCGGCCGATCTATTCCTGGTCGCCCGGCGACCCCAGCAATCCCGCCACCATCGGCCTGCCGAGCCAGCCGCGCGTGTTCGGCGGAACGCTGCGCGTCAGACTCATGTGAGCGAGCGAGACGGGCTCAATAAGGCCCCACCGGAAAATATTTCAGATAGAGCTCTGCGTAGACGCCCTTGTGGGCGAGGCGCGCCAGCGCATAGTCCAGGGCGCGGCGCAGAGCGATATTGTTCTTCTTCACCGCTATGCCGACGCCGTCGCCGAAGAAGGTCGGGTCGGAATAGGGGCCGTCCTTGAACATGCAGCAGTCGGCCGCATCCGCGCCATTGAGCCAGAAGGCGAGCGAGATGGCGTCGCCGAACATCGCATGGGCGCGGCCTTCCTTCAGCGCCGTGCGCGCCTGTTGCGCGGTGGGATAGGTCGCGAGCTTCGCCGCCGGAAAAAATTTCTGCAGAAAGGCCTCATGCGCGCTGTCCGCCGCCACCGCAATGGTGCGGTCGGCGAGCGCGGCCGGCGAGGCGCCCGGCAGCACCGAATCCTTGCGCACCACGAAGCGGCCCGGAGTCGTATAATAAGGCGCGGTGAAATCGGCCTTCTTGCGCGCCTGCGCGGTGATGGCGAGAGAGGCGATCGCCGCGTCGCCGCTATTGTCGTCCAAGGCCGCGATCAGCGTGTCCCAGCGACGGCGCTGAATCGTGCAGGGAAGCTCGAGCTCCTCGCAAATGGCGCGCGCCAGATCGACGTTGAAGCCGGCGATCGCGCCGTCCGGCAGCGCGAAATCGAAAGGCGGAAAATCGTCCTCGGTGAGAAAACGGATTTGCTTGATCGCGCCGAGGTCGGGCTTTTCCATCTTGCGGGCCGGGTCCCAAAAGGACGGGGCCGCCGCCGCGCCGCTCTCCGCGGCGCCCGCCGGCGCGGCGACGAAGCCGGCGGCGAGAGCGAGCGCGACCCGCGCGGCGAGGCGAAAGCTTGTCAAAATTTCGCTTCTGCGCCAAGCTTCAGCCACAGTTCGTTTCTCGCGGATCATTCGAGGCCTCGCGGGCCGCCCCGGCGCGCTCGGAGCGCGGCGCGTCGCGGCGGAGATTAGCGCATGAGCGTGAATCCGGTCGATAGGGTTTCGCCGTATTCGCCGGCGCCCCATCGCGACGACAGCGCCGCTTTCGCGCGCCGCCGCGAGCCCTCGACCGAGGCCGCGCTCGCCCGCCAGCGCGCCCGCCCCGGGCCGGAGACGCTCGCGCCCGGCGCGGGCCGCCCGCTTCCCGCCGAGATCGCCTTTCTCGCCGCCCATGGCGCGCCGCTGGTCATGCTGCAATATGGCGCGACGATCGCCCGACGTCAGGGCGTTGCGGCCGATGTCGCGCTGATCGCCGAAGGGCTGATCCCCGAGGAGCGTTTCTATCGCATCCTCGCGACGGAGCTGCGCGTTCCCTATCTCGAGGCGCCGCCCGCGCTCGAGCCGTCGGCGAGCCTCGAGCGGGACGTCGGCCTCGGCTACGCTCGTTTCGCCGAGGAGTCCAAAGGCCTGCGCTGGCTGTTCGCGCCGCGCGGCGACGAGATCGGAAGGCTCGTCGGCGTGACGCGCTCGGCCGCCGGGCGGCCACTCTTCGCCATCACCGCGCCGTCCCTGTTCGAAAAGGCGCTGCGCCGCTCCTCCGCGCGCAGGCTCGCGGCAGCCGCGGCCTATTCGGTGGAGCGCGTCGAGCCGGAGCTCGCCGCGAGACGGGCGCTCAGCGGCTTTGCTCCGAACGTCTTCGTTCTCGCCAACCTCGTTCTGCTCGCCGCCTGGCTCACGCCGGCGCTCTCGCTCCCCGTCTCGACGCTGCTCGCTCTGCTGTTTCTCGGCAATGTCGGCCTTCGCCTCCATCTCTGCGCGATGCGGGGCCGGGCGCGCGAGACCGCGCCCGCGCTCACGGAGCGCGATCTGCCGCTCTATTCGATCGTCGTGGCGCTGTATCGCGAGGCCGACATCGTCCCGCAATTGGTCGAGGCGATCGCGGGACTCGACTATCCGCGCGCCAAGCTCGACGTCAAATTCGTCGTCGAATGGGACGACGCCGCGACGAGCGCGGCCCTGCGCGCCGCGCCTCTGCGGCCTTGCTGGGAGATCATCGTCGCGCCGCCCGGCGAGCCGCGCACCAAGCCGCGCGCGCTCAATGTGGCGACGCCATTCCTGCGCGGCTCGCTCGTCGCCGTCTTCGACGCCGAGGATCTGCCCGAGTCCGACCAGCTGCTGAAGGCCGCGGCGCTGTTCGCGACGGCCGACGATAGGCTCGCCTGCCTGCAGGCGAGCCTTTCCATTCACAATCAGCGGCGCGGCTGGGCGACGGCCATGTTCTGCATCGACTACGCCGTCTTGTTCGATGTCTTCGACAAAGGCGCCTCCGCCGCGGGGCTGCCGTTCTTCCTCGGCGGCTCCTCCAATCATTTTCGCCGGTCGGCGCTACGCGCGGTCGGCGCCTGGGACGCCTATAATGTGACCGAGGACGCCGATCTCGGCCTGCGGCTCGCGCGGCGCGGCTATGAGATCCGGACATTCTCCTCGCGCACGCAAGAGCAGGCGCCGCCGCGTTTTTCCGCCTTGGTGAAGCAACGCTCGCGCTGGATGAAAGGCTGGATGCAGACCGCGATCGTCCATTGCCGGAACCCGGCCGCCTTTTTCGACGATCTCGGCGCCGCCCGGGGACTGGCGGTTCTGACGATATTGGCGGGCGGCTTCGTCGCGCCGCTCCATGCGCCGATCTTTTTCGCCTCTTTCGTTTGTGACGCGGCTTTCGGATCGCTGCTGAGGCCGGCGACTTTCGGCGAGGGGCTCGCCAGCGGCCTGTTTTGTCTCGTCGCCGCGAGCGGGGCCGCGGCGGGCGTCTGGCTGCGCCTCGTCGCCATGCGGGATACGAAATCTCTCGGCCTCTGGCCGGCGCTGCTGCGCTTGCCCTTGTGGAGCCTGATGTTGGCCTCGGCCTCCTGGCGGGCATTGCGCGAGCTGCGCCTCAGGCCATTCTATTGGGACAAGACGGAGCATTTCCCGATTGCGGGGTCGCTCGAACGATTGAGGCGCACGGCATGACCCGCAGACGCGCGCGCGCGCCTTCGGCGACGGAGCCGGAGCCCGCCGACGACCAGAGCGCTTCCGTGGTCGCCAAACATTCGCTCGTCATCGCCGGCCACAGCACCAGCGTGTCGCTCGAGCGCGTGTTCTGGGAGGCGCTGAAGTCGGCGGCCGCGGAGGAGGGCTGCTCGCTCGCCGGGCTCGTCGCGCGCATAGACGCAGGGCGCGGCCGCGCCAATCTCTCCTCGGCGCTGCGCGTCTATGCGATGGAGCGGGCGCTCGGCCGCAGCCGCGGCTGAGCGCCCGCTCCGTCAGGCGGCGTCGACCAGAACGGTTTCGGCGTCCTCGATCCCGACGAACTCTATGGTCTCGACGCCCTCGATCGCCGCGCCGTCGCGCGCCTCGAGGATTTGGCCGTCGATCTCCATTTTTCCGGACGCGAGGGCAAGATAGGCATGCCGTCCCGGCCCCAGGACGTAGGAGACGCGCTCTCCGGCTTTCACCGTCGCGCCGAGCACTCGCGCGTCGGCGCGGATCGGCAAGGCGTCGGCGTCGCCGAGCCCGCTCGCCAGAACGACGAAACGGCCGGAGCGCTCGCCCTTGGGAAAGGGCTTGGCGGCCCAGGACGGCGCGCCGCCGCGGGCCGTCGGCCTGATCCAGATCTGAAAGAGCCGCGTGACCCCTTCCTCGAGATTAAATTCGGAATGCGCGACGCCGGAGCCCGCGGACATCACCTGCACGTCGCCGGCCTGCGTGCGGCCGACATTGCCGAGCGAATCCCGATGCGTGATCGCGCCTTCGCGGACATAGGTGATGATCTCCATGTCCGAATGCGGATGCGTCGGAAAGCCGGTCCCCGGCGCGATCTCGTCATCGTTCCAGACGCGCAGCGCGCCCCAGCCCATGCGGTCGCGATCGACATAATCGGCGAAGGAAAAATGATGCCTCGCCTTCAGCCAGCCATGGTCCGCCGCGCCGAACGAGGCGAAAGGTCTGCGTTCGATCATCTCTTCTGCTCCTGAAAGGGGGGACGATCGGTCCCCGGTCGAAGCGGAAGATGGCCCTCGACGCGGGCAAGAAAAACAGAAACAATAGAAAACTATCGTTTCGCTTCTTTGAGGTGAGCCATGGCCCTGCCGGATCTCGAAGCCTGGGCGATCTTCGCCAAAGTGGCGGAGACCGGCTCTTTCGCCGCGGCGGCGGCGGAGCTCGGCCTTTCGACCCCGACGGTCTCCAAGGCCGTGGCGCGGCTCGAGGCGCGACTCGGCGAGCGGCTGATTCATCGAACGTCGCGCCGTTTCGCTCTGACCGAGAGCGGCCGGACGCTCGGGTCGCGCGCCGCGGCGCTCATCGCCGAGGGCGAGGCGCTGGAGGCCGAGGCGCAGGCCGGCTCGGCGACGCCGCGCGGCCTTGTGCGGCTCGCCGCGCCAATGTCCTTCGGACTACGCTATGTCGCGCCGGCGCTGCCGGAGTTTCTGGCGACGTTTCCACAAGTTTCGGTCGATCTCGCGCTCGACGACCGCCTCGTCGATCTCGTCTCCGGCGGCGTCGACGTCGCGCTGCGCATCGCCGAACTGCCGGATTCGAGCCTCCTCGCGCGAAAGCTCTGCCCAGTGCGGCGCTTCGTGGTGGGCGCGCCGTCCTATTTCGAGCGCCATAGCGCGCCGCAGCGGCCGCGCGATCTCGCGAGCCACGCCTGCCTCGGCTACAGCTATTTGCGCAGCGGCGAGGTCTGGCGCTTCGCCGACGCTTCCGGCGCCGAGGAATCCGTGCGCATAAAGGCGCGGCTCAGCGCCAATAACGCCGATGCGCTCTGCGCCGCGCTCGACGCCGGAGCCGGCCTCGCGTTGCAGCCGGATTTCATCGTGTGGGAGGCGCTGGCGTCCGAGCGCCTCGTCCGCACGCTCGAGGATTGGACAGCCCCGCCTCTGGCGCTCAACCTCGTGACCTCCGCCGGCGAACCGTGCGCGCCGCGCATCCGCGCGCTGATGGATTTTTTGACGCGGCGGTTCGCGGCCGGGGCGGCGCCTTGGACGAGGGCAGCGACGTAATGCGCCACCCGGTCGACTCTAATCCACCGCCTTCCAATTCTCCGCGAAATACCCCTCCCCATCGAGCGGCGCGACCTGCTTGCCCGGCCGCGCTTTCTTGCCGACGCATTTCCATTCGTAGATCGTGTCATGGCCGGTCGCGGCCATGGGGATGAAGTCCGCGCCCGGATTCTCCCGGCAATATCGCGTCGCGCCGGGCAAGGCGCGCGCGTTGTTCGCCTTGAAACAGGGGATATTGGCGCCGACGACGCAGGCCAGCGTCCGCCCGGCGGAGCAGCGGTAATAGGCCGCGCCTATGTCGCCCGAGAGGCCGAAAGCGCGGCGGATCGCCGGCGCGAGCGAGGCCGGCGCCTCTCGCGGAGCGGAAGTCGCCCCGGCCGGGCAGAGCGGCGCGGCCGAAGCCGGAGCGGCGAAGGCCGTGAGAAGGCCGAAAATCAGCGCGGTGCGGCAGGCCATGGGCTTGGGCATGGGCTTCTCCCTGGGAATAGAAGGCCGGCGGGCTTTTCCACCGTGACAGGCGGCCCCGGCCTCTCCACATTGGGGACGACTCGCGAATCGGGCAATGATTCGCCTTCCGTTCTCCTGTATTCTCCCCCGCTTCGAAGGAGACCCAACGCCTTGTCACGTCCCGCGCAGCCGGAAGATTTCACGCCTCGTGAGGGCGGCCTCGCCGCCCGCGCCGCGGCGCTCGCCGGACGCGGGCGCTTTCTGGACGCGCTCAATCCCGAACAGCGCGCCGCCGTCGAGACGATCGAGGGCCCGCTGCTGGTGCTCGCCGGCGCCGGCACCGGCAAGACGCGCGTGCTGACGACGCGCATCGCCCATATTCTTTCGAGCGGGCGGGCGCGGCCTTGGGAAATCCTCGCCGTCACCTTCACCAACAAGGCGGCGCGCGAGATGCGCGAACGCGTCGAGACGCTGGCCGGCCCGGGCGCCGAGGCGCTGCAATGGCTCGGCACATTTCACGCGATCAGCGCGAAAATCCTGCGCCGCCACGCCGAGCTCGTCGGGCTGAAATCCAATTTCACCATTCTCGACACCGACGATCAGATCCGCCTGCTGAAGCAGGTGTTGCAGGCCGAGAATATCGACGACAAGCGCTGGCCGCCGCGCGCGCTGGCGCATCAGATCGACGCCTGGAAAAACAGAGGACTCTCGCCGGAGCAGGTGCCCGCCGGCGAGGCGCAGAGCTTCGCGGACGGCAAGGGCAAGAAGCTCTACGCGCTCTATCAGGAGCGCCTGAAGGTTCTGAACGCCGTCGATTTCGGCGATCTTTTGCTCGAGACGCTGCGGCTCTTTCGCGAGAACGCCGATGTGCTCGACGAGTATCGGCAGCGCTTCCGCTATATTCTCGTCGACGAATATCAGGACACCAACACCGCGCAATATCTCTGGCTGCGCCTCATCGCGCAGGGGCGCCACAATGTCTGCTGCGTCGGCGACGACGATCAGAGCGTCTATGGCTGGCGCGGCGCGGAGGTGGAAAATATTCTGCGCTTCGAGAAGGATTTTCCCGGCGCGAAAATCGTGCGGCTCGAGCGCAATTATCGCTCGACCGGGCATATTCTCGCCGCCGCCTCGCATCTCATCGCGCGCAACGAGGGGCGGCTCGGCAAGACGCTCTTCACCGAAGGCGCCGATGGCGAGAAGCCCACCGTCACCGGCGTGTGGGACAGCGAGGAGGAAGCGCGCGCCATCGGCGAAGACATAGAGCAAGCGCAACGCAAGGGGCATAATCTGGAGGAGATCGCCATTCTCGTGCGCGCCTCCTTCCAGATGCGCGAGTTCGAGGAGCGATTCATCACGCTCGGCCTCCCCTATCGCGTGATCGGCGGCCCGCGCTTCTACGAGCGGCTGGAGATACGCGACGCCCTCGCCTATCTGCGCTGCGTCGCGCAGCCTTTCGACGATCTCGCCTTCGAGCGCATCGTCAACACGCCCAAGCGCGGATTGGGCGACGCGACGCTGCAAGTGCTGCATGATTATTCGCGCCGCGAGAGCGCGCCGCTGATGCAGGCGGCGCGGGTGATCGTCGAGACGGAGGAGCTGAAGCCCAAGCCGCGCGCCACATTGCGCGCGCTCATCGCCGATTTCGACCGCTGGCGGGGCCTCATCGAGACGACGCCGCAGAACGAGCTCGCGGAAATGGTGCTGGACGAATCGGGCTACACACAGATGTGGCGCGACGACAAGACGCCGGAGGCGGCCGGCCGGCTCGAGAATTTGAAAGAGCTCGTGCGCGCGATGGAGGAATTCCCCGATCTCGCGGGCTTTCTCGAACATGTGTCGCTGGTGATGGAGACGGACGAAGCCGCCGATCAGCAACGCGTGTCGATCATGACGCTGCATGGCGCCAAGGGGCTCGAATTCGAGACCGTCTATCTGCCCGGCTGGGAAGAGGGGCTGTTTCCGCATCAGCGCTCGCTGGACGACAATGGCCGCGCCGGATTGGAGGAGGAGCGCCGCCTCGCCTATGTGGGCATCACGCGCGCGAAAAGACGGCTCAAGATTTTCTTCGCCACCAATCGGCGCATTCACGGGCTCTGGCAGACGACCCTGCCGTCGCGTTTCCTCGACGATCTGCCAGCGGCGAATGTGGAGGTGACGGAGGCGTCCAGCGGCTCTCAATACGGCTCCTATGGCGTGTCGCGCTTCGCCAATATGGACAGCTATGGCTCGAGCTATTCGACGCCGGGCTGGAAGCGCGCGCAGGCCGCGCGCGAGACGGCGAGCAAGCCCGCGCGCCGCGCCCCGCCGATGATCGAGGGGGAAGTTCTGGCGAAGTCTTCCGCGGGCTCGCGCTTTACGATCGGCGCGCGCGTGTTTCACCAGAAATTCGGGCCGGGCACTGTGGCCAATGTCGACGGCAACAAGCTGCAGGTCGATTTCGACAAGGCCGGGCGGAAGATGGTGCTGGAGAGCTTCGTCGAGCGAGGGTGACCGCTGCGCGCGGCTGCGGCAAATTCGAAAAAAAAGCGAGTGTTCCGGCGGCGATGAAATCAGCCGGACTCGCCGAACCTTAAGTCCACTTCGGCTGAAAACGCTCTATACGGAATATTCCTCCTCGAAGCCCTCGAAGCTATCGGCGCGCAGCGCCTCTTCGGCTTTGGGTCCGAATGCGGCGACCGACGCGAATTCTCGTCGATACCAGCCGATCGCGTGATCCACCGCGCGTCCGTTCAGCTTTTCGCCGGTCAGAGCCACCAGCAGCGTGCCGACGGCGATCTCGAGATCGAGCCGCAAAGAGGCGTGCTTGATATACCAGACGTCCAGCGCGTTTTTTTCCTCCGGCGTCACCGCCGTTCCGCCATTGATCTGCGCCCATCCGGTGACGCCGGGGCGCACGCTGAGCCGCCGTCCCGGATCGTCCGGCTGATCATGCGGCAGGAGCGGTCGCGGACCGATGAGCGACATGTGCCCCAAGATCACATTATAGAGCTGGGGTATCTCGTCGAGGCGCGTCGCACGGATCATTCGTCCTATGCTCGAGAGGCGCCGCTCTTCCGCGACCGGCCGTCCATTTTTGTCGAAGGGAGCGCGATAGGTGCGGAATTTATAGAGCAGGAATTTTTGTCCGTTCCTGCCGATGCGTTGCTGCCAGAACAATATGGGCGCGCCGACATCGAGAAAAACCACATAGGCGACGCAGAGCGCGATCGGAAGGGCGAGAACGAACAGCAGGCTCGCGACGCACGCCTCGAAGAGACGCTTCTGCTCGAAATAGATGGGCGCTTCGAGTTTTTGGCCGCTGTCGACGTCCGCGGCGGAGGTCGCCGGCGGCGACGAGATGAGATTGAGCGCCTCCGACATGCCGACGATCGCGACGCCGCGCGCCTCGCATTGGGAGATGATCTCGTCGACGAGTTCTGAAGGCAGGAAGCCCTTGTCCTCGGAAAGCCAGACCTGATCGACATAGACGCCATGGACGGCATATTCGTCGATGACGGCGCCGATGTCTCTCGGGCCGCCGACGATCGAGACGCCGGCGATTTTCCGGCCGGCGAGAAACGCCCGGCCGTCGAGCGCGGCGACGATCTGCGTCGTTCGCGGCGAGAGACAATCGGTCAGCTTGATCGCGGCGGAGACGAAGCCGTCGACGCCGATCACGATCACGCGTCGCAGCTCGGCGGGCTCGTCGGAGCCTCGCGGCCGCTCGCGCTGTACGTCCTTGTGCAACACGCACATCGCCACTCTGCTCGAGATGATGCCGGCGCTCAGCACGAGGCCGAAGATCAAGGGCGTCGAGCGGGGCACGCCCTCGAGGCGCGTGAAAGTGAAGAGAATCACGCAGCTCGTCGCGACCGCGCAGGCCGATGCGGCGCAAATGGCCCAGGCGTCGCGCATGGAGAAAAATTGTCCCATATGATCGCTCAGCCGAAAGCCGACGATCATGAGAATGGCGCAGCCTGTCGAGAGCAAGGCGAATTGATAGGGCGCCGGAATCTCGGCGGGGAAGCCGCCGGGCTCGAGCAGGGCGGGATCGCGCAATGCGAGCGCGATGAAGGATGCGGCGATCGCCCACGAGAGATCGCAGGCCTCGATGTGGAAACGAATTCGGTCTCTCGATGCCGGCGAAGCCAATCGCATGCGCATGTCCTCCGATCGCGCAGCGAAACTGGCTTGCATTCGCTGAAATGTCACTCCGTGATGGCGTCTAAGTCGAATGACGGAGACGCGGGCATAAAGCGATCTTCCCGCGGCCGCAGCGGATCGGCTCGGCGTTCCACGCTCGATCCGACGCTGAAATGCGCGAAGGCGTCGAAACGTCATCCGAAAAGCGCATCAAGACATATTTAACCATAGGTTGCGTTGTTAAGCTTAACGCGATGGACCGCTTGCAAGGCTCCGCTTATGGTGCGGCAATGTTTGGTTCGGTTCGTTTCGAAGTGAAAATAGCGAAGCGTTTTCTGAGCGCGACGGCGCTCCTCGCGTTCGGCGGCCTGGAGGCGGCGTCTCCTGTCCGAGCCTTCGACCTGTTCGGCCTTTTCGGCGCCGCCGAGGAGGCGCCCGAGCCGAGCCCCGACTCGCTGCCCTATAAAATCGAATTCGCCGGCCTCGACGAGGCGGAGGGTCTCGCCCGCAGCCTCCAGGACGTCTCCAACACATGGCGGCTGCGCCTGCAGGCGCCGCCCAGCGGCGCCGGGCTCGCGCGGCGCGTCGTCGCGGATTTTCCGCGCCTCGCCGAGGCGTTGTGGGCGAGCGGCTATTATGACGCCGAGATAAGGGCGACGATCGTCGGCGTCCCGGTGCGGCCGGACGGCCATGGCGCCGATGTCGCGGCGGCCGCCGCCGAGCGGCTGCGCGGCCAGGCGCTCGCGCCGATCCGCATGGAGATCGTCCCCGGCCCGCTGTTTCGCCTGCGCAAGGTCGCCATTCTCGACGCACGCGACGGCAAGCCGCTCGACGCGGCGCTGCTCACCAAAAAATCGCTGCAGCGCGACGCGGAGGAGCCGGCGCGCGCCGCCGCGCTGCAATCCATGCAGGCGGCCTGGATCGACGCGTTGCGCGCCAATTCCTTTCCGCTCGCCAAGGTCGTCGCGGCGAAGCCGACCATTTCCCATCCCGAAAAGGCGATGGACGTCGTCGTGACCATCGACCCCGGCCCGCGCGCCGGCATAGGCGAAGTGAGGACGAGCGGCTCGCCCGGAATCGATCCGGACGTCATCCGCTCCTTCATCTATCTCGAGGAGGGCGAGCCCTATAGTCCCAAGAAGCTCGCCGATCTGCGCAAATCGATCGGAAGGCTGGAGGCCGTCGGCTCGGTGAAGGCGGAGGACGGCGAGACGCTCGACGCCAACGGCAATCTGCCGATCTTCGTGCAGACGAGCGAGCGCAAGCGCCATGCGGTGGGCGCGGACGCTTTTTTCTCCAATGTCGACGGGCCGGGCCTGCGCGCCTATTGGACCGATCGCAATCTCTTCGGCGGCGCCGAGCGGCTGCGCTTCGATATAGAAGGCGGCCTCGCGCCCTTCGGCAGCTCGGCGAGCTATACGGGCCTATCCTCGATCCGCCTGAACGACGTCATCGGCCGCGCCAAGGCGAGCTTCGTGAAGCCCGCTTTGTTCGGCTCGCGCGAGGATCTTCTGCTCGACGCCGGCGTCGTGCGCGAGAAGACCGATTACTACTGGGCCTATTACGGCGCCGCCTCGGCCTCGATCCGCCATCGCTTCAGCGATTCGGCGTCCGTGCAGGCGGGGCTCGAATTCGAGCGCGGCCACAGCTTCGACGCCTTCGGCCCGCATGATTATTCGCTGCTCGGCTTTCCGCTCTCGGCCAATTACGACGGAACCGACGATCTTCTCGCGCCGACCAACGGCTTTCGCGCCGTCGCCAATGTCACGCCCTATGTGAGGGCTTTCGGCGACAGCGTCGGCATGGCGCAATCGAAGACGCAGATCTCCGGCTACAAGGCGCTGGACGACGACGGCTGGCATGTGCTCGCCGGCCGCGTCGCCGCAGGCTCGATCCTCGGCGCGAGCATAGAGAATATTCCGGCGAGCCATCGTTTCTTCGCCGGCGGCGGCGGCTCGGTGCGCGGCTATCGCTATCGCTCGCTGAGCCCGGACGCCGGCCTCGGCTTCCCCGTCGGCGGGCGCAGCCTGCTCGAGGGCTCCGTCGAAGCGCGCATAAAGGTGACGCGCGAGATCGGAATCGTTCCCTTCTACGACATCGGCTCCGCCTTCTCTTCGCCGGTTCCCGACTTCCGTTCTTCGATGCGTTCCTCGGTCGGCTTGGGCCTGCGCTATTACACGGGGATCGGCCCCATCCGCCTCGATGTCGCGACGCCGCTCGGCCGGCGCCCCGGCGAGAACAGATTTGCGATCTTCATCGGCGTCGGGGAGTCGTTCTGATGCGCTTTCGTCTGCGCCGCATTCTCGTCCACGCCTTCGGCGCGCTGGCGCTGCTCGCCGTCGCCGCAACGCTCGCGCTGCGCATGCAAGCGCGAGAGGGCGGGAGCTTTCTCGCCGATCTCGTCTCGCGCGCCGCCTCCTCGCCCGATATGAAAGTCAATATCGGCGCTTTCGAAGATCCATTGTCGGCGCATCCGCTGCTGCGCGACATCGCCATCGCCGATCGCGACGGCGTTTTCCTGAAGATCGACGAGATCGCCCTCGACTGGTCGCCTTCCGCGCTCTTTGCTCTGCGCGTCGATATAGAGAAGCTCGCCATAGGCGCGATCGACGTCGCCCGCCGTCCGGCGCCCGCGCGCGCCACGACCGAAACCCCGAAAAGCGGCGGCGGCTTCGCTCTGCCGAATATTCCGGTCCGCATCCGCCTCGGCCGGCTGGCGCTCGAGACGCTTGCGCTCGGCGAGCCGGTTCTCGGCGTTGCGGCGACATTCGCCGCGACCGGCGACGCCGCGCTCGACAATGGCGCGCATCTTTCGCTCGATATTCGCCGGCTCGACGCGCCGGGCTCGATCACCGCGAAAGCCGATGTCGCGGCCGACGGCCACAGAATCGCGCTTTCCGTCATCGCGCGGGAGCCGGAGGGCGGCGCCATCGCGCGCCTCGCTGCGCTGCCCGGCCTGCCGCCGGTCGATATTTCGCTCACCGGCGAAGGAACGCTCGATGATTTCGCCGCCCATCTCGCCGCCGAGGCCGGAGAGACGATCGGCGCCGAGGGCGCGGCGCGCCTCATGCGCAAAGACGCGGCGCGGCGGCTCGACTTCGACATGGGGCTCCGCCTCGCCCCGCTGCTTCCCGCCGCCGCCGTCCCGCTCTTTGAAGGAACGACGCAGCTCGCCGGCGCCGCGACTTTGCGCGACGATGGCGCGCTCGAGGCCGATATCGCCATTCGCAGCCGGACGACGTCCGAGGATGCGCCGCGTCCGCTCGATCTTTCCATTGCGCTGAAAGGCGTTCCGAAAGACGAGCGGCTGAGCGCGACGCTGAGCGGAACGCTCGCCGCGCCGGCGCTCGCCGCGCCTGCGCTGGAAAGGCTGCTCGGCCGCCGCCTCGCGCTCGGCGGCGCTCTCGCTTCGCTTCCCGGCGGCGGGTTGCGCTTCGAGGGCCTGTCGTTGCAGGGCGACCATCTCGCCGCAAGAATCGACGGCGCGGCGATGCGCGAAGCGCTCGACGTCGACGCGAAGATCGACATCGCCGATCTTCGTCCCGCCGATCCGCGCCTCTCCGGCCGCGCCGAAATCTCCGTGAAGGCGACGGGCTCCGCCGACAGGCCCAACGCCGATTTCGCGGCGCTGCTCGAAGACGCCCGTCTCGACGGACATGCGATCCGCAAGCTCGCGCTGCACGGCGCCGCGCGCGATCTCACCGGCGCGCTCTCCGCCTCCGCGACGCTCGACGGCGCGATCGACGACGCCCCGGCGCGCGGCAAATTGAATGCGCGCAAGGACGCCGGCTGGACGATCGACAATCTCGATCTCGCGATCGGCCGCGCGACGCTGCGCGGCGCGCTCGCGCTCGATGCGCAGGGCCTCGCCAGCGGCCGCCTTTCTCTCGCCGCGCCGGATCTCGACGATCTCTCGGCGCTCGCTCTGCGCGAGCTCTCGGGCGCGCTGCAGGCGGACATCCGCCTCGACGCTTCACAGGGCGCGCAGAATATGTCGATCGAGGCGCAGGGAACGCGCATTCGCGCCGCCGACGCCGCGATCGAAAGGCTGAGCGCGAAACTCACCGGCCATGATCTCCTGCGTCGGCCGGCGCTCGACGGAAGCGTCGCGATCGATTCGGCCCGCGTCGCCGGCAAGACCATTTCCAGGGCGCGCCTCATCGCCGCGCCCGCCGGCGCCGCCACCTCGCTCGACCTCGCCGTCGATGCGGAGGGTTTCGTGATTGCGAGCCGCGCCGGGCTGACGCCGGGCGAGCGGATGCGGCTCGACATTCGATCGCTCACTGCGCAACGCGCCGGCAAGCGCATCGCCCTCGCCGCGCCGGCCAGCGTCATGCTCGGCGCCGGCGCCGTGGAGCTGAAGGGCCTCGCCTTCGCGCTCGGCGCCGGCCGGCTCGACATAGACGGAACGATCGGCGAGCGGCTCGATCTCACCGCGAGGGCGCGCGCTATTCCGCTCTCCATCGCCTCCATCGCCGACACGAATCTTTCGCTCGACGGCGCGCTGGACGCGGAAGCGCATATTGCTGGCGACAAGAAATCGCCGAGCGGCGATTGGAAGATCAAGATCGCCAAGCTCTCCGCGCCGCAATTGCGCACGAACGGCCTGCCGCCGCTCGACATGGCGGCGCATGGTTCGCTCGCCGGCGCGCGCACGAGCCTCGACGCCGATATAGCGCTCGGCGCCGGCGGACGCTTCGCGATCACCGGCTCTGCGCCGATCGACGCCGCCGGCGCGCTCGATCTCAGAGTGAAGGGAGAGGCCGACGCCAAGCTCGCCGACACCGCGCTCGCCGCCAATGGCCAGAGCTTGCGCGGCAAGGCCAATGTCGATCTGCGCATCGCCGGCTCCGCCTCCGCGCCGGCGCTCGAAGGCGCCGTCACGCTCGTGAACGGCTCTTTCGCCGATCCGCTGAACGGCGTCTATCTCGACCACATAGACGCCAGGCTCGACGGGCGCGGACGCGAGATCGCGATCACGCGTTTGACCGCTCTCACCAAAAATGGCGGGCAAATCGCCGCCACCGGCCATATCGCCGTCGAGCCGCAGGCCGGAATGCCCGGCGCCATTCGCATCAAAGCCAAAAACGCGCAGCTCGCCAGCACCGATCTCGTCTCCGCCACGGCCGATCTCGATCTCGACATGAGCGGCGCTCTGGCGCGTGCGGCAAAGGTGTCCGGCCGCGTGACGCTGACGACGATGGAGGTGAATGTCCCCGATCGCCTGCCCGCCTCCTTCCAGGCGCCGCGCGGCGCGGTCCATATTTCGCCGCGCGATTTCGCCAAAGAGATGCTGGCGCTGGAAGCCAAGGAGAAAGCGCGGGCGGCCAAGCGTGCGCCTTTCGACGCGACGATCGATCTCGCGCTTCTTGCGCGCAATCGCATCTTCGTGCGCGGTCGCGGCATAGACGCGGAATTCGGCGGCGAATTGAAATTGAGCGGATCGATTCAAAAGCCCGCCGTGAACGGCGCTTTCGATCTGCGCCGCGGAAAGCTCCAATTGCTGACGCAGCGCATCGACATCACGCGCGGAAAATTGACCTTCGCCGGCGGCCTCGTCCCGCAGCTCGATTTCTCCGCCGAGACGACGGCGAGCGACGTCACCGCGAAGATCGGCGTCTCGGGGCCGGCGTCGCTGCCGAGCTTTGCCTTCTCCTCGACGCCGGAGCTGCCGCAGGACGAGGTGCTCTCGCGCCTGCTCTTCGCCAAAGCGTCCGGCTCGCTCTCGGCCTTTCAGGCGGTGCAGCTCGCGACCGCCTTGGCGCAATTCTCCGGCGCCGGAACCGGCGTCGACGCATTCGAGAAAATGCGCAAGGCGCTCGGCGTCGATTCGCTCGATCTCGAGGCCGGCGGCTCCAGCGGCCCGACGGTCGGCGCCTCGCGTTATATTTCCGACAATATCAGCGTCGGCGTGCGCACGGGCGCCAAGCCCGAGCAGACCGCGGTCGGCGTCGGCGTCGATGTGACCAAGAATGTGCGGGTGAAGGGCGAGACCCGCGTCGACGGCAAATCCTCGCTCGGCCTCGGCGTCGAATGGGAATATTGAGGACGCGACGCCTCGACGAAGCGCTTCCCTCTCCTTCGTCCTTCGAGATGGCCTTTTCGAGGCCTCCTCAGGATGAAGGAGAGCGTCACTCGATCGCCCCGGCGGCCAATGCGTCGTCATTCCACTCGCGGACCTGTTCCGCTATATTGTTTTCAGAAACATCATTGACCCGAAAGGCCGCGCATATGCTCGACCGTCTCGTCGCGCGCGCGGCGCAATTGCCTGCCTATGGCGAATTGCGCTGGCACGCCAATCATTCGTCACGCATCATGATGCGCAAAGGCGTGCTGCTCGCCAATGGTCGCTCGCGCGACGGCGGCGTCTCGGCGCGCCTCTATCATAACGGCGCCTTCGGCTTCGCCGCCGCGCCCGCCGATGACGAGGCGACGCTCGCCGCCGTCATCGCCGCGGCGAAGGACAATGCCGAATTCGCCGGCGGCGCCGCCGCGACCGGCCCGCTCTCCAGCGCCACCGGTTCCGGAACCTACGATTATCGCAGCGAGCGTCCGCCGCTCTCGGCGGAAGAGCGCGTCGATATCGTGCGACGGCTCGATGAGGCGATCCGCGCCCGCTATCCGGGCCTCGTCAATGTCGATATCGCTTTGTCGAGCCATGCGAGCGAGAAGATTCTCGCCAATAGCGACGGCGCCGCGACCTGTTCCTTCGTGCCGCGCGCGGCGCTCGTCGTCTCCATGAGCGTCGCCGCCAATGACGGAATCGTCGAGCTCTACGACATTCTCGGCGGCTTCGGCGAGATCGAGGATCAATCCTTCGACGCGGAGACGATCGCGCCCTGGCTCGAGGAGCTGCACGAGCATTTGCGGCGCAAGGCCGAGGGCGGCCAATGCGAGGCCGGCGATCACGACGTCGTGCTCGATTCCGCGCTCGCCGGCATTCTCGCCCATGAGGCGATCGGCCATACATGCGAGGCCGATCTCGTGCTCGCGGGCTCGGTCGCCGGCGACAATCTCGGGCGGCAGGTCGCGAGCGAGAAGATCACGCTCGGCGACTATGGCGGACGCGGGCCGGACGGCAAATCCTCCTTCGCCATTCATGTCGACGACGAAGGCACGCCCTGCCGCGACGTGGCGATCATCGAGAATGGCGTGTTGAAGAATTTCCTGCACGATAAGCGCACGGCGCAAATGCTGGGCGCGGAGCCCGCCGGCAACGCCCGCGCTTTCTCCTTCCAGGACGAGCCTTTGGTGCGCATGCGCAACACTTGCATTTTGCCGGGCGCGGACAAGCTCGCCGATATGATCGGCGCGATCGAGCGCGGCTATTATCTGAAGCGCTCCACCAACGGGCAGGCGGACGCGACGAGCGAATTCATGTTCGGCGTCAATTGCGGCTATGAGATTCGCGACGGCAAGCTCGGCCGCGCCATTCGCGACACGACGATCTCCGGCGTCGCCTTCGACATGCTGAAGAGCGTCACCCATGTCGGCGACGATTTCCGCTGGGCGGCGGGCGGCGGCTGGTGCGGCAAGAAGCAGATGATCGCCGTCGGCATGGGCGGCCCGTCGATCAAATGCCGCGTCACTCTGGGAGGACGCGGATGAGCGCTCTTTCGGACGATTTTCTCGATTCGATCCTGGCGCGGGCGAAGGACGCCGGCGCCACGGCGGCGCAGGCGCTCACCCATCGCACGCGCTATTTCGAGATCGAGTTCGATCACCGCAGCGTCGATCTCGTGCGCTCGACGGACAATGAGACGACGACGATCACTCTGTTCCGCGACGGCAAGCGCGGCGGGGCGACGCTGAACGGCCGCCGGCCGGAGGATGTGGAGGCCGCGATCGCCGCCGCGGCGACGGCGGCCGCGGCGGGCGTCGCCGATCCCGCCAATGACATTGCCGACGCGCCCTCGCTGCCGGCGAGCGATCACGGCCCCGCCGCGCCGGATCGCGCCGCCATGCGCGGGCAGGTCGACGAATTTCTGGCGAGCCTGCCGGCGCGCCATCCGCTGCTGCGGCTGCGCGACAGTCTCTACACATTCACCGATCAGGAGACCGAGTTCGCCAATTCGCGCGGGCTGCGACAGCGCGAGCGGCGTGGCCGCCACGGCTTTCGCGCCATGTTCATGGCCAAGGACGGAGCGCTCACCACCTCTTTCAACGCCGTCGGAGCGAGCGCCTTCTCGCCCTTCGCCTCGCTCCAGGAGGCCGCCGGGGTCGGACGGCTGATGGCCGAATGCGAGCGCTCGCTCGAGCGCCGGCCGGTCGCCGGAAAATTCGTCGGCGAGGTGATCGTCACGCCGCACTGCCTGATGGGCCTCATGCCGTCGATCGCCAATGCGCTCGCCGGCCCGGCGCTGCTGGCCGGCTCCTCGCCCTATAAGGACAAGCGCGGCGAGCGCATAGCGAGCCCGCTGTTCTCGCTCGACAACGCCCCGCGTTCCGAGGATTTCTCCGCAGGCGCGGATTTCGACGAGTTCGGCGTGCCGACGCGCGATCTGCCGATCATCGAGGATGGCGTGCTGAAGGATTTCCTCATCGGCTATTTCTTCGCGCGCAAGCTCGGCATGTCGCAGACCGCGGGCGCGCGCAACAGCCGCGTGCGGGGAGGCGAGACGAGCCTCGCCGACATGATCGCCGGCGTGAAGCGCGGAATCCTGTTCTCCCGCTTCTCCGGCGGCGCGCCCAACGACAATCTGGATTTTTCTGGAATCGCCAAAAACTCGTTCTATATCGAGGACGGCGAGGTGAGACACGCCCTGAACGAGACCATGGTGAGCGGGAATTTTCAACAATTGCTGCAAGATATTCACGCCGTGTCGAAAGAGGTCGTGAATTTCGGCGATTGCGCCTATCCTTTCATCGCCGCCTCGGGCGTCACCATTTCGTCGAAATGAGGCCGGGCGCCGGCGCCCGTGGATGGTGGAGATTCGTCTTGTCGCATCGCCTTCGGCTTTCCGGTCCTCGAACCTTCGGCCTCGCGGCGGTCGGTCTCGCCCTGGCGCTGGACCAGGCGCATAAATTCTGGATGCTGCACGTCTTCGACATCGGCCTGCGGCAGCCGATCCATCTCACCTCCTTTCTCGACCTCGTGCTGTCGTGGAATTTCGGCGTCTCCTATTCGCTGCTCTCCTCGCAGTCGCAGCCGGCGCGCGCGCTGCTGGTGGCGTTCCAACTGTCGATCGCGGGTTGCCTCGCCTATTGGCTGTGGCGGGCGCCGCGCCGGCTGACGGCGGCTGGGCTCGGCCTCGTCGTCGGCGGCGCGCTCGGCAATGTCGCGGATCGGCTGACGCGCGGCGCAGTGGCGGATTTCTTCTTCTTTCACACGGCTTTGCCGGTGGGGCCGCTGGCCAATTACGTGTTCAATGTCGCCGATGCGGCGATTTTTCTCGGCGTCGTGCTGCTGCTGCTCGAGAGCTTCCGCGCCAACTCCCCACGGCCGTCGCCGGCGGCCGGATAGCCCGTAAAGACGATTTCGGCTGGCCCGAAGCCTCGCGCGCCTCTAAAATGCCGTCAAGCGGGCCGTTACAATGCGGCTCTTCGGCATTGCGCGCGCTTCGCCAGGGAGGCCGCGCCCGTGGAAGGGAGTTTTAAGGCGATGAAACGGGCGACAGCCTCTCTGCGTCGGGCGCCGGCATGCGTCGGGCTCGCGCTCGTCATCCTCGGCGGCGCGGGCGTCGCGCCGGCCGCGGCCTATGACGACAAGTCGACGATCTCCTCTGTGCTCGGCTTCATCGGCGTCAATTCCGACGATGAGGAGAATCGGAAGATCGTCTTCCGCGAGCATCCCAAGCTCGTCGTGCCGCCCAATCGGCAGGCGCTTCCGTCGCCGCAGGCGGAGGCCGCGCGGCCCGCCTCCTGGCCGGTCGATCAGGAGGTCGCGAGGCGCAAGGGCCTGGCGCCGGCGCGCCAGCCCGGCCTCAACGAAAATCCCAATGTCGCGGGCGCCGATGGCGAGCACAATGGCCCGCGCAAATGTCTCGTCGCCGCCTCCGACGGCCATTGCACGATCATGACCGATGCGGACGAGCCGGGCGCGGGCGGCACGAAGACGCGCGGCGCGGGCGAGTCCTCGACGCGCTCCTATCTGACGGAGCCGCCGGCCGCCTATCGCCAGCACGTCGCCGGCGGCAAGGGCGCCAAGGAAGAGGAACCGAAGACCGACTGGGCCAATCCGGTCGGCATGATCGGCAAGCTTTTCGGCGGCTCGTGAGCATTTGCGGCCATCGAGCTCGGCGGCTCCGCTTCCAGCGGCGGCGCTGGCTCCTTTCATTCGGCCATTGTCGGCGACGTCGATCGGCTGCGGCCTCCAGCCGAGCTCGGGCGGACGAATGTCGGCTTTGACCGCGCCGAGCGAGCAGGCCTCGGCCGCCTGATCGCGCTCGACGCCGCGACGCGGAGCGCCCCCTGGGCCCGGGCCGACGCGGCGCCTGACATACATCTCATTCGCGCTTATATAGATCGAATGCTTCCGTCGGAGCGCCCGGAGCGACCGTGGCCCGAGCGGCGCGGACGTCTTGGCGCCGATTTCTCTTGGACCGTCTTGGACAGTCTCGAACCGTTCTCTCTCGAACCGCTCCCTCTCGGACCGCGCTCTCGGCCGAAACGCGCGGCCGAGAGCCGACAGCTTTAGCGAGGAAAGATCGAAATGCCGATGACACAGCCGGGGGCCGAGGCGATCGCGGCCGACCACGCCGCGAACACCGCCGCCGCCAAGGCCGCCGCAGGCGCCGCGAAAGCCGAGAACGCGGCCGCGGGCGTCATTCATTCTCGTCTCGCCAACGGGCTGGAAATCGTCGTCATCCCCGACCGCCGCGCGCCGGTCGTCACCCATATGATCTGGTATCGCAACGGCTCGGCCGACGATCCGGTCGGCAAGTCGGGAATCGCGCATTTTCTCGAGCATTTGATGTTCAAGGGCACGCACGCCCATCCGCAGGGCGAGTTCTCCAATCTCGTCTCGGAGCTCGGCGGCCAGGAGAACGCCTTCACCAGCTATGACTACACGGCCTATTTCCAGCGCATCGGCAAGGAGCATCTCGGCACGCTGATGGAGTTCGAGGCCGACCGCATGATCAATCTCGTCCTCTCGGACGAAGTGGTGGGGCCGGAGCGCGAGGTGGTGCTCGAGGAGCGTCGCATGCGCACGGAGAACGACCCTTCCGCCCAGCTCGACGAGGCGGTGCAGGCGGCGCTGTTCCCGCACCATCCTTATGGCACGCCGATCATCGGCTGGGGCCATGAGATCGAGACGCTCGGCCGCGAGGACGCGCTCCATTATTATCGTCGCTTCTATACGCCCGAGAACGCCGTCCTCATCGTCGCCGGCGACATCGATTTCGAGACGGCGCGCGACCTCGCCGAGAAGTCCTATGGACGCATTCCCGCGCGCGACGACGCCCCCTCGCGCCGGCGCCCGCGCGAGCCGGAGCCGCGCGCCCATCGGCTGGTGACGCTCGCCGACGAGAAAGTCGAGCAGCCGACGCAGGAGCGCGTCTTCCTCGTCCCCTCCTATACGACCGCCGCGCCCGGCGAGGCGGAGACGCTCGAAGTGCTCGCCCATGTGCTGGGCGGCGGTCCCTCCAGCGTGCTCTATGACCAGCTGGTGGTGGAGCAGAAGGTCGCGGTCAACGCCGGCGCCTATTACATGGGCTCGGCTCTGGACGACACCCGCTTCTGGGTCTACGCCACGCCGGCGCCGGGCGTCTCGCTGGAGCGGCTCGATGACGCCATCGGCGCGGCGCTGGACAAGTTCGCGGCTTCCGAGATCGCCGAGGCCGATCTGAAACGCGCCAAGAACCGGCTCGTCGCCGAGGCGGTCTATGCGCAGGACAGCCAGGTCTCGCTCGCCCGCTGGTATGGCGAATCGCTGGCGACAGGGCTTTCCGTCGAGGACGTCGCCGCCTGGCCGGAGCGCATCGACGCGGTGACCGCCGCGGATCTTACGGCCGCGGCCCGCAAATGGCTGCAGAAGCGCCGCGCCGTCACCGGCTTCCTGCAGCCGGAAGGCGAGGACCAAGCCGGACTCGCAGCCTGAAATCGGAGCTCAACCGCATGACAGCCCACGCCATCGCGCCCGCGCGGACCCGCGCCGAGACCATTCAGCGCGTCGTCACGCCCGGCGGGATCGAGGCCTGGCTCGTCGAGAGCTACGCCGTCCCGCTCATCGCGCTGGAATTCGCCATGCGCGGCGGCGCGGCGCAGGAGCCGGCGGACAAGGCCGGCCTCGCCACGCTGCTCGCCGGCCTGCTCGACGAGGGCGCCGGCCCCTATGACGCGCGCGCCTTTCATCGCGCCATCGAGGATCTGGCGATCCGGCTCGGCTTCGGCTGCGACCGGGACACGATCTCCGGCCATATGCAGACGCTCGCCCGCAACCGCGACGAGGCTTTCGAGCTCTTGCGTCTCGCCGTCTGCGAGCCGCGGCTCGAAACCCAGGCGATCGACCGGGTGCGCGGGCAGATCGCCGCCGGGCTGAAGCGCGACGCCAACGACCCGGACGCGCTGGTCGCCAAGGCGTTTCGCGAGGCGGCGTTTCCGAATCATCCCTATGGGCGGCCGGTGCGCGGCGATCTCGAATCGCTCGAGCGGCTCGCGCGCGACGACCTCGAGGCGCTGCGCGGGCGGCTGCTGGCAAGGGACAATCTCGTCATCGCCGTCGTCGGCGCGATCGACGCGGCGACGCTCGCGGCCAAGCTCGACGCGACCTTCGGCGCGCTGCCGCGCGCGGGTCGGCTCGACAGCGTGGCCGAGATCGACATTCACGCGCTCGGCCAGCGCCGCATCGTCGACCTCGACGTGCCGCAATCGACGATCCGCTTCGGCCGGCCCGGCCTGCAGCGCAAAGATCCGGATTATTTCGGCGCCGTGGTGATCAATCACATCCTCGGCGGCGGCGTGTTCACGGCGCGGCTCTTCAACGAGGTGCGCGAGAAGCGCGGCCTCGCCTATTCGGTCTATTCCCACCTCAACGAATATGACCGCTGCGCCATGCTGGTCGGCGGCGCCGCGACCAAGAACGAGCGCGCCCGCGAGTCGCTCGAGGTGATCCAGCGGCAATTCGCCGAGCTCGCGGCCGAGGGCCCGACCGCGGACGAGCTCGACAAGGCGAAGAAATATCTGACCGGCTCCTATGCGCTGCGCTTCGACACTTCGACGAAGATCGCCGGCCAGCTGGTCAATCTCCAGCTCGACGATTTCGAGCCGTCCTATCTCGACGAGCGCAACGGGCGGATCGACGCGGTGACGCTCGACGACGCGCGGCGCGTGGCCAAGCGCCTGCTGGGCAATGGCGAGCTTCTGGTGTCGGTCGCCGGACGGCCGCAGGGTCTTTGAGAGACTTTCCTTGTTTCATTGAACCATGGAAAGACTCCAGGCTTCTGTTTTTGACGCGTTTCCAACGCCGAACCGGCCTCCACTTCGGCGGGAGACGCTCTCGAGCGCTTTTTGCTCGAAGGAATCGTTCGAGCGGCCAGAATTCGTTCCAAATGGAAAATTCGACCAGTCTCCGATCCAAAAGGATCGGAGACTGGTCTTTAAGCGTTTTTCGGGAAAGAACATATGAATTCAGGCAGTTCTCGGGCGCATTCGGAAATGATTTGTCCGAATGCGCCCGAGCCTCTCGGCCGCCGCAACAAGTGTAGACAGCGGCTCCTTCCCTAGAAATCGGCAATGTTCTGAAAAGAAAAACGGGCGCCGCGGCAAGCGGCGCCCGACGGATCGTCATGAAAAAGGGGTCCGGCCGACGCCGAACCCCTGCGCCGTTTCAAATTCCGTCGGGGAATAATTGATCCACTATCGATCGACTACGCATCTTCTTTAACCCGTCGCCGCTGCAAAAGAAACAACCTAATATAGATCGGCAGAAGAAAGACGATGCATGTGTCTGGCAGGCAACACTAGTAATTATACTATAGGATAATTACGTTGGGTAATGCCACTCGGTATCAATACGGTTTCCGGGTGACTGTTCGGCGCATTTCCTTCCCTCCCAGCTCGCAGGGAGAGGGGCGGGGTGAGGAGCCGAGGGCTCGAGCCACGGCGGAAAATGTCAAGCCCTTCATTCTCGCCTTCTCCCCGCTAGCGGGGAGAAGGCGCTGACGCCCTACAAAGCGATCGCCCGGAAGAGAATCTTTGCTTTCACCGGCTCGCGGCAGTCGAGAAACGCCTCCTCGCATCCATGCCTCGCCCTCCGCTAACCAATTGGTCTCGGGACTGTAATTCTGCCTGCCCCAGAGAGACGGACGAGTGACGCCGCCGGTTGTGTCCCCGTTATCCACAGACCTCGGCGGCGAGCGGCAGAGAGAGCTCGAAGGCCGCGCCGCCGTGCGTCCTCGAAGAGAAGCGACCGTGATGGGCCTCGACGATGGCGCGCGAAAAGGTCGGGTCCGCGCCTTCGTCCGGTCCGCCATCGCCCAACCGTGACGCGGCGGGAGGGTCCGCCGAAACGGCGCCGGCCGTACGGATATCTACGGCGATCTCGTCGCCGCTGCTCGAGGTGACGACGATCAGGCCGGGGCGAGACGAGGCGCTCGCCGCCTCCGCGGCCCTGCGCAGCAGGTCGACCAGCACGTTCTCGATCTGCGACCGATCGCCACAGACGAGATCGCGCTCCGCCCGGAGCCGCAACTCGGCGTGGACGGAAGTTTCGGCGCGGCGACTGACCGTCTTCCAGGCGTCGCCGATCAATTCATGCAGCGCGAGCCGCCTCGGCTGCGGTTCTTCGCCATGAGCGAGAGCGTCGCGCCATTCCCCGACGAGCCGCGCGGCGCGGTTCAATTGGGCGCCGGCGCGGTCCATCGCGCCCAAGAGCGCTTCCGCGCGCCCGCAGCCGCCGAGCGTGGCGTGACGCCGAGCCGCCTGAAGATAGGCGGTCGCCGCCGTCAGCGGCTGATTGATCTCGTGAGCGAGGCCGACCGCCCAACGCTCGATCGACGTCGATCGATCCGCATAGGGGCGCGGCGGCTCCTGCGCCGCGCCGAGGTCCAGCGCGTAAGCGAAACCCTGCGCGCAGGCTTCGTCGCGGGCGACGAAACGCAGCCGCAGCCGCGAGCGCCCGCCGTCCTTGCGGATGAACTGCGCTTCGACGAAGCGGGCGTCGCCCGACGCGCAGAGCCGGTCGAGCGTGAGGCGGTCATCGGGGGCTCCGAGATGGATCGACTTCCGCCAGTCGATCCGCCCGGCGTCGAGATCGTCGCGCCCATAGCCGACCATTCGGAGAAACTCATCGTCGGCGTCCGTCACGCCGCCGCGGGCGTCCCAACGGAAGGCGCCGACGAGGCCGCCCTCGCGCAGCGCTCGCAGCCATGCCTCCTCCTTCGAGCCCTCGCTGCGCGTCGGCTCGCGGGGGCGGGCGCCCGAGAGGCCGGCGACGACCATCGCCGTCAACAGCGCGGGACCGAGGCTGACGGCGAAGCTCGCCCAATTGGGGGCGTTGAAAGACGCGAAGAAGAAATGCGCGAGCAGCCCCGAGGCGAACGCCGCGGCAACCGCCGAGACGCCGCCGAGAAGAGCCGCGAACTGCGCGGCCGCGTAAAAGGCCGCCCAAGAGAGCTGTTCGCCCAAGGGCGCTTCGAGGCCGATGTGCGTCAGCGCCCCGAGCGCGCCGAGCGCTGCGCCGAATAGAACGCGCCTTCGCTCGAAGAGCTCACGCCATCCGACAGTGTGTCGCGAAAGGGCGCAGAACCCGGCGACGAGGCTGGAGCTCATACGCCGCGACGCCCCCGCGTCCTTTGAAAAAGTCCTCGTGCTCGGCACAAGCAATTTTCCAAAAATCATCTAGTGCGACCCGAAGACTGGCGCAGAAGCCGCGCTTTGGCAATCATCGAGAAGCGGGACGAGCAACCGCCGCCACGGCTGGAACCGCACAATGCGCCTGTTTCTCGGGCGATCCACGACCTCGGTCCGAGTCGGTGGACGTCGACCGGTTCGCCCCGCGGCCCGCATGTCGGCGCCTCTTTCGCCGATCGCGCCGCGTCAGCCTTGATCGGCGAGGCGAACGCGTGTTATGGGGCGCAATGCCGCAGCGAGGCTCGACCTCGCTATGCCGTCTGGAGAGGTGGCTGAGTGGTTGAAAGCACCGCACTCGAAATGCGGCATACGGGCAACTGTATCGGGGGTTCGAATCCCTCCCTCTCCGCCATCTTTTCGCTCACGGCCGCTTCGCTTCGCTCGACGCCTCCGCGGAGGCGGCCCCTCCCGGGCGATCGCGCCGTCGCGCTCCTGGCTCGGCGTTCGAACTTAATCAGAACTCTCCGCCATTCTTGGGTTCGCGCCAGCCGCCATGCCGAGCGCGCAGGCTCCGAGCTCGAACAGCCGTTCTCACCCTTCCCCCGGCCGAGAGACCAGAAGAGCGTCCAGCGTCGCGCATTCCTCTGAGCTCAAGCGAAAGTCGAAAATCGCCAGATCCTCGAGCATGTGATCTTTCGCCGACGTGCCGGTCAGACAGAGAATGTCCTGCTGCGTCAGAAAGCGGAAGAACAGCTGAGCCGGGGTTCGCTCGTGTTTTTCGGCCAGCGCGACGAGATCCGGCTGCGCCAGGACCTCGGGATTGGCGGTCAGCGTCCAGAAGCTCTGATAGACGACCCCATTGTCCCGGCAAAAGGCGCGAATGTCGCGGTCATAGCCGGTCTTGGCGTAGAAGCGGTTCTGCAGCACGGCGGGCTTGACGCGGGCGTTCTTCCATAGACGCTCCAGCCGGTCCCGCTCATAGCAATTGCTGATCCCCAATTGGCGCAGGCCGCCTTCGTCATGGAGGCGCTCCATCGCCCGCCACGCCGCCAACGTGTCCTCGTCCTCCGGATAGGGGGAATGGAGCACCAGAGCGTCGAGACGATCCGTGCGCAGATTGCGGAGCGACGCCTCGAAGGACTGTCGCACCTGCTCGCCGACGCTCGCCTCGGCGTCATAGGGGATATTTTCGGGGTCCTGTCCGCGCAAGGGCGTGAATTTGGTCTGCAGATAGATTTCCGCGCGCGTCAGTCCCGCGGCCAGCGCCCGCCCCAGCCCTTCGCCGACGCCCGCCTCGTCGTAATGCTTGGGCTGGCAGGCGGTGTCGATCCCGCGAAAGCCCATGCGCAGCGCCAGCTCCACGAGCCCCGCTGTGCGCTCCTTCTTCCAGGCCGCGCCATAGATGATGCGGGGCATGGCCACCCCATAGGCCGAGACGATCCGGCTCGGGTCTTCGG
The DNA here is from genome assembly GCF_009811655.1 of Methylosinus sp. Ce-a6. GTDB lineage: Bacteria > Pseudomonadota > Alphaproteobacteria > Rhizobiales > Beijerinckiaceae > Methylosinus. The sequence goes on along the minus strand of NZ_BGJX01000010.1, from coordinate 33,124 downwards.
CGTAACGCACGGCCGGCTCTGCAGTCATCTCGGCGCTTTCCTCATTCTCAGGCTCCGGCGAAGACCGTCAGCACGCCGGTATAGCCGTAGAGATGGTGGCGGGCGATCTCCCCGCCCGCGAAAAAGCCGACCAGGGGCGCCTCGCCCAACGCCTCGTGAACCATGCGGAACTCCGCGTGAGGCTCGCCGAAATGCGGCCCGCCGCGCCCCGAGCAGCTGATATACAGCGCGCCGCGTATGCCGCCGGCCGCTTCCGCCTGGGTCCGCACCTCCGCGACGATGCGCAGAAGATCGTGCTTGGCGGCTTCCGCATTGCGCTTGCAGAAGGCGAGCCGCATGCCGTCCTTGATCTGCTCCGCGATCATGAGCAGCCCGCCCTTGCGGCCGACGCCGATGATATGGCGCACTTCCGTATTGGTCCCGAATTGGCCCGGGCGGGCGGAGGCGTCCTCGCCTGCGGCGACGAGGCCGGCCAGCGTCTGGGCGAGCTCGGCGCGCAGCTCCGCGTCGCCGACATCGAGGGTGAGGCCCAGATCCTCGACAACGCAATCGAGCGCGCGCTTCTCGTCCAGCGTCACGAGGTAATTGGCCTGCGCCCGCGTGATGGCGCGCTGCGGCCCGATCGGCTGGCAGCCTTGCGTCACTCGCGAGACGATCGGCGCATCGGCGCCGAAGGCGACGCCGGAGAGCCCTCCCGGCAGAACCTCGTCCGCGAAGCAGAGGGGCTGATTGCGCGCCGAGGAGAGGCCGCCGAACAAATAGCCGGTGGCGATCCCGGCGCTGAGCGATTCGAGCTTCGCCTGCAGGTCCGGGGTCCCGCCGCTGGCGTGGACCAGAGCGGTGTAGGGCGCAAAGCCCTTTCCGCCGGCGGGCAGATGCTCCGGCGCGGAAAAGAGCTCGAAAGAGCCGGGAGGGAGATCGGCGAGCATGAGCGCCATGCCCGGCTCGTCGAAATATTCGACCGCCCCGGCGCCGATTCCGACGCCGACCGCGCCTGCCCAATGCACGCCGGGCAGAAGCTGCCGCAGCGCCGATAGAATGCTCGCCGCCGCCTGGGTGTGATAGTCGGTGAGATAGCACCAGCCGAGATTGGGCGCGGGCGCGCCTTTCAACCTGTTCTCGATCTGCTCCCGGCAGGAGGCGAGGGCGGCCCGCCAATCGGCGCCCCCGGCATGGGCGTGAATGAACTTGCTCATGATCTCGTCCCCCGAACCGAAGCCTCGCGCCGGCGCCACTATGCGTTTAGCAACGCGCGTGCCGGCCGCGCCGAGAGCGAGGAGCAGGGGCGCTTTCGCGCGCAGGCGCTCCAGCGATCGGGAGGCCGACTTCGTCGTCGATTTCCATGCGTCTCTGGGAAGGATCGCGGAACGTCGCTCGCGCGCGCCTCTGGCCGTCGAATTTGCATTGCGTTCTCGCCGGCCGAGCGCATAGAGCCTCGCCCGACAGCAATGGGGCTCTCGCCGAAACTCCTCGCCGAAGCCTTCTCATCGGAGATCCGAGGCGTTTCATGGCGGATATCGCTCGCTCCTCGCTCGCTTTCCTCTGCTTGTTCCTGCTCGCCGTCGCCGTGAGCGAAGATCGGCGACGCATTCCCTGGCGCGTCGTTTTCGGCGGTCTGGCGTTGCAATTCGCGGCGGCGCTGATCCTTGTTTATTTTCCGCCGGCGAAACAGGCGGTGCTGCTCGCCAATGACGCCGCCGACGCCTTGCAGACGGCGACCGAGGCGGGATCTGGCTTCGTCTTCGGCTATCTCGGCGGCGCCCCGGCGCCCTTCGAGGAGAAGGCGCCCGGCGCCGGCTTCATCCTCGCCTTCAAGGCGCTTCCCATGGTGCTGACGATCTCGGCGCTCGCCTCGCTTCTTTTCTATTGGGGCGCGTTGCAGCGCGTCGCCGGCGCCTTCGCCTGGGCGCTGCAGCGCTCCATGGGCCTTTCCGGCGCGCTGGCGCTCGGCGCCGCCGTTCACATTTTCGTGGGCATGATCGAGGCGCCGCTGCTGGTCCGCCCCTATCTCGAGCGCATGCAGCGCGGCGAGTTATTCGCGCTGATGAGCTGCGGAATGGCCGGCGTCGCCGGCACGGTGATGGTCATCTATGCGGGATTTCTCGCGCCCTTTATCCCGGACGCGCTCGGCCACATCCTCGTCGCCTCGGTGATCGCGACGCCGGCGGCGATCGCCGTCGCCGCCGTCATGTCGCCTTGGGACATCTACAAGGAAAACGCCGAAGCGCGGCTCGTCGTGGAGAATCCGCCTGCCGGGGCTTTCGACGCCGTCGTCAAGGGCGTCGCCGACGGCGTCGGCCCGCTCGTCGGCATCGTCAGCGTGTTGCTGACGACGATCGCGCTGGTGACGCTCGTCAATATGGCGCTCTCCCATCTGCCGCCGATCGGCGGCGAGACGCCGAGCCTGCAGCTCGCTTTCGCCTATGCGTTTCGTCCCGTCGTGTGGCTGATCGGCGTTCCTTGGGGCGAGACGCAGGCGGCCGCCTCGCTGATGGCGACGAAGACGGTGGTCAATGAATTTGTCGCCTATCGCGACATGAGCGGCCTTCCCGACGAGGCGCTGTCGCCGAGGAGCCGGCTGATCCTCACCTACGCCCTGTGCGGCTTCGCCAATTTCGGCAGCATGGGCATTCTGGTCGGCGGGCTGAATGCGATGCTGCCGGGCCGGCGCGCGGAAATCACGCGTCTCGGCCTGCGCTCCATCCTTTCGGGCACGCTCGCCACCTGCATGAGCGCCACGCTCGCCGGGCTGCTCTACGGCGGCTGACGGAGGCGGGCGCCGCCGCCTTCAGAAACACCCCTGCGCCTTCAGCTGCAGGAGCCAGACGCCGCAGTCGGGGCCGCGGCGGCGATGCCGATGCGGGCGGTCCCAAGGATCGGGCTCCCATTCCTCCTCATGCTCATAATGGTGATGGCGGCGCTCCCGCGCGCGCTCGCGCCACACGCATTCGTTGTAGTTATTCTGCATCGCCAGACACAGCGGCACATTGGGCCTGGCGAAGGCCGCCCTCGGGGCGAAGCCGCCAGAAAGCGAGACGCCCGCAGCCACAACCAGGGAGAGAGGAGAAATGCGCGCCATTTCAAAAGCCTTTCTGTCGGCGGCGATTCTAACAGATTCGCCCGAGCCGAACAGATCGGCCGCCCGCCGGTTCGTCGGGAGTGCTCGTCCGGCCGGGGCGGCAATCGGGTGAGGTCTCCTCGTCCTGAGGAGCCCGCGAAGCGGGCGTCTCGAAGGACGAGGAAAGCTTCATGCGCCGCCCCCTCAGCATGAGGGCGAGTGTGATCGCCCTTCACCCGATCGCCCCCGCCCCGGTTTGCCGATCGTTAACCTTAATAATGTCTAACAGAGCCCGGCCCGCCCCTCTCCTCCGCGCGCGGAATCGCGGCCTCTCGCGCCGGGCGGCCCCTGGAACTCGAACATGCCGAAAATCCACGACTCCGGACCGCGACAAAAACATCCTCCTTTCGTCATCGAATTCTCGCTCGGCTCGCGTCGGCGCCGTATCGAGCTCTCCACCCCCATGCTCGCGACGGCGGGCGTCGTGGCCGTCGCGGCCGGGCTCCTCGCCCCTTGCGCCGCCGCCTATCTCGCCTTTCGCGACGATATGCTCGCCGAGCTCGTCGATCGGCAAACCCAGATGCGCTACGCCTATGAGGATCGTCTGGCCGCGCTGCGGCTGCGGCTGGATCAGGCGACGAGCCGGCAATTTCTCGACCAGGGCGATGTCGAGAGCAAGGTGCAGACGCTGGTCGCAAGGCAGGCGAAGCTGGAGACGCGGGCGGCGCTGGTCGCGCGGCTCGTCGAAGGCGTCGCCGCTCCGAACGCGGTCGCCCCTGCTCCCGCCCCGGCGCAGCGCCATCCGCCGGCCGCGACCGCGGGATCGCCAGCCGGCGCGAGCGCCTATGCGCCGGCGCCCGACGAGCGGCCGGCGCCTTTCGCCGGCTTCGACAAGCCGCAGCCCGAGGGACTCGAGCTGCGGCTGAGAGGCGACGACGACGCCCCGTCGAGGCCGGCCGAGCGCCCCGGCGCCTCCGCCGCCCTCTCTGCTCCGCCGAGCGACTCGCGCCGCGTCGCCGCTCGTGCGGGCCTGCCGCTGCAATCGCGGCTCGAGCGCCTGGAGGCCTCGCTCGATCACGCGGAGCGGGAGCAGACCCGGCGCCTCTCGCGGATGGTCGAACCGATGCGGGCGGCGGCGGGGCGGCTGCGGCGCGCTTTCGACGTCGCCGGCCTGCCGGTCGAGCGATATCTTCCCGAGGGCCGCGCCCGCGCCGAGGCTTTCGCGGGCGGGCCCTTCGTGCCGGCCGACCGCGCGTCGAGCGATCTGCTCTTCGAACGCGAGCTGACCGCCGCGCAGAGCGCCGCCAAGACGCTCGAGGGCCTGCGCAGCGCGCTGCCGAGCGTGCCCTTGCGCAAGCCGCTCGCCGGCGCGGCGGAGACGACGTCCGGCTTCGGCTATCGCACCGACCCTTTCTTCGGCCGGCCGGCGCTGCATACGGGAATCGATCTGCGCGACGATTATGGCTCGCTCGTGCGCGCCACGGCGGGGGGCGTCGTCGTCGCCGCCGGGCCGAGCGGCGGCTATGGGCAGATGGTCGAAATCGACCATGGCTCCGGCCTTGCGACGCGCTATGCGCATCTCTCCGCCATTTCCGTCGCCATCGGCCAGGAGGTCGCGCCCGGCGAGCCGGTCGGGCGCCTCGGCTCGACGGGCCGCTCCACCGGGCCGCATCTCCATTATGAGGTGCGGGTGGACGGCGAGCCCGTCGACCCCACGCGTTTCCTGCGCGCGGCCTCGACGCTCGCCGAGAGCCATTGAGCCGGGCTGGCGTTCCGGGGCGAGTGCGATAAAAGACCGCGAGCCGGCCCGCCGGCGCGGACAACATCGGACCCCATGGCCCCGCCTCCTCTTTTGACGCTCCAGAACGTCGCCTTGACGCTCGGCGGCAAGCCGCTGCTCGAATCGGCCGATCTCTCGGTCTCGCCGGGCGAGCGGCTGTGCCTCGTCGGCCGCAACGGCTCGGGCAAATCCACTCTGTTGCGAATCGCCGCCGGCGAGGTGGAGGCGGATGCGGGAGCGCGCTTCCTGCAGCCGGGCGCGAGCCTGCGCTATCTGCCGCAGGAGCCCGATCTCTCCAAATTCGAGACCACGCTCGATTATGTCGTCGCCGGCCTCGGGCCGACCGACGATCCCCATATCGCCAAAGCGCTGCTGCTCGAGCTCGGCCTCACTGGCGAGGAAAATCCCCGCAGCCTGTCGGGCGGCGAGGGCAGGCGGGCGGCGCTCGCCCGCGTCCTCGCGCCGGAGCCCGACGTTCTGCTGCTCGACGAGCCGACCAATCATCTCGATCTACCGGCGATTCTCTGGCTCGAGGAGCGGCTCGCCGGCTTGCGCTCGGCGATCGTCGTCATCAGCCACGACCGCCGCTTTCTGCAGGATCTGACCCGCGCCACGCTCTGGCTGGACCGCGGGCGGACGCGGTATTTGTCCCGCGGCTTCAAGGAGTTCGAGGCCTGGCGCGACCGCGAGATCGAAGAGGAAGAAAAGCAGCAACACAAGATCGACCGCAAGATCGTCGCCGAGGAGCATTGGCTGCGCTATGGCGTGACCGGCAGGCGCAAGCGCAATCAAAAACGGCTCGGCGACCTTCGCGAGATGCGGGCGGCGCGGCGGCGGCGGATCGCGCCGACGGGCGACATAAAGCTCGAGGTCGCCGAGGCGCAGACCTCCGGCACGCTGGTCGTCGAGGCGCGCGGAATTTCGAAATCCTTCGGCGATCGCGTGATCGTCGGCAATTTCTCGACGCGCGTGCTGCGCGGCGATCGGCTCGGAATCGTCGGCGCGAATGGCGCCGGCAAGACGACGCTCGTCAAGCTGCTGACGGGGGCGCTGGCGCCGGACAATGGCTATGTGCGATCGGGCGCCGCCGTCGAAATGGCGACGCTCGACCAGAGCCGCGCCAGCCTCGATCCGCAGACGACCTTGAAGGACGCGCTGACCGGCGGCGGCTCCGACTTCGTGGAGATCAACGGCCAGCGCAAACATGTCGTCGGCTATATGAGGGACTTCCTCTTCGGCCCCGAGCAGGCGCGGACGCCGATCGGCCGCCTCTCCGGCGGGGAGCGCGGGCGCCTGCTGCTCGCCCGCGCGCTCGCCCAGCCCTCCAATCTTCTGGTGCTGGACGAGCCGACCAACGACCTCGACCTCGAGACGCTCGACCTGCTCGAGGAAATGCTCGCCGATTATCCCGGCACGCTGATCGTGGTGAGCCACGACCGCGATTTTCTCGACCGCATCGCCACTTCCGTGCTGATGTCGGAAGGAGACGGCCGCTGGATCGAATATGCCGGCGGCTATTCCGACATGGTGGCGCAGCGCGGCGAGGGCGTGCAGGCGCGAAGCGCCGCCACGGCCCCGCGCGACGAGAAGCCGAAAGCTCCCGCCGCCGCGCCGCGGCAAAAGCCCGCTTCCAAGCCGCGCCTCACCTTCGCCGAGCAACATGCGCTCGCCACTCTGCCGGCGAAGATGGAAGAGTTGCGCGGCAAGAGGGAGAAGCTGCGGAAGATTTTGGACGACCCCGAGCTCTATGCGCGCGATCCGGCGAAATTCGCCGATGCGAGCAAGCTCTTCGCGAAACTGGAGGCGGAGCTCGCCGCGGCGGAGGAGAGCTGGCTGGAGCTCGAGATCAAGCGGGAAGAGATCGGCGGGTGAGGAGCCGGCGCCGAAAGGGGAGGGCTATCGAATGCACACATTTTCTTCGCCCCCCGCGATGTCATGGCCGGGACAAGCCCGGCCATGATGGCCACAGCGTCTCGCGATGCGTGCATTCGATAGCCACTCGCGGGGGAGGTGGAAACGCCCAGCGCCGCCGGCTTCTGCTGTCCCATCGTCCCTGCCGCCGGCGGATCCGCCGTTGCTTTCGGCCCCCGAACCGACTATCGGCGTTAGTCCCCCCTTCGACCGACAGAGGATCGCCGCCCATGCCCGCTCCCTCCGCCGACGCGCTGAAACGACAGGCCGCCGCCGTGGCGCTCGAGGCCGTGGCGCCGGGAATGCGGCTCGGCCTCGGGACGGGCTCGACGGCGGCGCATTTCGTCGATCTGCTCGGCGAAAAGGTGAAGGCGGGCCTGGACGTCCTCTGCGTGCCCACCTCCGAGCGCACGCGCGCGCAGGCGCAGGCGCTGGGCGTGCCCCTGGCGACGCTGGAGGAGGCGCCAGAATTGGACCTCGCCGTCGACGGCGCCGATGAATTCGACGCGCAATTGCGCCTCATCAAGGGCGGCGGCGGCGCGCTGCTGCGCGAAAAAATCGTCGCCGCGGCCGCCAAGCGCTTCATCGTCATCACAGATGAGTCGAAGAAAGTCGCGACGCTCGGCGCCTTTCCGCTGCCCGTCGAGATCGACGTCTTCGGCGCGAAGGCGACGCGGCTGCATGTGGAGCGCGCGGCGAAGGATCTCGGCCTTTCGGGAACGGTCGCTCCGCGGCTGAAGCCGGACGGCCATGTTTTCGTCACCGACGGCGGCCATCTGATCCTCGATTGCGCGTTCGGCGCGATCGCCGATCCGGAGGCGCTGGCCCTGCGCCTCTCCGCCATCCCAGGTGTCTTCGAGCATGGATTGTTCATCGGTCTTACGACCGCCGTCGTCGTCGCGGGCCGGGACGGCGTCGAGACGCTCGGCCGGCTCGACCCGGCGTGACATAGAGCGTTTCCAGCCGAAGTGGACGCCGGTTCGGCGTTGGAAACGCGTCGAAACAAAAGGCGAGCGTCTTTCCATGTTTCAATGAAACATGGAAAGACGCTCGCGCCGCCGAACGCCGAAGTCGTTTCACGAGGAGATGTCCCGAGTGATCTTTCGCCGAGTGATTTTTCGCCTGACGATTCGTTTCGCCGCGCTCATTCTGGCGACCGCCGTCTTCGCCGCCGAGCAGCGGCCGGGCGCGGCTCCGGCCGCCGCCGTCGCTCCGCCCGTCGCCTCGTCGCCGCCCACCGCCTCTTCGGCCTCGCCGGCGCAGCTGGCGCTGGCGCGCTCGGTGCTCGTCGATTCCGGCATCGCCTCGTCTTTTCGGCTCATCATTCCGCAATATCTCGAGCAGATCGCGCTTTCGGTGACGCGCACGCGGCCCGAGATGGTTCCCGACCTCAATCTCGTGCTCGCCGCCGTGCGGCCGGAGTTCGACAAAAAAGTCGAGGAAATGATCGACAGCGCCGCGCAGCTCTACACGCAGCGCTTTTCGCAAAAGGAGCTCGAGGATGTCGCCGGCTTCTTCAAAAGCGCCTCGGGGCGCAAATATGTCGGCATGCTGCCAGTGCTGATGAGCGATATGTTCGTCGCCATGCAGGCATGGTCGCAGAAGATTTCCGTCGACATGATGACGCGCGTGCGCGAAGAGATGCGCAAGAAGGGCCACGAGCTCTAGCCGCCGCTCGCGCGGGAGACTCTGGCGAAACCCGCGGGACTTGTTTTCCGGGGCTTTGGAATTCCGGGGTTCGGCATGACGCAATATGATTATGATCTCGTCGTCATCGGGGCAGGCTCGGGCGGCGTTCGCGCGGCGCGCATCGCCGCCGGATACGGCGCGAAAGTCGCGATCTGCGAGGAGTTCCGCATCGGCGGCACTTGCGTGATCCGCGGCTGCGTGCCCAAGAAGCTCTATGTGATGGCGAGCCGCTTCCGCGATGATTTCGAGGACGCCGCCGGCTTCGGCTGGCGCGTCGGCGAGGTGGAGTTCGACTGGAAGACGCTCGTCTCCGCAAAAGAGGGAGAGATATCCCGCCTCTCCGGCCTCTATGCGCAAAATCTCGAAAAGGCCGGCGTCGAGGTCATTCGCGCGCGCGGCGTCATCGCTTCGCCCAATGAAGTCTCCTTCGCCGGCGGCAAGCGCGTCTCGACGCGCTACATTCTCGTCGCCACCGGCGGCGCGCCCGTGCTGCGGCCGGAGATTCCCGGCCTCGAGCTCGCCATCTCCTCCAACGAGATTTTCGATCTGCCCGAATTGCCGAGGAGCCTGCTCGTCGTCGGCGGCGGCTATATCGCCGTGGAGTTCGCCAGCGTCTTCGCGCGGCTCGGCTCCAAGGCGCACCTCTCGCTGCGCGCCGATCTGCCGCTGCGCGGCTTCGACGAGGATCTGCGCCGCCGGCTCGATGAGGGGCTCGTCGCGGCGGGCATAGAGATCCACCGAGGCGCTCTGCCTGTGAGCCTCGAGAAAACCGCGAGCGGCCTTTCGGCCACTCTGCAGGACGGCGCGCGGCTCGACGTCGACGCCGCGCTGCTCGCGACCGGCCGCGCGCCGCTGACGCAGGGCCTCGGGCTGGAGACGGCGGGCGTCGCGACGAAGGAGAATGGCGCGATCATCGTCGACGCCTATTCGCGCAGCAATATTCCCTCCATCTACGCCGTCGGCGACGTCACCGACCGCCTCAATCTGACGCCGGTCGCCATTCGCGAGGGCCACGCCTTCGCCGACACGGTATTCGGCGGCAAGGACGTCGTCGTCGATCATGCGCTGACGCCGACCGCCGTGTTCACGACGCCGGAGATCGGAACGGTCGGGCTGACGGAGGCGGAGGCCAAAGCGAAATATGGGCGCCTGAATGTCTTCGAGGCGAGCTTCAGGCCGATGCGCGCGACACTGTCGAAGCGCGCCGAAAAAGTCTTCATGAAGATATTGGTGGACGCGGCGAGCGATCTCGTCGTCGGCGTGCATATTCTGGGGCCGGAGGCGGGAGAGATGGCGCAGCTTCTCGCCATTTCGCTGCGCCTTCGCGCGCGCAAGGCCGATTTCGACGCCACCATGGCGCTGCATCCGACGCTCGCGGAAGAGCTGGTGACGATGCGCTCGCCGAGCCGCATCGTCGAATAGAGGCGATCCGAGCGGGCGCGGATCGCCTCCTCTCACGCGATCATCTGAGGAAGGACAGATCGAACAAGGCCGGCTCATTCCCTTCGAAGAAGAGGCCTCTCTCTCCCTTCGCCCGGCCGAACTCATATTTGCCCGAGAACACGAAGGTCCGCTGCGGGAAGGGGTGGAACAGCGCGAATTTGTAGTTGTTCACATTGTCGACGCCGAGATCGAAGGACAAGCGCTCGCTCCATTGATAATGGGCTTTCAGATCGACGACGAAAAAGCGGTCCGACGATCCGAAAATGCCGTGGACGACGTCGTTGTTCGCGAGCGTCGTCCAGATCCGGTCCTGCCAGCGCGCCGCCACAGTGAACGCCCAATAGGCGTCGGGACGGTAGGTCGCGCCCGCCATCCAGCGCCATTTCGGCACGCCCGGCGGGTTCTTGCCGGAGACGGATGTCGCCCAGGGAAATTCGAAATTCGCGCCGAATGGAAATCCCGCGCTCGGCGCGGTGGGCGTCCAGTCCCTGAACGAGATGATCCGCGAATTGACGAAGGTGACGCTGCCGAACAGCTCCAATCCCCGCACGATCACATTGTCTTTCTGCGCCGCGATCTCGAAGCCGCTGTTGCGAATGCGATCGACATTCTGGTTCGTGGCGGTCTGGAAGGCGGGAGTCACGAATTTGGTTTGGCTGACGATCGCGTCGCGCACCTCGTCGTCGAAGAGCGAGAGCCGCGCCGAGCCGTCGGCCCCCAGCTTGCGCTCGATGGCGATCTCCTTGCTGAGCGACACTTCGGGCCGCAGATTGGGGTTTGGATTGGTGACGAAGCCGGTCGCGCCCGGCGTCACGGAAAGATTGTAGAGCTCGCGCACGGTCGGGAAGCGATTGGCGAGGCCGATGTTGCCGGTAATGGTCCAGTTCTCGTCCGGCGTCCACTGCAGCGACCCCTTCGGCGAGAACCGGGTGTGATAGAGATTGGGCTGGAAGATCGGATTTCTGCTCGCCGCCGTTCCCGTGAAAGCGGTGGCCGTCGCATTGAGTCCCGTCGACTGATTATAGCCGTCAGACGCCTGCCAATGCTCCCAACGTCCGCCGACCGTGAGCTTGAAATCGGGGTGGAATTTCCACGCGTCCTGCACCCATAGCGCCTGCGTGCGCGTCGTGCCCTGGGCGATGGACTGGGCGGCGCCGAGCGATGACGCCTGGCCCGCGGTCCAATTCGTCGTCACCCAGGTCGGGTTGTTCATATGGTACTGATCGCCGTGCAGACCGAAGCTGATGTCGTGGCCGGCGAGGAAACCTTGCGGTCGGAGAATGCCGTTCAGATCGAGCAATGTCCAATAGGTTCCGGTGAACTTCTGGTCGCGCCCGGTCATCGTGTAGCCGCCGAAGGGATTGGCCGCCGTCGATCCCAATGCGCTCCAGGGCGAGCGCTGCGAGCTCGACGGATAGTTGAAATGCGACGCGGACAATTCCCAGTCGAACACGCCGCCGGTGTTCGATTTCACCGAAAGCGCATTGGTGATGACGGTCTCCTGGTAACGCAGATTCGCGGCGCCGAATCCCTGCAACGCCGCCGTCCCGATCGAGCCGAGCCCGGCGGCCGGCCCGAACAATTGGTTGCGTCCGCCCGAGATGTAATTCTCCGGCCACGACACGCGGTCGCTGTTGTAGACCCCGAGCGTGTAGGCGGCGCGAATGGTCGGGGTGATGTCATAGGCGAGCTTCAACTTGCCGTTGATGAAATTCTCGTCGGAAATGGAGCCCGAGCCGACGATATTCTGGGGAACGCCGTATTTGTTTTGGGAATAGAAGCCGCCGGGAAAGGGGAAGAGATTGCCCGTCCCGGCGTTGATGAAGCTGATCGGCTGATTTTCATTGTGCGCGTAGTTGAGCGCCAGAAACCATGAGAAGTCCCGGACTTTGTCGCCCGCCGTGAGGGCGGTCGTCTCGGTCACGAAAGCTCTGCTGACGCCCCACCAGGAATAGTCCTGCACCGAGACGGTCTGCTTGGCCGTGACCTCCAACTTTTCCGGCATGCGCGTCGTGTATTTGATGACGCCGCCGATGGAGTTGCCGGCATATTGCGCAGCGAACGGGCCGTAGAGATAATCGACCCGCTCGATTTCCTCCGGCGAGACGAGCCCCCATCGCGGCTGACCGTCCGTATGGCCGTTGCTGATGAGCTGGCTGATGAGCAGGTCGTCGACAAAGACCATGCTGCGCGCCGACGCCAGTCCCCAGGTGCGGGTCTGGATCATGCCCTCCGAGCCGCCGCGCAATTTGCGAACGAACAGGCTCGGCACATATTTGAGCGCGTCCTGGCTATCGACGATGTTGATCTTCTCTTTGATCTGCTTGCGCGTCACGCTCGCGACCGTGTTCGGCAGCCGAAACTTTTCGACGAAGGCCGGCTTGCCGTCGGGCAAGGTCGGCGACCATGTCGAAACCGGCGCGTGGGACGCCGCGGGCCCGCCCGACGCGTCGATATCGATTGTCGGCAGCGTCTCCTGGGCGCGGGTCGGGAGAATTGCGGCGGAACAGACGACGAAGAGCGCGCCGGCGGAAACGCCGCGCAACAAAAGATGACGATGCATTTTTGAGATGTCCTTCCCCTGACGCCATCTCGGCGATGGCGCGCGTCATGGACGGCGCGAACGCGCCGTTGCGGTGGTCGCGGTCAGGAGAAGGAAGGCGAGGCGCGCGTCGGCGCGTTGCGGTCGTCGCGCGAGAAGGGAACGCTGGCGAAGACGATGGCGACCCGCGTCTCCTCGGCGTGGAGCGCGGGCGCTTCGACTCGTTCCGCCAAAGCGAGGAGCGGAGCGCCGCCCATGCCGATCTCGCAAAAGGCGCAAGCGCCATGGTGGTGAGATCGGTCGCTCTTGGGAACTTGTTTTGAGGGATCGCCGACGCTGGACGACGCGCTCGCGTCGGCATGGGCGAGAAGACAGAGGCGCGCCGCCGCGTCGCCCGCGGCATGCGTCCGCCAGCCGCCGAGGGGCGCCGACAGCGCCTGGCTCAGCAAGGCGAGAAGAAAGAGGATACGGGCGAACGTCGTCGCCATCGCGCGCGTTAACTCTACGGATAGAACCGAATGCGAGTTAGCGCGTTTCGTGGAACAAATCCAAGACCTCGCAGATTGTCAGAAATTAAAAAATCCGTTAAGAGACATTTATGTCACACACGGGGGGACAGCGCATCGAGATGCGCGCGATCTGCGCGATCGCGGCGATTTGCGCGCTCGTTTTCGCGCTCCTCGTATCCGGCGCGGCGCATCGCCTCGCGAGCCCGGCCGACGAACGCGCGGACCTGCAACTCGCCGCAGACAGCGTGTGCCATTACGCGCTCCCCGACATGAACGGCGGAACGCCGGACAGGCCCTCGAAGGGGGCAGGCTGCCCCTGTTGCCTCGCCGCGCATTCCGGTCCGGCCGTGCTTCCCGACCGTATTTTCGTCGTCCTGCGGCGCGCGCCGGCGGCGAAGCCCGCCATCTATCGCGCCTTCGCCGCCGCGACGCCGCCCTTCGCATTGTCTCAGGCGGTCAATGGCGCCCGCGCCCCGCCCGGGTCCCTCTCATTCTCCTGACGACGAGCCGGAGTCCCGCGCGAATGGCGCGGGGTCGGCGACAAGGGTTTGGACGGCTGCTTCCCTCCTCGACGAGCGGACATCGCCGCCGAGCGGACAAATTCATAAGCAATGACAATCTGCTGATCCGCGGCGCCGCCGCGCGGTCGGGGAACCCCAAGCGCGAGTGCGTCCCATGGAATACGGCTCAATTTCTCCTGTCACCATGTTCTTGAACGCCGGGCCGGTGGGCAAGACAGTCATGGCCGTCCTGCTGCTGGCGTCGGTGTGGACCTGGGTGCTCGTCATCGAGGGCGTCGTCGCCGTCACGCGCATCGGCAAGTCGGCGCGCGTCGCGCGCTCCGGCGGCCCGGCAGGACTGCTCGCGCCGATCGAGGAGGCGGGCGAGCACGCCGCGAGCATCGATCTGCCCGGCGAGTCGATCGGCGAGAAGCGCGAGCGCGTCGCCGAGATCATGAGCCGCGTCGGCCGCGAGCTCATGACCAAGGCCGAAGGCGGCCTGCCCAATCTCGCCGTCATCTCCTCCGTCGCGCCCTTCATCGGCCTATTCGGCACAGTGTGGGGCATTATGACGAGCTTCGCCGGCATCGCCCAGTCGCAGGACACGAGCCTCGCGGTGGTCGCGCCGGGCATCGCCGAGGCGCTCGCCGCCACGGCTTACGGCCTCGCGGCGGCCATTCCTGCCTCGGTCGGCTATAATCGCATCGGCGCGGCCTTCTCGCGCGCCGGCCAGCAGGTCGCCCATTATATCGAGGACAAGGCGCTCGACGTCACCAGCGGGCATATCGCCGCGGCGAGAAAGCGGGAGGCCGCGTGATGGTCGGCCTTCCGACGCGCTTCAAGAACGGCGACAGCCTGTATCAGCCGCTCGCCGACATCAATGTGACGCCGCTCGTCGACGTCATGCTGGTGCTGCTCATCATTTTCATGGTGACGGCGCCCCTGCTCGCCAAAGGCATGAAGGTCGATCTCCCGCAGGCGAAAAACGCGCAGCCGCTCAATCCCAAGGAGCCGATCGTCGTCGCCGTCTCCAAGGACGGCAAGGTGGCGCTCGGCGGGGAGGAGGTGTCGCCGGAGGCGCTCATCGACGGGATCAAGGCGATGATGGGCTCCGACACCAGCCGCGTCGTCCATGTGCGCGGCGACAAGGAGGCCAATTACGGCGAGGTGATCGCCGTCATGGACCGCCTGGCGACGAATGGCATCACCCATATCGCCATCCTCACCGACTCGCGCGCCAAGACCGGGCCGGCGGCGAAAGCCGCCCCGGCGGCGAGCCCCGCTCCTGCGGCGGCTGCGGGAGGAGCGGCGAAATGACGGATGCGATCCTCTCTTCCTATGAGACCGATGCGGAGCGCGCCAGCGCTTCGCCGCCCATCAAGCCGGGCTGGCTGCGGCCGGCGAGCCTCGCCGGCGTAATCGCCGCCCATGCGACCGTCGCCTGGCTGCTGCTGAAGCTGGCCGTGCCGAGCGTCTCTAGCCTCGACTCGATCAGCATGGAGCTCATTCCGCAGGGCGATTACTTCGAATCGCAGGAAGTGACCGCCGCGGAGGAGGAGCCCCCGCCGCCCGAGGAGATCGAGCACCCCGACCTCGCCATTCCGCCGCCGCAGGTGATGGCGCCGGAAACGCCGACGCTTCCGCAGCAGAAGGAAGTCGTCGAGAAGAAAAAGAAGGTCGTCGAGAAGAAGCGCGACGTCGACCACGACAAGAAACGCGAGGCGCAGGCGAAGCGCCGCATCGGCGCGCCGGAGGGCCAGTCGCAGAGCGAGGGCATGTCGCAGAGCGCCTATAAGGCCATGCTCGCCAAGGCGATCCGCGAGCACACGCCGGGCAGCTCGGCGCTCGGCGAAGGAACCGCGCAGTGCTCCTTCCATGTGACGGCCGCCGGCGGCATCACCAGCATTTCCGCTTCCGGCTCATCGCCCGCCCATGCCGCGCTGGCGCGGCGCATATTGGCCTCCGTCCATGCCCCGCCGCCGCCCAGCGGAGCCTTTTTCGCGAGCCAGAGCTTTCATTTCCACTGATCCGAAGAATCGAGGAACGCCCTATGAGAAAGGTCGCTCTGTCGACGGTCGCCGGCCTCGTCGCCAGCCCCGCCTTCGCGGTCGAGAGCGAAGCCGCCGCGCCGCCCCCCGGCGGCTCCTTCTCCGCGGCGCGGGAATTCGACTTCCACTGATCGGCAAAGCTCGCGCGGCGGTCCTCTCGCCGCGCGAAAAGACATGCGGACCCGAGATGAAACGCCCGACGCTCGCTCTTCTCTTCGCTCTTTCCTCCCTCGGCGCTGCGGCGACCGCTCCGGCGACGACGGCCTCTTCGGGCCTGTCGCAAAGCAAATTCCTCGGCCTGCTCTATAGCGAGATCGCCAAACGCACGCCGGTGACGAGCCCGGCCGGGCCCGGTTCGGCGACGGCCAATTTCCACATCGACGCCGTGGGCAAGGTCGACAGAGTGACGATCGCCCAGTCGAGCAGCCCGAAACATGCGGAGATCGTCCGCGCGATTCTCTCCGGCCTCGTCGCTCCGCCGCCGCCCGGCGGCTCTTTCGAGGGCTCGCAGAAATTCAATTTCCACTGATCTGGCGATGAGCCGCCGCCCGCGGCGAATCGCAATTGCCGGCGGTTCGAGCAGACATTCCGCTTCCATCGGGAAAGAAACCTTCATGAAATCGATCGCGCTCGCTCTTCTCGCCCTTTTCGCCGCATCGAGCGCGCTCGCGCAGGAGACAGGCGGGCGCGCGGAGAAAGGGGGCCATATGGGCCATGCGGCGGAGCCCGCCTGCGCCGAGCCGCTGCCCGAATGCGCCGTCACCGCGACGCCCGCCTTCGGCGCCGACGGGCGGCTGTGGCTGACCTATTCCGTCGCCGGGACGATCTATGGCGCAACGTCCAGCGACAATGGCGGAAGTTTCGCGCCGCCCTTCGTCATAGCGGCGCCGGTGGGAACGCTGGACGATAATGGCGAGGCGCGGCCGAAAATCGTCGCTCTCGCCGACGGGACGCTCATCGCGAGCTTCACCACCCGGCCCGAGAAGAGCCATGACGGCACGGTCTTTGTCACGCGCTCGACCGATGGCGGCAAAAGCTTCGCCGCGCCGCAGCCGCTCGTCGACGACAAGGGCCAGCGTTTCGAGACCTTCGTCATCGGCCCGAAGGGGCGCATCTACGCCGCCTGGCTCGACAAGCGCGACGCCGCCAAAGCCAAGGCCGCCGGCGAGGCGTTCGAGGGCAGCGGCATCGCCGTCGCCTGGTCGGACGACGGCGGCAGGAGCTTTGCTGGCAAGAGCATATTGCTCGACCATTCCTGCGAGTGCTGTCGCATCGGCGCGGCGCTCGACCGCGACGGCCGGCCCGTCTTCGCCTGGCGTCACGTGTTCGAGAACAATCGCCGCGACCATATGGCGGCGAAGCTTTCTCCCGACGGCAAGACGCTCGTCGGCGCGCGCGTCAGCCTCGACGATTGGGCGACGAGCTGCCCGCATCAAGGCCCGGCGCTGGCGATCGACGCCGCGGGCCGCTGGCACGTCGCCTGGTTCACACGCGGCAAGACGCGCCAAGGGCTGTTCTATGCGCGCAGCGCCGACGGCGGCAAGAGCTTCTCTACGCCCGAGCGCATCGGCGACGCCGAGCGCGCCCCGCAGCGCCCGCAGCTGCTCGCCGCCGGCGACAGGCTCTATCGCGCCTGGAAGGAGTTCGACGGAAAGGTGACGACGATCCTCGTCCAATCCTCGCGCGACGGCGGCGAGAGCTTCGACGCGCCGCGCATCCTCGCGCAGACGGCGGAGGCCTCCGATCATCCGCTGCTCGTCGAGAGCAAAGGAGTCGCCTATCTCTCCTGGCTGACGCATGAGGAGGGATATCGGCTCATTCCGCTGGAGCGCGACCGCGCCGAGGCGCAGGGGCGCAGCACGGCGGGGCTCTCCGGAGCGCGGTGAGCGTCCCGAGAAACCGCCCTTGCATTCTCGCATTCGTCCGATGATCATGCGCGCCGCATCGTCACGCGGGGGCGCGCGACGAAACGCATCGGGACGAATGCATTTCCATGGCGAAGACGCTCGTAGCGGAAGATCAGAGCTTCTGGCAGTCCCTCGAGGACGAGGATCGCAATAAGATCAAGGCCTGCGTGAAGACCCGCCGCATTGCGCGCGGCGAGGCGCTGATCGTGCAGGGCGACGCGTCCGAAACGCTCTACATCGTCAATTTCGGCCAGTTCGGCGTCGAGAACGCCGGCAATGGCGAGGTCGTCGCGGAGATCGGCAAGGATCAGCTCATCGGCGAGATGGGTTTCTTCACCGGCGAGCCGCGCGGCGCCAATGTCATCGCCATGCGCGACTCCGAGGTTCTGGAGATCGACCGCGCGCTATTCGACGCGCTCGTCGCGCAATTCCCCGATCTGCAGCGCGCCGTCACCCGCTCGCTCGCCAAGCGCCTCGCCCGGCTCGGCGAGATCACGCGGCGCAACTTCCGCCAGAGCAGCCGGCTGCGCGTCATCGCGCTCGTTCCCGCTGGCGGCGGCGCCGTTCCGGAAGCTTTCGGCGCGCGCCTGCTGCGGGCGATCGGCGCGCGCGCGCGCGCGCGCGTGCTCTCCCCCGCCGACGCGCGCGCGCATTTTTCGAACGGCGCTTTCGATCGCTACGCGGTCGCCGATTGGCTCGGCGAATTGGAGCGCGAGAGCGACCTCGTCGTCTGCGTCGCCGGCAATGAGCTCGACGAATGGAGCCGCGCCGTCCTCAACTCGGCCGATCTGCTGATCATGGCCGTGACCGGCGGGTCCGAGGCGCTCAATCCGATCGAGAGTTTCGCCTTCACGCTGTTTCCGCCGAACCGTCGGCGCATCGTCAAGCTCTATCCGCAGCGGCCGGCGGCCGCCGATCCCTCCGCGCCCTGGCTGCGCGAGCGCGACGTCTTCATGCTGCATCATGTCGCCCTCGATTCGGGCGCGGATTTCGATTGTCTCGCCCGCTTTCTCACCGGCCAGGCGATCGGCTTCGTCGCCGGCGCCGGCGGCGCGCTCGGCCTCGCCCATATCGGCATCGTCAAAGCCTTTCAGGAATCGGGCGTCGTCTTCGATATTTTCGGCGGCAGCAGCATCGGCTCCGGCATGGCGGTCGCCTTCGCGCAATTGAAGAGCCCGGAGGAGGTGGAGGCGGCGATTCATGAAATCTTCGTGCGGAACGCCGCGCTGAAGCGCCTCACTCTGCCGAAATTCGGACTGCTCGACCACACGATCCTGGAGGCGACGCTGGCGGCGTCCTATGGCTCCATCGCTTTCGAAGATTTGTGGCGCCCTTGCTTCGCCATAGCGACGGATCTCTCCACCTATTCGATGCGCGTCATCCGCTCCGGGGCGACCTGGCAGGCGGTGCGCGCCTCCTGCGCCATTCCCGGCGTGCTGCCGCCCTTCTTCGACGAGGACGGACATATGCTCGTCGACGGCGCCGTCTCCGACAATGCGCCGATCGCGCCGATGCACGCGCTCAAGAACGGCCCCAATCTCATCGTCGATCTCAGAAACGCCGATCCGCGGCTCTATGATTTCGACTATCGCGCGCTCCCCGGCCGCAACGAATTGCTCGCGGCGATGTTCAATCCGCTGCGCCGCAAGCCCTTGCCCAATTGCCCCTCGCTCGCCAGCGTCATTCAACAGGCGGTGTTCAGCAATATTCGCGAAAAACCGAATTTCTCCGGCGCCCTCGACGTGACCGTGCAGCCGCCCGTCTGTCCCGGCGCGAGCTTCATGACCTGGGACAAGCATCGGGAAGTCGCCGAATTCTCCTATAAATGGGGCCTCGAGGCGATCGCCCGGCTGGAGGCGGAGGGCAATCCGGCGCTCGCCGAAATGCGCCGCCTGTCGCAGCCGAGCTGAACGCTGGAGCGTTTCCAGCCGAAGTGGACGCTGGTTCGCGTCGGAAACGCGTCAAAACAAAAGCCGAGAGTCTTTCCGTGTTTCAACGTCATCGCGAGGAGCGCAGCGACGAAGCGATCCAGGAGCCGCCCCACGGCGCTGGATCGCTTCGCCTTCGGCTCGCGATGACGCCCGTGTTTATGAAGTAATCAGCCGGAAATCGTATGAAACATGAAAAGACTCCAGCGGCGCGCGGCGCTCACGCGGCGTCGAGCGCGGCGCGCAGCATCGGCAGATAGCGCTGTGGATTTTCCAGCATGGGAAAGTGCCCGCAATTCTCGAAGACGACGAACTCCGCCTCCGGCAGAAACGCCTTCAACGAATCACCGATCGTCGCCACGAGATGATGCGTCGGATCGCTGTCGCCCCAGACGATGGTCACTTTGCGCGGCTGCGCGGCATAGGGCTTTTCCGGCGTCGCCATCAACGCCTGATAGGCGTTGCAGAGACAAAAGCAACCGCCGCGATCGAGGCCGGCGATCGCTTCTTCCGCGAGCTTCGGCGCGATCGCCGAATGCGCCGGCGGCATGGCGACCTTGTACCAATGGCGCGTCACCACATGATCGAGCGCGCGCATGAAGATCTGCCCGACATAGGGCCGGCGGATCAAATTCATGCGATCCGTGCCCGCCGCCCATTTCTGCGCCTGCGAGATCGAGACGGTCTGTTGCAGCATGAGATGGCGCACGCGGTCCGGCCGCGCGGCGGAAAAAGCGACGCCCGCGAAACCGCCGAGACAGGCCATGTCCAGCACCGCGTCTCTTATGCCGAGCCGGGCGAAGACTTCGTCGAAGACATCGCAATAGCTCTCGACGTCGAAGCGAAAGCCCGATTTCACGAAGGATTGGCCAAAGCCCGGCGTCTCCACGCAGACGACGCGGGCGTGGTTGGACATTTCGTCGATGATCGGCAGATATTGCTCGATCACATTGGGCGGATCGGGCACGATCACCAGCGTCTTGTCGCTCGCGCCGCTCTTCTTCGGCGCGACGAGCGTGCGCAAAGTCGCGCCGCGCGTCTCGATGAACTCGCCCTTTGCGCCGTTCAGCGTCGGGCCCGCCTCGCCGCGAGCGGCGCGCGCGCGCCGATCCGCCCACAACCAGCGCGACATTTCGATTGCGTCCATTTGTCCATCTCCGCCGAATAAGCTCTCGCCCGGCTTCCATAGAGCGGAGCGCCGATGCGCCCTGTGCGACGGCGCACATAA
Source organism: Methylosinus sp. Ce-a6 (assembly GCF_009811655.1). GTDB lineage: Bacteria > Pseudomonadota > Alphaproteobacteria > Rhizobiales > Beijerinckiaceae > Methylosinus. The sequence continues at coordinate 12,581 of NZ_BGJX01000010.1, read as the reverse complement.
TTTCATTCCGCTCGTCTCTAACACCATCGCCCAGGCTCGAGCCGATCGTCGCCCCGCAAGAAGCGGCGAGAAGGAACCGAGCGCAAGCTGAGCAGCTTGTCAACATGCGGAAATAATGTGACAACTTTTGTCACAATGTTGTCTTGCGGCGTCTCGGCGCGGCATGGCGAGCAGCATGAAAAACAAGGCGCGGCGCAAATAGCGCGGGGCGCGCGAAAGATTTCGCGCGTGTTACCGGGCGCAAGAAAGCGCGGAATTCTTTTCTGAATCGCGCGACATGGATTTGGAGAGACGAATGACGGATACGAGATATATGCCGGAACACGCCGCGCGCGGCTTCGACGCGAGAACGCCGCGCGGACAATCATCCTTCCCGCAGATCTTCGGGGCGCGTCGGCCGGAAGACGCATTCTTCGAAATGCTGTCGCGCCATCTCCATCGCGGAACGCTGATCGTTCGCCACAATGGCGTCGATCATCGCTTCGGCGCCGGCGACGAGGCGCCTGTCGTGCTGCGCGTCCTTCGCGAGGATTTCTTCAGCCGCGTGCTCGCCTATGGCAATCTCGGCATGGGCGAAGCCTTCATGGCGCAGGATTTCGAGGTCGAGGACGGCCGCCTCGTCGATTGCCTCATCATGCTGTGCCGCGCCGGCCTGCATAAGAAGCTGCGCTCGGATTGGAGCTTTCTCCTGCGCTACGCCGGTCTTCTCGCCGGCAATCGGCTGATGAGCCCGGCGACCAATGTCCGCCGCCATTACGATATCGGCGAAGACGTGTTCGACGCTTTTCTGCTCGACCGCTATCAAGTCTACTCTTGCGGCTATGCGCATTCGCAGGACGACGACGCCAATCTCTTGCAGCAGCGCAAGCTCGATCGCATTTGCCAGAAGCTCGAGATCGAGCCGGGCCAATCGCTGCTCGACATAGGTTGCGGCAAGGGCGGCATGCTGATCCATGCGGCGCTGAATTTCGGCGCGCGCGGCGTCGGCGTGACGAATAGCGTCGCGCATCATGCGCGCGCGGAAGAGAACGCCGACAAATATGGCGTCTCCGATCGCGTGCGCTTCGTGCTCGGCGATTATCGCGAGATCGAAGGCGCTTTCGACCGCATCGTCAGCGTCGGAATGCTGGAGCATGTGCGCGCTGGCGATTATCCCGCTTATTTCGGCGCCATCGAGCGCCTGCTCGCGCCGACGGGCCGCGGCCTCGTGCATGTCATCGGTTGCAACACCGCGATCAATCGCCACGATCCCTTCATCCAGAAATATATCTTCCCCGGCTCCGACACGCCGAAACTCTCGGCGATGACGACGCAGCTCGAGAACAATCGCCTCGCCATTCTCGACGTCGAGAATATGGCGCGCCATTACGCCGTCACCTTGCGCCGCTGGCTGGAAGCCTTCCGCGCCAATTGCGACGCGCTCGACCCCGAGCGCTACGACACGGTCTTCAAGCGCATGTGGGAATATTACCTCAGCTGCGGAATCGCATCCGCCGCCGCGGGCGACCAGGCGCTCTACCAGCTCCTCTTCACCAAGGATTATCACGCGCCGTACCGCCTGCAGCGCGTTTGAGACGAATATTCGTATTTCGGGGGTGCATATGTCCAAGGAAGCCAATCAGGATTTCGCGCGTCTGCGGCAGCAGGTCCATCGCGCAGGGTTCGGCCGCAAGCTGACCGCCATCGGCATGGCCGAATGCCTTCTGTTCGTGGCGTTGACCATCGCAGGCGTCTCTCTCGTCATCGTCTCGGACATGCTCGTCGTCAAAGCGATCGGCATGATTCTCGTGGCCTATGGCTGCATGGGCATGTCGACGAACGGCCATACGGCCTCGCATCATGCGATCAGCGACAGGCCCTGGGTCAATGAATTCATCATGTATTTCGACTTCGCCTTCTTCCTCGGCGTGTCGGGAAACTATTGGCGTCATAAGCATGTCGTCGTTCATCATCCCAATCCGAACGTCATCGGCGTGGACGACGACGCCGATCTCATGCCGGTGTTCACGCTCAACGATCGCGATCTGAAGAACGCCAGCGGGCTCGCCAGATGGTGGTTCGAGCATCAGGGCTATTTCTTCCCCATCGTGCTGCTCGGCAATTCCTTCGGCGTCGCTTTCAAGGGCTGGCGATTCCTCATTCGCGAGCTGAAGGACGATCAGCGCCGCAATTGGACGAGCTGGGTCGACCTCGCCTGCGTGAGCGCGCATTGGGTCGTGTGGACGATCATTCCGATCTATTTCTTCGGCCTCGCCAATGTCGCTCTGTTCTTCGTCGTGCAGATGTTCATGATGTCCTATGTCATGTTCGCGCTCTTTGCTCCGGCGCATTATCCGGAGGAGGCGATCCAGGTGACGAAGGATGCGACGCGCGACAATTATCTGATGCTGCAGACGGCGACGGCGGTGAATTTCGAGACGGGTCCGATCGGCCGGCTGCTCTGCGGCGGCGTCGATTTCCAGATCGAGCATCACCTCTTTCCCTGGATCAGCCCGCGTCACTATCCCGCGCTCGCGCCCATGCTGCGCCAGTTCTGCGAGGAGCACGGCTATCCCTATCGCTCGCAGGGCTGGGGAATCGCGACCTGGAAATCCGTCGTGACGCTGTTCGAGCCGAAGAAGATCGAGGAGCAGTTCCCCGCGGTTGAAAATCTGCCGCTCGCCGCTCATTATCAGCAGCAGAGCAGACTTCGCCGCGAAGCCGAGGCGCCGCTCGCCAATGGCGCGGCCGCGAGACTGGCCGAGGAAAGCGTGACCGCATGACCAACGCCGGCGACGGCAAGGGCGTTTCGGTGACGATCGCCGCGAGAGACGGAGCCTCTCTCGCGGCGACGCTGTTTTCAGCGCCGCAGAGCGAAGGGCCCGTCGTCGTCGTCGCCGGCGCCATAGCGGTGAAGCAGAAATTCTATGAGCGCTTGGCGCGTTTTCTCGCCGCGCGCGGATGCAGCGTTCTCACCTTCGATTATCGCGGCGTCGGCGCCTCGCGCCAATTCGGAACGCCGGGCGGCGGTCTGCGCGCCTGGGGCGAGCAGGACTTGGCCGGCGTTCTGGATCATGCGGCGACGCTCGCGCCCGATGGGCGATTGCGCGTCGTCGCCCATAGCGTCGGCGGGCAGATGGTCGGGCTCGCGGACAATAATCATCTCATCGGCGCCATGTGGGCGGTCAGCACGCAGATCGGCGATTGGCGCCTGTGGCCGGCGCCGCGCAAATACGCCCTCTTTCTGTTCTGGAACGCCTTATTGCCGCTTCCCACCGCTCTGCTCGGCTATTTTCCGGCGGCGCGCCTTCGCCTCGGCGAGGACCTGCCCAAGGACGCGGCGCTCGAATGGGCGCGCTGGTGCCGCAGCCCCGCCTATTTCGTCGACGCGGCGGGACGACCGTTCTCGGGATGTTTCGACGGCTTCACGGGAACGATTCGCGCCTTGGCGATCGAGGACGATTGGATGGCGCCGAAACCGGCGGTCGACGCGCTGCTGCAACGCTTCCGGCGCGCGAGAATCGAGCCCATGGCGATTCGCGCCGAGGGAGGGCCGGTCGGCCATTTCGGCTTTTTCCGCGACCCCGGCCGCCCCTATTGGGAGGATTGCGCGCTCTGGTTGATGGAGAACTGAGGAGGCGGCGTCTATGTCCCGCCGTCGTCACTTCACGAATTTGACGGCGGCGAGAATCACGCCGCCGAGCGCGACGACGGCCGCGAAAAGCCAACGGGCGATGTCCGCTCGAAGATTTGCCGCCGTGGTCTCGATTTTGGCCTCGAGCCGCAGCTCGGACTCGCGCACGTCGGCCTTCGTCGCCACAGAATCGCGCAACGCCGCGTCCAGCGCATCCGCCTGAGCGCGCGCCTGCCTGTCGTCGAACCCGGCCTCTTTCAGCCGATCGATATAGGCGAGACGATCGAAGGTGATGGCGGGCGAGGTCATGCTCATAGAATAGGCGCAGGCAAGGCCGGAATCAATCGACGAGCGTCTTCCTCGACCGAACGCCCGGGCCCCTCGCCATTCCCACCGAGCCCACGTGGAAAAAGCGGCATAAGCAGTGCGAGCTGCTGATTTAAACTGGCGAGAGAGACGGGGCTCGAACCCGCGACCTCCGGCGTGACAGGCCGGCGCTCTAACCAACTGAGCTACTCCCCCGCGAGCGCGGCGCAACGCATTGCGCTAGCGAGAGGCGCCGAATAAGGCACGCGCCGGCCAAAGTCAAGAAACTTGGCCGAGAGAAACTTGGCCGAGAGAAACTCGGCCGCCCCGAAATGCGCGCCGCGCCGCGGCGGCGACAAAATCGCGAAGCCGAAGCTCGGATCTTCGAACCGCGGCCTGCGGCGACCGCCGTGGTCTTTAAGGACTTTCGCGGTCATGAAGACGAAGCCGTTCGGGGCTAGTGTCCCCTAGAGCGTTTCCAGCCGACTGCGGTTCGGCGTCGGAAACGCGTCAAAACAAAAGCCGAGAGTCTTTCCGTGTTTCAATGAAACATCGAAAGACTGTCGGCCCGACGCTTCGGGCGGGGAGAAACTCATGTCGGCCAATCCGGCGCCGCATCGGCTCGGGCGAGAGATCGCCACAGCGCTCGCTCTCAAGACCTTGGCCCTCGCCCTGCTCTATTTCCTGTGTTTCGACGCCGCCGAGCGGCCGCAGATCTCGCCCGCCGCCGTGGCGGAGAAGCTCTTTGCCCGGGACCGGGGCTGATCCTATTTTTCAGGAGCGCATGATGTTCGATCTCGACGTGGTGACGCTTTCGAGGCTGCAATTCGCGCTGACCGCCCTCTATCACTTCCTCTTCGTGCCGCTGACGCTCGGCCTGTCGCTGATCCTCGCCATAATGGAGAGCGTCTATGTGATGACCGGCCGGACGATCTGGCGCGACGCGGTCAAATTCTGGGGCGCGCTGTTCGGCATCAATTTCGCGATGGGCGTCGCGACCGGCATCACCCTGGAGTTCCAGTTCGGGACCAACTGGTCCTATTACTCCCATTACGTCGGCGATATTTTCGGCGCGCCGCTGGCGATCGAAGGGCTGATGGCCTTCTTCCTCGAGGCCTCCTTCGTCGGGCTCTTCTTCTTCGGCTGGAACCGGCTGAGCAAGGTGGCGCATTTGACCGTCACCTGGCTGGTCGCGCTCGGCGCCAATTTCTCGGCGCTCTGGATCCTCATCGCCAATAGCTGGATGCTCAATCCGGTCGGCGCGCAATTCAATCCGCAGACGCTGCGCATGGAGCTCAGCTCCTTCATGGAGGTGTTCTTCAACCCCGTCGCGCAGTCGAAATTCGTGCATACGGTCAGCGCCGGCTATGTGACCGGCGCGATGTTCGTGCTCTCCATCTCGGCCTATTATCTGCTCTTTCAGCGCCAGCATCGCGAGATCGCGCGGCGCTCGGCCAATGTGGCGGCGAGCTTCGGCCTCGCCTCGGCGCTCTCTGTCGTCGTTCTCGGCGACGAGAGCGGCTATACGGCGAGCTTCAACCAGAAAATGAAGATCGCCGCCATCGAGGCCATGTGGGAGACGGAGCCGCCGCCGGCCTCCTTCACCATATTCGGAATTCCCGATGTGAAGGAGCAGACGACGCATTTGAAAGTGGAGGTTCCTTACGTCCTCGGCCTCATCGCGACGCGCTCGTTCGACACGCCGGTCGAGGGCATCAAATCCCTCGTCGAAAAGTCGAAGACGCGCATCCGCAGCGGCTTGCCCGCCTATGAGTGGCTCGCCGCGCGCCCGGATGGACCCGACGCGCCGATTCCGCCCGAGCTCGCGCCGGCCTTCCGCGACCTCGGCCATTCGCTGCTGCTGAAGCAGATCCGCCCCGACATAGAGAACGCCACTCAGGAGCAGATTCACGAGGCGGCTCTCTCCACCATCCCCAATGTGCCGGTGCTGTTCTGGGCCTTCCGCATCATGGTGGCGCTCGGCTTTTATTTCATCTTCCTGTTCGGCGCCGCCTTCTACGTCGCCAGCCGCCGGCGCCTCAGAGAAAATCCCTGGCTGCTGAAGCTCGCCTTCTACAGCCTGCCGCTGCCCTGGATCGCGGCCGAGCTCGGCTGGATCGTCGCCGAATATGGCCGCCAGCCCTGGATCATCGACAGCGTGCTGCCGACCTTCCTCGGCGCCTCCAATGTGCCGGTCTATAATGTGCTGCTCAGCCTCGGCGGCTTCGTGCTGTTCTACAGCGCGCTCGCCATCGTCGACGTCTGGCTGATCGTGAAATATGTCCGGCTCGGCCCGCAGATCGAATCCTTCCCGCGCGAGACGCCGGAGCGGCCCCTCCAAATCGCGTGACGCGCTTTCACCCTCCCCCTCTGGCGGCCTGCGTCAATGAAAGTGAAGGTGCTCGAGCCCCCTCCCCAACCCTCCCCCGCTGCGCGGGCGAGGGAGCAGACTCGGCGCTTCATCGAAGCTTCGCGAAACGTCGACGCCCCCCTCTCCCGCGCAGCGGGTGAGGGAGGGGGCCTTCGGGTCTTCGGCTCGAATGATCGTCTCGACATGAAAATCCTCATCGAGGAGATTTCGACATGATCGATTATGGAATTCTGCGGCTCGTCTGGTGGGCCTTGCTCGGAACGCTGCTCATCGGATTTGCGATATTGGACGGCTTCGACCTCGGCGCGGCCGTGCTCCATCCCTTCGTCGCGCGCTCGGACGCCGAGCGGCGGCAGACGCTCAACGCCATCGGCCCGGTGTGGGAAGGCAATCAGGTCTGGCTGATCCTCGGCGGCGGCGCGATCTTCGCGGCCTTTCCGGCGCTCTACGCCGTCTCCTTCTCCGGCTTCTATCTGGCGATGTTCCTGGTGCTGCTCGGCCTCATTCTGCGGCCGGTCGCGATCACCTATCGCAGCAAGCTCGAGGCGCTCGGCTGGCGGCGGGCCTGGGATTGGATCTTTTTCGTCTCCGGCTTCGTCCCGGCGCTTCTGTTCGGCGTCGCCTTCGGCAATGTCCTGCTCGGCGCGCCGTTCCGCTTCGACGATCAGCTGAACGTCGTCTATGAGGGCAATCTCTTCGGCCTGCTCAGCCCCTTCGCTCTGCTCGCGGGCCTCGTCAGCCTCTCCATGATCACGCTGCAGGGAGCCACCTGGCTCGCGACCAAGACGGAAGGTCCGGTCGCCTTTCGCGCCAAGCTCGCCGGCTGGCTCGCGGCGATCGTGCTGCTGGCGGCCTTCACTTACGCCGGCTATTGGGGATCCGAGACGATCGACGGCTATGTGCTGACGAGCGCGGTCGATCCCTCCGGCCCGTCCAATCCGCTCGCCAAGACCGTCGCGCGCGAGGCCGGCGCCTGGAAAGCCGCCTATGAGGCGCGGCCGTGGACGCTGGCCGCCCCCGCCGCCGCCTATTTCGGCGCGCTGGTCGCCATGCTCGCCCTCGCTTTTTCGGCCCCGCTCGTCGCCTTCATCGGCTCGAGCCTCGCCGTGGGCGGCGTCGTCGCCACGGCGGGATTCACCCTGTTTCCATTCCTGCTGCCGTCCTCGGCCGACCCCAATCACAGCCTCACCCTGTGGGACGCCTCCTCGAGCCAGCGCACATTGACGCTGATGCTCGCCGCGGTCATCGTCTTCCTGCCGATCGTGCTCGCCTATACGGCCTGGATCTACAATACGCTGCGCGGGCCCGTGACGGAGGCGCGCGTCGCCGACAAGGACGATTATCCCTACTGAACGAAACTCCCCCATCGAGAGAAGGAGATCGCCATGTGGTATTTTTCCTGGATCCTCGGCCTCGGCCTCGCCTGCGCCTTCGGCGTGATCAATGCGATGTGGCTGGAGCTCGAGGAATATAGCGAGGAAAAATGATCGACCGCGGGCGCGGGCGCCTTGACGGGCGGGCGGCTTTCGCCTAGGAACCCCAACTTCACCACTTCGGCGGCGCGCTCCGTTTCCAGCGGGAACGGAGCCTTCGTCGTATAAGCGACCCGCAGGGGCCGGCCTCCACCGGACGCGGGTCTAAACAGCGGCGAACGCGAGAGTTCGCCCCCGATGGAGAGACGAGAAAATGGCCCGTATCGCCGGCGTCAACATACCGACCAACAAGCGCGTCGTCATCGCTCTGCAGTATATCCACGGAATCGGGCCGAAAAAGGCGCAGGAGATCATCGAGAAGGTGAACATCCCGGCCGAGCGCCGCGTCGCGCAGCTCACCGACGCCGAAGTGCTGCAGATCCGCGAGACGATCGACCGCGACTATCTGGTCGAGGGCGACCTGCGCCGCGAGGTGGCGATCAACATCAAGCGTTTGATGGACCTCGGCTGCTATCGCGGCCTGCGCCATCGCCGCCAGCTTCCGGTCCGCGGCCAGCGCACCCACACCAACGCCCGCACCCGCAAAGGCAAGGCGAAGCCGATCGCCGGCAAGAAGAAGTAAGTTTCGGCTTACGTGTCGCGAAGCCCTTCGCGACGATCACCTGGGCGCGGAGCGCAACACGCTCGCGCCATCATCGAGCCCTAGCGCCCGGCATTACGGGCGCGTCCGAAGGACGAGAAAGAGACCATGGCCAAAGAGACCACCCGCGTTCGCCGCAGGGAGCGCAAGAACATCGTTTCCGGCGTCGCGCATGTGAATTCGACCTTCAACAACACGATGATCACCATCACCGACGCGCAGGGCAACACCGTGTCCTGGTCGTCGGCCGGCACGATGGGCTTCAAGGGCTCGCGCAAATCGACGCCCTACGCCGCGCAGATGGCCGCCGAGGACGCGGCGCGCAAGGCCGGCGAGCATGGCGTGCGCACCCTCGAGGTGGAGGTCTCCGGTCCGGGCTCCGGCCGTGAATCGGCGCTGCGCGCGCTGCAGGCCGCGGGCTTCACCGTGACCTCGATCCGCGACGTGACGCCCATTCCGCACAATGGCTGCCGCCCGCGCAAGCGCCGCCGCGTCTGACGAGACCTATTTTCATCGGGACGAATTGCGACGGGGTCTCGCGCCGGCCGCGCGGGACCCGGCCGAGAGCTGAAGGAAAGGCGCCACAGTGAGCATCCAGAAGAACTGGCAGGAACTCATCAAGCCCAGCAAGCTCGAGGTGACGGCGGGTTACGATCCGCGCCGCATCGCGGTGGCCGTCGCTTCGCCGCTCGAGCGCGGCTTCGGCTTGACGCTCGGCAATGCGCTGCGTCGCATCCTGCTCTCCTCCCTGCAGGGCGCGGCGATCACCTCGATTCATATCGACGGCGTGCTGCACGAGTTCTCGTCGATCCCCGGCGTGCGTGAGGACGTGACCGACATCGTCCTCAACATCAAGGATATCGCCATCAAATACAGCGGCGAGGGCCTGAAGCGCCTGACGCTGAAGAAGCAGGGCCCCGGCCCCGTCACCGCGGGCGACATCCAGGCCACCGGCGATCTGCAGATCCTCAACCCCGATCTCGTCATCTGCACGCTGGACGAGGGCGCCGAATTCCGCGTGGAATTCACGATTGCGACCGGCAAGGGCTATGTCCCGGCCGACCGCAACCGCGCCGAGGACGCGCCGATCGGCCTCATCCCGATCGACAGCCTCTATTCGCCGGTCAAGAAGGTGAGCTATCGCGTCGAGAACACCCGCGAGGGCCAGGAACTCGACAAGGACAAGCTGACGCTGACGATCGAGACCAATGGCGCCGTCTCGCCGGAGGACGCGCTCGCCTATGCGGCGCGCATTCTGCAGGACCAGCTCTCGGTCTTCGTGAATTTCGAGGAGCCGCGCCGCGAGGAGGCTGCTCCGTCCATTCCGCAGCTCGCCTTCAACCCGGCGCTGCTCAAGAAGGTGGACGAGCTCGAGCTCTCGGTGCGCTCGGCCAACTGCCTGAAGAACGACAATATCGTCTATATCGGCGACCTCATCCAGAAGTCGGAGGCGGAAATGCTCCGCACCCCGAACTTCGGCCGCAAATCCTTGAACGAGATCAAGGAAGTGCTGGCGCAAATGGGCCTGCACCTCGGCATGGAAGTGCCCGGCTGGCCGCCGGAGAACATCGACGATCTCGCCAAGAGATTCGAAGAGCATTATTGAGTGAGATAGGGAGTGGTGAGTAGTGAGCAGGGCGTTCTACTCACTGCTCGCCATCTCACCGCTCACTAAGACAACGGCCGTTCCTTGGCACGGCGGCCGCTAGAAGAAACGGAGACGCCAAATGTATCACGGTCGCGCGAAGCGCAGATTCAACCGCACGCATGAGCATCGTCAGGCGATGTTCGTCAATCTGGCCCAGGCGCTCATCAAGCATGAGCAGATCGTCACCACTCTGCCCAAGGCCAAGGATTTGCGTCCCGTCGTCGAGAAGCTGGTGACGCTCGGCAAGCGCGGCGATCTTCACGCGCGCCGCCAGGCCATCGCCCGCCTGCGCGACGTCGATCTCGTCAAGAAGCTCTTCGACGTGCTGGGCCCGCGCTATAAGGAGCGCAACGGCGGCTACACCCGCGTGCTGAAGGCGGGCTTCCGCTATGGCGACAACGCCCCGCTCGCCGTCATCGAATTCGTCGACCGCGACGTGGACGCCAAGGGCCAGGATTCCGGCCCCGTCCAGACGGCCGCGGAAGAGGCGGCGTAAGCCGATGCTCTCCGGCCTGACGAGCGGAAGCGTGCTCGGCTGGCCGAAAATTCTATTGCGGCTGGAAGGGGCGGCGCTGATGGCGGCCGCCCTTTTCGCTTATTTCGGCCTCGGCGCGGATTGGCGGCTACTGGCCTGGCTGTTCCTCTTCCCCGATCTGTCGATGGTCTTCTATCTCGCCGGCCCGCGCATCGGCGCGATCGCCTACAACACCGCCCATACGACGATCATCCCCTTCGCCGTGCTCGGCGCCGGGGTCTATCTCGGCCAGAACCTGATGGTCTCGATCGCGCTCATCCATCTTTCGCATATCGGCTTCGACCGTATGCTCGGCTTCGGCCTCAAATATGGAGCCGCCTTCGGCGACACCCATCTCGGTCGCGTCGGCCGCAAAGTGGACGCGGAGCAAAACACGGATGTCTGAATTTCCCCGTCATCGCGAGCGAAGCGAAGCGATCCAGGGCCATAGGGCGAAATTCCTCGAAGATTCGCGGCGCGGCGCTGGATCGCTTCGTCGCGGCGCTCCTCGTAATGACGGCCCGGGCAATGACGGCCGCGGCGAATGATCGGGCCCTGGGAAGAGCTCTCCCGCGCCCGCACCGCCGCGGGCGACGAGCTGCTGCTGCGCCATCGCGGCGGAATTTTCGAGATTCGCTGCAACGGCTCTGATCTCATGTCCAACCGCGCCCATCGCTCGGAGGAAGAGCTGGCGCGGCTCGCCCTCGCGGAGGTGAGCGCCGCGACGCCGCGCATATTGATCGGCGGGCTCGGCATGGGCTTCACGCTGCGCGCCGCGCTCGACGCCGCGCCGAAGGACGCGCGCGTCGCCGTGGCGGAGCTGCTCCCGGAAATCATCGCCTGGAACCGCGGTCCTCTGGCGCCGCTCGCCGGACGCCCGCTCGAGGACGCCCGCGTCGAGCTGCGGGAGGAGGATGTCGCCACCGTGATGGAGGCCGGCGAGGGGGCCTATGAGGCGATCCTCCTCGACATAGACAATGGGCCGGAGGCGGTGCTCTGCGACGTGAACTCCGCGCTGTTCTCGGCGCGCGGCCTGCGCAAGATGCGGCGCGCGCTCGCCCCGGCGGGCGTCCTCGCCGTCTGGTCCGCCGATCCCTCGCCGCGCTTCGAGGAGCGCCTCGAGGAGACGCGCTTTTCCTTCCGCGCGATGGAGGTCGCCGCGCGCGGCGCCGAAGGCGATCCGGCCCATGTCGTCTATATCGCGCGCCCGGCCTGACGGCCGTCACGCCGCTCCGACGCCGTCGATCGCCTCGCTCTCCTCGGCGCGCCGCTGGGCGGCCCACATTCGCGCATAGGCGCCGCCCGACCCGATGAGACGCGCGTGGTCGCCGCGCTCGACGATCGCGCCATCCTCCAGCACGATGATCTCATCGGCGTCGACGACGGTCGAGAGCCGATGCGCGATGACGAGGCGCGTCACGCCTTTCGCGGCGATCGCCAGCCGATCCTGGATGAGGCGCTCGGTCCGCGTGTCGAGCGAGGAGATGGCCTCGTCGAAAACGAGAAGGCGCGGGCGCCGCAGCAGCGCCCTGGCGATTGCGACGCGCTGCTTTTCGTCGCCCGAGAGGCGCAGGCAAATCCATGCCCTGGTCCGCGCGCGGCTCGACCTGCTCAACGCGACCTTCCCAGACGCCGCGCTGCGACGAGCGCCGGCCTACGCCTCCGTGCGCGGAATTCTGCGGCAGCTCGATCCGGACGAACTCGAGAAGGCGTTCCGTCGTCATGCGGAAAGTCTCGACAGGTCCTGCGCGGCCGCGCCGTCCCGCTTCATCGCCATCGACGGAAAGACGCTGCGGCAGAGCTTCGACGCTTTCGCCGATCGCAAAGCGGCGCATGTGCTCAGCGCCTTCGCCGTCGATCATCAGATCATTCTCGCGCATGATGTGATCGACGAGAAATCGAACGAGATCCCCGCCGACCGGGAATGATCTGATCGTGCAAGTCAAAGGCAATCAGCCGGGCCTGCTACAACGCTGCGGGAACATCGTCGCGACGGCTATTCCGATCGCGCTTCACGACAGCCGCCGCGTTCTATGCGTCATCCGTCATGTCGCCC